>CAMFYL010000001.1 GCA_946002055.1 uncultured Roseburia sp.
AAAGTGCATCTTCATAGTCGTATGTGTTCATCAGGCAGTGGAAGTGATTGTCCATGCGAGGGTCAGTATGATAGTTTATGTTGGCTTGATTGGATAGGATTAACCAGCGGTATTTTTGCAGTAGGTACACTTCGTTAGATATTGGGAGATTTACAGGTTGTTGTAATTCATAAGAACGCATATCAGCAAGCTCGCGGTCACGCTGGCGATATTTTTTTATAAGCTGACGGATGTAATTATCAATCGCTCTTACAATCCATTGTGTCACATGGAAAGAGTCTACGACAGGGACAGCATTAGGAAAGTACTTGTCTACAAAAGCAAGGTAAGGATTATACATGTCAGAGATTAAATACTTAACGGAGTAACGCTCCTCAGTGGGTACAGACACAAAATAAGGTTCAGTGGTGACTGTGCGTCTGCTTTGTAATAAATCAATTGGATCATCGGTGTAAAAGTCTTGAATGACTAGAGCATAGCGACAGTGTTCATCCATATCTAAGTGAACTTCGTCCACAGAGATGATGTCGCTGAGAGGAAGGCGGTCCATTTTTACATAACGATCAAAAATTTCCAGCGCATGAGTATCAGAGGTGTGAAACTTGTTGGCGATGGCAGAAGTTGAACTGGCAAGATCCTTGTAAGCCTGGACTATAAGCATATCAGTAGCATTAGTGCTGCGACGACTCTTATTTACAAACTTAAAAGATTCATTGGTCTCATAGCGGCATTCTGGATTTGAACAACGCCACCGGCGCTGTTTCAGAATAAGAATTAATTCATAGTTGTCTTGGAGTAAGGGGTGAGAAATAGTTCGGGTTTTTATTCCCCTAGAATGCATTTTGAATCCGCAAGACGGACAGAAGTGGACACTAGGATGAGTTTCCAAAGTGAGGTATTTCTTGGTGCCATTGATAGAGATGTCAGAAATGAAGACATCGGAGTCTTCTAAGTTGAGAAGTTCTGTTATACAATTCATATATCCTCCTTATCTGCGATAGATTGTTGGTAAATCCATTATAGGATAAAGAGAGATAAAAAGGAAAGGTGCCGTTAGCTCAACATGGACTAGCAGCACCTTTTGGTTGTTGTGGACCCTAAAACCAGACCCTAAAAGTAAACCCTAAAGTTTGTCCCTACAACTGTACCCTAAAAAAGTATGACCCTAAAAAACTTTGAATACCCATGATATATCCTTACACGGCCTTTGTCTTGAATGAGTTCTATATTATATTTATGCAATGCATAACGAGGTGAACTATGGAAGCAAGAGAAGAATTGAAAAAATTAAGAGAAAGTACCGGTATGAATAGAAAAGAAATTTGTGATATAATATGTAAGACGTTTAAGAAGGTGCATACCATCTCTAGTGGGGAACTTGGGGAGATACATCATGAAAAAGATCGCAACAAAACTGAAGGATATGCTGCTATATGCGGGATTGAGTAAAGAGGAATATGAGAGGGTTCAGGGGATATATTTATCACCTAACTGGTTAATCTTGTGCATCTTTTCATCATTAGTGTCTGTAACAATGCTTGCCTTTTCCATTTATTCATTTTTTAATGAGGATTTGGCGGGCAGTCGATACATTTACTTGGCGGTAAGCGCAGTAACTCTGGCTATTGCCCTTGTAAATGTCTTTAAGGGAAAAGAGAATCTACGCTCGTTGGCATTCTTAAGTGAGCTGTTTATTGCGGTGGCTTATTTGATGGGGATGTTGAACGGTACGGTGGGAGACCCGAATCATTTATCTGTCACCTTTATGGTTCTTATCTTTGTTTTACCAATGATTTTTAATGGAAGACCCATCATTATTATGGGGGAGATGTTGATTTCCTGCATCTTATTTGTAATATTGGCGGTTCGATTCAAGGATCCCGGCATTGCCAGAATGGATATTTCTAACATACTTGCATTTGCCGTTACTAGTTTTGTATTAAATATGCACCTGTTTTACACCAAAGTGGAGGGCTATCTATCTAGGTACAAGGCTACAAATGCAAAGCAGAGAGCTGAAAAGCAACTTCAGTTGGTGGAGGCATTTAGCCGAGAAACGGCAGATGTTTTCATTGTGGAATTGCGTAACATGAAATCTACAGTGATCAAAACAGGCGGGGGCATTTTGCCAGAGGAAAGGCAGACGTCCCGTCCTTATATGCAGACATGGGAATGGTATGTTAACAAATATGTCTGTGAAGAGGACAGAGAACAACTCTTACATAGTGTTCAAATCAGTCAAGTACTGAAAAAGTTAGAACGTATTGACGAGTACGCTTGTAGATATCGTATTGATCAGGGGGGAAACAAGGTATACTACCAGGTAAAATTCAGTTATCTGGGAAGGAGAGACTTTAATCGAATTGTCTTTGGTATACGTTGTATCGATGACATTATTTCCTTGGAAAAACAACACCAGACTTTGGTGGAGGAAGCATTAGAGCAGGCAGAGGTGGCAAATAAGGCAAAGTCAGCATTTTTGTTTAATATGTCACATGATATTCGCACGCCGATGAACGCCATTGTAGGCTACACAGAATTAATACAAGCACATAGCGATGAGCAAGAAAAATGTATGGATTATATAAGGAAAATTCGTTCATCCTGTGATTTTTTACTTTCGTTGATTAATAACGTTTTGGAGATGTCCAAAATTGAGAGTGATAAAATTGTTTTGGATGAATCTCCCATTCGAACCGGTCAGATTCTGGAAGAGGTAAGTGACGTTTATGAAGAACTGATGAGGGATAAGAATATTGAATTTGTGCATGAACTGGATGTTCAGACAAAATATATCTATGCGGATAAGGTGAAGCTAAAGGAGATTTTCTTGAATCTGGTTTCCAATGCATATAAATACACCTTGGAAGGCGGTAGGGTGTATTTCGCAAGACGGGAGATACCAAGCGATAGAGAAGGCTACGCTCTTATGGAAACTATAGTTTCTGATACGGGAATTGGTATGTCGAAGGAATATCTCCCGGCATTATTTGATGAGTTTTCAAGAGAGAAGCATGGTGCCGACAATAAAATTCAAGGTACAGGACTGGGTATGCCTATTGTGAAACGCCTGGTTGATTTGATGGGTGGGACCATTTCTGTAGAAAGCGAACTGGGGAAAGGAACAACCATCACATTCATGATTCCGCACCGAATTGCCGGAATCGAAGATATCCATTCGGAAGATGTGGATGTGATTGATAAAAGTGATTTCAAGGGGAAGCGCATTCTTCTGGCTGAGGATAATGATTTTAATGCAGAAATTGCCACAGAAATTTTACAGGATGTAGGATTTATTGTTGAAAGAGCAGAAGACGGCATTATATGCGTTGATATGCTGCAGAAGGCAGAAACGAATTACTATGATTTGATTCTTATGGACGTGCAAATGCCCAATATGAATGGATACAAAGCAACTCAGATGATCAGAGCCATGGAGGAACCAAAACGCAGAGACATTCCGATTATTGCAATGACAGCCAATGCATTTGAGGAAGATAAAAGGGATGCATTGGCGGCCGGTATGGATGGACATCTGGCCAAGCCAATCAACACCAATAAGCTTATGAAAATGCTTGCGATGGTTCTTAAGAGTTGTTAGGGAGCCGATAGGAACAAGAACGATAGGGGAAAACAAATGAAAAAGAAATTAAGAATTGGACTCATTGGTTTGCTGGTATGTTTTTTAGGAGTAGGTGGTGGCCTGTGGTTTAGGGCCAATTTCGTTATTACCGCTGCCTTTCACGAACAAACCATAGAACTTGGAAGTGGCAGCATCAGTAACGATATCGAGGATTATCTGCGAGGACCCATTGATTCACTGGAGAGTGTTACACTGGATACCGGCAAGGTCAATCCAAACAAAATCGGCGACTACAAGGTTACTTGCATTACACCGAAGAAAACCTTTGAATATACGATTCGTGTTGAGGATACCACGGCTCCGGAAGTAAAAATCCAAGAAATGAAGTGTATGGCAATCGAAAGGGAATATGTGCCATCTGACCTAATAGAAGAGGTGTTTGACTATTCCCGGGAGATTCATACCTATTTTGTTGTTGATGATAAGAAGCAGGAGACACTCTGCTTCGATAAAGAAGGCACATATGAATTTTCCCTGTGTGTTGCTGATGCATCGGATAACATTGCAAAGCAGGATTTTACCATCGCTTTTGCTAATGCCCCCGAATTCTATCTGTTAGATGACCGATACATATCTGTGGGAACTGACTTTGACTTGATGACCTACGTTTTCGCCTATGACAGAAAGGATGGAATTCTCACAGAAGACGTAAAGGTGGAGTCTGGCGGTTATGATTGCAATACAGCGGGGGATTACGAAGTTACGTACACGGTTACTAACAGCAAAGGCGTAACGGCGAAACAACAGATACATATTTATGTTGGAGAACAGACCAATTATAATGTGGATTTGTCTGACGAAGAACTGCAGACATTGATAGAATATGGATACTTTACATATAAGCCTTTGGACGAGGAGAATATTGATAAGGTGTTGGAAATCACCAAACCAACACTTGCAAACGTTTACACACAGGATCTCCTTGGCTCTATGGGAATTTATAAAATCACACCGGAACAGACATATTTTATCAGCATAGGACATGTGGGCAAACAGCATAATCATGTGGCTTCCAAAATCGTATTTTGGGATGGAACAGTGGTTAGCGCAACACCAACATCATCTTTTGCCCATGGAGATGATCCAATTGCTATGCTTGCGATACCCACAGAGACAATTCCTATGGAAACATTGTTAAAATTAAAGGAAGTATATGTGGATGAGCATGCCCTGGATGAGGCCTATGAAAATCAAGAGGTTGTTGCCAGACAGCTGTATCATTTGTTTGGAATCAATGACGTTAGATTAGATGACAAGATTTGTCGTTTGCATTGTTTGTCTCCCGGCAGTGATTGCTTGAAGGAGGCGGGCGACAATGATATATACTTATCCACGGACCATGGTGTTCGATCCGGTATGTCAGGGACGCCTCTCTTTGATGGGAAAGGAAGGATTTTGGCTACCTTGGGAGGACATTTGATTGTGCCGGGCAAACCCACCATTGATTATTGGTCTAGAATTGATCAGTTGGATGAATTACTTTCCAACACACCTTAGGATATATTGACAGATCAACTTTCAGTAGAAGAATACTATTTCATAGTCGTTAGGAGGGGAAATCAAATGACAGAACAGGAAAGAATGAAACAGGGGTATGTATGGAAAGATGACGAAGAAAACCTTGCTTTGCAGGCAAAATGCAAGGCTTTGGTAAAAAAGTGGAACGAATTGCCCACGGAGGCTATGAAAGAGCGAGAGGCTATGCTTCATGAGATTTTCGGTGAAGTGGGAGAGAATGTATGGATGAATTCTCCGCTGACAGTTACCGTTGGCAAGTATGTATCCATTGGTTCCGGTACCTATGCCAATATGAATCTTGTGTTGATTGACGATTGGAAGATAACCATTGGAAAAAATGTGCTGATTGGACCAAATGTTACCATGAGCACTACCGGTCATCCCATTGACCCGGCACATCGTCAGGATGGTATGTATTCTTTCCCCATTACCATTGGTGACAATGTGTGGATTGGGGGCAATGTAACCATTCTTCCGGGTGTTACCATTGGGGAGAATTCTGTCATTGGTGCAGGCTCTGTAGTGACCAAGGATATTCCTGCAAATGTGGTTGCCTTCGGGGCTCCGTGTAAGGTGTATCGGGAGATTAATGAACGGGATAGAGAGTACTATTTTGGAAACAGAAGATTTGATGAACAACCGGAGAGATAAATCCAATGTTTTTTTGTGAAAGTGAAGGAAACAGAAAAAGGGAAGAGGACGCATAGATCTCTTCCCTTTTTATCATTTCTTTGCCTGAATTAAATTCTTGTAAAATCTCACAGCACCCGGTAAGCAGTTGTACTCGATATTCTCGTTAATGCCGTGCATACCCTTCATCTGCTCCGGACCATAAATGACAGGTGCAAATCGCACACAGTTTTTACAGATTGGCTGGTAAAACTGTGCATCGGTTGCTCCGGTCATCACATAGGGACTGGAAGGCAGTCCCGGGAAGGTCTTGGCGATGGTTTCTTCCACCAGCTTGAAACCTTCACCATGGATATCAACGGGCTCGGTGTAATCGTTGGAATGAAATACTTCCATTTCCAAACCGTGTTTTGTTGCCACCTGCTCCAAAAGCTCTAAGCTTTCCTTTTCTCCCTGATGAGGGATGAAGCGAAGATTTGCACCAAGGGTTGCCTCCTGTGGAAGCACATTATAGGCGTTGGAGCCTGACTGCATGGTAAAGCCGATGGTGGTTTTTAGCATGGCACCAGCCTGAGCGCTAATTTTGGGAAGGACAATCTTAAGAAGTGGTCCAAAGAGCCATAAGTTGCTAAACACCAGTTTCAAACCGAAGTTACCGTAAGGTGCTAAGGTGCGAAACATGGCAGCTACTTCTTTGGAAATCTCCTTGCGGAAAGGAGAGTGATGTTCCATCTCCTGTACGAAAGCAGAGAGCCTAGCAATAGGAGTGTTGGCTGCAGGGGCACTGGCATGTCCGCCGGTACTTCTGGCGGTAAATTTCACATCTGCCTTGCCCTTCTCAAAGACACCTACCATGGCAAAATTGCCGTTGATACCTCCGATGGGATTCGTGATAATTCCGCCTCCCTCGTCGCATACAAGGAATAGTTCCACGCCTCGTCGTTGTAATTCGGCCACAATCTTTGGTGCGCCGTCACCGGCCCACTCCTCGGTGCAGGAGGAAGCCAAATATACATCGGTCTCCGGAACAAATCCCTCTGCTAAAAGTTGTTCTACAGCCTCGAAAAATCCCATAACGGAACATTTGGTATCTGAGGTTCCACGTCCCCAGACTTTTCCATCTGCAATATCTCCGGAAAATGGTTCATGAATCCATTCGCCCTCTGCTACAACCACATCCTGATGGCTCATTAGAAGAATCGGCTTTTGATCTGACGTTCCTTTCCAGTGAAAGAGCAGGTTGCCGTCAATTTCTGTTTTTTCCAAATTGGCGTGAACCAGGGGAAACAGTTCTTCCAATATCTTGTGAAAACCTCGAAATTTCTCGGCTTCGTCCACGTGGTCGTGGGAAGTGGTATCGTATTGTACCATTTTTGACAGTTTCTCTGCCAGGCGTAAAGATTCCGCCTCATCCTCATGGGCAACATATGTAGATGTTTTGGAAGGAAGAAGCAGTGTATGAAGGACTGCAATCAAAAGCAGAACAATCAAAATTACCAATACTGCCGGAAAAATCAATAATACTTTCATTGGTTGCCTCCTTTATCTGCAGCTATTTTTTTCTTATGAAATACATAGGCAACACCGATGGCGATGGCACCGGATGGAATAATCATAAAGCTGGTGGAGCCCATAAGTGCCGGCACAAAGATGAACAGCGCACTCATAATGATGAGTGGGAAAATGGCAATGTGCATATTCTTGCGATAATACTTGTAGGCCATGGCACCAAAGAGGGCAGGAACTACATTGTCAAAAGCAGGCTGCAAAGCAGGGTTCTGAAGGATTGGCTGTAATGGCACCATGAGAAGTACACCTAATGCCAACACCAGTATGGTCACAAGAGAGGAGGTGGCAATGGAGATGGTGGAAATAATTTCATTTTCCGGAGTGCCGGTTTTGGCGTCCACCATATCTCTGGCATTTACTGCACAGGGAATCTTCATATTAATCAGGTTACCGGTGATGAAGGCCAAATATCCACCACCGGAACCAAGCATAGGTGTGTAGATTAAAAATTCAGCAACACTGCTGACAACCCATACAATGCCCACTGCAAAAAACCCGTTCATTGTGGCCCTTAAATCAGGATATGCCCCAAGGTAGTGTCCCATAAGAAAAGGTGCACCAATGAGCATAATCAGCATAATCACACTGACAACGCGACCGATGATATGAGTGTGCTTGTTGTAATTTGTCCATTCTGTATTCTTATTCTGTTCCATTTTACACACTCCTTTCTATAACAATCCAAAAATTGCAGCTGCGGCCATTCCCGCAATCATACTTCCGGCAATGGAAAAACTGTCCACCCAGGCAAGACTCTTCTTTTGGGAGAGCCGGATGAAAATGGCCATGGCTGCAGCTGAAACTACAATGACAATGATTGGGGTAACATCTCCGTTAAAGGTAAAAAGTCCATTTTCAGAGATAAAACCGCCAAAGTAACGCCCGATGTATGTACTTACCAAACCAATAAACATAGCAGTCATGGCAGTGTCACCAAAACCTGCGGAAGAGGAATTGCCGGACTTTGATAATTTGTTCGTATACTTCTTGTTGAGAAATACAGATAGTACCATTCCCCACATAATGCATATGCTCATTAATAGAGCAATGGTGGCAAAGGATGATGCAGTCATCTCCGATGCTGATAAAGTTGTCATGCCGGTTTGTTCTGCTGCGGCTTGCGCAATTTGTGTCTCGTAGTGAAGAGCTCCAATCACGGAAAGTCTCAACCATGGAAGTGGTGTGCCTAAACTGCCCGACAGTGCAATGACGCCTAGCAAGATGCCCACACTTGGCAAAAGAGAAAACGTTGCACTGGATATTATGGTACGCTTCATTTTCGTGGTGTCCATACCGATGGCTTTTCCTGCTTTATATGCTCGTATCAGGAAAATCACGCAGATGACTGCCACAAAAGCAACAATGGTGCCACATATCAGATACATTGGCCCACTGTTAAGTTGATTTAAAATTGTCATTTATAATCAGCTCCTTTTCTATCGTGAAATGTATTGAGCTCATTGTACCATTCTTTTACCGCTATTCCAATAGTGAGCCATTAGGGGTGCCATTAGGGACAGTCCCTAATGGCACCCAGAAGTGTCCCTGATGGCACCCAGGTCTGTCCCCAATGGCTCACTTGACAAGAACAACAGTTGGTAACTACAATGTGGTTATCGACTGTTTTTCTTATAAAAACTGGCAACATATGAAAGAACGATAAATGTGCGGGGAAGGATTATGGGAGAAACAAGTGTTACCATCAAAAAAAGAATAGACTGGATTGATATGGCCAAGGGATATGGTATGCTCTTCGTCATTATGGCCCATTGCGATGTGGGTGTGTTGGGATTGTGGATGTATACCTTTCACCTTCCACTATTTTTTATGCTATCGGGATATACATTTTCCCATAAAGAAAACGTTAAAGATTTTCTGCTAAAAAAGTGCAGAACCATGCTGGTGCCATATTTTTTGCTGGGCATACCCATGATTTTATATGAGTGGTGGCAGTATGATTCCATGGGGTATGGGGGCGTGGAAAATTTTCTGTACTTAAGTATGGAGTTCGTGAAACAAAGGAGAATGTCCACTTTGTGGTTTTTGGCTTGCTTGTTTTGCGTGCAAATTGTATTCTATTTTTTGGCAAGATACATAAAAGATTTGAGATGGCTGGGGCTGGTGTGCCTGATCATCACTGTTTTGGGCTATGTGTACTATTTAAACGGCGGTGGCAGCCTTCCTTGGAATTTTGATGCATCGTGGATGGCAATTACATTTTTCTATATAGGATATGCGTACAAACAAAGGGGGCAGAACATCGATAAAATTTTGGATAAAAAGAGTTATTCCATACCATTGTTTGCAATTATGGTGATTTTGAACTTAGGTTTGGCAGTTTTGAACTTGAAGCTTGGTTATCAGAATTTGGAAATGTTTTATTCATCCTATGGAATGCTTCCGCTGGTGTATGGATCGGCCATTGCGGGATGTTTTGGCGTTATCATTTTTTGTAAATGGTTTACATTTCGACCTATCAGGTATATTGGAGCCAACTCTATGTTATACTTTGCGTGGCATCAGACCATTATGATGCCTCTGATATCGAAACTACTGCAGAGACTGGGGTGGTCAATCAGTGGGGCTACACCGTTGCCGGAACTTATTGTATACAAGATGGTATATGTATTGCTCATTATTGCCGTCATAACGGTTTTAAATATGATAATCTCAAATACGAGATTACGATTTATTCTTGGAAGATAAATGCTATTAATCCATACGAAAGGGGTGATTCCAATTTCATCATATTGGTATGTGTGGTTCGTGTTGATTATGGTATTTTTTATGCTATGGTCACAGCAAAAAAGAAGGCACAGAATTATCAGAAAAAATAAGCGATTAAAAAAGAAAGGAATGAAGAAAAAAATGCCAACAGAAATGTTAAATGAATGCATTGGAAAAGAAGTTACTATCTGCGTGGAGGGTGAACTAAGCGGTTTTCGAGCTACTGTATTGTCGGTGGAAGAGAACTGGATTAAGGTGGAAGAAAAGGCCCACATCAGACTCATCAACGGTGACATGATTACTCAGATATATATTCAAAAAAAGACCAAGTAATACACATACATACGAGACAAAATCAATGAGAGGCGGGAGATTCTCCCGCCATTTTTATTACACCGATGTTAGACTTAAATGTGAAAGATAAAAATATAAAATTAACATTTCGAAAACATTTTAAAAACATTACAGAAATATCATCATGTTATCCTGTGTTCAGAAAAATGAGTGATAGAAACTCAGATAGAAAAGGAGATTATGATGATGAGTAACACATTATATTTAGTGACCGGCGCAGCAGGATTTCTAGGGAATACGATCTGCAGACAATTAGTGGAACGGGGAGACCATGTGAGAGCCTTTGTGCTTCCGAATGATCCTTCAATAAAATACCTCCCGTATGAGGTGGAATTGTGTATGGGCGACATATGTAATATGGAGGACGTAAAACGTTTTTTTACTGTGCCGGAAGGGACGGAGACCATTGTTCTACATATTGCCAGTATTGTGACAGTGAATCCGGAGTATAACCCACTTGTTATGAATGTTAATGTTGGGGGAACAAAAAATATTGTGAGAATGTGTATCAAACACGAAGAATGTAAGAAATTGGTGTACTGCAGCAGTACCGGTGCCATACCGGAAGTGAGAAAAGGAACCAAAATTAAAGAAGTTATATATTTTGATGAGGATCAGGTACTTGGGTGTTATAGCCGCTCAAAGGCACTGGCAACCCAGACGGTTTTGGATGCGGTTAAACTGGAAGGGTTAAATGCATGTGTGGTGCATCCAAGCGGTATTCTAGGCCCGGAGGATTTTGCCATAGGGGAAACCACAAGAACAGTGATTGACATTATCAATGGCGAAATGCCTATGGGAATTGATGGCTCATTTAATTTATGCGATGTTCGCGACTTGGCAGCAGGTACCATTGCGGCGGCCGATAAAGGAAGAAAGGGCGAATGCTATATTCTGGGTAACGAGGAGGTCTCATTTAAGGACTTTATGGAAATGGTAGTGGCTGAATCAGGATGTCGACCCATCAAGAAATTTTTACCCATTAAAGTGGCAAATCTTATTGCCTCTGTGCTGGAAAAACAGGCTCGTAAAACCGGAAAGGAACCACTTATGACAACATTTTCAATCTATAACCTGGCCAGAAATAATTCCTTTGATTCTACCAAGGCAAAGAGTGAATTGGGATACACCACTCGTCCTTACGAGGAAACCATCCGGGATGAAGTGGCATGGCTGAAAGCGAATGGGAAAATCAGGTAGAAAGTTTAATGTAATTGATATCAAACATAACCAATTTCATGCTATAATTATGGAAATTGTTGTGGAGGAAACGCCCATGTTTAAGTTACTTGTAGTGGAAGATGACATAGAACTCAATAACTCTCTATGTTCTTTTTTGGCATATAGCGGATATGAAACAAAAGGGTGCACCAATGTAGAAGATGCATATGAGGCATTGTACAATGGTACATTCGATTTGATTATTTCTGATATTATGATGCCGGGGAGCGATGGTTTTGAACTGGCACAAACCATTCGTCAGCAGAATGAGAACATACCATTTATGTTTATGACAGCTCGTGATGATCTGGCATCCAAGCAGAGAGGATATGGAATTGGAATAGATGAATATATGGTTAAGCCTATAGATTTTGATGAATTATTGCTGCGAATCGGTGCATTATTGAGAAGAGCTAGAATTGCTACAGCAAGAAGGATTGAAATAGGCGATTTCAGAATGGATGTGGATGAACACACGGCATACTTGAATGAGGAAGAAATATCCTTGACCAATAGAGAGTTTAAACTGTTGTACAAATTGTTGTCATATCCAAAGAAGACTTTTACAAGGTCGCAGCTTATGGATGAATTTTGGGAGGCAGAGACAGAATCCAGTCCTAGAACAGTGGATGTGTATATGACTAAATTAAGAAGTAAATTATGCAAGTGTGAATCTTTTGAAATTGTTACGGTTCATGGCTTGGGATATAAGGCGGTGTTAAAATGATTGAAAAGAAAATAAAGAAAAAAATGACCGCAGTTGCCTTTAATTACTTTGTTTTTTTCCTTATGGTTGCATTTTTGATATCGTGTTGTATGTTTTTGTTTGTCACTGCTTTGTCCCAATCTTTGGATGTAACATTTAACAGTGAGAATATGGGGAATGCAGCCAAAATCACATTTGCCAACGTTCTGGTGCTGAGTTTTTTGTGTACGATGATCGATTATTTTAGAAGAAAACTTATGGTGGAACGACCGGTGAATGAAATAACGGAGGTTTTAAGTCAACTGAGAAAAGGCGATTTTTCAGCGAGAATTGATACTGAGTTATGTAGAAATAAATTTGACCATTTTGATGAGATGGCAGAGGATATTAATGCGTTAGCAATTGAATTGAACAGTGTGGAAACATTGAGAACGGATTTCATTGCAAATGTATCCCATGAACTGAAAACGCCCCTGTCTGTGATACAGAATTACGGGATGTTGCTTCAGGAACCGCAATTATCGGAAGAAAAGCGAATGAAATACGCCAAGACGATAGCAGATAGCTCTAGGCGTTTGGCGGACTTGATTACAAATGTTCTGAGGCTAAATAAATTAGAGAATCAGCAAATTTTCCCGACAGCAGAAGTCTATGATTTGGGGGAACAATTATGCGAGTGCTTGTTACAATTTGAGGATATTTGGGAAACAAAAAAAATTGATATAAAAACAGATATCGCTGAAGAGGTGAAGATAAAAGCGGATAGAGAATTACTTTCGCTGGTGTGGAACAATTTATTGTCAAATGCTTTCAAATACACAGAACAGGGAGGGCAGGTCTCGGTGACGATGAAAGCAGAAGGGGATGACTTGGTTGTGGAAATCAAGGACACCGGATGCGGTTTTGACGTGCAGACAAGAGAACATATCTTTGAAAAGTTTTATCAAGGGGACACATCCCATGCCGGTCAGGGGAATGGTTTGGGACTGGCTTTGGTGAAGAAGGTGGTTGACATAATGCAAGGAGAGATTGATGTGAAAAGCACCTTGGGCCAGGGAAGCACCTTTTGTGTGAGATTGTACTGTGTATGGTAAATGAAAATGGGAAAAGCATCCAACCATTTAGACGTGATAGATTTATCACAACAAATATGATAAAATGTCTCACGGAAAAATAATAGGAGGCTTTATCTATGGAATGGATGAAAAAGAATATATTAGGAATTGTTGTATGCCTAGCTATCGCTGTGCCTTCTTGGTATTTGGGTAAAATGTTTCCCATTATCGGTGGACCTGTGATTGCCATTATTGCAGGCATGATCATTACCATGTTTTGGAATGACAAGAAGGGCGCCGCTGATGGCATTCGCTTCACATCCAAAATGATTCTTCAGGCAGCAGTGGTGTTGCTGGGATTTGGTATGGATTTGCATATCGTTTTGCAGACAGGAAAGCAGTCTTTGCCAATTATTCTTTGTACGATTTTTACATCGCTGATGATTGCATGGGCACTTCACAAGGTGATGCATATTGACCGTAATACATCCATTTTGATTGGTGTAGGTTCTTCCATTTGCGGAGGATCTGCCGTGGCTGCTACAGCGCCGGTAATTGATGCAGATGATGATGAGGTGGCACAGGCCATTTCCGTTATCTTTTTCTTTAATGTGTTGGCGGCGATTTTGTTCCCGATGTTTGGAAAAGCCATTGGGTTTGATACTACAAGCGGTGAGGCTTTTGGGATTTTCGCAGGAACAGCTGTGAATGATACCTCTTCTGTGACGGCGGCCGCATCTACCTGGGACAGTATGTTTGGCCTGGGTAACCAGACATTGGACAAGGCGGTTACAGTGAAACTAACACGTACGTTGGCTATTATTCCCATCACCTTGGTGTTGGCGTTTCTTCGGGCCAGAGCTGCTAAGAAAGATGGAAGCCATGCTAATGGATTCAGCTTAAAGAGAGCATTTCCTATGTTCATTTTGTTCTTTATTGCAGCATCAGTTATCACAACCATTGCGATTGGCAACGGTGTGTCTGCACAGGTGTTTGCTCCGTTGAAGGAACTGAGCAAATTCTTTATCATTATGGCTATGGCGGCCATTGGTTTAAACAGTAACGTTGTGAAATTAATCAAATCAGGTGGCAAGCCAATCTTGCTTGGTGCATGCTGTTGGATCGGTCTTACTGCAGTAAGCCTTGTGATGCAGCACATTATGGGAATCTGGTAAAGCGTGTATGGGAGATTGCTTAGCTATAGGAACAATTTAGTTATACAAAATGAAAAATTCATTCGCTGGGCACGCTTTCGCTACTGGGCTGCTCATGGCGGTACATAAGGTGCTGCAAAGCACCACCTAAGTACCGACGGCACCCAAAGTACCCCGCTTATGAATGTTTTATTTTGTATAACTTATCTGTAGATGGTATCTGCAATCTCCCTGGAAAGGCAGGTTGTTTTGTATAATTTGGTTGTGGTTGTACAACTTTGGATGGGGGAGTTATGAAAAAGAAAAAGGGAAACATTGGTTTTTATATTGGCTTTGTTTTACTGGCCATTGTCTTTGCTCTATATTTGGAAATTTACAAACACACACTTCTGGGTTGGGGACTGGCAGTAGCTTTTTTTGTGTTGTTTTTTGCGATACGAAAGAAGTGGCTGACATACAAGAAATGGTATGTGAAATTTTTGAGCTGGGTGGTGATGTTTGCCCTTTTGATGGGAACAGCGGCAGTGAGCAAAGCTCCGTATAAACAACTTCCTGCTGTGGAGGGCAAGGATCCTAAGGTGACGGATGTTCGCCATGTGCAACAGGGGGATTTGACCGGAGTGTATTCTCAGGATGAACAGGTGGAAGTTTATGCAGGCATTCCTTACGCTAAGCCGCCGGTGGGCCAATTGCGCTGGAAAGAGCCCCAGGCGCCGGAAAATTGGGAAGGAGTTCGGGCCTGTGATACCTTTGCCCCAATGTCCATGCAAAAGGAGAGCAATCCCATATATTCCGCCGGGTCTCAAATCGTGGGATATCACAACATTAATGTCACAACAAAGGATAATTACAAAGAGGCTCGTTCTGAGGACTCGTTATATTTAAATATTTGGACCCCGGCCAATGTGAAAGCGGGAGAAAAACTGCCCGTTCTTTTCTACATACATGGGGGTTCTCTGAATTCGGGGCAGAGTTATTATAGGGACTACAATGGTGAAACCCTTGCGAAAAAAGGCATCATCGTGGTGACTATTACCTATCGTCTGGGTGTATTCGGTTATTTGGCCAATGATGAATTGGCAGCAGAATCAGAGAATAACACCACAGGCAATTATGGTCTGCTGGATCAGATTGCGGCGTTGCAGTGGGTGAACGACAATATCAACAGCTTTGGTGGTGATAAGGATAATATTACCATTGCGGGAGAGTCTGCCGGAGCATCTTCTGTAAATGCCATTTGCGTTTCTCCTCTTGCTAAGGGACTGTTTCGCCGGGCAGTGGCGGAGTCCAGCGGAATTACAGCCGTGGTTCCCTACCACACCTTCCGCACCATGGAAGATGCCAAAAAGGTCGGGAATGATATCCTGAAGGAATTTAATTGTGATTCGGTGGAAGAGTTGCGACAAATACCGGCAGAAAAGTTGGTGGATACCCGGTATAGCAACAATGAGATGACTGTGGATGGCTATGCCATCACGGAACAGCCGTATTTGACCTATGAAAAGGGTGAGAACAACGAAGAGGCAATTCTTGGTGGATACAATGCCAATGAGGCGTATGTTTTTCTGATGTTTTCTAAGGATGTGACACTGGATAATTATGAAAGAACGCTGCGGTGGCTGGTTGGAAGAGAAGGAGCAGAGGAACTGGAAAAAATGTATCCGGCTGCTACAGACGAAGAGGCGTGGGAGAACTACGTTGAGATTATGGGATTGATAGGGTTTGGCTATAGTCACTACAGATGGTCAGAACTTATGACCGCTGAGGAACGCCCGGCATATCTGTATTATTTTACTAAGGAAAATGGCGGTATCGGCACTTGGCATGCAGGAGAAATGCCCTATATGTACGGCAACTTGTTCCGAAATCCCGGATGCTATGATGAGTCTGATGAGGCTTTGTCAGAGACTATGCAGAGCTATCTGGTAAACTATGTAACGACGGGGAATCCTAACGGCGGTGATTTGCCGGAATGGAAGACCTATGGAGAGGAATGCGACCAAATTATGTCTTTCGGGGAAAAGGTAGGTATGATGGAACAAAAACACAATGATTTTTACAAGATTGTGGATGCTTATATGGAAGGATTGCGATGATGAAGCTGGTATTTTTGGACAGAAAAACCATCGGAGAAGATTTAGATTTGACACCCTTTGAGGATTTTGGCGAAGTGGTTATGTACCCGTTTTCCACTCCGGAGGAAGTGCCGGAGCGCGTAAAGGATGCAGATGTCATTATTTTAAATAAGGTTCCTATTAATGAAGCCACCATTGGTGGCGCGAAAGCATTAAAACTTGTTTGTGTCACTGCAACGGGAACCAATAACTTGGATAAGGAGTATCTGGAACAACAGGGCATTGCCTGGAGAAATGTGGCAGGGTATTCCACAGAGTCGGTGGCACAGCACACCTTTGCCATGCTGTTCTACTTATATGAAAACCTGTCATACTATGATTCCTATGTGAAGCAGGAACGCTATGTAAACGATAAGATGTTTACCCATTTTGACAGTGTGTTTCATGAAATCCATGGGAAAACATGGGGAATCATTGGACTGGGCGCCATCGGTAAGCGCGTGGCAGAGATGGCAAAATGCTTTGGATGTGATGTACAGTATTATTCCACATCGGGAAAGAATCATAATTCAAAATATCAAGAGGTGGATTTTGACACACTGCTTCGCACGTCAGATATTATATCCATCCACGCACCACTGGATGATAACACATATCATCTGATGGACAAAGAAGCGTTTGCCAAGATGAAATCATCGGCAATTCTGATCAACGTGGGCCGAGGCCCAATTGTGGTGGAAGAGGATTTGCGATATGCGCTAGATACAAACCTCATTGGTGGAGCCGGACTGGATGTGTTAGATGTTGAACCCATGTCAGAACAGAATCCTTTAAGGGATCTTAAGGACAGCAGTCGCCTGCTTATTACACCACATATTGCCTGGGCCAGCGTGGAGGCAAGAACACATTTGATGGACATCATTTATCATCAGATCAAGGATTACTTGAGCCAATAGGGATCGTCACCCATGTATTGTTAGCACTCTTTTTAAAAGAGTGCTAATTTTCTATTGACTTTTAACATTGCCGGTATTAAGATACATTTATGCAAAATTTTAATACAAAAGGAGTGTTTGAAATGAGTAATAAGCATGGCAGTTTATCAATTACAAGTGAAAACATTTTTCCAGTGATCAAGAAATGGTTGTATTCTGATCATGACATTTTTTATAGAGAGTTAATCTCCAATGGTTGCGATGCCATCACCAAGCTGAAAAAGCTGGATTTGATGGGAGAGTACACCTTGCCGGAAGACTACAAGCCTAAGATGGAAGTGATTGTAAATCCTGAGGAGAAGACCCTGACATTTATCGATAATGGTCTTGGTATGACAGAGGAAGAGGTTGAGGAATACATCAATCAGATTGCTTTCTCCGGTGCGACAGACTTCTTGGAGAAGTATAAGGACAAGGCAAGTGAGGAACAGATTATTGGACACTTTGGTCTGGGCTTCTACTCTGCTTTTATGGTTGCTGACGAAGTGCATATCGATACACTTTCCTACAAGGAAGGCGCAAAACCGGTACACTGGGAGTGCGACGGTGGCACAGAGTTTGATATGAAAGATGGTGACAAGGACACGGTTGGTACCAAGATTACCTTATTCTTAAATGAGGATTGTCTTGAGTTTGCCAACGAGTATCGTGCAAAAGAAGTCATTCAGAAGTATTGTTCTTTCATGCCAACAGAGATTTACCTTACAAAGGCAAATGCTGAGACTGAGTATGAGACCATCGATGTAGAGGATAAGCTTGATACAGACACTGTTGTAGAGGAAATCCATGAGGAAGCAAAGATGGAGGAGCAGGAGAAGGAAGATGGAACCAAGGAAATGGTGGAAGTTTCCCCTGCAAAGGACAAACTTAAGATTGTAAAGCGTCCGGTTCCATTGAACGATACCACACCACTTTGGACAAAGCATCCAAACGAGTGCAGTGATGAGGACTATATCGCCTTCTACCGCAAGGTATTTATGGATTACAAGGAGCCATTGTTCTGGATTCATTTGAACATGGATTATCCATTCAACCTGAAGGGTATTTTGTATTTCCCTAAGATTAACACAGAGTACGATTCTATTGAGGGAACCATTAAGCTCTACAATAATCAGGTGTTTATTGCAGATAACATCAAGGAAGTGATTCCGGAGTTTTTGATGCTCTTAAAGGGTGTCATCGATTGCCCGGATTTGCCGTTGAACGTATCCCGTTCCGCATTGCAGAATGACGGATTTGTTACAAAGATTTCTGAGTATATCACCAAGAAGGTGGCCGACAAGCTTTCCGGTATGTGCAAGACGGATAAAGAAAGCTATGAGAAATACTGGGATGACATTTCCCCGTTCATCAAGTTTGGCTGCCTGAAGGATGACAAATTCTGTGACAAGATGAATGATTACATTTTGTTCAAGGATTTGGATGGCAAGTATACAACTTTGCCGGAACTCCTTGTGGCAGAAGAAAAGGAAGAAGCCAAGGATGAGGAAGGCAATACCGTAGAGGCTGAAGTTGTGGATGAGGCCAAGGAAGATACCGAGCCGGAAGATAAGAGAAAGACTGTATTCTATGTGACGGATATGCAGCAGCAGAGCCAGTACGTAAACCTTTTCCGTGAGCAGGGAATGAATGCTGTTATCTTAGATCATTCCATTGATAATTCCTTCATTACGCATTTGGAGTCACGGAATCAGGATTACAAGTTCCTTCGCATTGATGCCGATTTGACAGAGAACCTGGTAGAGGAAGTATCAGAGGAGGAGTTGAAGGATGCCCAGGAAGCTTTGAGCGAGCTTTTCAAGAAGGCTGTTGGAAAAGACAACTTAACGGTTAAGGTTGAGAAGTTTAAGAATAAAGAGGTATCATCCATGCTTACTGTTTCTGAAGAGGGACGCCGTATGCAGGAAATGATGAGAATGTACAATATGTACGGTATGGATCCATCCATGTTTGGTGGAGATGAGACATTAGTTCTCAACGCCAACAATGAGTTGGTGCAGTTCATGTTTGAGCATGCGGATGGAGAGAATGTAAAACTCTTTGCTCAGCAGTTGTATGACTTGGCAGTTCTTGCCAACAAGCCATTGTCACCGGAGGCTATGACAGCCTTTGTAAATCGCAGCAACAAGATTATGATGTTGTTGGCAAAATAATTTCTATTTCGTAATTATAAATTTCTAAAGAGTTGTGTCTGCCCCCCCGGAGCCGTGGATACGGGCCGGGGGCAGATGAATTCTATGATTTCTAGGCACAATCTAGTTTGTCTATCTACCCTATAGGATAATATTGGTCCCTAAGGGCACAAAAATCCCCAAGAATCTTACGCGAGCCCTTTGGATATGGGAATTGTAAAATTGCTATTGCAGCAGCTAATGGCATAAATCATCGGATGCTTTTGTAAATTTATCTCTCATCTGATATGATGAGTGTAAAATGCCAAGGAATTTAAGTCATATTGTATTTGCTGACGCAGTAAACCAGGAGGACGGAGTAGAAAATGAAAACAAAGAATCATAAAAGAGAAATGACAAAAGAAGAGCGCAAAATGGAAAGAAAAAGAGTGCTCATGATCATTTCGTTTTTTTTATGGGGGATTTGCTTGCTGATAGCTGGAATTGGAGTGTGGAAGGCGGCAACATCTGCTCCTGATAGTTCGCAAAACCAATCTAGTGAAAATGATAACAAGAAGAATTCCAATAAAAAAACGAAAACGGAAATGTCAGACACAGGCGACAGTATAGAAACCTGGACAGTTTGGACCACAGATCAAGTGCGCTTGCGGGCAAAGGCAAACGGTGATGCGGAAGTGCTGGATGTTATTCCGAGGAATACAGAGCTTACTGCGTCTCGGGAAACCGGAGAGTGGGTAGAGGTCACATATGAGAAACAAGAAGGCTTTGTGAGTAAGGAATATATCACAACGGAGAAACCGGAGGATAAGCTGACGTCTCAGGTGCAGCGCCCGGCGGGACCCACAGGTGGACATGTCATTTGCATTGACCCGGGACACCAGAGCAGCGGCGATAGCACACCGGAGCCAAACGGACCGGGATCTGCCACTATGAAGGCTCGCGTCACCGGGGGAACTTCCGGTAGAACCACAGGAGTTCCTGAATATCAGCTGAATCTGGCTATTGGGTTGCAGCTTCAACAGGAACTGCAGGCAAGAGGTTACACAGTATACATGACCAGAACATCCCATGATGTGAATATCAGTAACAAGGAGAGGGCGGAATACGCCACTTCTGTAGGGGCGGAAATTACCGTGCGCCTTCACGCTAATGGTGCGGAGAATACCGGACTGAGCGGTGCTTTGGCGCTATCACCATCCGCAGGTAATCCGTATGTGGCCCATTTGGCGAATGCCAGTCAAACCCTTAGTGGGTGTGTGTTAAATGCATATTGCTCAGCCACAGGGATGAATAACCAAGGGGTGCAGGCCAACGATACTATGACAGGAATCAACTGGTGTACCATGCCGGTAACGATTTTGGAAATGGGATATATGACAAACCCAAATGACGACTGCAACATGCAGGATAGGGGATTTCAGTACAATATGGTACAGGGAATTGCCAACGGAATAGACCAATACTTTGGGTATTAATGAATCGAGCCATTGGTACCCGCCCCTAATGGCTCGACCTAGCATTTTAAAAATAAGCGTGCTATACTAGGGTGGATAAGGAAATACAAATTGAGGAGGAGAGCGATGTTACAGGAAAGTATTAAGAAATTAGTTCAGTATGGAATTGACACCGGATTGACACCGGAGTGTGAGAGAATCTACACCACAAATCTTTTGTTAGAGGTGATGAAAGAGGATGAATATTTAGATCCGGATTGCGATTTGTCTCAGATTGTTTTAGAGGATGTACTGGCAGATTTATTAGATGAAGCTGTTGCAAGAGGAATTATTGAGGACAGCATCGTATATCGCGATTTGTTTGACACAAAGCTTATGAATTGCTTGATGCCAAGACCGGCACAGGTACAGGAGAAGTTTGCGAAGACTTATGAGCAGTCTCCTCAGGCTGCTACCGATTATTTCTACAACCTGAGCCAGAACAGTGATTATATTAGAAGGTATCGCGTGTGCAAGGATAAGAAGTGGACAGTGGATACCAAGTATGGCACCTTAGATATCACAATCAATTTGTCGAAGCCGGAGAAGGATCCCAAGGCGATTGCAGCAGCGAAGAATGCAAAGCAGTCATCTTATCCTAAGTGCTTGCTCTGTGTAGAGAACGAGGGATATGCCGGTAGAACAAATCACCCGGCAAGAGAGAATCATCGTATTATTCCACTTACTATGAACGGGACAAAGTGGGGATTCCAGTACTCGCCATATGTATACTACAACGAGCATTGTATCGTATTTAATGGCGAACATACACCGATGAAGATTGAGAAGGCAACTTTTGTCAAGTTGTTTGATTTTGTAAAGACGTTCCCACATTACTTTTTGGGTTCCAATGCAGATCTCCCAATCGTAGGTGGATCTATTCTGAGTCACGACCATTTCCAGGGAGGTCATTATACATTTGCCATGGAAAAGGCTCCGGTGATTGAGGAGTTTACCGTAGCTGGTTTTGAAGATGTAAAGGCCGGAATTGTAAAATGGCCACTTTCTGTCATCAGACTTTCATGTGTGGATGAGAAGAGAATTATCGAGCTGGCGGATCATATCTTACAGGTGTGGAGGGGCTATACAGACGAAGACGCATTCATTTTTGCCGAGACGGATGGAGAGCCACACAACACCATCACGCCAATCGCCAGAAAGCGGGGAGATATGTTTGAATTGGATCTGGCTCTTCGAAATAACATCACGACAGAGGAACATCCACTTGGCGTTTATC
Source organism: uncultured Roseburia sp. (assembly GCA_946002055.1). Lineage (GTDB taxonomy): Bacteria > Bacillota > Clostridia > Lachnospirales > Lachnospiraceae > Pararoseburia. The sequence continues at coordinate 22,510 of CAMFYL010000001.1, forward strand.
ATCCGCACGACAAGTTGCATCATATCAAGAAAGAGAATATTGGCTTGATTGAAGTTATGGGACTTGCTGTATTGCCATCAAGACTGAAAGGCGAGATGGAAAGCTTAGCGGATGCTATTGTTGGTGGTGCTGATATTCGAAGTGATGAGACTCTTGAAAAGCATGCAGACTGGGTAGATGAATTTATGGCTGAGTACAAGGCTGCCGGAGTTGCTGTTGATGCATCCAATGTTGAGGAGATATTGCAGCAGGAAGTTGGCAAGGTGTTCTGTCAGGTTCTGGAAGATGCCGGCGTATTTAAGTGCGACGAGAAAGGTCTGGAAGAGTTCCGCAGATTTATTGCAGCACTCTAAAGAAGACAAGTTCGGGAATTGTAGATTCGTTGGTAATAAAATATAGAAAAAGAAAAGGTTCAGACCGTTATGCGTCTGAACCTTTTTAATAGCATCCCAAAGCAAATTTGAAATAACCAACTGCTTTTTCTCTCTTTGCCACCTGTGCGAAGATGTATCTTTCATATTCTGCTAATGATAATCCATAATGTTCTGATTTCATCATGTTTCATTCCTCCTTTGTTATTTTGGTTGTATGCTTGGAGTAAATTAGAATTTACCGAAAGCATACTTGATGAGGGAAACGGCTTCTTTGCCCTGCTCCTTCTGTGCTGCTACATAGCGCTCATAATCTGCTACTACACTGTAAATGGAATAAGATAAATTTTCATCGAACATTTTTTGTACCTCCTCTTGTTCTTTACGGGTACATCATATCACCGGATGTCGTGATTGTCAACAAAGAAATGATATAAAATTTGTGTAAAATATACAAGAAATGAGAGCTTTTGCAACAGAACAACTAAAAGGAAGGAAAAACGGTGTGGCAAATGTGCACAATAAAACAATCATTTATATGTGCATAATAACAATTAAACATAGAATCAGGAGAGGAAACTGAGATGCATGGAGAGAGTTTTTTGGCAGATTTTTATAAAAGTGAAGTGGAAAATAAATTTTTGCACAAGAACAATGTGAATTTTTTGTTATATATGCTGTGTTGCTGATGTGGAAACTGGATGTTACAATAGAGGAAACGACAAAACGCATTCTAGTTTTCTGGTTTTTATTTTTGGAAAAGATGGGAGAAGATATACGATATGGAGAAAAGAATTGTTGAGGGTGCATTAAGCGTTGTAGAGAGGCAGGGAATCAAATTCACAATGGATGATTTGGCATCCGAATTGGGAATGAGCAAGAAGACAATTTACACTGTTTTTAGAGATAAGAGTTCTCTAATGATTGCAATGGTGGATTATGTTTTTGATATTATTAAGGAAAGTGAAGCTGCAGTATTGCAGGAGAAGAATTTGACACTTCCGCAAAAGTTTCGCAAGATACTTGGGGTGATGCCTGAGAGTTACAGCAATTTCGATTTTACGCAGTTCTATGCGCTAGAAGGCAAATATCCAGAGGTTTATGAAAGAGTACGCCAGCGTTTGGAGAGCGGATGGGAGATGACTCTTAGTTTGATTGAACAGGGAGTTGCAGAAGGCGTTTTTCGAGATGTTGATTATCGCGTATTCCAGTTGGCCTTTGAAGCAGCTGTTGAGAGGTTTTTGATGGGAGATGAACTGGAACAGACAGGAATTCCTTATATGAAAGCGTTAGATCAACTGGTCAACATTATGGTTGATGGAATTGTACAAAAGTAATTTTTTGGAGGATGGTATGAATAAAAGAATCTACCTAATGAAAGAATGGGATTTTTGTGAGACATTTACAGAGGAAATGATTGCACAGCCTATGGCATGCGAGAATGCCATAAAGGTATCCCTTCCGCATACATGCAAGGAAACGCCGTTTCATTATTTTGATGAACACATTTATCAGATGGTAAGTTGCTACCAGCGTGTGATTGTTCCGGAGGACTCTTGGAAGAATCAGGTGGTGCTCCTTACATTTGAGGCTGTAGGACATAAAGCAGATGTATACTTGAATGGTACACATCTTTGCAGTCACGAAAATGGCTATACAGCATTTACCGTTGATTTATCCGGCGCACTTAGATTTGGACAGGAGAACCTTCTTACTGTCAAAGTAGACTCTAACGAAGATTTGCATCAGCCACCGTTTGGATTTGTTATCGATTATATGACATATGGTGGAATTTACAGAGATGTATACCTTGATATCAAAAATCCAATTTATATGGAAGATGTTTTCTTGAAACCTTTCTTCCAGCAGAGTATTTCTACTCAGGGCAAGAGTCCGGAAGAAATTGCGAATATGCTTGTCACAGGTGTGCTTTCTACAGAAATTACGTATTCGCCGGAGGCTTGCGAGGCCATGGCGTCCGGAAAACTTGGTGTACGCCAGTACATTGATGGCCTTGCTGTTGTGGAATCCCCTCAGGCAAGCACATCTTTTTCAGCGATTGTCAAGGATGTGAAACCTTGGGATGTGGAAAGCCCGGTGGTATATGATGTGACAACCCAGATATTGTATGAGGACGAAGTTGTGGACGAGAAAACAGTATCCATTGGGTTTAGAGAGGCAATCTTCAAAAAAGATGGTTTCTATTTAAATGGTAGAAAGTTAAAGATACGAGGTTTGAATCGCCACCAGAGTTATGCTTATGTGGGATATGCAATGCCGGAATCTATGCAGCGCTTTGATGCCAAGATTTTGAAGAGAGAGTTGGCACTCAATGCTGTTCGTACTTCTCACTACCCTCAGTCCCATTACTTTATTGACGAGTGTGATCGTCAGGGTCTTTTGGTTTTCACGGAGATACCGGGATGGCAGCATATTGGCGACGAGGAATGGCAGGATAAGGCTGTGGAAAATGTCAAAGAGATGGTGATGCAGTATCGCAATCATCCATCTATCATTCTTTGGGGAGTTCGCATTAACGAGTCTCTGGACAATGATGCCTTCTATGAAAGGACCAATGCAATGGCCCATAAATTGGATGACACCAGAGCCACCGGTGGTGTGCGTTGCATTAAGAAGAGCAATCTTTTAGAGGATGTATATACATATAATGACTTTGTTCACAGCGGTGATAATCCGGGCTGTGAGCCAAAGGAAAAGGTTACCTCTGATGTGGAGAAGGGCTATTTGATTTCTGAGTACAACGGCCATATGTATCCCACCAAAGCCTTTGATTGGGAAGAACACCGAAGAGAGCATCTGATCCGTCATGCCAACGTTTTGGACGCAGTGGCAGGCCAGGAGGATATTGCAGGAAGCTTTGGCTGGTGTATGTTTGACTACAATACCCATAAGGACTTTGGTAGTGGAGATCGTATCTGCTATCACGGTGTTATGGATATGTTTCGTAATCCTAAGTTCGCCGCTTCTGTTTATGCAGCCCAGGGACAGGAAGAGCCGGTGCTTGAACTTAGTTCAACCATGGATATTGGTGAGCATCCGGCTTGTAATCGAGGTGCTACTTATCTTGTTTCCAATGCAGACAGCGTTCGTATGTACAAGAACAATATTCTGATTAAGGAATATACACAGGAAGATTCTGCTTATAAGAATTTGGCACATGGACCAATACTTCTTGATGACTACATCGGTGATGCAATGCTCAAGGGAGAAGGATATGGTAAGAGACAGGGTGAACTTGTCAAGTATTGCATGAATTCCGTTGCTACCAATGGTATGAAGGTGACACCTAAGTTGGTGTGGACAGCGCTTCAGTTGGTGCTCATTTATCATATGAATCCAAATGATGCAGTTCCGCTTTACAACAAATATGTTGGTGATTGGGGTGGACAGTCTAAGCAGTATCGTTTCGATGCAGTAAAGGATGGTAAGGTTGTCCGTTCTATTATAAAAGATGCGATGACAGAGGCACACTTAGAAGTCTCTTCCAGTCATACACAGTTAGTGGAAAATATCACATACGATGTGGCAGAAATCCGTATCAAGGCTACAGACGAATATGGCAACCAGCTTATGTATATGCAAGAGCCGGTGGAAGTGTCTGTGGAAGGTCCAATTGAAGTTGTAGGACCAACTGCATCGCCACTTCGAGGTGGTATGACAGGTATTTATGTGAAGTCTACAGGAACTCCAGGCGAAGCGAAGGTAACACTTCGATGCGCAGGTATGGAACCTGTTGCAATTAATATGCAGGTAATCTGCAATGAAATGAGGGAGGAAGTATAAATGGTTGACAAGTCCAAAGTGATTTTTGGTAACGAGATGAGCGACAAGGTATACAAGAAGGCTGTAAAGTCTAAGAAAAAGTATGCTAAGAAGTTCGGAGATGATTCTAATGTGGATTATCCTGTATACATTCAGAAGAATGAACATATTGGAGATTCTCTTGGAGTATATGACATTCTCTTAAAAGAGGGTGAAGGTTCTGAGGAATTCGATCATGAGAAGGGTATTATCGTGGGAAATATCCGAATGGGGTTTGGTCACTATCGTATTTCTATGGCTATGGCATCTGCGGCAAAGGCTATGGGATACACACCATATTGGATGGATTTGAACGGATATCCACAGACCACATGTACCAAGGTTATCAGCGCACAGAACGATTTGTATTCGCTGGGGTCGCGTTTATCAAAGAATGCACTTTTCAATAAGCTTGTTTGGGAGCCAATGAACTACGAAGGTTTCCGTGCTTTGTCTTACAATGCATCTGATCAGAAGAATGCAGAGCTTATGGCTCCTGTATATCGCAACGTTCCGAAGGATATTCCTGTGATTGGAACACATGTATGGCCGGCACAGGCAGCAATCCATGCGGGAATGAAGAACGTGGTCAATGCAATTCCGGATAACTGGCCAATGGCCCTTCATTTCTCAGAGGGAAGTGTTCACACCATCCAGTGTAAAAATGCTTACATGGGATACCGTATCTGTAACGGTATGAACAAGGATAAGGTTTGTAAGGAAATGCCAAACGACGCATTGATTTACACAGGCCACTACATCGATCACGAGCTTGTTTCTAATATCGAGGCAGACTGTGATGCAAGAATGGCTAGAAAAGCCAATGGTAAGCCAATGAGATTCTTGCTTACTATCGGTGGCGCAGGTGCACAGAGAGAAATCTTTGCTGCAATCATCAAGTATCTGCTTCCAATGATTAAGGAAAATAAAGCAGCTTTGTATGTCAACATTGGTGACTATAAGGTAGTTTGGGATTATCTCTTAAATGAAATTCCGGAGATGAAGTCTGTATCTACAGAACATTTTGATGAGTTTGATAAGACTACTAAGTTTGCTGAAGAGGCAATCACAGGTGATGTAACCGGCATTCATGGGTTCTATCATGGCAATATCTTTGAAGCAGTTTACTGTACAAATCTTTTGATGAGAAGCTGCGATGTGCTTGTTACAAAGCCTAGTGAATTAGCATTCTATCCGGTGCCAAAGCTTTTCATCAAGCGTGTAGGAAAGCATGAGATGTGGGGAGCAATTCATGCTGCAGAAATGGGAGACGGAACCTTAGAGTGCCGTGATATTCCACACACACTGCAGATGATTGATTTGTTTATGAAGGACGATCAGTTGCTTGGAGAGATGTGTGACAGTATTAAGTTGAACAAGTCCATCGGTTTATACGATGGTGCTTATAAAGTGGTAGAAATTGCCATGGGATTAAAAGATAAAAACAAATAAGAGGGGTTTTTAGGAGGAAACAAGAATGGAAACAAAGAAAAAGCTTTCGGGCAGAGAGAAGTTCGCCTATGGTCTTGGTGCTGTTGGAAAGGATATGGTTTACATGTTCTCAGCATCATACATCCTGTACTACTATCAGGATATCTTGGGCGTAAGTGCTATTGCAATGGGTATTATCTTGATGGCTGCTCGTGTGTTTGATGCATTTAACGATCCTATCATGGGTGTTTTGGTTGCTAAGACTAAGACAAAATGGGGTAAATTTAGACCTTGGTTGTTTATTGGTACGCTTATGAATGCAGTTGTGCTGTACTTAATGTTTGCTGCACCACCTTCATTAAACGGTAGTGGTTTGGTAGCATATGCTGCTGTAACATATATCCTTTGGGGTGTTACATACACAATGATGGATATTCCTTACTGGTCAATGATCCCTGCTTTCACAGAGAGTGGTAAGGAAAGAGAAGGACTTTCAGCATTGGCTCGTTCTTGCGCCGGTGTTGGTTCTGCTATCATTTCTATCATTACTGTTATGACTGTAGCTGCTCTTGGTAATGCCTTTGGTTCAGGCTCTGATGATGAACTTACAGGCTTTAAGTTTTTTGGACTTGGCGTAGCAGTTCTTTTCATAGTATTTATCACAGTAACATGTGCTGTTGTAAAAGAGAAGTCTACTGTTGAGATGGAGTCTGTATCTGTAGGAGATATGTTCAAGGCTTTGATTGCAAACGATCAGGCTATGACAATCGTTGTGGCTATTGTTATGATTAACACAGCACTTTACATTACACAGAACCTGTTGATATATTTCTTTAAGTATGATTTCAGCCCAGAAGCTTGGCAGGGAAATTACACTTTGTTTAACACATGTGGAGGTGGATTCCAGATTTTAGCTATGATGCTTATGTTCCCACTTCTTCGTAAGTTTATGAACACTATGAAGATTTTTACAACAAGTTTTGTAATGGCTCTGGTTGGTTATGTTATCATCCTTATTATTTCAGCAAGTGGAACAAGCAATGTGTACATTCTTTTGATTCCTGCATTTCTTATTATGTCAGCTATCGGTATGTTGAATGTAGTAATTACAATCTTCCTTGCAAATACAGTAGATTACGGTGAGTTGAAGAATGGCCGTAGAGACGAGTCAGTTATCTTCTCAATGCAGACATTCGTTGTTAAGTTGGCATCAGGTATCTCTGCTTTGATTGCGTCTGTTGTACTTACTGTATTCCACATCCAGAAGGATGAAGAGGGTGTTCTTTCAACCCTTGATGCTGGACAGCGTTTAGGTCTTCGTGGTTGTATGACAATCATTCCAATTGTTGTTCTTATCATTGGATACATCGTTTACAAGAAAAACTATGTATTGACAGACGAGAAGTTGGAAGAGATTACAGAGGAATTGAACAGCAAGAGAGCATAATTGTTTTGTAGTATGCATATAAGGTCGGGGTCTTTTGACCCCGGCCTTTTTTGTGCCATGGAGCCATTAGGGACAGTCACTAACGGCACCCAGGTCTGTCCCTAATGGCTCGAACAAGTCATCATAAAACCCATAAATATTATATCGAAATTTCTTTATTTCTAGCGCTAGACAAGGTATAATGGGAATGGATTATTTTAACATTAATACGGGGGAAAAGACATGATACAGATTCGTGATAATTCTTATGTGTTGCACACAGACAACACCACTTATGCATTTCGAGTAATGGAGACAGGTCAGCTAGAGCATCTTTACTATGGCAGACGGATTTCTGTTGAGAATCCGGATACTTTGGTGGAACAGCATGCGTTCGCACCAGGTAATACCGTGGCCTACGATCAGGATCATTTGAACTTTACCTTGGAGGATATGTGCCTTGAGACCTCCGGTTATGGCAAGGGAGATATTAGAGAGCCTTTTGTGGAGGTAATTGCGGCAGATGGCAGTGCAACTACAGACTTTGTCTTTGAAAAGGCAGAGCAGCTTGACGGTAAGGAGCCACTTAAGACGTTGCCATCTACATATGATGAGACAGGCAAGGTAGAACACCTTGTTGTTACCATGAAGGACAAGAACCATGGATATACTATGGAACTCCACTACTTTGTATTTGCAGCTACCGATGTCATTGTTCGCTCTACAAAGTTTGTGAATGCATCAAAGGAGCCTGTGACTTTAACAAGACTTATGAGCTCACAGCTTGACTTTAATCAGTCCGGCTTTGTTGTGACCACCTTTAACGGTCACTGGACCAGAGAGATGAATAAGTTCGAGACGAAGGTAAATATCGGCAAGTTTGTAAATGCATCCTACACAGGTGGCTCATCAAACAGAAGCAACCCATTCTTTATGTTGGGACAGGACGATACCTCAGAGGAAATCGGTGACTGTTATGGAATTAACTTAGTATATAGCGGTAACCACTACGAGGCAGTGGAAGTCAACTCTTTTGAGAAGACAAGAGTTGTCACCGGTATCAATCCCAATGGATTTGCTTTTCGTTTGGAACCGGGAGAAACCTTTGAATCACCTGAGGCAGTGATGACATTTTCTCATAGAGGATACGCAGGACTCAGCGCTCATATGCACGAATTTGTACGTGAGCACGTTGTTCGTGGTACATGGAAGAAAAAGACTCGTCCGGTGCTACTCAACAGCTGGGAAGCTGCATATTTTGATATTTCGGAGAGCAGTCTTTTGAAGCTGGCAAAGGCTGGCAAGGATGTAGGCGTTGAACTCTTTGTTATGGACGACGGATGGTTTGGTGAGAGAAATGATGACAAGAGAGCCTTGGGCGACTGGACACCGAATAAAAAGAAGCTTCCTAATGGCTTAGAAGGACTTTGCAAGAAGGTGAACGACCTTGGACTTGACTTTGGTATCTGGATTGAGCCTGAGATGGTAAATGTGGACAGCGATCTGTACCGCGCCCATCCGGAATGGAGTATGGAGATTCCGGGTATGGATCACTCAGAGGGACGTAACCAGCGCGTACTTGATTTTGCCAATCCGGAAGTGGTTGCTTACATGACAGAGCAGATGAAGAATATCTTATCCAGCGCTAATATCGCTTATGTAAAGTGGGACATGAACAGAATTTTCTCTGATTGCTATTCTCAGTACCTTGCTAAGGACAGACAGGGTGAAGTTGCCCATCGATACATTATGGGTGTATATCAGTTGGCTAAGAATTTAACGGAGAGTTTTCCGGAGATTTTATTTGAGGGATGTGCATCCGGCGGAAATCGTTTCGACCTTGGTATGCTTTGCTATTTCCCACAGATTTGGGCTAGTGACAATACGGATGCTGTCAGCAGACTGACCATTCAGGATGGTTATAGCTATGGATATCCAATGTCAGTGGTATCTGCCCATGTATCTTCTTGCCCGAACCATCAGACACTTCGTGTGACACCAATTGAGTCTCGCTTTGCTGTGGCATCCTTTGGTGTGCTTGGTTATGAGTGTAATCTTTGCGATGCTTCTAAGGAAGATCTAGAAAAGATTAAGAAGCAGATAGAAGTATATAAGCAGTACAGAGATGTATGGCAGTGGGGTGACTTCTACCGGGTAGCCGCCGGCAACCAGTACCAGTGGACAGTGGTGTCCAAGGACAAGACCAAGGCCATCGGTATGATTATGCAAAGAGAGGTTCAGCCAAACTTTATGTTTACAAGATTCTCTGCTAAGGGACTTGATCCCAATAAGAAATATCACTTCATAGGCCAGGAGAGAAAGTTCAATATCAAGGAGTTTGGCGATTTGGTAAATACGGTGGCACCATTCCACATTAAGCAAGACTCTCTGGTACATAACACACTTGCTAAGTTCATTAAGATGGACGGAGAGACAGAGGATGTCATCTGTGGCGGTGATGAGCTTATGTACGAGGGTGTGAAATTAAAACAGGGATTTGTTGGAACAGGATATAGTGACCAGGTTCGCCACTTCCCGGATTATGCATCCAGACTTTACTTTATGGAAGAAGTGAAAGAGCAGACAACAGAAGCGTAATTTCAGATGAAATAAGAGGTTCTCATCCGTGTGGAAGAGAACCTCTTTTTAATCACATATTTCGTTGTCGTGCATGTGGTGTAAGATGTGATGTAATGCATTCGCTTCAATTTGGCCCGGCGCGGATGACTTATGAGCAATACCAAAGGTTATTGCGGAACCAAAGAATTCTCCGCAGAGTCGACTGATGGCCCCCAACTTTCCCATAGACATTGTAACGATGGGACAGCGGGCGTAATGGGAATGCATTTCCTCTGTGGCGGCAAGGAGCGTGATAACATCCTCTTTGCATTGAGGCATTACTGCAATCTTTGCAATGTCGGCATTCATATCTTGCATTTTTCGGAGTCTTGCAATAATCTCTTCCTTGGATGGAGTTGTGTAGAAATCATGGTTGGATGCAATGACCTTTACGTGGTTTGCATGTGCGGCATCAATGATTTCGGTGACACTTTTTTTCTCCGAAAAGGCCTCCACGTCGACCATATCAATGCATCCGGATGTAATAGCTGAGATATTGATACTGGCGTATTCTTCCGGAGTGATTGTTTTCTCTCCGCCTTCATTGGAAGTACGGAATGTCATTAAAAGAGGTAACTCTTCTAAAACAACACGCAACTCTTGTAATACAGAGAGGATTTGGTTGATATTATATGCATGTTCAAACCAATCAACCCGCCACTCTACCATATCTGCCGGAAGGCATTTTAGAGCTTTAGCATCAGCGATGATGTCATCTTTTTTTACACCTGTGATGGGAACACATATTTTGGGCATTCCCTGACCGATTTTTAGATTTCTGATTATGACGGGCTTCATTTATGGTATCCTTTCCTTTTGCGCTTTTGCATATTTGTGTGTTTCTTCTATGGATATAATAATACAGAATATTCATAGAATGGCAAGTACAATCATGTAGATTTCCCAATGGGGAGAAAATGCTGTGATATTATTTGAAATAAGGTTGTATAAGTACAATGCTTTTGTTATAATAACTCAATGTACAACTTTAAAGTGTTGAAGTGTGATTTTACAAAAGGAGTTAACGATGTCAGGTAAATATGTTCCCTTTGGGTTTAATATTGTTTTGATTGGGTTTATGGGGTGTGGAAAGTCTACAATAGCCAAAGCCCTCAGCAATCTTTTTGCCATGGACGTAGTGGAGATGGACCAGCTGATTGCCGAGAGAGAAGGCATGAGTATTCCGGAGATTTTTGATACTTATGGAGAACCGTATTTTAGGGATTTGGAGACGAATCTTTTGATTGAGATGCAGTCTAAGAAGAATGTTATTATTTCCTGCGGAGGCGGTGTTCCTATGCGGGAAGTCAATGTGCGGGAGATGAAGAAGAATGGTAAAGTAATACTTCTCACCGCTAAGCCGGAGACCATTTTAGAGAGAGTGAAGGACAACCATGACAGACCGCTCTTGGAGAATAACAAGAATGTGGATTATATTGCTCATTTGATGGAGCAGCGCTGGGAGAAATATCAGGCTGCAGCAGATATTATTATTGAGACAGATGGCAAGAGTGCTTTTGAGATTTGTGAGGAAATCATAGCGAAAGCAGGCCAGTAACAGATAGAAAGAAGGATGAAGACCATGGAAGGAAGAATTTCAGGAAAGACAAAATTATACGCACTTATTGGATCACCGGTGGGACATTCCGGTTCACCGGCTATGTACAATTATAGCTTTGCAGCAAAGGGAATTGACAGTGTTTACGTTGCATTTGATGTAGACGTAGAGCATACCAAGGATGCTATTGCCGCCATGAGAACATTTGATATGGGTGGTATGAATGTTACTATGCCGTGTAAGGTGGAAACTGCCAAATATATGGACGAGCTCTCTGATGCAGCCCGTATTATGGGCGCTGTCAATACCATTGTTAATCAGGATGGCAAATTGATTGGCCACAATACTGACGGAGTGGGCTTTGTAGGTAATCTGAAGGACCACGGAATTGAGATTATGGGAAAGAAGATGACCATCTGCGGAGGTGGCGGTGCTGCCACAGCCATTCAGGTACAGTGTGCTCTGGATGGTGTTCGTGAGATTTCAATTTTTAACAAGAAGGATTCTTTCTTTGAGCGGACGGTACATACAGCAGAAACATTGATGAAGGAAATTTCAGGGCTTGTTGTCAATGTGTTTGACATTGATGATATGGATAAGATGAAAGAGGAGATGGCTACTTCAGATATTTTTGTCAACGGTACCATCGTGGGCATGAAGCCTATGGATGATCAGAGCGTGGTAAAAGATGTCAGTGCTTTCCACAAAGACTTGGTGGTTTGTGATGTTGTATACAATCCGGTTGAGACAAAACTTTTGCGAGAGGCTGCAGAAGCAGGTTGCAAAACGGTAGGCGGTAAGGGTATGTTGCTGTGGCAGGGTGCATACGCATTTAACCTATACACAGGAGAAGAGATGCCGGTAGAGGAAGTGAAGGAGAAATTCTTTTCCTAGATGATAAAAAAAGAGGACAGGCGATGCCACCTGTCCCTTCAGTGGCTCGCCTGTCCCTAATTTTTGCACAATATTATCTAACTTGTTTATCTATGTAATTTGACTGATATTTGGAATATACGATCTTCTGACTACTGTAGAGACCGTAGTATCCGGATACGGTGTAACTGAAGCCGATAGCCAAAAGGAAGAATGGTGTTGCTTCAAAACCAAAGAGTTCAAAGCAGACTAACAGCGAAGTGATGGGACAGTTGGTGACGCCGCAAAACAGAGCGCCCATACCCACCGCTGCGCACAGTGATGGAGAGAATCCTATCAAGTTGCCAAACATACAGCCGAAGGATGCACCAATGAAAAAGGTGGGTACAATTTCGCCACCCTTATAACCACATCCCAAGGTGAGGGCTGTGAAGATGATTTTGATGGCAAATGCAGCGGAACTGATTTCTCCGTCAATACACTTCTGAATCATGGCAGTACCGGTGCCGTTATAGGTCTGATTGCCCACGAAAATGGTCAGTGCCAGAACGATACTACCACCTACAAAAGCTCGCAAATAGGGGCTTTTGAGGTACTTTTGATACAGTCTTCCCACTTGCCTTAACACGATACAAAACAGGATGCTTACCAATCCGCAGAGGATGGCCAATAGGGAAATCTCCATGGCCGAGAGAAGTCCAAAGGCAGGGGTTTTTAAGATGTCGTATGCCGGAGCACTGATACCAAAGAAATATTTGGCAATTATCCTGGCAATGAGCGAAGAAATGGCGCAGGGCAAAAGTGCTGCATAATGCATAATGCCCACACTGACAACTTCCATAGAAAAGACAGCAGCGGCAATTGGTGTTCCAAAGAGTGCAGAGAATGCGGCGCTCATACCACACATAATCATAATGTTTCTGTCTTCTTTTTGCTCCGATTTTAAAAATCGGCTCATGGCATTACCGATACTGCCACCAAGCTGAAGGGCGGCACCTTCTCGTCCGGCAGAACCACCCACCAAATGTGTAAGGATGGTGGAAATAAAAATCAGTGGAGCCATACGAAGGGGTAAGTGGTCATCCGAATGGATGGCAGATAACACCAGGTTGGTTCCGGGATCTTTCTGCTTTAATACCAGTTTGTACATTCCCACAATGATTACACTTCCCACAGGAAGGAGCAGCAATAGCTCACCGTGAGCTAGACGAAGAGCGGTAACTTCTTGTAAAAAGTATCCAAACACTCCGCTGATAAAGCCTACAATTACGCCAATGATGATAGCCATACCCACCCATTTGGAGGTGGTATAGCCTCTTTTGAAGTTGTGTTTAATCTTATGCTTTAGTATTTTTTTCTTTTCCATAATCTCACCTTAAAATAATGTATCATTTCTTAGAAAATATTTCAAATTCCAAAGCAATTGTGTTATACTAAATCTAATATTGTATAGAGCGGTGATTACCATGGATAAAACATATCAATTTATTGTAAATACACATTCAAGGACCGGTAAGGCAGTACATATATGGGAGAATTTAGAGAATATTTTGTGGTCTCGCAATGTGTCATATCAAGCTCACATTACAGAATATGCAGGTCACGCCACAGATTTGGCAGCATCTCTTACACAAGGGGATGAGGATGTGTACCTGATTACCTGTGGTGGGGATGGCACCGTCAATGAAGTGTTGAATGGTATTCGCGACTTGTCCAAGGTGGTCTTTGGCTATATTCCTTTGGGCTCAGCCAATGATTTTGCGAAAGGCCTACATCTGGAAGGAGAACCGGAAGAGATTTTGATTCGCATGTTAGATAGCACCGGGGAGCATGCTATTGATTTGGGATGTGTCAGCTGGGAAGGAGGAAGTCGCAGGTTTTGCATCAGTGCCGGTGCAGGTATTGACGCTATGGTATGCCGTCGTGCACTGACATCCAAACTGAAGGTGTTTCTGAATCATCTTCATCTTGGCAGTTTAACCTATGGCTTTTTGACCATATCGTCACTGTTTGGGGCGCCCTTTGTCAATGCAAACGTTGTGACAAATGATGGTAGAAGTCTTTCTATGCCAAAGGCAATTTTCAGTGCTGCTATGAATTTTCCGTGGGAAGGTGGCGGTGTTCCCATGGCGCCTAAGGCGTCTGCAACAGACGGAAAGCTATCCGTATGTTGTGTTTATGGAATTCCAAGACTTCTTTGTCTGTTTTGCTTTCCCTTTCTTTTAGCGGGGAAGCATGAGAATATTAAGGGATTTGATGTGGTGGATGCCACCGAAATAAAAGTTACATTTGATAAGCCGATGGTTGTCCATGCAGACGGTGAGGACTGTGGAGATCTGAGGGAAGTGACGTTTATGGCATTGCCGGATGCTTTGCGTATGCCGATGGTTTGATGCAAAGAGGCAATGATTTTTTGGGGGAGAAATGGCAAGTTTTAAAGAAGTACAGAATGGTAGCTTGCGCTACATAACGGACAATAAGAAGGAAGTGACGCGAAGTAATCAGAAGACGCTGGTAATTCTTAATATCTTCTATACAGCTGTGTTAGCCAGTTATTTGGTGGCGTCTCTTACGGTGTTTCGCGCGTGGAATGTAACCGCACTTTATACTGCGGCAACGTCAGTTCAGATTGTATTGTTGGTTTTGACTTTGCTTCGCTACAATAGTAATCAAAGAAGGAACTGGAAGGAAGTGAAAGGTGCGTGCACCTTCTTCCAGTTATATGCAATGCTTTTTGTTGGCATTATGAGTATCGTTCCGGTAGAGATGAATCAGCCGGCTGTATATTTAGCACCAATTGCCATGGGCTTTGCGGCAACTTTTGTCTTTGAATTATATTATGGAATTATACTCTTGACGGCGGAGATGGGAGTCTATCTGGTGATTGCTTTTATTTTTAAGGATCCGGGAGTGTTTGCAGTGGATTGTTGCAGCTCTTTGTTGGCAATTTTGATGGGAGCCTTTCTGGCAAAGATTCTCTATACCCAGCGTATGCGTGAGAATGATACCAGACAGCATATTAAGCGCATGGGAATGGTTGATACCCTGACAGGACTCTACAACAAGGCCAGTACAGAGTTTTTGTGTAAGAATTATCTTCACACCAAGACCAATCGACCATGTGCCATGATGATTTTAGATTTTGACAATTTCAAATTTGTAAATGATACTTATGGTCATCAGGCGGGAGACGCCGTTTTGCGAAGTTTCGGCCGTATTTTAAAAAGCGAGGCCGGTGAAGAACACATCGCAGGGCGTATTGGTGGTGACGAATTCTTTTTATTCTTAAAGGACTGTGGTCCTCAGGAGGCAGAGGCTCATGCAGAGAGAATTCTCAATAAGACCAGAATGATTACTGCAAAAGACGGCACCAGACCTTTTTCTTGCAGCATTGGTATTGCGGTGAAAGGCACAAACGAGGGGAGCAGCAGTGCATCAGAGACATATCGGGATATTTTCTCCCGGGCGGATGAGGTCTTATACCAAGTGAAAGAAAATGGCAAGAATAATTACATGACACAATCATAAATATACGCTCTTTCCCATATATTGAATTAGACAAATTATGGGAAGGGCGTTTTTTTATGGGCGAGACAAAGTATTCTTTATATAGTGACATTCAGAATCGTACCAATGGTGAAATTTATCTGGGAGTGGTGGGACCCGTGCGAACAGGAAAATCCACCTTTATCAAACGATTTATGGAGCAAATGGTATTGCCTCATATGACAGATGAACACAGCAAGATGAGAACCGTGGATGAATTGCCTCAGTCCGCCCAGGGGCGAACCATTATGACCACAGAGCCGAAGTTCGTTCCCAAGGAGCATGTGGAGATTACACTGGATAATGACTTGGTGTGTAAGGTTCGGCTCATTGACTGCGTAGGGTTTTTGATAGAGGGAGCCAAGGGTTCTATGGAAGGGGATAAGGAACGCATGGTGAAGACACCTTGGTTTGACCATGAGATTCCTTTTGCCAAGGCGGCAGCCATCGGAACAGAGAAAGTCATCAAAGACCATGCTACCATCGGTATTGTTGTTACCTGTGACGGTACCTTTGGGGAACTGGATCGGGAGGCGTACATCTCGGCGGAGACAGAGACCATTGCTGCCCTAAAGCAGATTGGGAAGCCGTATGTGGTGCTCCTGAATACAAGTTATCCCGCCAGTGGAGATACCATAAATCTGGTCAATCAGATGGAAAAGACCTATGGCTGTAGCGTGGTGCCGGTGAATTGCCAACAAATGAATCGGCGAGATATCGATGAAATTCTGAAAAAAGTGTTATATGAATTCCCCGTAAGTGGAATATCCTTTTCTATTCCCAAATGGGTGGAGATGTTGGATGCCAACAACGAGATTAAGCAAAGTATTGCAAATTACGCCAGAAAAATTTTGGAGAGTACCGATAAGGTGCGGGACGTTTTTGATATCGACTTCTCGCTGCCGGAGGACTACATTCAGAAAACAGAACTCACCGGGGTTGATTTGTCTACGGGTAATATTGACATTGTCATGACCTTGGAAGACAAATATTACTACGACAATATTTCCCGGTTGGCAGGAGTCCCCATAGGGGGAGAGTATCAGTTGTTGGCCTTTGTTCAGAAACTTTCCGCTTTGCGACAATCCCACGAGAAGGTGGCGGATGCCCTTCTTGCTGTGGAACAAAAAGGGTATGGTGTGGTGACGCCCAGTCTGTCAGACATCACTATGGAGGACCCGGTACTAATTCGTCACGGGAATAAGTTTGGAGTGAAGATGAAAGCCCTCTCTCCATCTATCCATATGATTCGCGCAAACATTGAGACGGAGATTGCACCCATTGTGGGCAGCGAGCAACAGGCTCAGGATTTGATTACATATATTAAGGAAGGACAAAAGACAAAAGAGGGGGTGTTTGAGACAAATATCTTTGGAAAATCTGTAGGGGAATTGATGGAAGATGGTATGCGAAGCAAGATTGCTATGATGGATGATGAGTGTCAGATGAAGCTTCAGGACACCATGCAAAAAATCGTAAACGACAATAATGGTGGCTTGATTTGCATCATAATTTAAATAGTGTGTATTAACATAAAATTCCCTGTTAAAAAAATGACAACTTGCCGGAAAACTATTGAAACTTACAATTTTTGGTGCTAGAATAAAGTCGATTTGAGAGTTTTCTCAAACAACGTATAAATAACATCTATAAGGGAGGAAGAGATATGTTATTTCAGATTTATGGCAGTACTTCCGCAACTCAGTTGTTGGGTTGGGTGTTAGTATTTGCCGGACTCATCATTATGAATGAGATTGGTCGTCGTACCAAGGCAGGTGGAATCTTAATCTTCGTTATCATTCCACTTATTTTAACAGGTTACTTTATCGGTATCCATTGTGGATTGTTCGGCGGTGCAGAGTCACAGACCATGATGTATATGGACGGATGGTTCCATTACTTCAAACTCTATGCGGCAGATATCGGATGTGTGGGCTTCATGATGATTAAGTACAAGTGGGGCATCGGTGCTAAGGAGTGGTTCAAGCCATTCCCATGGTTAATCGTTAGTATTAACATCTTAATCGCAGTTGTATCTGACCTTGAGTCTGCAGTGAATGCTTTCGCTGTAACAGGTGATCTTTCTGGTGCTTGGTGGGCATCTAAAGAAGGTGTATTCCTTTACGGTGGATGGTGGAATGTAGTAAACGCTATCGCAGGTCTGATCAACATCTTCTGTATGACAGGTTGGTGGGGAATCTACTCATCAAAGGATAAGAACACATCAGATATGTTGTGGCCGGATATGACCGTTTGGTTCATCGTAGCTTACGACATTTGGAACTTCCAGTATACATATGCTAACTTGCCTACACACACATGGTACTGTGGTGTTGCTTTGCTTCTTGCTCCTACCTTTGCAAACGCATTGTGGAACAAGGGCGGTTGGATCCAGAACCGTGCTAATACATTAGCTATCTGGTGTATGTTTGCTCAGGTATTCCCATTGTTCCAGTTGAGTGATACATTCTCTGTATTGCCTTCTGTATATGGCGGAGCACAGGCCAACGGCGTAACTGCAATGGATCTTTATCAGACAGCTATTGATGTTTACAACAGTGGCGTTAACACAGCTAACGAGGCAATCGCAAGCTTCGGTATTACAGCTAACCCTACAGCTCAGGGTGTTGTTGCAATTCTTGCTTTGGTTGCTAACGTTGTCTGCATCTCTGTTATCATCAAGAGATCTATCGAGCAGAAGAAGAACCCATACAAGAACGAAATTTGGGTTGGAACAAGAGACTTCGAACTTGCTATGGCTAGAAAAGCTGATTAATATTCTTAGATTATTTATACGTTTTAAGGAAGGACACACCTTTAGGGTGTGTCCTTTTGTATTGCCAAAAGTGGCGAAAGCAACTATAATTTATGTAGTTGTGAAGAAAGGACGGATGATTTATGAATCCAGTATATGAGAAGTTATGTGGCTGTTATGAGAGTGTCAAGAATCAGATTCCTTTTGAGCCGGAAATTGCGTTAGTGCTTGGTTCAGGGTTAGGTGACTATGCGTCTCAGATGAAGATAGAAGGAACCATTGATTATAAGTCTATTGATGGTTTCCCAGTGTCTACTGCACCAGGTCACGTGGGACGTTTTGTCTTTGGGTATGTGAATGATATTCCAGTGGTGGCTATGCAGGGAAGAGTGCACTACTATGAAGGCTATGATATGTCGGACGTGGTATTGCCAATTCGATTGATGAAAATGATGGGAGCAAAGGTGTTGTTTTTGACAAATGCCTCCGGTGGAATCAAACAGGGATTCCATGCAGGGGATTTAATGTTAATCACAGGTCAAATCTCAACTTTTTTGCCATCACCTCTTCGGGGAGCCAACATTCCGGAACTGGGAGTACGTTTCCCGGATATGAGTGAGATTTATGACAGGGATTTGGCACAGATTGTTCGAAAAAGTGCCTGTGAACTTGATATGTCCATCAAAGAAGGCGTCTACGTTCAGACCCCTGGTCCCAATTACGAATCTCCGGAAGAAATCGCAATGTTTCGCACGTTAGGTGCTGACGCTGTTGGTATGAGTACCGCCTGTGAAGCTATTGCAGCTAATCATATGGGCATGCGCATTGTTGGCATCTCCTGCATTGCCAATCTTGCCGCCGGCATCTCACCAACTCCACTCACTGAGGAAGAGGTTATCGAGGCCGGTAAAAGTGTGGCACGGGAGTTCACCGCTCTGGTGAATACCACCATTAAAAACATACATGAAGCGATTTAACACAAATTAGGTTGTGCGTCGGAAGCATTTTTATTGGCGGGGCGATTCGCGCAAGCGTGCCCTGCGAATAAAAGTGCTTCCGACGCACAACGGAAAAAGGAGTATAAGATGAAAATAAGATTTTATAATGCCAAGATTTTGACCTTGAATGAAGAGGAGAAGTTTGAGGTTGTAGAAGGCGAACTTTGGACAAAAGATAATCTGATTGCCTATATTGGTCAGGGCAAGGAGAATAAGGAAGAGAAGTGGGATAGGCAGATTGATGCTAAGGGCAATTTGTTGATGCCCGGATTTAAGAATGCTCATACACATACAGCTATGACATTTCTTCGCTCCTTTGCAGATGATTTGCCGCTGCAGAGCTGGCTGTATGAATCCGTGTTCCCAAGAGAGGGCCAGCTTACCGAGGATGATATTTATTGGCTGGATATTTTGGGGATTATGGAATATTTGACCAGTGGTGTTACATCCAATTTTGATATGTATTTCTTCCCTGAAAAGAATGCCAAGGCGTCTATCGACTGCGGTTTCCGTACTGTACAGACGTCAGGACTGAACAACTTTGGCGGAACCATTGAGCAGTTGGAAGAACATTACAATATTGTCAATGATATGGGAGAACTTTCCTCCTTTATCTTAGGCTTTCACGCAGAGTACACAACTTCCAAGGAGCTGATGGAGGGTGTAGCTTCACTTGCTGAGAAGTATCATTCGCCAGTGTTTTTGCACAATGCAGAGACAGCGTTAGAAGTAAAAGAGTGCAAGGAGCGCTGGGGAATGACTCCAACCCAGCTTACGGATTCTCTGGGAATGTATCAGTATGGTGGCGGTGGATATCACTGCGTACATATGGAGGATGCTGACTTTGAGATTTTCAAGAAACGTGGCCTTACCGCAGTAACCAATCCTGCCTCTAACTTAAAGCTTGCCAGCGGTGTGGCTCCCATCAAGAGATACCTGGATGAAGGGATTGCCCTTGCCATTGGTACGGATGGTCCGGCAAGTAATAACTGCCTGGATATGTTCCGGGAAATGTTTCTTACCACAGCCCTTGCAAAGGTGCGGGAGAATGACGCGGCTTGTGTTCCTGCTGAGGATGTTTTGTATATGGCAACAACAGCAGGTGCAAAATGTATGGGGCTTGATGACTGTGATCGTCTGGCAGTTGGCAAGAAGGCTGATATTGTGATGATTGATTTACAGCAACCTAATATGCAGCCTGAGAATAACACCGTTAAGAATATTGTATACAGTGGCAGCAAGTCAAACGTTGCCCTTACTATGGTAAATGGCAAGGTGTTATATGAAGCCGGCAAGTTTGATATTGGATTTGAACCATCAGAGATTTATGCCAAGGCAAATGCCGTTATTGGCAGAATGAAATAGGAGATAGCATATGCGTGTAAATATTTTTACAGATGGCGCGGCAAGAGGAAACCCGGAAGGACCGGGGGGATATGGCGCTATCCTACAAGTGGTAGGCGCGGATGGTACTGTCCATGAGAAGGAATTGTCCTGTGGCTATAAGAAAACAACAAACAATCGAATGGAGCTTTTGGCTGCCATTCGTGGATTAGAAGCATTAAATCGTCCCTGTGAAGTGGTTTTGTATTCCGATTCCAAGTATTTGGTGGATGCTTTTAATCAGGGATGGATTGACAACTGGGTAAAAAAAGGCTGGGTAAAGTCGGATAAGAAGCCTGTGAAAAATGTAGATTTGTGGAAGGCTCTGTTAAAGGCGAAAGAGCCACATCTTGTGCAGTTTGTTTGGGTGAAAGGTCACGACGGACATCCGGAGAATGAGCGGTGCGATGTGCTGGCAACCACAGCTGCAGATCAGCCGGAAGAATTTCTGATGGATGATGTAGAACTTTCTACATCACAGGATGTGCAGATGACCCTTCCATTTTCGTAAAAAGTAGAGTGCTTGTCTTGAAAAGACAGGCACTTTTTTATATAATGTAGTGTGAATGTCAAAAGGATTCCATTTTTAAGGAGGAAAGAAAATGGTTGTTTTAAATAGCTTTTTATCCTATTTATTATTATTTGTGATTTTAGTTGCAATAGCAGTTGCAGGTGCTATGATTGGTATCAAGTTGGCGAAGAACAAAAACGCCAAGATGGCTGCACAGCAGGATGATGCAGAGAGCACAGAAGAATAGATATCGGAGGAAGATAATTTGAGTACATTTGGAGTGAATGAATTAAGAAGAAAGTATTTGGAGTTCTTTGAGAGCAAGGACCATTTGGCTATGAAGAGTTTCTCTCTTGTGCCACAAAATGATAACAGTCTGTTGCTTATCAATGCAGGCATGGCTCCTCTTAAGCCTTACTTTACCGGACAGGAGATTCCACCCAGAAAGCGTGTAACCACATGCCAGAAGTGTGTGCGTACCGGTGATATTGAGAATGTAGGTAAGACAGCTCGTCACCTTACATTTTTTGAGATGTTGGGTAACTTCTCTTTTGGTGATTACTTTAAGGAAGAGGCAATCAGCTGGTCCTGGGAGTTTTTGACAGAAGTGTTAGGTCTTGAGGAAGATCGTCTGTATCCATCCATTTACGGAGAGGACGATGAGGCTTTCGAGATTTGGAATAAGAAGATTGGCATTGCAGAGGATCGTATTACCCGTTTCTATCGTGACCCTGAGACGGGAGCCTGTGATAATTTCTGGGAGCACGGTGCCGGACCTTGCGGACCATGTTCAGAGATATATTATGACCGTGGGGAGAAATACGGCTGCGGTAGCCCGGATTGTAAGGTTGGCTGTGAGTGCGATCGTTTTATGGAAGTGTGGAACAACGTATTTACCCAGTTTAACGGAGACGGTAAGGGTGGCTATGAAGAATTAGAAAACAAGAACATCGATACCGGTATGGGACTTGAGCGTCTTGCAGTTGTTATGCAGGATGTGGATTCTGTTTTTGATATTGATACCATGAAGGCCATTCGTGACCGTATATGTGAACTTTGCGGTAAGGAGTATCACGTAGATGCAATGGATGATATTTCCATCCGTCTGATTACAGACCACATTCGTTCCGCAACATTTCTTGTATCCGATGGTGTTATGCCATCCAACGAAGGCCGTGGTTATGTACTACGCCGTTTGATTCGTCGTGCTGCACATCACGGAAGAATGCTTGGTATTTCTGATATGTTCCTTGCAAACCTTTCTGAGACTGTCATCAACGAGTCAAAAGATGGATATCCGGAATTAGAAGAGAAGAAGGCATTTATCTTTAAGGTACTCACACAGGAAGAGGAGAAGTTCAATAAGACCATCGATCAGGGTCTTGCCATCTTAGGAGATATGATGGATGAGATGAAACAGTCCGGTGCAAAGGAACTCTCCGGAGAGAATACCTTTAAATTATATGACACTTATGGATTCCCGGTAGATTTGACTGCTGAAATTTTGGAAGAGAAGGGATTTTCCTATGATGAGGCCGGGTTTGCCGCTTGTATGGAAGAACAGCGTCAGAAGGCAAGAGCAGCTCGTAAAGTGACGAACTATATGGGAGCAGATGCATCGGTATTCGAGCAGGTAGATGCTGCCATTACCACAGAGTTTGTTGGTTATGACAGATTAGAGGATGCGTCTTCCATTACCGTTATCGCTACTGCAAAAGAAGAGGGTGACGAAGTGGTAAGCGAGTTGGCTGCAGAAATTGCAGAAGGTGAAAATGGAACCATCGTTACCGCCAAGACTCCTTTCTATGCAACCATGGGTGGACAGCAAGGGGATAAGGGTGTCATTGAGACAGCCAATGGCCGTTTTGTAGTGGATGATACCGTCAAGCTTGTAGGTGGCAAGTATGGCCACGTTGGTCATATGGATCAGGGAATGTTTGCAGTAGGTGATACTGTTACATTAAAGGTTGACGCAGCAAACCGTGCTAAGATTTGTAGCAATCACTCTGCAACTCACTTGTTGCAGAAGGCGCTTCGTGAGGTTCTTGGTTCACATGTTGAGCAGGCTGGTTCCTCTCAGGATAGTGAGCGAACAAGATTTGACTTTTCTCATTTCTCTGCGTTGACTGCTGAGGAATTGCAGCAGGTAGAGGATATGGTAAATGCTAAGATTGCAGAGCATATTGATGTGGATACACAGGTTATGACTGTAGATGAGGCGAAGAAGACAGGCGCTATGGCTCTCTTCGGCGAGAAGTACGGTGAGACAGTACGAGTGGTATCTATGGGTGATTTCTCTAAGGAATTCTGTGGTGGTACACATGTGAAGAATACAGGAGATATTATGGCCTTTAAGATTATTTCCGAGAGTGGTGTGGCTGCCGGTGTGAGACGTATTGAGGCTCTTACAGGGGAAAATGTACTTGCATACTATGCAAACCTTGAGAAGGAGTTACAGCAGGCAGCTAAGATTGTGAAGGCAACTCCCGCAAACCTTACCGAGCGGTTAGAGAAGTTGATGGCTGAGGTGAAGGAGCTCCAGAGTGAAAATGAGTCATTAAAGGCTAAGGCTGCCCAGAGTGCCCTTGGTGATGTTATGGATGCAGTGGTAGAGATTAAGGGAGTGAAACTCTTGGCTACTTCTGTGGATGATGTGGATATGAATGGTCTTCGTGATTTGGGAGATGATTTGAAGAGTAAATTGGGCGAGGGTGTTGTTGTTCTTGCCTCTGCAAAGGATGGCAAGGTAAATCTTGTTGCTATGGCAACAGATGAAGCTATGAAATCCGGTGCCCATGCAGGTAATTTGATCAAAGCCATTGCAGGCCTTGTTGGCGGTGGCGGCGGCGGCCGTCCAAATATGGCACAGGCCGGTGGTAAGAATCCGGCTGGCATTTCAGATGCCATTGCAGCTGTTGCCGGTGCTTTGGAGAGCCAGTTGTCATAAAATTTTCTATGATTCTGTAGAAAAGAGTTGACGACAGAATAAAATGTGCTATAATACTAAGCAGTGCAATGAAATCATTCACCCAATCAGTTGAATATGCACAATACCCAACTGGAGGGAGGTTAGGTGTAAGACTATGTCAAGTGTAACAGTTAAAGAAAATGAATCTTTAGATAGCGCATTACGTAGATTTAAGCGCAACTGTGCTAAGGCAGGTATCCAGCAGGAGATCCGCAAGAGAGAGCACTATGAGAAGCCAAGCGTAAAGCGTAAAAAGAAGTCTGAAGCTGCTAGAAAACGCAAGTACAACTAAGACGAAATTTGAAGAGATGCGATTTATCGCATCTCTTTTTTTGTCATAAACAACGTGTCCCTACATATATTGAACTATGGCTATGAATCAAAAGGACGAGTTGTTAAAAATATTTCCCCTTCAGTGGCGAGAACTTTTACAAGGAATGGACTGGTGTGGGAGGGATTTGGAAGAAATACGTATTCGTGTAGGACAACCGCTACAGTTTGTTTATGGGGGGAGAACTACATATATACAGACAGGTGGTGGATTTACAAACCAGTGGGAGCATAGCCTAAGGGTTCAGCCACAGCAGGTGCAGGAGATGATGACATATCTATGTCAGTATTCCCGATATGCCTATGCAAGGCAAATGAAAAATGGATATCTTACCCTTGATGGGGGGATTCGAGTTGGAGTAGCCGGAGAAGCAATCTGGGACGATCATCAGTTTCTGGGAGTGGAGCATCCCATGTTTTTGAACATTCGAATTCCAAGGGAGTATCCGGGGTGCGCCAGCTGGGCCATGCCTTATTTGCTGTCAGAAAACAGGGTATATCATACTTTGATCCTGGCACCTCCGAGAGGGGGAAAAACAACGCTTTTGCGAGACTTACTTCGTCAAATATCAAATTATGATGACATTGGAAGTGTGGCTATTTTAGATGAGAGATTTGAAATAGCTGCTTGTCACAGAGGAATACCTACAAATGATGTGGGAATCCACTCAGATGTGTACTCCGGATACGACAAGGCAGTTGCATGTATGCAAGCCATACGAACCATGGGGCCCGGAGTGGTTGCTATGGACGAGATTGGCGGACAGGAGGAGGGACAGGTCATATCTTATGCTATGCGCTGCGGAATCTCTGTGATTGCTACGATGCACGCAGGTTCCGTGAGAGAGTATGAAGAATTGGCAAGTCAAAGCCATATCTACGAAACGTTAAAATTTGAAAGAATTCTCTGGGTGATGCCGGGGGAAAAAGGAAAACGGCGATATCAGCTTTGGGATGACAGGGGGGAGCTGTTGTGTGTAAATCAATAGGGGCACTTGTATTCCTTTTGGGAGTAGGGGGGCTGGTGATTCAGCAGTATCTTACCATTCAGGAGCGAAGTCAATTCTTGCAGGAGATGAATCAGTCCTTGCTCCGGTTACATCAGAGCATTTCCAAGAGAAATCTGCCTGTGGGGATTGCGCTTTTAAAGGAGAAGGAAGTGTGCAATGGAGCCTTGGCTTGCTACTATCAGGTGCTCTGTGAAAAACTACAGGAAAACACATGCGATAAGGTATTCCCACTTTTTTGGCAAGAGGTGACACCAGAGATGGTACAGTATACCAAAGAGGAGGAAAGGCGTCTGTGGGTGCAGGCACTTTGTTCCTTATTTATGGTGGAAAGCCCTGGGGAGGATTCGGGATTTTTGGCTTACTATGAGGGGTTTTTGAATATGTTAAAAAGGGATGATAGTACAAAAAAGGAGAGACAAAAGGTGACGGCTTGTACTACGGGACTAGGTCTTCTCACGCTGTTGCTGTTTTTGCTGTAAGAAATATGCCCATAAATCTTTTGTTCAAAATTGCTGCGGTGGGAATCATTGTCACCATATTAAATCAGGTGTTGAAGCATAGCGGAAGGGATGAACAGGCCTTTTTTATCAGCTTGGGAGGACTTTTGGTGGTGCTCTTTTGGATTGTGCCATATATCACAGATTTGTTTGAGATGATGGAAAAATTATTTGATATGTAGGAGGAGCTATGGATATTGTAAAAACTGCAGCGGTGGGGATTGGCGCCGTGCTGCTTGCATTAATTTTTAAAACACAGCGACCGGAGTATGCAACCTTGATTCATCTTGCCTGTTGCGTGGCAATTTTCTTTTGCATTATGTTAAAAATGAAGGAGGTACTTTCCTACATCACCAGGCTCTCTTCCTATATACATATTGATGACACTTATATTTCCTCTATTATGAAAATGGTTGGTATTACATACATATCAGAGTTTGCTTCAAATATATGCAAAGACGCAGGCTATAGCAGCGTGGCGGGGCAGATTCAGGTTTTTGCCAAATTATCTGTGCTGGTGCTTAGCATGCCGGTGCTGCTCACCTTTTTGACTACAGTGGGAGAGTTTCTATGAGTGACGGCAGTGAGGTGGAGGAGCTCCTTGGCTCCATAGATTTTAGTGGTATTGACAAGGCGCTCTCCGGGGTGGAGAGCCTATCCGATATTAGCTTTGGCCAGCTGGTTTGGAAATTGATAACAGGACAGGGACAGCCTACAGAGGAATTGGGAAAATGGATTTGGAACATTTTTGCTGCAGAGTGGGAGGCGAATAAGACATATCTTCTGTACATTCTGCTTTTGGCAGTGGTGTTTTCCCTTCTGAAAAATTTTGCACAGGTGTTTGAAAAGTCCTATGTGTCCAATGTGTGCTTTTTGCTGGTGTACGGTTTGCTTATGGTGTTGCTGATGAAATCCGTTCTCATCTTAAATGGCGTGGTGGGAAATGCCATTTCGGTGGTGATAGATTTTATGACGGCATTTATTCCGGTGTTTGCCACAACCGTTGTGGTGTCAAGGGGAAGCGCAACGGCTATGGGATTTTATGAATTGGGATTTTTGGTGGTGTATGTGGTGCAGTGGATATTAAGCTGTGGCATGATTCCCATGATTCGCATGTATGTGGTGATGGGGCTTTTAAACTATGTGGTGGAGGAGGGAAGATTTTCCAAACTGACGGACCTTTTGGAAAATATGATTTCCTGGGCGCTAAAGCTGCTTACCTCCGTGGTGCTTGGAATCAACATTATTAAAAATGCCATTGCACCGGTGGGAGATACCTTTGCCAGACAGACGCTGCGCAAATCCCTGGCCTTTGTACCGGGCATCGGATCTACACTGACAGCCGTATCCGATATGTTTCTGGCGGCAGGCGATGTGATACGAGGCGGTATCGGAGCAACGGCTCTGGTGGTTTTGATTGCTATTGTTGTGGTGCCGATGACAAAGGTTGGGGTTATGGTGATTTTTTACCGTGTGCTGGCAGTGTTTGTGGAACCTGTGGCGGACAAGCGCATAAGCAATGCCATCTTAATTGCGTCCAAGGGTGGAAGTATGCTTTTTCGCATTCTGTCCACCTGTGTCATCTTGGTGTTTCTTACCGTGGCTATGACCACGTTGCTGGGAGGTTTGGGATGAGTGCAATCGTAGAGTGGGTGAAAGAGTATGTAAGTCTGTTTTTGGCATTTACATTAGTTCTCTATGTGATTCCCTCCAATGAATACAGGGGTTACCTTCGCTTTTTTCTGGAAATGGTGTTGGTTTTGTTTTGCCTGCGGCCGTTGCTGGAAACCACCCATTTGAATTTACAGGAACAGTGGGAGGATACCTATCATTCCTTGTATGAGGAAATGGAAAAGCGAGAGGAAGAGGCAATGGAAATGGTATTTTTAGATGATGGATACATAAAGGCCTTGCTTGAACACAGTGAGGAGGAGCAGTGATGAAAAAATATCTTATGCTATTCCGGAAAATGAACAAGCAAAAATGGATTGTTTGTATATTGCTTGGCATACTGTTGCTGGTGATTGCCATTCCGGTAGAACCCAAGTCGGAAAATGACAGGCAAAACGATTCCGAGAATGAGGAGAAGCAGGAAATCACCTCCGGTGTATATGAAAAACAATTGGAAGGCCGGCTGGAGAATATCATTGGACAAATGGAGGGAGTGGGAAAGGTACAAGTCATGATTACCTTGGAAGATGAAGGGGAGAGTGTTGTGGCTCAGGATGTCAACCGCAAGACAGATTGCACAGAGCAGCAGGAGGAAGTGAGGCGGGAGACTTCTATGGAAGAAAGTACGGTGTTCTCCGGTGAAACTCCATATGAGACGAAGGTGAAAGCCCCAAAGATACAAGGTGTTCTCATTGTGGCCCAAGGGGCTGGTGGCAGTGAGACAAAGGTAAAAATCTATGAGGCAGTACAGGCATTATTTGGAATTGAGGCTCATAAGATATCAATAGTAGAAATGGGAACACAGGAGGGATCATGAAGCGTATTTTTCGCAAAAACCAATTGGTGGTCACTGCCCTGGCGTTGTTAATTGCTGTGGCGGGATATTTCAATTATACATATGATGCCGATGAGCATGAAATAGCAACGATGGCAGAAAAGAGCAATCAAAAGACAAAAGAGACCAAGGAGAAAAAGGAAAAGAAAACAGCACAGGTAGACGATAATATGGGAGATGAGTCGGCAGGGGAGACGGTGCTTACAGAAAGCGATAGCATTGCCATCAGCAAAGCCGCCTCTCTTAAGATGGATCGGGAACAGACAAGAGCGGCAGGAAAGGCAACCCTTCTTGATGTGGTCAATAACAAAGAACTCACAGAGCAGGAACGAAAAAGCGCGGTAGATGAGCTGGCAAAGATGACCGATATTACAGAGCGGGAATCAGCCTGTGAAATGATGCTTCAATCCAAGGGATTTGAGGAGGCAATTGTGAGCATTTCCGCTGACGGAGCGGACGTGATTGTAAATAAAAAGGAAGTAACCGATGCGGAGCGAGCCCAGATTGAAGATGTGATTAATCGAAAGGGTGGCGTGGCTCCGGACCACATTGTTATCTCCACTATGAATTGATTAGAAATAAGGACTTCATCTTGACAAGCACTTCCTGTGTGGGCTAAACTGTACGGGGCAGTCTGTCAGGCTGCCTCATATAGGAGGAATTTAGCGTGTCAAACTTACAGAAAGAAATAGAAAAAAGAAGAACATTTGCCATCATCTCCCATCCGGATGCAGGTAAGACAACTCTTACAGAGAAGTTTTTGCTTTATGGTGGAGCAATTAATCTGGCAGGCTCTGTAAAGGGAAAGGCAACTGCCCGTCATGCAGTGTCTGACTGGATGGAAATTGAGAAGGAGAGAGGTATTTCTGTCACTTCTTCCGTGTTGCAGTTTCATTATGATGATTATTGTATCAATATATTGGATACGCCGGGGCATCAGGACTTCTCGGAGGACACCTATCGTACCCTGATGGCGGCGGATTCTGCCGTGATGGTAATCGATGCATCCAAGGGTGTTGAGGCGCAGACCAGAAAGCTGTTTAAGGTTTGCGTGATGCGTCATATCCCTATTTTTACATTCATTAACAAGATGGATCGCGATGCCAATGACACCTTTGAACTTTTGGATGATATTGAGAAAGAACTGGGAATTGCCACTTGTCCCATTAACTGGCCCATTGGCTCCGGTAAAAACTTCCAGGGTGTGTATGACAGAAATACAAAGAAGGTTCGCACCTTTGCTGACACCTTAAAGGGAACAAAGGAAGGTACGGAGAAGATTATTGACATTGACGATGATGCTTTGGTGGATGAAATTGGACAGGAATACAAGGACACTTTGTTAGAGGAGATTGAACTCTTGGATGGAGCCAGTGCAGAGTTTGATATGGAACTGGTTTCAAAGGGAGAACTGTCGCCGGTATTTTTTGGTTCCGCTCTTACCAACTTTGGCGTTGAGACCTTCTTGCAACACTTTTTGCAGATGACCACATCTCCGTTGCCACGACAGTCAGATGCGGGTGAAATTAATCCGTTTTCCCCTGACTTCTCGGCATTTGTATTCAAAATTCAGGCAAACATGAATAAAGCCCACAGAGACCGTGTGGCGTTTATGCGCATTTGTTCCGGTGAGTTTGATGCAGGTATGGAAGTGTTCCATGTACAGGGAAATAGAACCATGAAGCTTTCACAGCCACAGCAGCTGATGGCACAGGAGAGAAAAATTGTGGACAAGGCATATGCCGGTGATATTATCGGTGTATTTGACCCGGGTGTATTTTCTATTGGAGATACCATTGTAGGAGGAAAAGACAAGTTTGCCTTTGAAGGAATTCCTACCTTTGCCCCGGAGCATTTTGCAAGGGTTCGCCAGGTGGATACCATGAAGCGTAAGCAGTTTATGAAGGGTATTACCCAGATTGCCCAAGAGGGTGCCATCCAGATTTTCCAGGAGTACAACACGGGTATGGAAGAGATCATTGTGGGCGTTGTTGGCGTGCTGCAATTTGATGTGTTGAAATATCGATTGAATAACGAATACAACGTGGAAATTGTGATGGAGAATTTGCCATATGAGCATATTCGCTGGATTGAAAATAAGGATATTGATCTTGATAAGATATCGGGAACCTCTGATATGAAGAAAATCAAAGACCTGAAGGATCGACCACTGTTACTCTTTGTTAATAGTTGGAGCGTAGGTATGACCTTGGATAGAAATGAGGGCTTGATTTTATCTGAGTTTGGTCGCAGCTAAGATAGGCTTTTTCTTGACAATGCAAACAGGTGACGTATAATGAAGACAGTGGAAGCCTCCACTGTCTTTTTTCGTTTCGAAAACATTCCATTAGAATTTGTTGTTGACTTTTCCGGGCAAGTATAATACTATTAGAACATAAAAACGAACAAAGGTTCGATACACGGAGGGTTAAGAATATGGCAAATGAAGAAAAGCTTAGAGCGCTTGATGCGGCGATTTCACAGATAGAGAAGCAGTATGGTAAGGGATCTGTTATGAAACTGGGAGATACCAGTAACCAGATGAAGGTGGAGACGGTACCTACCGGTTCTTTGAGCCTTGATATTGCACTTGGACAGGGTGGTTTACCAAAGGGACGTATCATTGAGATCTACGGACCTGAATCAAGTGGTAAGACCACGGTGGCATTACATGCAGTTGCAGAAGTTCAAAAGGCGGGTGGTATTGCAGGGTTCATTGATGCGGAGCATGCCCTTGATCCTATTTATGCCAAAAATATAGGCGTTGATATTGATAATTTATATATCTCTCAGCCGGATAACGGTGAGCAGGCCTTGGAGATTACGGAGACCATGGTTCGTTCCGGTGCAGTGGATATTGTGA
Source organism: uncultured Roseburia sp. (assembly GCA_946002055.1). Lineage (GTDB taxonomy): Bacteria > Bacillota > Clostridia > Lachnospirales > Lachnospiraceae > Pararoseburia. Next base: position 53,977 of record CAMFYL010000001.1, read on the forward strand.
TTGTGGACTCCGTTGCAGCTTTGGTACCTAAGGCAGAGATTGATGGTGATATGGGAGACTCACACGTAGGTTTACAGGCACGTTTGATGTCTCAGGCATTGCGTAAGCTTACTGCAGTTATCAGCAAGTCGAACTGTATTGTGATTTTCATCAACCAGTTGCGCGAGAAGGTTGGCGTCATGTTTGGTAATCCGGAGACAACCACAGGTGGTCGTGCATTGAAGTTCTACTCATCTGTACGTTTGGATGTACGTCGTATTGAAGCATTGAAGCAGCAGGGCGAAGTTATCGGTAACAGGACCCGTATTAAGGTTGTAAAGAATAAGATTGCGCCACCTTTTAGAGAGGCGGAGTTTGATATTATGTTTGGGGAAGGAATCTCCAAGGAAGGTGATATCTTAGATATCGCTACGAACTTGGATATCATCAATAAGTCTGGCGCCTGGTACGCTTATAAGGGCGAGAAGATTGGACAGGGTAGAGAAAACGCCAAGGTCTTTTTGAAGGAGCACCCTGAGATTTGCTCTGAGATAGAAGCGTTAGTACGTGCGCACTACGCTCCGGAGCCTGACGGAGAGGAAACGATAGAAGAGTAGATGTATGGTTTATATTACTGCAATCAAACAAGATAAGAACTACAAAAGAAAGGTCTGTCTCAGCGATGGGACAGACTTTGTTCTCTATAAGAGGGAAGTTGAGACCTTTGGTCTGCGTGAAGATATGGAGATGACAGAGGATATTTATGCATCTTTGATGGAACAGGTTTTCATACCGAGAGCAAGGCGTAGAGCCATGCATCTGTTAGAGCATATGGATCGCAGCGAGGCACAGCTTCGCTGTAAACTAAAAGAGAATGGATACCCCCAGGAAGCCATAGATGCAGCGATTGATTATGTGGCTTCTTATCATTATATAGATGATGAGCGGTTAGCCAAGGCGCATATTCGTTTTTATCAGGAGAGCAGAAGCAGGGTGCGTATCACGCAGGACTTGATGAAGAAGGGGATTTCTCGAGACGTGATTGAACGCTGTTTGGAGGAAGAGTACACCGCATCTCAGGTGGATATGATCCGCTTCTTGATGGAGAAGAGACATTACCATCCCTCGGAGGCAACGAGAGAAGAGAAGGCCAAAATGTATCGTTTTTTGGCTCAACGAGGGTTTCCTTCCGGTGATATCAATCGGGCCTTGGGGGAGTGTTGGGAGGATTCGTAAAATGCACTATATTTAGAGGGCAGGTGCTTGACAGAATACACAAAGAAGTTTAAAATTTACTTGTTGTATTTATATGCAAATTGATAAATTTTCGTGTAAAATATACAATAAAATTTCATAAAGGAGGTGCTCCTGTGCAGACGATTATTGCAGTGATTGTAACCTTAATCGTTGCCGTTCCGGTGTCTCTTGCAATTGCCAACGCATCCTACAAGAAGGCTTCTGCTAAGAAGATTGGTAGTGCGGAGGAGAAGGCTCGTGAGATTATTGACGAGGCAGTTAAGACAGCAGAGACCAAGAAGCGCGAAGCTCTCTTAGAGGCGAAGGAAGAGTCGTTGAAGACCAAGAATGAGCTTGATAAGGAGATTCGCGAGCGCAGAGCAGAAATTCAGCGTAACGAGCATCGAGTTCTTCAGAAGGAAGAGAACTTGGACAAGAAGTTAGATGCTCTTGAGAAGAGAGAAGCTGAATATGCTGTGAAAGAGGAAGCGGTCAACAAGCAGAAGGAAGAAATTGCGAAGTTGAATCAGCAGAGAGTACAGGAACTGGAGAGAATCTCTGGTTTAACCTCCGAACAAGCGAAAGAATTTCTTTTAAAGACTGTTGAAGAAGATGTTAAACTTGACACAGCTAAGCTTGTCAAGGAATCCATTGCTCAGGCAAAGGACGAAGCGAACAAGAGAGCGAGAGATATTGTGGTTACTGCCATTCAGAAGTGTGCGGCTGACCATGTAGCTGAGACTACGATCTCTGTGGTTCAGCTTCCAAACGATGAAATGAAGGGAAGAATCATCGGTCGCGAGGGACGTAACATTAGAACCCTTGAGACACTTACCGGCGTAGAGTTGATTATTGATGATACACCGGAAGCCGTTATTCTTTCTGCATTTGATCCGGTTAGAAGAGAAGTAGCTAGAATTGCCTTAGAGAAGTTGATTGTAGATGGACGTATTCATCCAGCTAGAATTGAAGAGATGGTTGAGAAGGCTCAGAAGGAAGTTGAGACTTTGATTCGTGAAGAAGGTGAAGCTGCTACACTTGAGGTTGGTGTTCATGGAATTCATCCTGAATTAATCAAGCTCCTTGGTAAGATGAGATATCGTACCAGTTATGGCCAGAATGTTTTAAAGCATTCCATCGAGGTTGCTCAGTTAGCAGGTCTACTTGCTGCTGAACTTGGTTTGGATGTCAGAGTTGCTAAGCGTGCAGGTTTGTTGCACGATATTGGTAAGGCAGTAGACCGTGAGATGGAAGGTTCTCATATTCAGCTTGGTGTTGAACTGTGTAAGCGCTATAAGGAATCACCTGTAGTAATCAACGCAGTGGAAGCACATCATGGCGACGTAGAGCCGGAGACTTTAATTGCTTGCTTGGTACAGGCTGCAGATACAATCAGCGCTGCCAGACCAGGTGCAAGAAGAGAGACATTAGAGGCTTACTCCAACAGATTACAACAGTTAGAAGAAATCACAGACAGCTTTAAGGGCGTCGAAAAATCTTTTGCTATTCAGGCAGGTAGAGAGGTTCGCGTAATGGTAGTTCCTGATCAGGTTAATGATGCTGAGATGGTATTGTTAGCTCGAGATATTTCTAAGAGGATTGAGTCCGAATTAGATTATCCGGGACAGATTAAAGTAAATGTTATCCGTGAATCGCGTGTAACAGATTACGCAAAGTAAATTTTATAAAACAGTCGAGATGCTGGATAAGTATTTCGACTGTTTTTTATTTCAAGCATCTAGATGTTCAGCATAGTTTTTCCGAAGCTTAACAGTATGGGATTTACGAAACATTCCAGATAAATGCCGGCGAAGAGTAGTGCAATAACACCTAAGCCGAAAAGAGCATATTTTGGTATGCTCTTACTTGGTTTTTCTCCCAAAGGAGTATCCTGGTTGCCAATAAAAATCCAATATAAAAACACGTAGAGTATTCCGTATACAATCCAGTGAGGAATCAGTGAAATTACCAAAATACAGATTCCCCTCCAACGAAAGGAGTGACAGAAGGAGAGGGTGACAATGCCAAGAAAGCATCCTGCAGTTCCGCAGATCAAATGGTATAGCACTTTACGCAACTTTGTAATACCACAGAGAATAAGCAAGGCAAGTAACTCGCCTCTATGTAATAGGAGATAAAAGAAGAGAGATTTCTGATCCAGTGTTTGTAAATTTAACCTGCCCATACAATTTTCGTTCCAGTGCTCAAACTGGCAAATAGTATCCCAAAGAAGAAGTTTTCCCAGTATGAGGGCAATAAAAAAAGACATAAGAAAAATGCCTCTCTTTCCTCGCAGTATGCGAAGAAGGATACTTCCCGGCATTCTTCTTTGTCTGTGATATGCGTCATAGTAAACATAGTTTTTCATATAAGCCCTGTCCTATCATCTCTTTACTATTATCCTATGACATTTGCTTTATATTATGCCTGCTGGGATAGAACCTTGGTCTGGTAGGCAAAGATAGCAGAGACCGTTTTACTGTCCTGAATGCGACCGGCGTATATCTCTTCAAGCAAATCCTTCATTTCCCAAGCTTTCACGCTAATTTCTTCCGCATCGTCCAGACGCTGTTCACCGGGAATTAAATTCTTGGCTAAATATACATCAATGAATTCATCGCAAAAGGCAACCGTGGTGCGAAGCTTGATCAGTGGTGTTATCTCTTCACTTCGATACCCGGTTTCTTCTTCCAGCTCTCTGGCAGCACAGATTGCAGTGTCTTCCGTGAGAGAATCTCTACACCCGGCAGGTATTTCCCAAGTCATTCGCTCCAGCGCATGACGATACTGATGCACTAAAACAACACGTCCGTCCTCCAGCACCGGAAGAACAGCAGCGGCTCCTTTCCTGTGACTGACAAAATCCCAATGCTCGATATTGCCATTAGGCAAACGAACCGTGTCTGCATAGACATCTAAAATCGAACCTTTATGTACTAATTTTCTTTCTTCTAACGTTACATGCTCCATTATATTTCCTCCTATCAACCAAATGAGACGGACCTATGATGCCTGCATATATCATTATTTGTTTAACTCAGCAATGGTGTACAGCAGTTGCTTGGAATCTTCCCAGCCAAGGCACGGGTCAGTAATGGATTGACCGTAAACCGGATTATCCGTAATCTTCTGGCAACCCTCCTCAATATAACTCTCAATCATAACACCCTTCACAAGGTTCTTAACTTCAGGAGAAAACTGACGGCTCACCATCACTTCCCGAACGATACGAATCTGCTGACGGAACTGCTTGTTTGAGTTGGAATGATTGGCATCAACAATGGTTGCAGGATTTACAAGGTTCATAGTCTGATACATTTCTGCCAGTCGCACCAAATCTTCATAGTGATAATTCTGTACACAGTTGCCGTGTTTGCTGACAGCACCGCGCAATATTGTGTGTGCCAAAGGATTTCCTGTAGTGCGCACCTCATAGCCTGAGAAGGTGAAATGGTGAGGATGCTGTGCTGCATACACGGAATTTAACATAACGGAGAAATCTCCACTGGTTGGATTTTTCATACCGGATGCAACATCAAAACCGCTGACAGTAAGGCGATGATGCTGATCCTCCACAGAACGGGCACCGATGGCAACATAGGAGAGCAAATCCTCTACATATCCCCAGTTTTCCGGGTAAAGCATTTCGTCAGCACAGGTAAGGCCTGTTTCAGAAATGGCTCGAAGATGCATCTTTCTCATAGCGATCAGACCTTCTACCATATCAGGAGCCTTGGTTGGATCTGGTTGGGAAGCAATTCCCTTGTAACCGGAACCGGTGGTACGAGGCTTATTTGTATAGATTCTTGGAATGATTAAAACCTTGTCCTTGATTTCTTCCTGAACGGGAGCAAGACGATTTACATAGTCAATAACAGAATCTTCGCTGTCTGCAGAGCAAGGGCCGATGATGGCAAGCACTCTATCGTCTTTTCCGGTGATAATGTCAGCAATCTGTCTGTCCCGTTCTTTCTTTGTTGCCATCATCTCCGGAGTCATAGGATATTGGGATTTGATTTCTTCTGGGCTAGGCATAGCCTTTAAGTAAGTAAAACTCATAGTTGTTCTCCTTCGTATCATATGTCTTTAATTCCTTATAATATAAGAAATCAAAAGGTGTGTCAAACGATTGTAAACATTGACTTTACTTTCGTTTTTTGCTATTATTGTTTGGTGTTTGTAGGCGTAGCGTAGCTGGATAACGCATCGGACTCCGACTCCGAAGATCGCTGGTTCGAATCCAGTCGTCTACATTTTTTCTGAAAATTTATGAATGTAATTCGTTTGGTATAGATTGTTTAGGGAGGATTTGGAACATGGACAAGATGAAGGAAATGATACAAAAGATTAAGATAGATAAGCTAGTGACATTCTGTAAGAACAATGCCAGATACTTTGGGGCGGTAGCAGTATTTATTGCGATTGTTCTTTTGCTTGCATTTGGACTCAATGGAACAGCGTCGGAAAAGGATCCCATGGCCGGTGCCTATCAGAATTACGAAGAGGATGACAACGAAGAAGTAACCAAGTTAATCAAGTCATATCTTAAGAACTATGCAGCCGGCGATGTCGAGACGTTGAAGACCATTGCTACGCCAATCTCTGATGCAGAGGTTAGCTACATTCAGTTTTACAGTCAGTATATTGAGAAATATCAGAAGGTGAAGGTTTATACCAAGCGCGGCGTAACAAAGGACTCATATCTTTGCTCTGTGTACCTGCAGATTAAATTTAAGGATATTGATACACCGGTTGCAGGATTGGATTTCTTCTATGTTCAGACAGATGAGAAGGGCAAGTTATACATCAACAATGTGTATGGCTCATTTAATCAGGCAAATGGTGAGTTTGATATGGATACAGAAGTGTCCGCACTGATTGCCACATTCGAACAGCAGCCGGATGTTTTGGCGTTGCAGGCAGAGGTTCAAAAGGAATGCAATGAGGCGATGCTTGCTGACGAGAAGTTAAATTCTTTTGTAAATGGTACTTTACAGCAGGGAATTGCCAAGTGGGCAACAGACTATAAAGCAGCTGTAGCACAAGCCGCTGAGGAGGCAGCCGCTGCAAAGAAGGCTGAGGAGGAAGCAGCAAAGAAAGCTGAGGAAGAGGCTAAGGCTGCTGAGGAAGCCAAGAAGCAGGAAGAGCAGGAAAAGGCCAATGCCACAAAGAAGATTGCTACAGACAAAATTAACGTTCGCGACGCAGCAGAAAACGGCAACAAGATTGGTCAGTTAGAAAAGGGACAAGAGGTTACCTGCTATGCCATCGAAAACGGTTGGGCAAAGATTGACTACAATGGAACCAAGGCGTATGTAAAGGCGGATTTCCTGACGGATGCCACATCTGGCAATGACCAGACATCATCTGCCAACACGGATAATACAGCAAACCAGAGTGGAAAAGAAATCACTCTTTCTAATACCGTAAATGTGCGTGAGAGCATGAGCGAGACAGCTTCTAAGGTTGCTGTTGCTTACGCTGGCGAGCCGTTGACAATTATTCAGGAATATGCGGAAGGCTGGTCAAAGGTTAGGTATAATAACAAAGAGGGATACTGTAAGACAGAATTTTTAAAGTAATCCATAAGATAATACATGAAAAGTGAAGGGTCAGGCTTGTGTGGTCTGACCCTTTGTGAATAGGGGGAAATGATGGAGACGGAAGGCGTTCGCCTCAATAAGTTTTTGAGTGAATCAGGAGTGTGTTCCAGAAGAGAAGCAGATCGCCAGATTACGGCGGGAAATGTTCTTGTTAACGGCAAAGTGGCCGAGATGGGACAGCGGGTACGTGACTGTGATGTGGTAGAATTTCAGGGAAAAGAGATTTTTTTCAAGCCCCAACCGGTACTTCTTTTGTGCAACAAGCCGGAGGGTATCGTTTGTACGGCTGAAAAAAGGGAAAAGAATAACATTGTGGATTTTATCCACTATCCTACCCGATTGTATCCGGTGGGGCGTTTGGACAAGAATTCCAGAGGTCTCATTTTAATGACAAATCAGGGGGAACTGGTGAATCGTATTATGCGAGCCAGAAATTACCATGAAAAAGAATACATTGTGCGAGTAGATAAGCCCATTACCGGTCAGTTTATTTCCGGTATGGGAAATGGAGTGTTTTTACCGGAATTAGAGGTGCAGACCAGGCCTTGTAAGGTGGAAAAGCTTTCCAAGTATACGTTTCGCATTGTTTTGACTCAGGGGCTAAATCGCCAGATTCGCCGTATGTGTCAGGTGTTTGGATATCACGTGAGAGACTTGCAACGTGTGCGCATTATGAACCTGACGTTAGATGGCATTGCGGAAGGGGAATACCGGGAAATACGACCGGAGGAATATGAGACATTAATGAGTTTGTTGGGAGATTAACATGAGTATTGAGGAAGAAGTAATCAAGCTGCGGGAACAAATCGAATATCATAGCAATCGCTATTACAATATGGATGAACCGGAAATCACAGACTACGAGTACGATATGATGATGCGTCGGTTAAAGGAAATTGAAAAGGAACATCCCGAACTTGTTCAGGCCACATCACCTACCCAAAAGGTAGGGGGCAGTGCCAAGCGCGAGGCAGGGGTGTTGGTTCGTCATAATGTGCCAATGCTAAGCTTGCAGGATGTGTTTTCCAAGGAAGAGGTGGATGCATTTGTTGAAGAAATGCAGGAAAAATTAGAGAACCCTGAATTTGTAGTAGAGTATAAGATCGACGGACTATCTATGTCTTTGCGCTATGAGGGGGGAGAGCTTGTCATGGCAGAGACCAGAGGAGATGGCATCAACTTTGGTGAGGATGTGACAGCCAATGCAAGAGAGATTTCAGATGTAAAGGAGCACTTAAAGGATGCACCGGATTATTTGGAGGTCCGGGGCGAAGTATATATGACAAACGCCGCTTTTGACCGGGTAAATGAGACCCAGGAATTGCTGGGAAAGAAAACCTTTGCAAATCCAAGAAATTGCGCGGCGGGAACCTTGCGACAGCTTGATAGCAAAGTGGTAAGAGAGAGAAATCTTTCTCTTTTCATCTTCAATCTTCAGCAGGTGACAGGAAGAGAGTTTGCTACGCATACCCAGGCATACGAATATATGAAGAGTCAGGGAATTGCTGTGATTCAGGACTATCGTATTTGTCACACAGCTGATGAGGTTTGGAATGCCATCTGTACCATTGGAGAAAATCGAGGAAATCTGGCCTACGACATTGACGGGGCTGTTGTTAAGATTAATGATTTTGCACAGAGAGAGCAGCTGGGAACCACTTCTAAGGTGCCTAAGTGGGCGGTGGCATACAAATATCCTCCGGAGGAAAAAGAGACAAAGCTTTTAGATGTGGAATTGTCTGTGGGAAGAACAGGACGAATTACGCCCACAGCGATTTTTGAGCCAATTCGTTTGTGCGGAACAACTGTTAGTCGAGCAACATTGCACAATCAGGACTTTATCGATCAGCTGGATATTGGTATTGGGGATACGCTGGTTGTATATAAATCAGGCGAAATCATTCCTAAGGTAAAAGAGGTCAAACATGACCTTCGTCCACAGGGAACAAAGAGATTTCAGATTCCAATGACTTGTCCGGTCTGTGGGGCGCCTACACATCGCGAGGAAAACACCGCCGACATTAAGTGTACATCAAGTGCTTGCCCGGCACAGCTGGAACGTCACATTATCAACTTTGTAGGTAGAGATGCCATGGACATCAAGGGATTTGGTGCGGCATACATTCAGGAATTGGTACGTCTTGGATATCTGAAGGACATTGCTGATATTTATACCCTAAAGAATTACCGGGATGAGTTGGTAACCAAGGGAATTATTGGCAAGGAAAAGAATACAGATAAGCTTTTGGGTGTGATTGAAGAATCCAAGGGAAATGATGCGTATCGCCTGTTGACAGGTTTTGGTATTTCCGGTATCGGTAAAGCAGCTGCCAAGTCTTTGATGAATCACTTTGGATCCATTGATGATATTGCCCGGGCGGATGTGGAGATGCTGACACAGGTAGATGATATTGGTGAAATTAGTGGAAAGGCAGTCTATGACTTTTTCCATAACCCTACTTGTCAAGAACTGGTGACACGTTTACAATCATATGGTGTAAACATGACAAAGGAAGAACGCCTTGGTGGAGATGACATTCTTGCACAAAAGACCTTTGTTATCACAGGAACGCTTCCCACCATGGGAAGAAAAGAGGCGGCAGAGCTGATTGAACTACACGGTGGTAAGGTAACAGGCTCTGTTTCAAAAAAGACAGATTATCTTGTTGCGGGGGAAAATGCGGGAAGTAAGCTTGAGAAGGCCAATAGCCTATCCATTCCCGTTCTCTCTGAGGAAGAATTGCGAAAAATGATAGAGGAGGCATAAAGCAAAATGCCAATTAAGACACAAAGTGATTTGCCGGCAAAGGCAATCCTTGAACACGAAAATATATTTGTTATGGATGAGGAGAGAGCTCTTCATCAGGACATTCGACCAATTGAGATTGGAATCTTAAACCTGATGCCCTTAAAGGAGGATACGGAGCTTCAGATGCTTCGTTCCCTTTCTAACACACCATTGCAGGTAAATATTACCTTCATTGCGGTAAAGTCTCATCAGTCAAAAAACACATCCAAGAGCCACTTGAATCAATTCTATTTGTCCTTTGAGGAAGTGAAAGATAGAAACTTAGACGGTTTGGTTATCACAGGGGCACCGGTAGAGCTGATGGAATTTGAAGAGGTGGACTACTGGGATGAGCTGGTGGAGATTATGGAGTGGTCAAAGACACATGTCACATGTACCTTCCATCAGTGCTGGGGCGCTCAGGCCGGTCTCTATTATCACTACGGTATTCAGAAAGAAATATTAGACCATAAGATGTTTGGGGTTTATCAGCACAAGGTGCAGAACCGCAAGATTCCACTGGTTCGTGGATTTGATGACTACTTTATGGCACCGCATTCCAGACATACACAGATGGATGCTAAGGCCATCAAAGACAACAAGGAGCTCATTGTGTTGGCAGAGTCAGATGAAGCCGGCATCTTCCTTGTCCTGTCCCGTGACAACAGTCAAATCTTTTGTATGGGGCATCCGGAGTATGATCGCCTCACCTTGGACAAAGAATACCGCCGTGACTTGGATAAGGGGATGGATATTCAGATGCCTAAGAACTACTATCCAAATGACGATGTCAACCAGAAGCCATTGTTGCAGTGGCGCTCTCACGCCAACTGCCTTTACACAAACTTCTTAGATTACTATGTATACCAGATGACACCATACGACCTGCACTGGTTACCTAAGGATAAAAGATAACACGTTTATCAGGCGTGGCTTGTAAGTGAAAGGCTAATACAGCATCTCTGCAAGGAGGACTTGTGAAAAAGGATGCTGTATTAGATAATACTTATCAACGTAAGTGCAAGGCTTTTACATTATCTCTGCAAGGACGATTCGCGAAGCGTGTCCTGCAGAGATAATGTAAAAACCTTGCACGTAAATAAAAAGGAGAGGGATATGCAAATAAAGTGTGAATATTGTGGGGCGTATTTTAGCGATACACAAGAGAAGTGCCCAACTTGCGGTGCACCCAATAACCAGCTGAAGAGGACAGCCAGCTCGGTGCCCACAACCATAGAAGAACTGAAGGCGTTTATTGCTGAGAAGGGGATTCCGGCAGAAAAGATTCGTTTCTTTATTGGGGTGGATTATAAGGAGCCAAAGGCCTTTGGTATTTATAAGGATGAGATGACAGGCAATTTTGTTGTCTACAAGAATAAGGCGGATGGAAGTCGTGCTGTGCGCTATGAGGGCAAGGATGAAGCCTATGCGGTAAATGAGATTTATCAGAAACTCAGAGATGAAATTAATCGAAACAATGAGCAGCATGGGATGCCAAATGCAAATCATGGTCCGGTAAATCCTTCGCCTTATCAGCAGAGAAATACATATTCATCAAATGATAATGACCCGGAGAGAAGAAGGAATAATCAAAAGTACAAAATGCTGATGGTTGCCTTTATTATCATTGTGGCAGTGTCATTGTTTGTATGTATTTCCAATGTGGCTGTAAGGTCTTCCGGTGGACATAACGGAGGATTCTTTGTGAATGGTTCTTCCGGCTATGAATATAATGTGGATGACGATGATGATGATTCCTATAGCTGGGATAACGACGATGGCTCAAGTAGCTCCTACGATGATAGCTGGGACACGGATTGGGATTCCGGAAGTAGCTGGGATTCTGATTGGAATAGCTTTGATTCTGACTGGGGCAGTGATTGGTAAACGAAAAAAATGTTTCCCATTTTCGGGGGATTTGTTATAATATATCTATATTTTTGTTAGGAGGCTTGAATTATGGCAGAAGATAGAAAGAGTTTTATGATTAATGAAGGTGATAATGGCGTTGTGAATATTGCTGATGAGGTGGTGGCAATTATTGCCGGTTTAGCCGCAACTGAGGTTGACGGTGTTGCATCATTAGCCGGCAATCTTACCAGCGAAGTAATCAGTAAGGCCGGCGCAGGAAAGCTCGCCAAGGGCGTTAAGGTTGTGACAGGAGATGAGAATGATCTTTCTGTTCGTTTGTCTGTGAACATTGCATACGGATATGAGATTCCTAAGATTTGTCAGCAGATTCAGGAAAAGGTAAAATCCGCAGTTGAGAATATGACAGGCTTGCAGGTTGTGGCTGTGGATGTTAAAATCGCAGCTGTTAGTGTTGCAAACGAATAATTCTTTTGTTTTTTGAAGATTTGGGGTATAATGAAGGGTGTCTGTATAGACATCCTTTTTTACAACTTGAGGGATGTTTTTACAGCTTGAAACCCAGGAAAATATTAGTTAGGTAGGATGATTCATGACAAGAAGAGAACTTAGAGAAGAGATATTTAAGATTATTTTTCAGACAGATTTTCATAGCAAGGAAGAACTGGTGGCGCAGGCTACGTTGTTTTTGGAGGACGCTGGATACAGCACAAAGGATCGTGAGGAGATTCTGGCAAAGTGCTCCGAAATATTCGATCACGTGGAAGAATTAGATGCTACGATTAATGCTGTTGTGGAAGGATGGAAGACAACCCGAATGAGCAAGGTGGATCTCTCTTTGATTCGTTTGGCCCTCTATGAAATGAAGTACGATAAAACTCCTAAAGGTGTTGCTATTAACGAGGCTGTAGAATTGGCAAAACAGTATGGAACGGACCATTCATCCGGCTTTGTAAATGGAGTATTAGCTAAGTTTAATGAGTAGAAATATATATTCAGTTGGACAGGTAAATGCATACATTAAGGATGTTTTTGACGGGGACTATCTTTTGCGCAATCTCTCTGTGAGAGGGGAGATATCCAACTGCAAGTATCATGGCAGTGGTCATATCTATTTCACATTAAAGGACGAACAGGGTGCCATTTCCGGCATTATGTTTAAAGGTAATCGCATCAAGGGCCTTACCTTTCCTATGAAAGATGGAGATCAGGTAGTGGTTACCGGCTCTGTCTCCGTTTATGAGAAAGGCGGAACCTATCAGATATATGCCAGAGAGATTTCCTTGGCAGGGGCCGGGGATTTGTATGTTCGATTTGAACAGCTGAAGCAGGAATTAGAAGAGATGGGGATGTTCGCCCCGGAATATAAAAAACCTATCCCAAGATTTGCTAAGCGTGTGGGTATTGTCACAGCACCGACAGGGGCGGCAGTTAGAGATATCATACAGATTTCTCGCAGACGCAATCCCTTTGTAGAGCTAATCTTATATCCTGCTCTGGTGCAGGGAGAGGGAGCTGTGGAGAGTATTATCTCCGGTATTATGGCTCTGGATGATATGAATTTAGATGTGTTGATTGTTGGTCGAGGCGGAGGTTCTATTGAGGACCTTTGGGCCTTCAACGAAGAGGCAGTTGCAAGAGCAATCTTTTCGTGTAATACCCCGGTAATTTCTGCGGTTGGTCATGAGACGGATACTACCATCAGTGATTATGTGGCGGATCTTCGTGCACCGACACCGTCAGCAGCGGCGGAACAGGCTGTATTTTCCTATCAGGAATGGCAAAATACCTTGAACAATTACCGCTTACTCTTTGGCAGAGCTATGAGCAAGCGATTGGAAGCTACCGAGGCCAAAATTACCACCTATGCCAAGCAGTTGGGATATCTTTCGCCAACCAGTCGACTGGACGAAAAGAGACAGTATGCAATTGGTTTGGAGCAGCGTTTAGAATCAGCTATGAATCGAAGATTAGAAGAACATCGCGGAAAGATAGCACTTTTGGCTGGAAGGTTAGATGGGCTTTCACCGGCAAAGAAGCTGTCTCAGGGATATTCTTATCTTATGAATTCAGATGGCAAAACCATTTACAGCACTGGACAGGTTTGTGTGGGGGATGAGATGGAAATCTTTGTCAGCGATGGTATTTTGGACGCCAAGATTAATCAGATTAAAGAGGATGTGTCATGGAAAAAGAATTGACAATGGAACAAACCTTTCAGGAAATGGAAGCGTTAATAGAGAAGTTAGAATCCAAGGAAACAACCCTGGAAGATTCTTTTCTATTATACAAGCAGGGAATGGAGCACCTAAAACACTGTAATGATTTGATGAATCAAGTGGAGAAGAAGGTGCAGATGTTAAATGCCCAGGGAGACCTGGAGGAATTTGAAGAGGTGTAAGAATGGATATTAACAAAGAAATTGCTTACAAGGCCAGCGAAGCGGACAGAATGATTTATCAATATTTACCGGCAGAGAAAGGATACCAGAAAACGATTTTTGCGGCTATGAATTATAGTGTCTTAGCCGGAGGAAAGAGAATTCGTCCAATTCTTATGATAGAGACGTTCAAGCTATTTGGAGGATCCTCTGAGGCGTTGGCACCTTTTGTTGCAGCCATGGAGATGATTCACACATATTCTTTGGTACACGATGATTTGCCGGCAATGGACAATGACGAGATCAGAAGAGGTAAGCCCACCACCCACGCCAAATTCGGCGAGGCTATTGGGGTATTGGCAGGAGATGCCCTCTTAAATTACGCCTTTGAGACAGCACTTGGTGCGCTTACCATAGAACCGGATAATAAGGCGGTCCACCGCGCACTGTTGGTGCTTGCAAGAAAAGCAGGTGTATACGGCATGATTGGTGGTCAGGTTGTGGATGTGGAGTCAGAAAAGCAGTACGGCATTTCTAAGAACCGTTTGGACTTCATTTACCAGTTAAAGACAGGTGCTCTCATTGAGGCGGCTATGATGATTGGCGCCATCCTTGGCGGAGCAACGGATGAGGAAGTGGACAAAATCGAGCAGGTGGCATCCAAGATTGGCCTGGCATTCCAGATTCAGGATGATGTTTTAGATGTTATCGGCGACCAGGAGACACTGGGTAAGGCCGTGGGTAGCGATGAGAAGAATCAGAAGGCCACCTATGTTATTTTTGAAGGTCTGGATAAGGCAAAGCAGGAGGTGGCTGATTTGACCAAGGAAGCCATCGATATTTTACAGGATCTCCCATATGAGAATCCATTTTTGACAGAATTATTGCGCTGGATGGTATTGCGCGACAAATAGAGGTTATTTCTATGGTATTGGACAAAATACGAAAAGAAAATGACATAAAGAATATAAAACCACAGGAATGGAAGCAGCTGTCAGAGGAGATTCGAAACTTTCTTGTGGAGAAGCTCTCCAAGACAGGCGGTCACCTGGCATCCAATCTTGGCGTTGTGGAGCTTACCATGGCATTGCATCTGGTGTTTGACTTGCCAAAGGACAAAATCATCTGGGATGTGGGACATCAGTCCTATACGCATAAAATTTTGACAGGTCGCAAGGACTGCTTCGACAATCTGAGAAAATATGGCGGAATCAGCGGTTTTCCCAAACGTTCGGAGAGTGCGTGTGACAGTTTTGATACGGGACACTCTTCTACTTCTATTTCTGCAGGCTTAGGTATGGCTTGGGCCAGGGAGATGACAGGAGAGAATTATCACGTGGTATCCGTCATTGGAGATGGCTCTATGACAGGGGGTATGGCCTTTGAGGCTTTGAATAACGCCGCAGCCCTGAAAAAGAACTTTATCATCGTTCTCAATGATAATAATATGTCTATCTCAGAGAATGTGGGCGGGATGTCAAGACATCTATCCAAGCTTAGAACCAGTGCAAATTATACCGGACTCAAGGAAGGTGTACAAAGTACCCTGGAAAAGATTCCGGTGGCCGGTGAGCGCATTGTGGCGGGCATTCGAAAAACCAAAAGCAGTATTAAGCAGATGGTAATTCCGGGAATGATGTTTGAAGAGATGGGAATTATGTATTTGGGACCGGTGGATGGTCATAACATCAAGGCTATGGTTCGCACCTTTCAGGAAGCATCTCAGGTGCCGGGACCGGTTTTGGTGCACGTATTGACACACAAAGGCAACGGTTATGAACCGGCAGAACGTCATCCCTCCAGGTTCCATGGCACAGCGCCATTTGATGTACAGACCGGAATACCAAAGGATAAGAGCAATCCCTCTTATACAGATATTTTCTCCACTGTAATGAGAAAGATGGGAGAGAGGGACCCGAAGGTTGTGGCCATAACAGCGGCCATGTCAGACGGAACAGGTCTAAAGAGATTCCGAAATATGTTTCCGGAGCGTTTCTTTGATGTGGGAATTGCAGAGGAACACGCAGTGACCTTTGCAGCAGGTTTGGCGGCAGGTGGTATGCGACCAGTCTTTGCAGTGTACTCATCTTTTTTACAAAGAGCATACGATCAGCTGATTCATGACGTTTGCATGCAGAATCTGCCGGTGGTATTTGCCGTTGACAGGGCTGGTCTTGTGGGAAGCGATGGGGAGACTCATCAGGGGGTCTTTGATCTTTCTTACCTTACCAGTATGCCAAATATGACGGTGATGGCTCCAAAAAACAAATGGGAGCTTTCCGATATGTTAAAATTTGCCATATCCTTTCAAGGACCCATTGCCCTTCGTTACCCAAGGGGAGAGGCGTATGTGGGTTTGGAAGATTACAGAGAGCCTATTGAACTGGGCAAATGTGAGGAAATATATGCAGGAAGTAAGGTGCTTCTTCTGGCTCTTGGAAGTATGGTTGCAACCGCTGAGAAGGTGCGGGAAAACCTACTTGCAGAAGGTATAGACGCTGGGCTTGTCAATGTGAGATTCGCAAAGCCATTTGATGAGGAATATTTGCAAAACGCAATGGGGAAATACCAGGTAATTGTGACGATGGAAGAGAATGTAGCTCTTGGTGGAATGGGAGAGCATATGGCGTGCTTTTTACGAAGGGAAGGCTTTGAAGGATCCATTTTACCGGTGGCAATTCCGGATGAATTTGTGGAACAGGGAAATGTAGACACCCTAAAAGAGATGCTTGGTATAGATGCTTCCACCATCACCAATCGAATTTTAGATTTGATCAAATAGGACGAGATATGAAAGAACGTTTAGATGTACTGCTGGTTCAGCGGGGACTGGCTCCTTCCAGAGAAAAGGCTAAGGCTATGATTATGGAAGGAAATGTTTTTGTGGACAATGAGAGAGAGGATAAGGCGGGAACCTTCTTTGATGAAAAGGTATCCATTGAGGTGCGGGGCAACACCCTGCGCTATGTCAGTCGAGGCGGATTGAAGCTTGAGAAGGCAATGGATCATTTTGACCTCTCTTTGGAGGGCAAGGTGTGCATGGATATTGGTGCCTCCACAGGCGGATTTACGGATTGTATGTTACAAAACGGTGCCGCAAAGGTTTACGCCGTGGACGTGGGATATGGACAGTTTGCCTGGAAGCTCCGTCAGGATCAGCGCGTAGTTTGTATGGAAAAGACAAACATCCGCTATGTGACACCGGATGATATTGACGATGCCCTTGATTTTGCGTCTGTTGATGTGTCTTTTATTTCCCTTACCAAGGTGCTTGGACCGGCAAAGGAGCTTCTTAAGGTTGGCGGCGAGATGGTTTGCCTCATTAAGCCACAGTTTGAAGCCGGCAAGGACAAGGTGGGCAAGAAGGGGGTTGTCCGAGATGCAGGGGTTCACAAAGAGGTGATTGAGAGCGTAATTTTGTTTGCGAAATCCATTGGATTCGAAATCCTTCATTTGGAGTACTCTCCAATCAAGGGACCAGAGGGGAATATAGAATATTTGGTTCACATCAAAAAGACAGATGGAGCCGAAGGAGAGGGAGTGATGGATGTGGATGCTGTTGTTGCAGCAGCCCATGCATCTTTAGACAAATAATATGAAACATTTCTTTATCGTTGCAAGAGATGAGAATTCGGAAATCATACATTGGGTGGAGGACATTATGGATTACATTGGCCTGCATGGGGGCAAATGCTCTTATGGGGTAAATCCGGATGATTCCTTAGAGGAAGATTTGATTGTTCCCCCGGAGACGGAATGTATTCTCACTGTAGGTGGAGATGGCACTTTGATTCGCGCCGCTCAAAATATTTTTGGTAAGAATATTCCTATGATTGGTATCAATCGGGGCCATCTGGGGTATCTTTGCGACTTGGATGAGGCGTCTGTTTATGAGGGGATTGATATGCTTATGGCAGATGATTTCTCCATTGAAGAGCGTATGATGCTTACCGGTCATTTGGTGGACAGTGAGGGTAATGTAGGTAAAGACATACAGGCACTCAATGACATTGTGCTTTGCTCTAGTGCCGGACTACAGGTAATTCATGTCACTGTTTATGTTAACGGTCAGTATTTATATGCTTACAATTGCGATGGTGTGATTTTTTCCACCCCGACAGGTTCCACAGCATACAACCTGTCGGCAAATGGTCCAATTGTGAATCCGAAAACAAATCTGATTTTACTTACGCCAATCAATCCACACACCTTAAATGCCAGAAGTATTGTGCTGGATGCCTATGATGAACTGGTGCTGGAGATTGCAGCCAGAAGAGAGGATACGGTAGAAGAGGCGGAAGTCAGCTTTGACGGCAATCACAAGAGACTACTTCATGCAGGAGAGAAGCTGGTGGTACATCGGGCAAAAGAAACAACCAAGATGATTCACTTAAAGGATACCAGTTTCTATGACCGCATTCGTAACAAGATGCAGGCAGACTAATCTTAGAAAGGGGAAACGTATGAAGGCAAAACGCCAGGCTAAGATTTTAGATTTAATTGTAAAAAAAGAAATCGGAACCCAGGAAGAACTAACCACTGAGTTAGAGCGCGCCGGTTTTATTGCCACGCAGGCTACCGTTTCTAGAGATATCCGTGAGATGAAACTTACAAAGGTTGCTATGAGTGATGGTAAGCTTCGCTATGTGGCTTATCGCAAGACAGACGATGATATGTGTGAGAAATACATCCGTATCTTTCGAGACGGATTTGTTTCTATGGATAAC
Organism: uncultured Roseburia sp.; assembly: GCA_946002055.1. GTDB lineage: Bacteria > Bacillota > Clostridia > Lachnospirales > Lachnospiraceae > Pararoseburia. The sequence goes on from CAMFYL010000001.1 coordinate 72,559, forward strand.
GCTCAGAATATTTTAGTGATTCGTACCGTATCAGGTATGGCTATGGCTGTGGCAGCAGCCCTGGATCATATGGAGCTTCCGGAAATTGTGGGAAGCATTGCGGGAGACGACACCATTATGTGTGCGGTTCGCAGTATTGATGATACCATAGTCATCATGAATAAGCTTCGCAGGATTGTGGAGGATACAAACGTAGATTGAGAAGAGAGCGAAAGGAGAAACTATGCTGGAAAACTTACATGTAAAAAACCTGGCGCTCATTGAAGAAGAGGATATTACATTTCTTGATGGATTACATATTCTATCAGGAGAAACAGGAGCAGGAAAGTCCATTATCCTTGGTGCTCTTAATATGGCGCTTGGGGCAAAGGTGGACAAAGAAATGCTACGAGACGGCAATCAGGAGGCTTTAGTAGAGGTGGTTTTTCGAATCACCAGAGACAGCCAGAAAAAGGCGCTGGAGGACTTGGATGTATCGCTTTACGATGAACAGGTGATTCTCACAAGAAAAATTACTGAGAGCCGAAGCGTAGCAAAAATTAACGGAGAGACGGTTCCGGCCCAGAAGATGAAGGAAGTGGGAGACATCTTTCTTGACATTCATGGGCAGCATGAACATCAGTCGCTCTCTAATAAGCGCAAGCACTTGGAATTGTTGGATGAATATGCAAAGGGAGAGGTGCAGTCCCTGAAGGAAGATGTAAAAAAAGCATATTTCATTTACATCGAAAAGCAGCGTGAGTGGGAGAGTGCAAAGCTTGATAACACAGATAGAGATCGTGAAATCTCTTTCCTAGAGCATGAGATTGCAGAGATTACAGGCGCAAATTTGCAGCCGGCTGAGGATGAAGCTTTGGAGCAACAGTATCGTCTTCTCAGCAATAACAAGCGAATTATGGAGTCTCTTGGGAATGCTTATCGAGAGACTGGTGGTGGCGGTGCCACAGATGAAATCGGGCGTGCAATCCGAGAGTTACATCAGGTGGCAGAATATGATGAGCAGATAGGAAATCTCTTGTCTCAGCTCAATGACGTGGATGGACTGTTAAGCGATTTTAATCGGGAACTGTCTCAGTATATGTCGGATGCTGAGTTTGATGGGGAAAGTTTTTCTGCCATCGAAATGCGATTGAATGAAATCAATCGCTTGAAGGACAAGTATGGCAGTTCTGTGGAAGAGATTATGAATACCTTAGAGGTAAAACAGCAGCGTCTGGAGCAGCTAAAAGGCTTTGAAGAATACTTGGCAAACCTGGAAAGGGAATGTGAACAGGCAAAGGAACGTTTGGATAAGGCTTGTGTGCAGTTGTCCTTTATTCGTCAAAAGAATGCTCAGGATTTGACCGTCCGAGTGCAAGAGGCTTTGCAGGATTTGAATTTCTTGGATGTTGTCTTCGAGATGACATTTCGTCGCATGGATGATTACACCCAGAATGGATTTGACGATGCAGAGTTTATGATTTGTCTGAATCCCGGGGAACCAATGCGTCCGCTGAAAGACGTAGCTTCCGGCGGTGAAATGTCCAGAATTATGTTGGCGCTGAAAACGGTATTAGCAGAGAACGATGCCATTGACACATTAATTTTTGATGAGATTGATGCGGGAATCAGCGGTAGAACGGCTCAGGCAGTATCTGAAAAACTAAGTGTTGTGGCTAAGAACCATCAAGTGATTTGCATTACACATTTACCACAGATTGCAGCTATGGCAGATCAGCATTACCTAATCCAGAAGGAGGTTATCTCCGGCAATACCATTTCATCTATTCAGGCCCTGTCCTATCACGACAGTGTGAAGGAGTTGGCCAGAATGCTTGGAGGCAGTACCATTACACAGGCAGTGATTGATAATGCCAAGGAGATGAAAGATATGGCAAATAGCTTCAAAAACCATGAGTAAAATGGAATTGTATTTTACATACTAAAGGAAGGACAAAGGGCCTTCCTTTTTTTATTGGAACGGCGACCTGTGGTGATATGAGGTTATGAAAATGAAATGGTATCAGAGTCATAGAAAAGGTGTAGCAATAGCGTATGGCATTACTTATGTGATTGCCTGTTATATGATGCTGCTTTCGTATATTCCGAGAGAAATCAATGTGGAACAAAGCGGAAAGGAGATTTCCCTGGCTGCTCCTGTTACGGTGGAGCCTGTGTATGACAGGTATGTGCTTGACGTTGGACAGAAGAAGGGGGCTGTAGGGTCTACCCAGAGATTGCAGTGCAAGCTTTTTGGGGTGATACCTGTGGGAAGCATTGAGGCTACTGTGACAGAGGAACAGATGCTTGATGCCATAGGCAGTCCGGTGGGAATCTATATGAAAATGCAAAATGTGTATGTTGCCGGCACCAAGGAACTAAGAGATGCCAAAGGAGATCGTGTCAATCCCGGAGCGTATATTGTGAAAGAAGGGGATTACATTGTAAAAGTCAATGGACAAACCTTAGAGACAAAAGAACAGCTGCAGTGTCTGGTAAAGGAGAGTGGAGGGGAGTCTATGGTGCTAACTCTGCTTCGGAAGAATGAATATATGGATGTTCGCATTACACCTGCAATGACCGAGGCAGGAGAATACAAACTTGGTCTTTGGGTGAAGGACGATACTGCAGGTGTGGGGACCATTACTTATATCGATGACGACGGCAGGTATGGGGCACTGGGACATGGTATTAGCAACACGGGAACAGAGAGTCTTCTAATGATGGATCGGGGGTACTTGTATCACGCCAGTATTACAAGAATTACCCCAAGTAGTGTTGGTGCCCCCGGAGAGATTACAGGCTTGATTTCCTATGGTAAGAATTCCCAGTACGGAAGCGTGGCCACAAATAGCAATGTTGGTATTTTTGGAAATATCACAGCAACAGGGGATGCATCCTTGAAGCGACAAAGCTATATGGTAGGTCGTAAACAGGATATGAAAAGAGACGTAGCTACTATGCTATTTGGAATGGAGGGGCAGGTGAAAGCCTATCAGATTTTTATAGATCAGATTGACTACAGTGCAAAGGAGAAAAACAAATCCTTTGTTTTCCATATTACGGAACCCGGGCTCATAGAGCAGACAGGGGGAATCGTACAGGGCATGAGTGGTTCTCCTATTATTCAGGACGGGAAAATTGTTGGGGCAATCACCCATGTGTTTATCAATGACCCTACAAAAGGCTATGGAATTTTTATTGAGGATATGCTAGAGCATTGACTTCTTTCGACAGAATGCTTACTGCGCTTTATAAATAATGTGTGAGGAGCACGAAAAATGTGTCTTCATAGAATGTTTTATAAGGTGGGAGAATGGTATGGAAAAAGTAAGTGTTGTTATCGCAGATGATGACGAATTGATGGCAGAAATGCTAGGTGCCATTGTACAGTCAGATGAAGAGCTATCCGTTGTGGGAGTTGCAAAAGATGGGGAGGAAGCCTTTCAGATGATAAAGGAAAAAGAACCGGATGTGATGCTGCTTGATGTGGTGATGCCAAAGCTGGATGGCCTTGGGGTTTTGGAGAATGTGAATCGTGATACATCTATTCGCAAGGTCCCCAATTTCATCATGATCAGTGCTGTGGGAAGACAGGAAGTGACAGAGGACGCGTTTGCCCTTGGAGCCGACTACTTTATTATGAAACCCTTTGACAGCAATGCTATTATACAAAGAATAAAGAGAACCAGAAAGCCACAGGGACCAAAGAGTGTGATTTCTTATAAGAATCCAAATATGATAAGCAAGGACAAAAGTGATGTTGCGCTGGAAGCAGATGTGACAAATATTATTCATGAGATTGGGGTTCCGGCACATATCAAAGGGTATCAGTACTTAAGGGATGCCATTGTAATGTCAGTCAATGATATGGAAATGTTAAATTCCATTACAAAGGTGTTATATCCAACCATAGCAAAAAAGTACGACACCACAACCAGTCGCGTGGAACGAGCCATTCGTCATGCTATCGAAGTGGCTTGGAGCAGGGGGAAAATGGATACCATTGATGCATTGTTTGGATACACCATCAATCATGGAAAAGGAAAGCCCACAAACTCGGAGTTTATTGCACTTATTACAGATAAGATTCGACTGGATTATAAGATGAGATAGTATAAAACCCGCCTTCTATGATGAAGGCGGGTTTTGTCTAGAATACAAAGGCTTGTTTTTCTGCGTCATACAAATACACATGGTCAGACAATACTTCATCTACAGCCACGTGATAGTGATTCACTTCGCGAACCATTTCATTTAGCATCTCTATATCATAGTCGGAGGAGAGAGGAAGTACAATCACCTCGTGGACGCTACTTGGAATCATGTAGAACTGCTCCCCCAGCATAGCTACACACTGGGCAAGAATGTCCTTGTATAGCATAACACCGGCGCCGAAGAATCGCTGGTTGTTGGTAAGTACATATAGGGGGATTTGATCTGCTATTTCATCAAGGGGAATGCCCAGGTCTTTGGGACTTTCACATATTTTTGTGAGAAGCTGGGGGAGGTGATGCACGGTAGCAGGCAGCAGTTCAGGCGCATTTTCCATGGCAAGGGCGAGAAGCTGTTTGGGAGTGGTATCCCAATAAGTAAGATGTTCGTTGCGAATTAAGATGGTGGCATTGGTGTCATTGGGGGCAACCATATTCTCGTCAAAGGTCATGTAATAGCAGAACACAATGGATAAATCATAGTAAGGAATACTGGGGATTTGTTCCAGTAGTTCCTGATTGGATTGGGTGTGAATCAGTTTGAAAATAATGTTGTTTTTCACCCGGGTAAAATCCGTGAAAAACGAGATGTCAATACTGTCCGAAAGCCGATGCTGTTCATAGCATGCAACAAGTTTATCACAAATCTGTGAAATAGGTTCGCCGCCTACATAGTCGTCATAAAAATGAGATAAGTAAATAGTAGGGGAAATGTTTACGGCAGGGTCCGATATGACCAGTCCGTCCAAGGATAGGTTGTTGTTTTTTAAGATGCGCTTTACGTGAAAGGTGGTATCCTCAGAAAAGCGCAAAGTTAGATGAGCGATAAGCTCCTGAATAAAGTTTTCGTATGTCATAAATCCTCCGATTCTGACATTGGCAAACGAAAAAAGCTCCGAACGTGACTCGAACACGCGACCCCTTCATTACGAGTGAAGTGCTCTACCAACTGAGCTATCGAAGCGAATGTCTGATGTAAGAACCAGACAAATTGTATTGTACACTAATGGGTAGAGTAATGTAAATAGATAAATCAAAAAAATACGGATTGACGATAAATGTCAACAATCGTATGATGTTTTTGGACATTACGAACATGAGAGTTGAGGATGACATATGAGAACCATCAAAGATTTACAGATTGGAGAATCAGCAGTAATTACCACCGTTGGGGGAGAGGGGGCCTTGCGCCAACACTTCCTTGATATGGGGCTGATTCCGGGAGCAAAAGTGAAACTTGTAAAATATGCACCCATGGGTGATCCTATGGAGCTGCGTATCCACGGATATGAACTGACCCTTCGAGTGGCGGATGCCGCATCCATTTGTGTGGAAGAGAGAAAGCAGGCTACGGTGGAGATAGTTGTGGACAACCAGACAGAAAGGAAAGCACTGCGCAAGAGAATTCCCCATCCCGGCTTAGGAGAGGGGGGCAATTATCACGACAAGAAGCATGAGCATCCTCTTCCGGAGGGAGAGGTGATTACCTTTGCTTTGGTGGGAAATCAGAACTGCGGTAAGACAACCCTATTTAACCGCTTGACGGGATCCAATCAACATGTGGGAAATTTTCCCGGTGTTACAGTTGATCGCAAGGATGGTATTATCAAGGGATATGACAACACTTTGATTACAGATTTGCCCGGTATCTATTCCATGTCTCCCTACAGCAACGAGGAGCTGGTGACCAGAGCATTTATCCTAAATGAGAAACCAAAGGGTATTATTAATATTGTAGATGCATCTAACATTCAAAGGAACCTGTATCTGACTATGCAGCTTATGGAGCTGGATATTCCTATGGTGGTTGCTCTGAACATGATGGATGAGGTTCGGGAAAATGGGGGCTCTGTCCGAATCAATGAGATGGAAGAGCTTTTGGGAGTACCGGTAGTTCCCATTTCCGCCGCCAAGAATGAAGGGATTGATGAGCTGATTGAACACGCTATGCACGTGGCAAAGTATCAGGAAAAGCCTGTGAGAAAGGATTTTTGTGATCCGGAGGATGGAGGCAGTGCTCTACATCGCTGTATGCACGGTATTATGCATCTCATTGAAGATCACACAAGGGATGCAGATATTCCCATTCGCTTTGCAGCAGCCAAGGTGATTGAGGGAGACGAGCAAATTATAGAACAACTACAGCTGGACGACAACGAGAAGGAGATGCTGGGCCATATTATTCTGCAGATGGAAAAGGAGCGAGGCTTGGATTCTGCCGCCGCCATTGCAGATATGCGGTTTCACTATATTCAGCAGGTGAGTGATGCCACTGTCGTAGAACCGAAGGAGAGCAAAGAGCATATGCGGAGTCGTCGCATTGATAGTATTCTTACCGGACGCTATACTGCCATACCATCTTTTATTGTGATTATGGCACTGGTGTTCTGGCTTACCTTTGGGGTGATAGGCGCATGGCTACAGGGTCTGATGGAAGGCCTGATTTCCTATCTTACAGATGTCACAGATGTTTTACTCACAGCGGCTAATGTAAATCAAACCCTACATTCTTTGGTGATTGATGGCATCTTTAGCGGCGTGGGCAGTGTGCTTAGCTTTCTTCCGATTATTGTGACGTTGTTTTTCTTCCTATCCATCTTGGAAGATACGGGATATATGGCCCGTGTGGCCTTTGTGATGGACAAGCTTCTGCGAAAAATTGGTCTTTCCGGAAGAAGTATCGTACCCATGCTGATTGGATTTGGCTGTACGGTGCCCGGTGTTATGGCAAGCAGAACGCTATCCTCAGAGAGAGATCGCAAGATGACGATCTTGCTGACACCATCTATGAGTTGCTCTGCCAAGTTACCGGTCTATGCATTTTTTAGTGCAGCCTTTTTCCCGGACCATGGAGCACTGGTGATGGTGCTTTTATACTTCGGCGGAATTGCTATGGGAATCCTTGCCGCCCTTGTAATGAAGGGAAGTATTTTCAAAGGAGAACCGGTTCCCTTTGTTATGGAGCTGCCAAATTATCGCTTGCCGGGCTTTGGCAATGTACTGCAACTGCTTTGGGAAAAGGCAAAGGATTTTTTACAAAAGGCATTTACCGTTATCTTTTTGGCAACCATTGTGATTTGGTTCTTGCAGACATTTGATCATCACTTTAACATGGTGTCAGATTCCTCCCAGAGTATGCTTGCCTTTATTGCGGGAGGCATCGCACCACTGTTTCGTCCCCTGGGATTTGGAGACTGGCGCATTGTTACGTCCTTGCTTACCGGCTTTATGGCCAAGGAGAGTGTGGTGGCTACTTTGTCGGTGCTGATACCTTCCACGGAGATGTTAAAGAAGGTGCTGAGTGTTCCTGCAGCAGCAGCTTTGCTGGTGTTTTGCCTGTTGTACACTCCTTGTGTTGCGGCTGTTACAGCGGTAAAGAGAGAATTAGGAGCCAAGTGGGCAGCGGTGGTGGTTATCTACCAGTGCTTTATTGCATGGGTGATGGCCTTTTTGGTGAAAATCATTGTTTCTCTATTTTGTTAAAGGCTGTTGTGAAATGAGCGGGATATTGCTATAATGGGCTAAGTTAGTATTGAGAGGAAGGTAGAATGATGGAGAAACTGAAGCAGTTGACAAAGAAACCCATAGTGGTTTTAGGTGCGTTTATTGTTGTTGCACTTGCTATGATTTTAATTAGTATTTTGGCACTGCACTTGCCAATCGTAGGTGTGTGTACCATTGTAATTTTGGAGGCGCTTCTTGCCGCATGTTTGAATCGTATACCGATTTGGATTCACGGCTTGATTATCATTGCCCAGATTGTTGCAGGTATCGTGTTTGGTAAAATTGTATTTATGGTGTTGATGGCTGTCTTGTATGTAACAGCAGTAGCACTTTTGTATTTGTGGTCTCTTAAGGAGAACTAAGATACGATGAAGCAGAATTATCAGTTACTGTTGGATAAGAAGTTGGATGAACTACAAAGACAGGGGAGGGTTCCCAAGTTGCTTTTGCACAGTTGTTGTGCACCATGCAGCAGTTATGTCTTGGAGTATTTGTCCAACTACTTTTCTATTACGGTATTTTACTACAATCCCAATATTTACCCGGAAGAAGAGTATGAGAAGCGTGTAAGAGAACAGCAGGAGTTCATAAGAAAGCTTCCTGCCAAGCATCCCATTTCTTTTTGTGAGGGCGCGTTTGATAAGGAACGCTTCTATGAGGTGACAAAGGGATTGGAACAGGAGCCGGAAGGTGGAATTCGCTGTGAGGCTTGTTTTCGCCTTCGCTTAGAGGAGAGTGCACTGCTTGCAAAAGAGATGGGGATGGATTATTTTACAACCACATTATCCATCAGTCCCATGAAAAATGCCCGGATACTGAATCAGATTGGATCGGAGATGGGAGAAAAGCACGGCGTAGAGTACCTTTTCTCAGATTTTAAAAAGAAAAATGGATTCAAGCGGTCGGTGGAGCTTTCTGAGGAGTATGATATGTATCGCCAGGATTACTGCGGATGCGTGTATTCCTATCAGGAAAGACAGCGACAGAAGGAAGAGAGGATATAATTATGGCACAATTATGGGGAGGTCGTTTTACCAAGGCCACAGATGAATTGGTTTATGATTTTAATGCGTCCATTGGATTTGACCAGAGATTTTTTCAGGAAGATTTGATGGGAAGCAGAGCCCACGTTAAGATGCTTGCAAAGCAGGGGATTTTAACTGAGCAGGAAAGAGATGAGATTTTAGCAGGACTTGATGGTATCGAAGCTGATGTAAAGGAAGGTAAGCTTGAGATTACCAAGGAATATGAGGATATTCACAGCTTTGTGGAGGCTAACTTGATTGATCGTATCGGGGATGCGGGAAAGAAGCTTCACACCGGAAGAAGCCGTAATGATCAGGTGGCACTTGATATGCGTCTTTATACGAGAAGCCAGGTGCAGCATACAGAAGAATTGTTGCATCATCTCTTGGAAACTATTTTACATATTATGGAAGAGAACACAGAGACCATTATGCCGGGATTTACGCATCTGCAGAAGGCGCAGCCCATTACCCTGGCTCATCATATGGGAGCATACTTTGAGATGTTCCGCCGTGATGAGCTTCGTCTTAAGGATATCTATAAACGAATGAACTATTGTCCGTTGGGCTCCGGAGCTTTGGCAGGTACAACCTATCCTCTTGATCGAGAGTATACAGCGGAGCTCTTGGATTTCTTTGGCCCCACAGAGAACAGTATGGATGGCGTTTCTGACAGGGATTACTTACTTGAATATCTGTCAGCACTTTCCGTGATTATGATGCATCTCAGCAGATTTTCTGAGGAGGTGATTATCTGGAACAGTAATGAGTATCGTTTTATTGAGATTGACGATGCATACAGCACCGGCAGCAGTATTATGCCACAGAAGAAGAATCCGGATATTGCAGAACTTGTCCGTGGTAAGACAGGGCGTGTGTACGGGGCACTGATGTCACTGCTTACAACCATGAAGGGAATTCCTTTGGCATACAATAAGGATATGCAGGAAGACAAGGAGTTATCTTTTGACGCCATGGATACTGCCAATGGATGTATTCAGCTGTTTGATGGTATGCTGTCAACCATGACCTTCCTGAAGGACAATATGGAAGCCAGCGCCAAGAATGGATTTACCAATGCAACAGATGCAGCAGATTATCTGGTAAATCACGGTGTGCCATTTCGGGATGCTCACGGCATTATCGGTCGTGTGGTCCTTTACTGTATCGAGAAGGATATGGCCATTGATGATATGTCATTGGAAGAATTACAGGCAATCAGCCCTGTGTTTGAAGCGGATATTTACGATGCCATTTCTATGGATACTTGCGTAAATAAGAGATTGACTATCGGTGCTCCCGGTAAGGAAGTGATGGAAAAAGCCATTGCAAGTTATAAGGCGTATTTGTCCAAGTAATTGTTTAGATGATGGGGGCCAGGCTGTAGAAGTCTGGCCCTTTGTTCACATCTTACAAAAGATGAGTAAAAATACAAAAGCCTTTGTATAAAATGTGGGAAATGGGAAATGTCCTTGCATTTTTTCCGAGAATCCCATAATATATTGTACTAGAACGACAGTTGTTCGCCAAAGACGGACAGTAAGGAGAAGATAATGAGCGAAAAATTAAAAGTAGGTATTTTAGGTGGAACAGGAATGGTTGGACAGAGATTTATCTCTCTCTTGGAAAATCATCCATGGTTTGAAGTGACAACAATTGCAGCCAGCCCAAGAAGTGCTGGATTGACATATGAAGAGGCAGTTGGGGGACGCTGGAAAATGGACACTCCAATGCCGGAAGCAGTTAAGAACATTGTTGTAAAGAATGTTAACGAAGTTGAGGCAGTTGCTGCTGAGGTTGATTTCGTATTCTCTGCAGTAGATATGACAAAGGACGAGATTAAGGCTATCGAAGAAGCATACGCTAAGACAGAGACACCGGTTGTTTCTAACAACAGTGCCCACAGATGGACACCGGACGTTCCTATGGTAGTTCCGGAGATTAATCCGGATCATATGAATGTTATCGAATTTCAGAAGAAGAGACTTGGAACAACAAGAGGTTTCGTTGCAGTTAAGCCAAACTGTTCCATTCAGTCCTATGCTCCGGTTCTTACAGCATGGAAAGAATTCGAGCCATATGAGGTAGTAGCTACCACATATCAGGCAATCTCCGGAGCCGGTAAGACCTTTAAGGATTGGCCGGAGATGGAAGGCAACATTATCCCATTCATCGGTGGTGAGGAAGAGAAAAGTGAGAAAGAGCCTCTTCGCATCTGGGGTCATATTGATGAGGAGAAGGGTGAGATTGTTCCTGCAGAGGGACCGGTGATTACTTGCCAGTGTATCCGTGTACCGGTATTGAATGGCCACACAGCAGCAGTATTTGTAAAATTTAAGAAGAATCCTACCAAGGAGCAGTTGATTGCAGCGTTAGAGAATTATTCAGGAGTACCACAGGAGTTGAATCTTCCTAGTGCACCAAAGCAGTTCATCCGCTACATGGAAGAGGATAACCGTCCACAGGTTTCCTTGGATGTAAACTATGAGAATGGTATGGGCATCAACGTAGGCCGTCTCCGTGAGGACACCGTATACGATTGGAAGTTTGTGGGTCTTTCCCACAACACTGTAAGAGGTGCAGCCGGTGGGGCGGTTCTCTGCGCCGAACTTTTGAAAGCTCAGGGATACATTACAAAGAAATAAACTCTTAAATAAAAAAGAGCCATTGGGGACGGGTACAAATGGCACCAATTCATTGGTTGCCAGAGGTACCTGTCCCTTCAATGGCTCTTTCTCTATGCAGGAATGCATTTGTCTGTCTTTAAGATATGGTTGATGAGCCAACCAAGCAGGAACTCAATCAGGCTCCTGAGATATTCATCAGGTTGCATACGCAATTGCTCCTCGTTGATTTCATCCAGCTCTGCAATAAAGGCGGCGTGAGCCCGCTGTTGTGCCTCCAAACCTTCATATCCAATGCTGCGCATATAGTTTTCTTCGTCGGCAAAATGTTTATGAGTGTAGTCCCTCAACTCGCCCAGAATGCGAAGAATTTCAGGAATGTCCACCTCGGATACGCCATTTCGAAGCAAATCTACCACTTTACCGGTGATGGCAAAGAGCATTCTATGCTCTTCATCTACAAGAGGAATTCCTGTGAGATATTCCTCTGTAAATTCGCATGGGTTATCCCGCATCATCCACTCCTCCAGTGGCTCCAACTTGCCTATCATAATATCGCTTCCCAAAATGTGATGGTAAAGCCATTTAGCAAGATAAGACAGAGTGGTTTCCAACACTTTCTCTTGCTCCTCATTGGTCTCCAGTGCTTTAGAACTCAGTTCCCAAATCATAGAGCGGAATTGATCATGCTGTACCCGCTGTATAATAATCTCCGGGTCTCGAATGCTTTTCATATATTCTTCTTCCCTACTAAAATGCATATTGGCATAATCCAGCAATTCGTCAAAAAGTTCTTTGATGGCATCGTATTTGTCCGGCATAAAGTCATTGTTCAAAAGGGTGATACCACGGTTAATCAAATCGAAAAGATGCTGGTGGTCATTGTCAATTGCTTCTGTGCCAATAAGGCAATCCTTTGTAAATTTAAACATATTCATCCTCCTGTATACTGGAAAATTCACGTATTATCATTATAGCACAATGGTTGAGATGCGCAATGATGAGTCGGTGAATATGGAAGGGATGAGTGCCAATGGCTCTTGTGTAATGAACGAAATTTCGTTATAATAAATATTGCTTTTTTTAAATGAAGATTTAGTAAATGAAAGGTATTCTTGGGGACGAAACATGATTACAAGAGTGGCAGAGTACAAAAGATTAGAAGAAATGTATCAGGAGAGTGGCAATCAGTTGTACATATTATATGGGCGCAATGGATGTGGTATGGACACGCTGATCAAACTGTTTTGTAAGGAGAAGAAGTCCTTCTATTACAAGGCACGCAATGCTTCTCCCAAGGAGCAGTTGCATCAGATGCAGAGAGAGATTGAGAGGCAGTTTGGCACAACGCTTTCAAAGGATACATATGACGAGTGTTTCAATCGTATTAAGAGTGGAGACCCCACAAAACTTGTGGTGGTTATCGATGGCTTTGATAAGATTGTAAAGAAGGATGCGTCCTTTTTTGAAAGTATTCTGAAACTGAAGGCGAAGCGCCTTTATCCGGGACCGGTTATGATTCTATTGTGCAACTCCAGCATTCCATGGACAAAAAAGGATATGGCCGCTTGTCTTGGTGAGGGAATATCAAAGGTCAACGGCTTGGTGAAGCTTGATGATATGAAATTTCTGGATGTTGTTCGTGCCTTTCCGGAATATTCTGTGGCTCAGTGTGTGGAGACTTATGGCATCATTGGCGGTGTGCCGGATTATCTCAATCGCTGGAATGGGAAGAAGACGATTAAGGAGAATATATGCAATAACATTTTGCGTCCTCAGGGATATTTGTTTTCTGAGGCGGAAGATTTTATTCGTGGTGAATTGCGAGAATTATCTGTGTATGACACGATTTTAGCATCCATTGCCGCCGGCAATGAGAAATTAAATGATTTGTTTGCCGATACGGGATATTCCAGAGCTAAGATTAGTGTATATATGAAGAACTTGGCTGCATTTGACGTTATCGAAAAAATAGTATCCTTTGAGACAGGCGGATGGGACAATGCAAAAAAAGGTGTCTATCACATCGGCAATCATTACGTGAATTTCTGGTTCACCTTCTTGTATCCCAATTTGTCTGACCTTTACACCATGAGCCCGGAGGAGTTTTACGATGCTCACATCAAGGATGATTTAGATGACTATTTGAATCAGTATTTTGTCAGCGTCTGTACGGAATATTTGCAGCTGTTAAATCAGGTTGGTCAGGTGCCGATTCGCCTGTCAAAGATGGGAACCTGGGTTGGTAAAATGGGTACCATCGATATCATTGGACAGAATGAACAGCGTGACAATGTGGTTGGTATTTGCAACTGGAAAGAAAAAAAACTCTCTTATGAGAGTTACCAGCAGCTACTTGCCACCATGAAGAAGGCAAAGATTACGGCAAAGGTTATCTATCTGTTCTCAGCAAAGAAATTTGATGATAGATTGGTTGAACTTGCAAAGGACAATCCACAGATTGTTCTGGTAGATATGACGGAATTATAAAGGAAGACAGATATGGCAAAATCCCTTTTTATAGCGGAAAAGCCCAGTGTTGCAAGAGAATTTGCAAAGGCTTTAAAGGAAAACATGCAAAACCGTGATGGCTATATGGAAAGCGAGAATGCAGTGGTAACGTGGTGCGTGGGTCATCTGGTTACCATGAGCTATCCGGAAGCATACGACGAAAAATATAAAAAATGGCGTCTTGACACCTTGCCTTTTTTACCGGAGGAGTTTAAATACGAGGTGATCGAGAGCGCTGCAAAACAATATGGTATTGTAGCAGGTCTTCTCAATCGGGAAGATGTAACTACCATTTATGTCTGCACCGACTCGGGACGAGAGGGAGAGTACATTTATCGTCTGGTGGAGCAGATGGCGGGTGTGTCCGGAAAAGAGCGAAAACGCGTGTGGATTGACTCCCAGACAGAGGAGGAGATTCTTCGTGGCATCAAAGAGGCCAAGGACTTGTCAGAATATGATCATCTCTCGGATGCGGCATATTTACGGGCCAAGGAAGATTATTTGATGGGTATTAACTTTTCCCGTCTGCTGGCCCTTCGCTACGGTAATTCCATGGCGAACTTTCTGAACGTAAAATATTGCAAAGTATCTGTAGGCCGCGTAATGACATGCGTTCTCGGCATGGTAGTTCGCAGAGAGCGAGAGATTCGAGATTTTGTGAAGACACCATTTTACCGAGTACTATCTCATGTGGAAGTGGGGGCAGCCACCTTACATATGGAATGGAAGGCTGTGGTGGGCTCCAAATATGAGAACTCACCACTCCTCTATAAGGAAAATGGATTTAAAGAGCGACAGTCTGCGGTGAATCTCATTGAAGAGACTTTGGAAATGGAGTCAGGTGCGGCAAAGTTTGATGATGACAATGTAACAGTCGGACGGCGGGAGGCTGTCATTGAAAAGATTGAGAAAAAGCCGGAGAAGAAGAATCCGCCAATGCTTTATAATCTGGCCGAGTTGCAAAACGACTGCTCTAAGTTTTTCAAAATCAGTCCCGATGAGACCCTTGCCATCGTACAGGAACTCTATGAGAAAAAACTGGTGACCTATCCTAGAACGGATGCCAGAGTGCTATCAACAGCAGTGGCAAAGGAGATAGGGAAAAATATCAGTGGTCTTCAGGCCATTCCCGGTTTGCAACCATTTGTGGCAGAGATTATGTCCGGCGACAGCTATAAGAATATTGCAAAGACCAAGTACACAAACGACAAGCAGATTACAGACCATTATGCCATTATTCCAACCGGTCAGGGCATCGGTGCCATTAAGGGCCTAAACAGCAGAGCGGTGCATGTATATGAAGCAATCTGTCGACGATTCCTTGCAATCTTTTTCCCGGCGGCCACTTACGAAAAGTTAAACTTATCAATTAAGGTGGGAACAGAGTATTTCTTTGCAACGGAGAAATACCTAAAAGAACCGGGATACCTTAAAGCAATGGAATACTCTTTTAAGAAAAAGAAGACGGATGCAGCCGGTGAGACCACAGAGAATGATGATGCAGAAGAGGATGACAATGCCAATGTAAATATGGCAGAGATTATTGCCGGTATCAAAAAAGGTGATGTGGTTCCCATAACTGCAATGCAGATTAAGGAGGGAGAGACGTCACCGCCAAAACGCTACAATTCCGGAGCTATGATTCTTGCTATGGAAAATGCGGGGCAACTGATTGAGGACGAAGAGCTTCGTGCTCAAATTAAGGGTAGCGGTATTGGTACTTCTGCCACAAGAGCAGAGATTTTAAAGAAACTGGTGAATAACGAGTATTTGGCTCTGAACAAAAAAACGCAGATATACACACCAACCCTGCAGGGGGAGATGCTTTATGATGTGGTAAATGCATCCATTCCATCTCTCTTGAATCCGGAGCTTACCGCAAGTTGGGAAAAGGGACTGACGTATGTGGCAGAGGGTGATATCACAGCCCAGGAATATATGGATAAGCTTGAGACCTTTATCAAGCAAAAAACAGCAAGGGTGCTGGCTAACAACAACCAGTATCAGATGCGAAATCAATACCAAAACATTGCTAAATTTTATAAATAGGGAGGAAGATTCCATGGAACAATGTAAGATTTCCAATATGTATGATTTGAACAAAACCATTGCAGCAGATCTTTTTAAAGGAGCTACCTATCCTTGGGAGGTGTTGCCTAAGATTAGTGCATTTATCGTTGCTTTGGGAGAGACATTAGATGAGGATAAATTTATCAGACGAGGCGAAAACATTTGGGTGGCTAAGTCTGCAAAAGTGGCAACTACCGCCAGCTTGAATGGCCCTTTGATTATTGACGAGGATGCAGAGATTCGTCATTGCGCCTTTGTCCGTGGCAATGCCATCGTGGGAAAAGGAGCTGTTGTGGGTAATTCTACAGAACTTAAGAATGTAGTTATTTTTGACGGGGTACAGGTGCCACATTACAACTATGTGGGGGATTCCATCCTAGGCCACAAGTCCCACATGGGAGCAGGAAGTATCACATCAAACGTAAAGTCTGACAAGACTTTGGTGGTTGTTAAGAATGGAGAGGAGCATATTGAGACAGGGCTTAAGAAATTTGGCGCTATGCTTGGTGATTTCGTGGAAGTTGGCTGCAACAGTGTATTGAATCCGGGGACCGTCATTGGACCACACACCAATGTGTATCCATTGTCTTCTGTTCGGGGCGTGGTAAATGCCAACAGTATTTACAAGAACCGCAACGAAGTGGTTGCAAAGCAGTAAAAAATATGAGAAAATATTCACAGTGTGTTGGTTAATTTTTTAACTATTCTCAGCGTAGCTGGAATAAATATACCATACATATCTTATGTATCATGAAAGGAGTCTTAAAATGATTTACACAAAGGAAGTTGAAAACATGTGTCCTGTTGCTAAGGGCGCAAAGCATGACCCAGCTCCAATTCCTGAAGAAGGAAAATGGGTACACTCTAAGAAGATTGAAGATATCTCCGGTTTTACACATGGTGTAGGCTGGTGTGCTCCACAGCAGGGTGCATGTAAGTTATCATTGAATGTTAAGAATGGTGTGATTGAAGAAGCATTGGTTGAGACCATCGGATGCTCAGGTATGACACATTCAGCAGCTATGGCAGCTGAGATTTTGCAGGGAAAGACAATTCTTGAGGCGTTAAATACTGACCTTGTATGTGATGCTATCAATACAGCTATGAGAGAGTTGTTCTTGCAGATTGTTTACGGACGTACACAGTCAGCATTCTCTGATGATGGACTTGCTATCGGTGCCGGTCTTGAAGATTTAGGTAAGGGACTTCGTTCTCAGGTTGGTACTATGTACGCAACTAAGGCTAAGGGTGTTCGTTACTTGGAGATGGCTGAAGGTTATGTTACAGGTATCGCTCTTGACGAGGATAACGAAGTTATCGGATATCAGTTCGTTTCACTTGGCAAGATGACAGACTTCATCAAGAAGGGTGATGATCCTAACACAGCTTGGGAGAAGGCAAAGGGCCAGTATGGTCGCGTTGATGACGCTGCTAAGATTATCGACCCACGTGTAGAGTAAGAGAAAGGAGACGAAAAGAAGATGGCTTTATTTGAATCATATGAAAGAAGAATTCCACAGATTAATGCTGTGTTGAATAGCTATGGTATCAGCTCTATCGAAGAGGCTGAAAAGATTACAAAGGATGCTGGACTTGATGTTTACGATCAGATCAAGAAAATCCAGCCTATCTGTTTTGAGAATGCTTGCTGGGCTTACATTGTAGGTGCTGCAATTGCAATTAAGAAGGACTGCCGTAGAGCTGCTGATGCTGCAGCTGCAATCGGTGAAGGTCTTCAGGCTTTCTGTATTCCCGGTTCTGTTGCTGATCACCGTAAGGTTGGTCTTGGACATGGTAACTTAGGAAAGATGTTATTAGAGGAAGAGACAGAGTGCTTCTGCTTCTTAGCAGGTCATGAGTCCTTCGCAGCTGCAGAAGGTGCTATCGGTATTGCTGAGAAGGCTAATAAAGTACGTAAGAAACCTCTTCGCGTTATCTTGAACGGTCTTGGAAAAGACGCTGCTCAGATTATCTCACGTATCAACGGATTTACATATGTTGAGACTAAGTTTGATTACACAAAGAACGAAGTTAACGTAGTTTATGAGAAGGCATATTCTGATGGACTTCGTGCAACCGTTAAGTGCTACGGTTCTGATGATGTTCAGGAAGGTGTTGCAATTATGCATATGGAGAATGTTGGTGTATCTATCACAGGTAACTCAACAAACCCAACACGTTTCCAGCATCCGGTAGCAGGTACATACAAGAAGGAATGTATCGAGCAGGGTAAGGAGTACTTCTCAGTAGCATCCGGTGGTGGTACAGGTCGTACACTTCATCCGGATAACATGGCTGCAGGTCCTGCTTCTTACGGTATGACAGATACTTTGGGACGTATGCACTCTGATGCACAGTTCGCAGGTTCTTCATCTGTTCCTGCTCACGTAGAGATGATGGGTCTTATCGGTGCAGGTAACAACCCAATGGTAGGTATGACTGTAGCAGTAGCTGTATCTATCCAGGAAGCAGCAGACGCAGGTAAATTCTAAGAAGGGCTTTCATGCTGATATAGGATTCTGATTGAATGTAGAGACTCGGTTTTCCGACAGGCTGATGATTTGGCTTGTGGGAGACTTGCTTGGAGCATGCCCAGAAAATGGGGCTTGGCGTGAGAGCATACGAATTGGTGCAGATTTAGAAAAATACACGAATACATAGTAAGAGCAGACCTGTAATGGGTCTGCTCTTTTGATGTCATATTTGATACATTTCTTGTTGTGGACAGAAAACCCGTGTGTTATACTACAAACAGGTGCTACCAAAAGCGGTAGGCGGTTACGCCCTCTCATACAGAGGGGCAACCCTCTGGCTTATTAGACTCTCAAAGAGAGAATACATAGGAAGGAGGGTGAGGCCAATGGTGAGTTACCCTGATTTGATTCAGTTTGTAATTATGCTAACGGCATTTGCTACTTTCATTGTAAAGTTATGCAAAAGAAAATAACCGCCCTGTCCCAAACTGTGCGGTTATTTCCAATAACTAATCAATGAGGGCTAACCGTCTATCGGTAGCACCTTTTTCTATTAAAATCTTACAATCCTATGTTCTTTTTGTCAAGATACGCATTTTGTATTGATACCATTTAAGACTAATATTAGGACGAAAGAATTGTGGGAGTTCCCCGTTTTTCATAAGTCTGTTATAATATGAGAAATTGTATCAGAAGGGAGAATGTATGAGTAGAGAAAGATTTGACATAAAAAATTTTATTGCATTGACGATTGCAGGTATCATAAACGCATTTGGTGTGACCTTCTTTTTATATCCCGTGAACTTATATGACTCTGGGATTTCGGGTACCTCTATGCTGTTGGCACAGGTGACGCCGGAGCATTTGACACTTTCTATGTTCCTGGTTCTCATCAACTTTCCATTGTTTTTGTATGGTTACAAGAAAATGGGTATTACCTTTACGGTATACTCCGTATACGCTGTTTTTGTCTATTCTATGGCAGCGTGGCTGATTACCGATGTGTTGCCTGTGGATGTCAGCATTGCTTCTCCTCTGGCGGAACAAGATTTGCTTTTATGTGCTATCTTTGGCGGTTTGATATCAGGGATTGGAAGTGGCTTGACCATTCGTTTTGGCGGAGCCATAGATGGTGTTGAGATTCTTGCTATTTTATTTGCGAAAAGGTTAAATGTCACTGTGGGAATGTTTGTGATGGGATATAACATTGTCCTATATGTAATGGCGGGATTGATACAGTCCAGTTGGATTCTGCCGTTGTATTCCATTATTACATATGCTGCGGCACTAAAGACAGTAGATTTCATTGCAGAAGGTTTGGATAAGGCAAAGTCGGCGATGATTATTACCAATCATCCACAGAATATATGTCAGGCGTTGTCCAGTGAATTTGGAAATGGCATTACCTTGATGGATGCCAAGGGATTTTATTCCGATAAAGACAAGACCTTGATTTATTTTGTGGTGAACCGTTTCCAGATTAATAAAGTAAGACAGATTGTGGCGGAAGAAGATCCACACGCTTATGTTACCATAACCGAGGTATCGGATGTGCTGGGACATGACGCCTACGACGGGAAATAGTTTTAAAGTTTAATACTAATCTCCCCGGAGTTCACAGTTGTCATCTCGGATGAACCTGCCAGACGTACCACCAACTGCCCCCGGTCATCTACATCCAAAACCTTGGCCTGAACAGAGGTGCTGTCGGCAGATAGCAGATATACCTCTTTGCCCATGGCAAGCTGTCTGTCACGATATTCCTTCATATAACCCACATCCGGCAACAGATGATATATCTTATAGAATTCATTCAGAAAGGTGGACGCCATAAGGTTTCTGGTACCGCTTGGACATTCCTTGTCAAAGAGACTTCCAGCAACGTGAGAGATATTATCCGGCCAACCATCCTTTGGTGGACATAGATTAAATCCGATGCCCATAATGGCATAATCTAACTCACCGGTTTCCATAGAAAGAAAGGCTTCTGTTAATATTCCGCTGATTTTCTTTCCATACAAAAATAAGTCATTGACCCATTTAATCTGAACATCTCCGGAAGAGAGCATATCATTTGCCGCTTCACATGCCTTTGCCCCGGCTACAGCAGCAGCTGTGGTAATCAGGGTGGCATCTTGAAAAGATAGGCTTGGACGAAGCAAAATACTAAGATATAATCCGGTGGCGTCAGGAGAATAGAAGGCTCGTCCTTTTCGTCCACGGCCCGCAGTCTGTTCTTCTGCGATAACGCACAGGCCTTCCGCTGTGCCTTGTACCCCCTGTTCTCGAACAGCGTTGTTGGTGGAATCAACGGTTGCCAGACATTGTAGCTGATAAAATGCGTTTGCCTCCTGAGTTAATCCATTTAAAATGGCATCACTACTTAAGATATCTGTTGTGACGTCCATGGTATAACCCAATTTTGTGGAGCCGGATATGTGATATCCCTCTTCACGCAATCCGTTAATTGCTTTCCACACAGCAGTTCTTGATACCGTAAGCTGCTCAGCCAGTTCCTGACCGGAGTAGTAGGTTCCACGGTGCTCATGAAGAATATGTAATACCTTTTCTTTTACAGATGTCTTCGCCATAAGTTCTCCTAATTATTTGTTTTCCGGTAACAAGTTTGCCTTGGTAAGGGCAACGCGAAGTGCTTTTCCTATGAGAGTAGCTGCCACAATCTTCGCAAAATCTCCCGGAATGAATGGAAATACACACATGGTTAGTGAAGAAACAAGATCTGTCTTCATTTCAATCATAAACCAAGCAGTGCCGAAAGCATAGAGCACAGCAGTAGCAACAATCATGCCAACAACGGATAAAATGATGTTGGCATTGGATTTTTTCACAAACATACTGCAGATAAATGCTAAGAACAGATATCCAACAATGTATCCGCCGGTAGGGCCGGCAAGCTTTGCAAGCCCTCCGGCAGCACCTGAAAATACAGGCAGTCCGGCGGCACCAAGCAGAATATAGATAAGTACGCTGATGGTACATTCTTTTGGCCCCAACACAAATGCTGCCAAGTAGATGGCAAGAGTCAAAAGTGAGATTGGGATTGGTCCAATCGGAATGGAAAGTGGTCCCAGTACACACATCAATGCTGCCATAATAGCACAAGTTGCCATAGAATAAATCGTTAACTTTTTCATGTTTTTTCTCCCTTGTTCAAAAAATATCTACAAAGGAGTCTATCAATGCAATTCATATTTGTCAACCAAAATTTAAATAAAGTTGACAATGAAAAAACCGATAACAATCAATCATCCAAGGAGTGGAGTAATTCACCAACCATTCCTTCATATTCTGCAAGCTTCTTGGTTTTTAAGAGCCTCTTTAGTGTCTTTTCTTCTCCCGGAAAATTATGTATCCAGTAGGTCCAAAGCTCTTTCATTTTAAAGAGCGTTGGAGAAGGCCCAGACATCTCATCGCAATATGCGGCGTATATCTCATCATGAAATTTTGCAAAGCGAGCCACGTCAAATGTCGCATATTCCGCAGACGCTCCACTGATTGCACCTAGAAGTTCAGGCTTTGCAATGAGCCCCCGTCCCAGCATCACATCAGCTGGTGCAACTTGTTCCATCACATTTTCATATGATGCCACACTATAGATATCCCCATTGTAGCAAAGTCTTGTATTCGGCAACATTTCCTTCGCTAATGCAAATGCCTCCAGGTGTGGTGTTCCCTTGTAAAACTCTTTCTGCAGTCTTGGGTGGATAATCAGCTCCTCCATGGGAATTTGCTGATAGACCTTTAGAATGGCCTCCCATTCATCTAAAGAAGATAAGCCAATTCTGGTCTTAATGGAGATGTTACATTCACACCCATCGAAAATCTCATCTAAAAAGCGGTGCAAATCATCCGGCACAGAAAGAAATCCGGAACCCCGTTTCTTCGACACAACAGTGCCGGAGGGACAACCAAGATTCAGATTGACTGTCTCATAGCCCAAATCATGTAACCGCTTCGCAATATCTAAAAACTCGTCCACCCGATTGGTTAGAATCTGTGGAACCACAGTAATCTCGCTATTGTGTTCCGGCAAGGTATCCATTTGCTCTCGGTGACTCATGGTAGCGCTGGTGATAAACGGAGTGAAGTATTTATCCGCGCCTCCGTAGACGTGATGAAATGCATTGCGGTAAATATAAGTGGTAATCCCCTCCAAAGGGGCGAAATATATTGCCATAAATTACTCCTTGGAAATTGTGTTTGTTCTATTATATAATTTAATGGAGAATAAGAAAATCATTTTTCAAGGTGAACTTTATGAAGACAAAACATAAAAAGAGAAATACTATCATCATTTCCATATGTGTTTTAATAGCAGCACTTGCTGTTGGGGGCTTTGCCCTAAGCCGTACCAAGAACCCTAGAATACGTATGTTGCTTTCTATAATACATTTTACAGAATCCACATTGGAAGATCCGGCGTATCTGCTTTATGATATTGATATCATGGAACTGTGCAGGGAATATCTGAATGCAGATACCCAGATTATCGGTACGGCAGGATTTGATCACATGCAGAAGGTGAAATCTTCTATCTATATGAATGTGGATGCAACACGTTCCTTTGAACAGAAGAGAGTGGCAGCACATATGAATCTGGACTTTATTGTGATCAATGCAGGCAAGATGAACCTCTATGGTGAAAAGGAAACGATTTACTTGGACGCTCCACTTTTAGGTGAGAACGTGGGGTATGCTTTCCCCACGGGACTGAATCTTTTTCCAAGGGCTCCGGATTTAACGTCCGATATTAATCAGACCTGGTTTCGAAAAAATGCTAAGAATATCGTTTCGTTGATGCAAAACATTTCTATGGAAGAGACGGGAGAGATCCTTCAGGATAAAGACGGTACCATCAGTCAGGAATATATAGTAACTATTCCTAAGGGTGAGGGTGGCTTTGTATGGGATTTATTTGGGATGGAAGCACCGGACTATGACGTGGTCAGCTCCATCTATTTGACAAAGGATAACCGCATCCGCCGCGTTTGTATGGATTTGTCCCAAAAGGTGCCGGGGGCATCCTTTATGCTGGATGGTGTTTCTATGGGAACCTGTTACTTCTATTATGAGTTGCCAGAAAATGAGCGTGTAGAGATGACGATGATTCGCAATCCTAAGTACAAAAATTGGATGGATTGTAAAATGGTGTACTTTACCAACACTGGAGAAGAATTGACCACAACATCAAATATGACCTGGAATCGTGATGACAAAAGTTTTTCTTTGAAAGTCAATGACTTGTTGATGACGAAGGGCGATAAGACCATGGCACAGGGCTTTTTCACAGGCGAGGTATCACAGCTTGATAAAAAGCCGGATGTGTTCGAAGGCAAGGATGAATACCTCTATGGGCTGGAGGTCTTGGATTGGCGCAAGATTCGCGACGATAGTGAGGCGTTTGTCAATGAAGTTTTGGCAAAGACTTCTATGTCTGTGCTGATGCAGGAGTGATAGAACATTTTTTTGATAAACATATTGTAAAATGTGTGTAAATCGTTATATAATTTATAGGCAGTAGTAAATGTATCGTACTACTGCCTATTTTTTGTAGAAGATAAGGAGACAAAAGATATGGGAATCACAAATATTCTATCATTGCTCAGCGGTGTTGCCCTGTTTTTGTTTGGTATGTCCCAGATGGGAGATGGTTTGAAAAAAGCTGCCGGAGAGAAGTTAGAGCTTATCTTATATAAGCTTACAAGTACTCCATTAAAGGGAGTATTGCTCGGAACAGCAGTTACTGCAATCATTCAGTCATCCTCTGCCACATCTGTCATGGTGGTAGGTTTTGTTAATGCCGGAATGATGAAGGTTGCTCAAGCCATTGGTATTATTATGGGTGCTAATATTGGTACCAGTGTTACAGGGTGGATTCTCTGTCTTTCCTATATTGATGGCAGTAGTGGCGTGGCACAGATTCTTTCCACAGCAACCATTTCTGCCGTTGTTGCCATTGTTGGTATTCTGTTTAAAATGGTGGCAAAGAAGGTGAGTATGAAGAATGTGGGCGACATTATGCTTGGATTCTCGATTCTGATGGTTGGTATGCAGATGATGAGTGGTGCTATGTCTCCGTTGAAGTCAGACCCTGATTTTATTGAGTTGCTGACCATGTTTTCCAATCCGTTTGTAGGTATTATTGTTGGTATTTTGTTTACAGCGGTATTGCAGAGCGCTTCTGCATCTATTGGTATTTTACAGGCGTTGTCTGTTATGGGTGGAATGACATTTGCCTCCGCATTCCCAATTACCATGGGTATCGGCGTAGGCGCAGCGGTTCCTGTGCTTCTTTCCTCCATCGGAACCAATAAGAACGGTAAGCGTACAGCGTTGATTTATCTGTTAAATGACTTATTTGGTATGGTTTTCTGGTCCATTGCCTTTTATAGTGTTAATGCTTTTGTGCATTTTGATTTCTTAGATATGGTAATGAGTCCGGTTAGTATTGCTATTTTAAATTCCGTATTTAGAGTAGCCACTGTTGTTATCCTCTTCCCTTTCATTAAGTGGATTGAGAAACTGGTATTCTTATTGGTGAAAGACGCACCGGAAGAGTTAGAAGATTTTGCGGATTTCGATTTGCTAGAAGAGAGATTCTTGGCCTATCCAGCCCTTGCTATTGGACAGAGTCATACCGCTATGAACGGTATGGCTAAGAAGGCAAGAAAAAATGTGATTCGCGCCATCAACTTGCTCTCTGAATTCTCTGAGAACAAATACCAAAAGGTTCAAGAGAAAGAAAACCTCATTGACAAATATGAGGATCAGTTGGGTACATACTTGATGCAGTTGACGGGACGGGAGATGACGGAGCCACAGGCACAGCAGGTGTCCATTCTGCTTCATTCCGTGTCCGATTTTGAACGACTCGGTGATCATGCGGTCAACATTGCAGAGACGGCCAATGAACTTCATGAAAAGAAAGTATCTTTCTCTGAAGAAGCGAATAAGGAATTAAAGGTGTTGGAGAATGCTGTTCGCGAGATTATTCAGATTACGGTTACATCTTTTGAGCGACATGACAATCAACTGGCAATTCAGGTTGAGCCACTTCGTGAGTTGATCATTGCATTGTGTGACGAGTTAAAGTCTCGTCACGTAGCACGACTTCGCAAAGGAATGTGTGAGTGGAAACAGGGATTTCCGTTTAATAATTTGTTGACGGACTTTGAAAGAATTGCAGCCCACTGCTCGAATATTGCATTGGCAATGATTGAAGCTGAAACAGCCAGCTTTGATATGCACAAATATGAAAAGAGTATCAGAGAGAAGAGCAACGCTGAGTACGTTCGTCTCTATGAGTCATTTGAAGATAAATACAAGTTGCCAAAGGCAACAAAGAAAAAGGATAAGAGCGATAACAAAGAATGATAATAATCTCTTATGGAAACAATGAGAACATAATACAGCAGCAAGGGCAGGAGGCTATGTTGGCGATGCTTAGTCAGTGCCGAAAAGATAGAGTCCTGGCCTCGGCTGCACCAGGTGTCAAAGAACAGGCACTGGTATCCAGTTGGCTTTTGGAGTCCTCTTTGCGAAAGCAAGGCATCCAAGAGCCTTTTGTATATGAGAAATCCCAAAGAGGTAAGCCATATCTGGTATCTCAGGGCGGGGAGGAAGTACATTTTTCCCTGTCTCACACAAACGAGATGTCAGTGGCCGCTGTATCCAATCACCTTGTGGGGGTAGATGCGGAGCGCCTTGGCAGGGGGAGACAGACTGTTGTGGAACGATTCTTTGCCAGCGGGGAAAGGAAATACTTGTCGCTGTGCACGGGGGATGAGTGGGATGTTTCTTTTACTCTGTTTTGGACAGTAAAAGAGGCAATCGCGAAATGTCTGGATGTGAATTTGGCGAAGCTTTGCCAAGAGGTGGATGTCTCCGGATGTGCGAAGGACATATTGCATGAGGCTGTGAAAATGTATACTCCGGAAATTGGTGACGTTTATGTATGTTCCTTTCAAGTGGATGGACACATCATATCCTGTGCCTCACAATCAGAGGATGATTTTTCTTTGAAAAGATGTTGACAAATACCATTGGTGTGCTAGAATTGATTTAGTGCTTTAAAGTGCCACATTGTTTTTGCAATATGAATTTGGAGAGGGAAGACTATGAGACGACAAGTAATGTCTATTTTAGTAGAGAATACACCGGGACTTTTGAGTCACGTTTCAGGTTTGTTCAGTCGCAGAGGATATAACATTGATAGTTTTTCGGCAGGTGTGACAGCGGACCCTAGATTTACCAGAGCAACCATTGTTGCCAGCGGAGACGAGTTGATTCTGGAGCAGATAGAAAAGCAACTTGCCAAATTAGAGGATGTAGTTGATATTAAGATTTTGGAGCCGGGCGCATCTGTGACCAGGGAGATGATGCTGGTTAAGATTGCTGCTACCAAGAAAGACCGCCAGGATGTGGATACCTTAACCGGTTTCTTCCACGGTAAAGTGGTGGATGTAACACATGATTCTATGGTTATTGAAATTTCAGGCCATCAGGATAAATTAGAGTCATTCTTAGAAGTGATTGCTGACGATTATGAGATATTAGAGTTGGCTAGAACAGGACTTACAGGCCTTACAAGGGGATCTAAGGATGTCGTAATTATTGAGTGATAATTAAAGGAGGATAAAATAATGTCACAAGAAGCAAGAATTTTTTATCAGGAAGACTGTAATCTTTCATTGTTGGATGGTAAGACAATTGCAGTCATCGGCTACGGTAGCCAGGGACATGCCCATGCGCTGAATGCTAAGGAGTCAGGTTGCAACGTTATTATTGGTTTGTACGAAGGCTCTAAGTCATGGACAAAGGCTGAGAAGCAGGGATTTGAAGTATATACAGCAGCAGAGGCTGCAAAGAGAGCTGACATCATTATGATTTTGATTAACGATGAGTTGCAGGCTGATATGTACAAAAAAGACATCGAGCCAAACTTGGAAGCAGGAAATATGCTTATGTTTGCTCATGGTTTCAATATTCATTTCGGATGCATCAAGCCTCCAAAGGATGTTGATGTTACAATGATCGCACCTAAGGCTCCGGGACACACCGTTCGTTCTGAGTATCAGGCAGGCAAGGGAACTCCTTGTTTGGTAGCAGTTGAGCAGGATTACACAGGTAAGGCTCTTGACATGGCACTTGCTTATGGTCTTGCAATCGGTGGTGCAAGAGCAGGTCTTTTGGAGACTACTTTCAGAACTGAGACAGAGACAGATCTCTTCGGTGAGCAGGCAGTTCTTTGCGGTGGTGTTTGTGCATTGATGCAGGCAGGTTTTGAGACTCTTTGCGAAGCTGGTTATGACCCAAGAAATGCATACTTTGAGTGTATCCATGAGATGAAGTTGATTGTAGACTTGATTTATCAGTCAGGTTTCGCAGGAATGAGATATTCTATCTCTAACACTGCAGAGTATGGTGATTACATCACAGGACCTAAGATTGTTACAGAAGACACTAAGAAGGCTATGAAGCAGATCCTTTCTGATATTCAGGACGGAAGCTTTGCTAAGGAATTCTTACTTGATATGTCTCCAGCAGGACGTCAGGTTCACTTCAAGGCTATGAGAAAGCTTGCTTCTGAGCATCCTTCAGAGAAGGTTGGCGAGGAAATCCGTAAGCTTTACAGCTGGAACAACGAAGAAGAGAAGTTCATCAACAACTAATCCAGTCATACATAAAACAAGCCCTGTACCTATTTGGTACAGGGCATTTTTATTTTCTCTAAAAATATGTCGAAAAAAGATAAAAAGTGTAATATAATAAAGCTAATTGTGAGGAGACAATTGGGCGGTTTAGGAGGTACATCATGAAAAAAAGTATCAAGGTACGATTGATAGCCTTGCTGTCGGTCATGGGAGTGTTGTTGGTTGCCATAAGCGCAATGAATGTGGGGGCGCTAAAGCTAATTGACGGACTCAATCAACAAATCTCAGAGCAAATGGAGGACTATCGATTTGGCGTTGACTATGGAGCTATTGAAACAGCAAACCAGGCAAGTGACAATATCGATGAGGCAATGAGATTGGTAAACATCAGGGTGCAGGGAACCTTCATGTTTGATGTTGCACTTCTGGTTGTTGGCTTTATTGTATTTGTTATTGGTATTGTGATGGCAAACAAAAACATTGCAAAACCAGCTAAGCAAGCAAGTCAGGAATTGGAAGACATTGTTGGCAAATTGCAGGAGGGAAGAGGCGATTTGACCCAACGTATCAATTCAAAATCTCAGGATGAGATTGGGAAGTTGGCAGGGGGTGTGGACAAGTTCATTGATATCCTGCAGGTATTAATGTTGAAGATTCAGAATGCGTCAGTGCGAATGAAGTCATCTGTTGGAGAGATTTCGGGACAGATTGATGAGTCAAACCGCAGTGCTATGAATGTGTCTGCGGCAACAGAAGAATTGGCAGCTAGTATGGAAGAAATTAGCGCCACCATTGAACAGATTGCACAGAACAGCTCTGATATCTTGGGGCAGATTCAGGGCATCCGTGACAGGGCCAACCGTGGCGTGGAAGAGATGAACGGAATCAAGCATCATGCAGAACAGATGTATCGAGAGGCATTGTCGAATAAGCAAACAACGGAAGATGCATTTGTTCAGATGGGAGAGACCTTGAAAACGGCGGTGGAAGCAAGCCGGAGCGTGGAACAAATCAATGAACTTACCGGAAATATTCTAGACATTGCAAGTCAGACGAACCTGCTTGCACTCAATGCGTCCATTGAGGCGGCCAGAGCCGGTGAAGCCGGTAAGGGATTTGCTGTGGTAGCTGATGAAATTCGTCAGCTGGCAGACGACAGTAGAGAGACAGCCAATAACATCCAGACCATCAGTGGTATTGTGACAGATGCGGTGACAAGTCTTTCAGAAAATGCAACCGGGATGATTGATTTCGTAAATGATAATATTATGAACGATTATGAGAAGTTCGTACAGATTATCAGCCAATACGAAAGTGATACGGTGGAAATGAGCAACACCTTATCAGGATTTGCAGAAGAGACGGTAGCGATTACAGGGACGATGGACTCTGTCAACACAGGTATCGACGATATTTCAACAACCTTGGAGCAAAGCTCCATGGGTATTACAGAGGTGGCAAATGAAGCCACACAGCTGGTGAATGCAATTTCTTCTATTTTGGAAGAAACCCAGAATAACAAAGAGATTTCAGAGGAACTTCAAAACGAAGTAAACAACTTTGAAAAGGTATAATATTACAGAAAACTGATGAGAAAAATAACCCTTTTGTCTTTTGTGCAAAAGGGTTATTTTTTTGGAAACTTGTTGGTTTTTTTGTTTCATTTTGTCCAAAAAGTGATATAATTTATCTAGTATGGTTTAGTGAAGGAGGAACTTCTTTATGAAGAAAAGTATCAAGGGTAGATTAATAAGTTTATTATCTATTATGGGGGTACTTCTAATTGTTATCACTGCCATGAATGTTATGGCACTGAAAACAATTAACGGATATAACGAGGTGATATCCCGGTCAATGGACAGCTATCGATTCAGTGTTAAGACAGCTGAGGTTGATATGACAAAAACAGCTAGTGCATCCATTGACAGCGCCATGTCCCAGGTGAATGCAAGAGTACAGGGGACATTTATTTTTGACTTGGCAGTTTTGGGCATTGGGATGCTGGTATTTGTTTTTGGTATTGTTGTTGCCAACAAGAAGATCGCAAGCCCTGCAAAACAGGCAAGTAAAGAACTAGACGATATTGTTGTGAAGTTACAAGAAGGTCGTGGTGACTTGACACAGAGAATCAATTCCAAGTCCCAGGATGAGATTGGACAGCTGGCCGGAGGCGTTGATAAGTTTATTGATATTCTTCAAGAGCTTATGCTAAAGATTCAGAATGCTTCCGAACGTATGAAGTCATCTGTTGGAGAAGTTTCGGGGCAGATTGATGAATCAAACCGCAGTGCTATGAATGTATCTGCAGCAACAGAAGAGTTGGCAGCCAGTATGGAAGAAATTAGTGCCACCATCGATCAGATTGCAAAGAACAGCTCAGATATTTTAGCAGAAATCCAGGAAATTAGAGATAGAGCTAACGATGGCGTAAATGAGATGAACGACATCAAGCATCGCGCTGAGGCAATGCATAGAGATGCACTTTGTAGCAAGCAAACAACAGAAGATACCTTTGCTCAGATGGGTGAGACCCTGAGAACAGCTGTGGAAGCCAGCAAGAGTGTTGAGCAGATCAATGAACTTACGGGCAACATTTTGGACATTGCAAGTCAGACAAACTTGCTTGCACTCAATGCATCCATTGAGGCGGCAAGAGCCGGTGAAGCAGGTAAGGGATTTGCCGTTGTAGCTGATGAGATTCGTCAGTTGGCAGATGATAGTAGGGAGACTGCCAATAACATTCAGACCATCAGCGGTATTGTGATGGACGCTGTTACAAGCTTGTCAGACAATGCAACCGGAATGATTGACTTTGTGAATGATAACATTATGAATGACTACGAGAAGTTTGTGGAGATTATCAGTCAGTATGAAAGCGATACTGTTGAGATGAGCAAAACACTTTCCGGTTTTGCTGAAGAGACAGTAGAGATTACAGGAACTATGGATTTTGTTAATACAGGTATTGACGATATTTCTAATACATTGGAGCAGAGTTCACTTGGTATTTCTGACGTGGCAAACGAGGCAACTCAGCTTGTTATGGCTATCTCATCTATTTTGGAGGAGACCCAGAATAACAAGAGCATTTCCGAAGAATTGGAGAATGAAGTGAACAACTTCGAAAAAGTATAATTCCGATAGGAGATCGATAGCTCTTTTGTCTACTTCAGACAAAAGAGCTGTTTTTTATTGGTAAGGGTTTGAAATTACTTTAACAGTGTGCTATACTAAAGTGCAACGTAAAAGAAAGGATGGAAATAAGTTATGGGAATGACAATGACCCAAAAGATTTTGGCTGCTCACGCAGGTTTAGATTCTGTAGTTGCAGGACAATTGATTGAGGCGGAATTAGATTTGGTGCTGGGCAATGACATTACATCACCAGTTGCCATTCATGAAATTGAAAAAATGAAAGTAGATGGCGTTTTTCACAAAGACAAGATTGCTCTTGTTATGGACCACTTTATTCCTAACAAGGATATTAAGTCTGCAGAGCACTGCAAATGTGTTCGTGAATTTGCTTGCAAAAACGAAATAACCAATTACTTTGATGTGGGACAAATGGGAATTGAGCATGCGCTTTTGCCTGAGAAGGGATTGACGGTTGCAGGTGACGTGATTATTGGAGCAGATTCCCACACATGTACATACGGAGCTTTAGGAGCCTTTTCGACCGGCGTGGGAAGTACAGACATGGCTGCAGGAATGGCTACCGGCAAAGCTTGGTTTAAGGTGCCATCGGCAATTAAGTTTAACATCGTTGGAAAGCCACAGGAGTACATCAGTGGTAAGGATTTGATTTTACATATTATTGGTATGATTGGAGTGGATGGTGCTCTTTATAAGTCTATGGAGTTTGTAGGAGAAGGCATTCAGCATCTTTCTATGGATGATCGCCTCTGCATCTCTAATATGGCTATTGAGGCCGGAGCCAAGAATGGTATCTTTCCGGTAGACGATGTTACCATCGCCTATATGAAGGAGCACTCTACAAGAGAGTACAAGATTTTTGAGGCAGATGAAGATGCAGTTTACGATGAGGAATACACCATTGACTTAAGTCAGCTCACGTCTACCGTTTCTTTCCCACATTTGCCGGAAAATACAAAAACCATTGACGAAGTGGGAGACATTGCAATCGATCAGGTTGTCATTGGATCTTGTACCAATGGAAGATTCGAAGATTTGGCAATGGCTGATAAGATTTTGAAGGGCAAGAAGGTGAAGAAGGGGCTTCGTGTCATTATTATCCCCGGAACACAGCAGATTTATTTGGATGCCATGGAGGCTGGCTTTATCAAAGATTTTATCGAGGCTGGTTGTGTGGTTTCCACACCTACATGCGGACCATGTCTTGGAGGATATATGGGAGTTTTGGCTGCAGGAGAGCGTTGTGTTTCAACAACCAACCGCAACTTTGTAGGTCGTATGGGACATGTTGATTCTGAAGTATATTTGGCTTCACCGGCAGTTGCAGCTGCCAGCGCATTGACAGGTAAGATTTCCGGACCAAAGGAGGTAATGTAATGAAAGCAGCACAGGGAAGAGTATTTAAATTTGGAGATAATGTAGATACAGACGTGATCATACCGGCTCGTTATCTGAACTCATCAGATCCTAAGGAGTTGGCAACACATTGTATGGAGGATATTGATGCAGATTTCGTGAATAAAGTTTCTGTTGGAGATATTATGGTGGCCAACAAGAACTTTGGCTGTGGCTCTTCCAGAGAACACGCGCCAATTGCTATTAAGGCATCCGGTGTCAGCTGTGTTATCGCAGAAACCTTTGCCCGCATTTTTTACCGCAATGCCATCAATATCGGATTGCCTATTATTGAGTGCCCGGAGGCGGCAAAGGCCATTAAGGATGGGGATGAAGTAAAAGTGGATTTTGATTCCGGCGTAATTACCGATGTAACCACCGGAGAGGAATTCCAAGGACAGGCATTCCCACCATTTATGCAAAAGATTATTGCATGCGAAGGTTTGGTGAATTACATTAACCAGAAATAAAGCGTCTATGTGGTAGACGAAGATAAGTATGACAGAATGTACGCTTTGTACTTGTCCGAGATATGGATACGTGTATAGAGGTCAGCGTACTCCTTTGGGGTCAGTTCTGTCACATAATTTTCGATGAATTTTTTTGAAAGGCCGTGGTCCCTGGCAAAGTCAACTCCTTTGTTGTAGGCGACTGCGGCTTTTGTTTCTGAGGTGTATTTTCCGATAATAACATCTCCGTTTAAATGGAGCTTTGCCACATACCAGGTTTTGTTGTTTTTCACTATCTGGGTAATGCCGTGATATCTGTTATGAATGATGATATTAGAGTAGCGATAGTCAGAGTCATCACCGTTGGCAAATTCATAGTCGCGCCCCGCCACAGCATAGTTTTTGATACCATAGCGAGAAGCAATATTGTATTGCATACCGTAGTCGTTTACGAAGAGATGGCCGTTTCTTTGCATGATTTTATGGCTGGAATAGTAGAATAGGTCATCATTGTCAAATTTTAATGGTTCCGCTTTGGTGAGATAGTACAAAAAGAAACCCTTCTGCAAATAGATAGGGGTTTTGATATAGATACCATTATCACGGTAATTGAGAATGCAAACGGCTTTCTCAAAGGAAAGATGAGTGAGATAGGCAGTGAAGTTGGAAATCGTGATATTCCCATCGGATGCCATGCGTTGACCCTCTACATACATTTGATGAGCAACATTCTGATCCAAAGAACTGCCGAGACTGATATGTTTGTTTTTGAATGTGAGGCTGGCACGGTAATAGGTTGTGCCATCTTTTTTCTTGGTTTCGTATACCCCTGGCAGCATTTTAATCTCCTTCATCTTACGGTCGAATATTTGAACAGGTACATTATAACACTTTATTGCGCATATTGTAAAAGAAACCCTGTGCTACATTGACACCACTTTTACAAATACAGTATAATGGTCTCTAGCAAATGTCGTATGATAATAGGATAAAGTAAAAAGAGGTAAGACAAATGGAATTACAATACGTAAGCACAAGAGATGCGTCTGAGGTAGTGAGCGCATCACAGGCAATTTTAAAAGGTTTGGCAAATGGCGGTGGACTCTTTGTTCCAACCAGCATACCAAAGCTTGATGTAAGCCTTCAGGACCTTTCTAAGATGTCATATCAGGAAGTTGCATATGAAATCTTAAAGTTGTATTTATCAGACTTTACAGAGGAAGAGTTGAAAACCTGTATTGCACGTGCTTATGATGATAAGTTTGATACAGAGGAGATTGCACCAATGGTATATGCTGATGGAGCATACTACTTGGAACTGTTCCACGGTTCTACCATTGCTTTTAAGGATATGGCGCTTTCTATTTTGCCACATCTTATGATTACATCTGCCAGAAAGAATAACGTGACAAATGAAATTGTGATTCTGACAGCTACATCCGGTGATACAGGTAAAGCTGCACTGGCTGGTTTTGCCGGTGTAGAGGGAACCAAGATTATCGTGTTCTATCCTAAGGATGGCGTTAGCCCCATCCAGAAACAGCAGATGGTGACTCAGGTGGGAGATAATACACTTGTTGTTGGTATCAATGGCAACTTCGATCAGGCACAGACTGGTGTGAAGAAGATGTTTGCTGATGAGGCAATGGCAAAAGAGTTGGCAGAGGCCGGATATCAGTTTTCATCTGCTAATTCCATTAACATTGGCCGTCTTGTTCCGCAGATTGTTTATTATGTTTACGCTTATACACGTCTTCTTGCCAATGAGCGTATTGAAGAGGGAGAGAAGATCAATGTGGTAGTTCCAACAGGAAACTTTGGAAACATCCTGGCAGCATTCTATGCTAAGAACATGGGACTTCCTATAGATAAGTTGATCTGTGCATCCAACGAGAATAAAGTACTTTATGACTTCTTTAAGACAGGTGTTTACGATAAGAACAGAGAATTCGTTCTTACCAACTCGCCATCTATGGACATCTTGATTTCAAGTAATTTGGAGCGCCTGATTTACCGCATTGCCGGAGAGGATGCTTCAAAGAACGCTCAGCTAATGAAGCTGCTTACAACAGAAGGTAAGTATGAAATCACACCAGAGATGAAAGAAAAACTGGCTGATTTCTACGGAAACTTTACAAGCGAAGCAGAGACGGCAGAGGTGATTCGCAATCTCTACGAGAAGACAGGCTATGTTATCGATACACACACAGCTGTAGCAAGTGGTGTGTATGAGCAGTATAAGAAGGATACAGGGGATACAAAGGCAACGGTTATTGCATCCACAGCTAGTCCGTTCAAGTTTGCCAGAAGTGTAATGGGTGCCATTGATGAGGCATGCCTCGATATGGAGGACTTTGCTTTGGTTGATAAGTTGAGTGAGATTGCCAACGTAGAAGTGCCAAAGGCAGTGGAGGAGATTCGCTCAGCAGAAGTTCGTCATAAGATGGTTTGTGAAGTGGATGAGATGCCACAGGTAGTTCGTGACTTTTTGAAATAATAGGATTTACCCATAAGAATAGGGGATAGACCACTAGGTCTATCCCCTATATTTGTTGTTATGTATTACTCCATTTCTCCGTAGAGACTGGTAAGCAAGTGAATGGTTCCAAAAGGATACACAATTGGAATTAAGAAGGACGCTGGTGGCATAGTAAGTACCTCTCCCTCATCCACACTTGGTGGGTCAAGCAAAAGCTCTGTTGAGTACTGGTTGGACATATTTACAATAAACAAACCATTGTGAAGATTGATGAAGTCTTCGATAGAGGCTTGTACATACTCATCGAACTCGCTGAAATCTTCCTTTGCATAGCGTGACGCAAATTGAACGGCAACATCCGGTGTCATATCAATGCGGGAAATGCAGTTGATTTTACCGTGGAGCGCCTGTGATACACAATAGTTCACAGGGTACTCTGTACATGGTACCGGTGTAAGAGGAGTGAAGTCGTCTCCGATGAAACGAACAAGGTTGTTAAACATCAACTCCATATACAGAATGCTGTACTCTGTTACAGGTACTTCTGCAATCATAAAGAAACGCTCAATGAGCCTTTTGATTTTGTCCTTATTCTCTAAGTTGAGATCCATATCATAGAGTTCATTCTCTGTCTGATAATCAAGCATATGCTGCTGTAAATCTGTATTTGAAATAATGTTTTCGTCCACAAGGCACTGACCTAAGAGCAGATAATCCGGTGATTGTGAATTTAGCAAATCTCTAACCTGATCATCCGTAAGGTATCCACGTTCAATAGCGATTTCACCAAAGCGTTTATCTTCTCTGGTCTGTAGGAAACATACTTCGTCTACCTCGGAAGCAGCCATAATACCAGCGTGAATAGCAAGAGTACCAAGCTTAATGCGGGAAGTAGATACCTTTGTGATTGCATCTGTCAATTGTTCGGGAGTGACAGCTCCCTTGCGGAGTAAATAACTTCCAAAAAGCTGTGAATACATATCTTATTCTCCCCCTAAATGCGTGTGAATTAAAGTCTTAACCTGAGCCGGATCAATTGGCTTCTGGATGAAGTCCTTAGCACCGGCAGTGATTGCTTTCTTAAGCTGAAGCTGTGTACCTACAGAAGATACAATCACTATTGTAGCGGACGGATCAAATGCAATAATGTTCTCCACAGCAGTTGTGCCATCCATCTCTGGCATAACGATATCCAGTAATACTAGGTCTGGCTTGTGTTCCTTATATACAGAAACAGCTTCCATGCCGTTCTTGCCCTCATAGATGGTGATATTGTCGCACTCTGCAAGGATGGTGTCCTTTAATTGCTTTCTAGCTAAAATGGAATCATCACATATAAGAACTGATTTGTTTGAGTAGTCCATAATTTGTCACCTCTCATGCTATATAATAGGATATTTTACACTATTGATAGGAAATTTTCAAACAATTTCTGACAAGTTGAGATGAAAAATACCCACCTTCTAAAAAGGTGGGTATGAATGTGTTTTTATCGCTGGTCAATGGGAGTGAAATCTCTGTGAGGACATACTGTCATATAGGCAGGTCTCATAATTTTGCCCTTGTGGCAAATCTCTTCCATTCGATGTGCACTCCATCCGGCAATACGGGCGATTGCGAAAATCGGAGTGTAGAGTTCCATTGGCAGACCAAGCATTTCATAAACAAAACCGCTGTAAAAGTCAACATTAGGACTAACACCCTTGTAAATCTTTCGCTTATCTGCGATAACCTCCGGAGCCAGTCGCTCTACAAGAGAGTAGAGTGCAAATTCCTTTTGATATCCCTTTTCCTCAGAGAGAGCCTCTACATATGAGCGGAAGGTGACAGCTCTGGGATCGGATAAGGAGTATACTGCATGTCCCATACCGTAAATCAAACCGGCGTGGTCGAAAGCTTTCTTGTCAAGGAGAGCCTCTAAGTAGCTGCGCACTTCCTCTTCGTTGGTCCAATCCTTTACGTGTTCCTTCATATCTGCAAACATCTTCACAACCTTAATGTTGGCGCCGCCATGCTTAGGACCTTTCAAGGAACCAATGGCTGCTGCGATAGCTGAGTAAGTGTCTGTTCCGGATGAAGAAACAAGGTGCGTGGTAAATGTGGAATTGTTTCCGCCACCGTGTTCCATATGCAAAATCAGCGCCACATCCAAAAGCTTAGCTTCCAGTGGAGAGAATTTGCTATCATCTCTTAGGCAGTGAAGAATGTTTTCTGCAGTTGAGAATTCTTTCTTCGGTGGATGGATAATCAAGCTTTCCATATTATAGTAATGACGATATGTCTGATAGCTATACACCGAGAGAAGAGGGAACATACTAATCAGCTGTAAACACTGGCGCAGTACGTTGGCCTCTGAGGTGTCGTCGGGCTTCTCGTCGTAAGAATAAAGTGTTAAGACGCCACGAGCCAGAGCATTCATCATATCCTTGCTTGGTTTTTTCATAATAACGTCCCGGACAAAGTTCTGGGGAAGAGAACGGTATCTTCCCAAAAGATCACAGAATTCGTCTAACTCCTGTCTTGTGGGAAGTTTTCCAAATAATAATAAATAGGTACATTCCTCAAAACCAAAATGTGAGTCCTTTGGTTGGTTTTTAATGATTTCCTGTACGTTGTATCCTCGATAGAACAACTGTCCATCACATGGGACAGATTTGCCATCTACAATCTTAGTTGAGTTGACCTCGGAAATATCTGTGATACCTACAAGGACACCCTTACCGTTTAAGTCGCGAAGCCCGCGCTTGACGTCGTATTCCTGATACAATTCAGGATCAATGTAAGAAGACTTCTTTGACATCTCAGACAATTTTACTAACTGAGGAGTAATTTCGCTAAATGTGTGATCCGCCATAGATGACATTACCTCCTTTTTGCATATATAGAGATTACTTTACCATTTTTTGAAGATAAAAACAAGTTATGAAAAATATGTGAAAAGGATTGACAAAAAAATAACATTTAGGCTATATTGTACTTAGCAAAATTTGTTTTTAATTTTGAACAAAACATGAGTAAAGGAAGGAAAAAGCCATGGCAAAAATTGATTTAACAAAGTATGGTATTACCGGAACGAAAGAAGTTGTTTACAATCCATCCTACGATGAGTTGTATAAGGAGGAGATGGATCCTTCATTGGAGGGATATGAGAAAGGTCAGGAGACAGAGCTTGGTGCTGTCAACGTAATGACAGGTATCTACACAGGCCGTTCTCCTAAGGATAAATATATCGTTGATGATGCTAACTCTCATGACACAGTTTGGTGGACATCTGATGAGTATGCCAATGACAATCATCCAATGAGTGAGGATGTTTGGGCCACTGTTAAGGATATCGCTATCAAAGAGTTAGCTGACAAGAAGCTTTTTGTAGTAGATGCATTCTGTGGTGCTAATGCAGATACCAGAATGGCAGTACGTTTCATTATGGAAGTAGCTTGGCAGGCGCACTTTGTTGAGAATATGTTTATTATGCCTACAGCAGAAGAGCAGGAAAACTTTGAGCCTGATTTCATCGTTTACAATGCATCTAAGGCTAAGGTTACTAACTACAAGGAGTTGGGATTAAACTCTGAGACTTGTGTGGCTTTCAACACAACATCTAAGGAGCAGGTTATCATTAATACATGGTACGGCGGTGAGATGAAGAAGGGTATGTTCTCAATGATGAACTACTACCTTCCACTTCAGGGTATCGCTTCTATGCACTGCTCAGCAAATACAGATTTAAATGGCGAGAATACTGCTGTCTTCTTCGGTCTTTCAGGAACAGGTAAGACAACACTTTCTACCGATCCTAAGCGTCTTTTGATCGGTGATGATGAGCACGGTTGGGATGACAATGGTGTATTCAACTTCGAAGGTGGTTGCTACGCTAAGGTTATCAACCTTGACAAAGAATCTGAGCCGGATATCTACAATGCGATTAAGAGAAATGCATTGCTTGAGAACGTTACCGTAGACGAGAATGGTAAGATTGACTTTGACGATAAGAGCGTTACTGAGAACACTCGTGTATCTTACCCAATTGATCACATTGACAATATTGTACGTCCAATTTCTTCTGCTCCTGCAGCTAAGGAGGTTATCTTCCTTTCAGCAGATGCATTTGGCGTACTTCCTCCAGTGTCTATCTTGACTCCGGAACAGACCAAGTACTACTTCTTGTCCGGATTCACAGCTAAGCTTGCTGGTACAGAGCGTGGTATCACTGAGCCAACTCCTACCTTCTCAGCTTGCTTTGGACAGGCATTCTTAGAGTTGCATCCTACAAAGTATGCAGAGGAACTTGTTAAGAGAATGGAGAAGAGTGGTGCTAAGGCTTATCTTGTTAACACAGGATGGAATGGTACCGGTAAGAGAATCTCTATTAAGGATACACGTGGTATCATCGATGCTATCCTTGATGGCTCTATTGCTAAGGCTCCTACAAAGAAGATTCCTATGTTCGACTTTGAGGTTCCAACAGAACTTCCGGGCGTAGATCCTGCAATTCTTGATCCTAGAGACACTTATGCAGATGCTTCTGAATGGGAAGCAAAGGCTAAGGATTTGGCTAGCCGTTTCGTTAAGAACTTCAAGAAATACGAAGGAAATGAAGCTGGTAAGGCACTTGTTGCTGCAGGTCCTAAGGCTGAGTAATCATACCGGATTTATCAGGCGCCACCTTTGGGGTGGCGCTTTTTTGATGAAAAAGTTTCCAAAATTTGTTTTGAGATAAGTATGGTATTTTTGCTTCGCTTGATATATAATATAGACAAATAAAAACCTGAAATGTACGATTTAACCTGTTGTTTTGAACCTACATTTACTTTAAACGGGATTCCTATATTGTCTGTTGGATGTCAAGCCTCCGTTTGCAGTGGAAGGCAGAAGCCAGATTGCGGTTACCCACCTAGCTTTGCTAGGAGTCAAAATATCAGGCCCGGCATTTTGGGGGTTACATAAGAAGAGATATGTAAGATACATAAGCTGGGAAGTTGCCTTGCGGCAACTTCCTTATTTTGTTTTTCTCATTACATCAGTGCGAAATTTTGAAGGAGTTTAAGTTGACCAGATATACCATGAAAAAGCCGGAAAAAAGGGTGTTGATTTTTCTTATCATACTTTGTGCAGCTTTGTTGTTTTTCATCTTGTATGTACAGGGTGAGATCAATGGTTTGCAAAGGTTTTTACAGAAAAAAGCAGAATCGGGCAAAGCGAAAATAGAGAAGACGGAGGAAATTGAACAAATGCCATATACCTTGAGCCTGCGTGTTGCCATAACAGGAGCAGATGCAAGTGTATATTGGAGTGATGTGGCTGTTGCCGGGGAAGATGGCTTGGTGGTTGATGTGAATGGTCAGCAAACAACCATAACTGCAGGAGAGACATATGTATATCCGGGAGAAGGCAATGTTCGACTTTCGCCCGCCGGACAGGGACAGCTTCACATCGCCGGCAGAGACAATGGTTATGAGGGTGTCCTGGAAATCTGCAAGACCACTGGCGGCATTATGATTATAAATGAAATTCAAATGGA
This sequence comes from uncultured Roseburia sp., assembly GCA_946002055.1. Classification (GTDB taxonomy): domain Bacteria; phylum Bacillota; class Clostridia; order Lachnospirales; family Lachnospiraceae; genus Pararoseburia. The sequence continues at coordinate 113,631 of CAMFYL010000001.1, forward strand.
GTCTTATTTAAAACGAGTGGTTCCAAGTGAGATGCCACGCACCTATGGGGCGGAGGCATTAAAGGCTCAGGCGGTTTGTGCCAGGACATATGCCTACGCAAACAGTAATACATACGCTTATCCGGAGGCGAGAGCCCATATGGATGATACCGTATCCTTTCAGGTATACAATAATGGAAGTGAAACTGCGGAAACAAATGAAGCCATCGCTGCAACAGCAGGTGAAGTGTTGTTAAAGGGAAGTGATGTGCTTCCCACCATGTATTATTCTACTTCCTGTGGCTATCTTCAGGATGGAACTATGTTTGGCGGCACGTGCGATTTGGATGTTTATGCTTCTGAATACAGCGGTATAGAGGCGCCTGTGGACCAATTTGAAACGTATATACGAAAAGGAGATCCTTATGCTTATGAAAGCCAGGAGAGATATTTCCGCTGGCAAGGAAATATATCAGCGGGGGATATGGAGGCATTGCGCACTGCACTTCGTTCTTTGTTAAAAGATGAGGATGCTCTCTCTTGCAATAAGAAGATGCAGCGTCTGATGACGAGTACGAAGAAGAGTGCAGAAAAAGCACTTGGAGCATTAGAGGAGATCAAAATCACACAGCGCAATCCGGGTGGAGCTGCAATGGCTATGGAACTTTCCTTTGCCGGTGGCAAAGTTTTGGTAAATGGGGAATTGCATATCCGTCAGGTTCTTGGTAGTATGGTCAGTGGGTTGACGCTGCAAAATGGTGAGGTGTTATCACAGGTGAGTACATTGCCAAGCGCAGCGATTGTCGTTGATAAACAATCCGACAACAACTTTGTTGTCTATGGCGGTGGCTTCGGCCATGGCGTGGGTATGAGTCAAAACGGTGCAAAGGCACTTTGTGCTATGGGCTATACCTACAAAGATATTTTGCAGTACTACTATAAGAATACACAGTTATCAAAGATAGAATAAGGAATGTCTATTCAGTGTCAGTTGCCCTTGACAACGGAGGGCTCATATAAGGAGAAAATATGGTCTGGAAATTGGTGTCAACCATAAAGGAGTATTTGGATAAATGTAAGAGAGATAATATCGGAGCTTTTGCAGCACAGGCTGCGTTTTTTATGATTATGTCTGCTATTCCGTTTACCATGGTATTTACATCTTTGTTGCAGTATACACCTATTTCGGAAGAATACGTGATGACATTGATGTATGATGCTATGCCGGGCTATATTCAGCCATTTATGAGAATGGTATTGAGTGAGGTGTACTCCCGGTCCATAGGGATTATTTCACTGTCGGCGGTTGTTGCCCTTTGGGCAGCGGGGAAAGCATTGCAGTATATGGCTTCCGGTTTTAATGTTGTAAACGATATCAATGAGACGAGAAGTTTTTTTGTGGTTCGTTTTTGGTCTATCGTTTATACACTGGTTTTGATTTTTGCCATTATTATTGTGCTTGGCCTGATGGTGTTTAACGAACATATTAAGGTACTTCTCAGCAATGCATTGGGTACAACGGGGGTCGTGATTTCTCTGGTGAGTGTGCGACCACTGATACGAGGCGTTTTGGTATTTGCTATCTTAACGGCGTTGTTTGTGTGGTTTTTTACTGTGCTTCCAAACAAAAAGGTCGGCGTGCTTGCCCAGATACCGGGAGCTGTGATCTGTGCTGCTATTTGGTATGTATTTTCCATTTTATTGGCATTGTATGTAAGGATTTTTGACAGCTTTTCCATTTATGGCAGTATGTCCACACTGGTTCTCTTGATGTTCTGGCTGTATTCTTGTATGTATATTATGTTTATGTGTGCAGAAGCCAATGTGATGTTTCAGAAATTTTTCAAGTCATATTTGGAAAAGAAAAAAGAAAAACTCCTGGCCAAAAAATCTTGAGTTTTTCTATGTGCTGTGCTAGAATGGCAAATGTTAAAGGCTATGAATGCGTATAGTAGCAGATTATACTATCTACAGAGAGAGACAATCGCTGGCTGTAAGTTGTCTTAGGGTTAGGTAATGTGTGAATTTCCCGCAGGAGCTGTGCGATTGAAGAAAAGTAGGTTGTACCGTTTAGTGCGCGTTAAGCATATGAGTGTCAGAGTAATCTGGAATCAGGGTGGTAACGCGGAGTAACTTCGTCCCTTTATGGGATGGAGTTTTTTTGTTATCACGAGAACCAAGATAAGGAGATAGAAAATGAGAGACAAATTGCAAGAAATCACAAAAAAAGCAATGGAACAGATTGAAGCTGCTCAGGAAATGACAGCCCTCAATGATGTTCGTGTGGCAATCCTTGGTAAAAAGGGTGAGCTTACTGCAGTGCTAAAGTCTATGAAGGACGTTAAGCCTGAGGAGCGTCCTATGGTGGGACAGCTTGTCAATGAAGCTAGAAATGCCATTGAAGAAAAGTTAAACGAGGCTAAGACAAAGCTTGAGGAAGCTGATATGAAGATGAGACTTAAGTCAGAAGTAATCGATGTCACACTTCCGGCCAAGAAAGCTAAGATTGGTCACAGCCATCCAAATGTAAGTGTATTGGAAGAGGTAGAGAATATCTTTATTGGTATGGGCTATGAAGTGGTAGAAGGTCCGGAGGTTGAGTATGACTATTACAACTTTGAAGCCTTAAATATTCCTGAGAATCATCCGGCAAAGGATGAACAGGATACCTTCTATATTAACAAGAACATTTTGCTTCGTACACAGACCTCGCCGGTTCAGGTTCGCGTGATGGAAAAAGGCAAGCTTCCAATACGTATGATTGCGCCGGGACGTGTATTCCGCTCGGATGAGGTGGATGCAACACACTCACCATCCTTCCATCAGATTGAGGGTATGGTAATTGATAAGAATATTACTTTTGCAGACTTAAAGGGAACTCTTCAGGAGTTTGTGAAGCAGTTATTTGGACCGGAGACGAAGGTGAAGTTTCGTCCTCACCATTTCCCATTTACAGAGCCAAGTGCTGAGGTGGATGTTTCCTGCTTTAAGTGTGGCGGCAAAGGCTGTCGCTTCTGTAAGGGCGAAGGCTGGATTGAGATCTTAGGCTGTGGTATGGTGCATCCTAAGGTTCTGAAAATGAGAGGTATTGATCCGGATGAGTATCAGGGATTTGCCTTCGGCGTTGGCCTGGAGCGTATTGCTCTGCTGAAATACGAAATCGACGACATGAGACTGTTATATGAAAATGATGACCGTTTCTTGAAGCAGTTTTAGTTGGTAGGAGGAAGAAATAGATGAAAACATCATTAAAGTGGATAAAAGATTTGGTGCCGGAGTTGGATGTGACACCACAGGAATTTATGGATGCTATGACACTGTCCGGCTCTAAGGTTGAATTCTACGAGTGTATGGACGCAGACCTGGATAAGATTGTGGTAGGTCAGATTAAAGAAATTGCTCCTCATCCGGACGCAGATAAGCTTGTGGTTTGTCAGGTGGATATCGGCGGTGAGGTTACACAGATTGTTACCGGCGCTAAGAACGTATTTGAAGGGGCAAAGATTCCGGTTGTACTTGACGGCGGTCGAGTGGCTGGTGGTCATGACGGCAGCAAGACTCCCGGTGGCATCAAGATTAAGAAGGGCAAACTTCGCGGCGTGGAGTCCAATGGCATGATGTGCTCCATCGAGGAGTTGGGTTCTACCCATGATATGTTCCCGGAGGCGCCTGTGGATGGCATTTACATTTTCCCGGAGGATACACAGGTGGGTGCCAATGCTGTTGAAGTGTTGGGACTTGATGACACCGTATTTGAGTATGAAATCACCTCTAACCGTGTAGATTGTTTTGCGGTTTTGGGACTTGCAAGAGAAGCAGCTGCAACCTTTGAAAAAGAGTTCGTTCCTCCTGTTGTAACAAAGACAGGAAATGATGAAGATGTAAACGATTACATCAAGGTTTCTGTAGAGGCTACAGACTTGTGTCCTAGATACACAGCCAGAGTGGTGAAAAACATTAAGATTGCTCCATCTCCGGAATGGATGCAGAGACGTCTTCGCGCACAGGGAATTCGTCCAATCAACAACTTGGTAGATATTACAAACTATGTAATGGAAGAGTATGGTCAGCCAATGCATGCCTATGATCTTGATACCATTGAAGGTAAAGAGATTGTAGTAAGACGTGGTAAGGCAGATGAGACCTTTGTGACATTAGATGGACAGGAGCGCAAGGTGGATGAAAGCGTTCTCATGATTTGCGACGGAAAGAAGGCAGTGGGACTTGCCGGCATTATGGGTGGTGAAAACTCCATGATTACGGACAATGTTACCACTGTGCTCTTTGAGGCTGCGTGCTTTGATGGTACAAACATCAGACTGTCCTCTAAGAAGGTGGGACTTCGTACGGATGCATCCGGTAAATTTGAAAAGGGCCTGGATCCTAACAATGCAATGGAAGCAATGAATCGTGCATGTCAGCTGATTGTAGAGCTGGGCTGTGGTGAAGTGGTAGGTGGTGCTATCGATATTTACCCGGAGAAAAAGGAAGGAAGAAGACTTCCCTTTGAGCCGGAGAAATACAACCATATGCTTGGAACGGATATTCCAAAGGAAGATATGCTTACTTACTTTGCACGTCTTGATCTGGGATATGATAAGGAAACCAATGAGATTGTGATTCCTTCATGGAGACAGGATTTGGAAAGCTATGCTGACTTGGCAGAAGAGGTTGCCAGATTCTTTGGATACGATAAGATTCCTACATCCCTTCCTTGTGGCGAGTCAACCACAGGATGCCTTTCTTACAAATTGAAAATAGAAAAGATTGCAAGAACAGTTGCTCAGTTCTGCGGATTTTCACAGGGGATGACATACTCCTTCGAGAGTCCAAAGGTGTTTGATAAGCTGCTTTTGGATGAGAATGACCCACTTCGTCAGGCAGTGGTAATTTCCAATCCCCTCGGAGAAGATTTCAGTATTATGAGAACACTGCCCCTAGATGGTATGCTGACATCTTTGGCAACAAATGCAAACCGTCGTAACAAGAATGTACGTCTGTTTGAGATGGGTAACATTTATCTGCCAAAGCAGGTGCCTGTAACAGAACTTCCGGAAGAAAGAATGCAGCTCACTATGGGTATGTATGGTGAAGGTGATTTCTTCACTATGAAGGGAACCATCGAAGAGATTCTTTCTCAGGTGGGAATGGACCACAAGGTTTCTTATGATCCTAACGCAGGCAAGAACTTCTTGCACCCGGGCCGTCAGGCAAATGTAGTATACGACGGTGTTGTCATTGGTTACTTAGGTGAGGTTCATCCAAGAGTTACTGCAAATTATGATATGAAAGAGCGCGTATTTATCGGCGTTTTGGATATGCCTGAAATCGTTGAGAGAGCTACCTTTGATAAGAAGTATGAGGGCGTTGCCAAGTTCCCTGCCGCAACAAGAGATATCAGTATGGTTGTGCCAAGAGATGTATTGGTAGGACAGATTGAGGAGGTCTTCGATACAAAGGGAGGCGCTTACCTTGAGTCTTATGAATTGTTTGATATCTATGAAGGCAATCAGATTACGGGTGGATTTAAGTCGGTGGCTTATTCTCTTACCTTCCGTGCCAAGGATAAGAACTTGGAAGAGGATGATATTACCACAGCTATGAATCGCATCTTAAAGGCTTTGGATCAGATGGGAATTCAACTTAGAAAGTAAGAGATACTATGGACAAGAAAGATTTTTATTATGATTTACCGGAGGAACTGATTGCTCAGGATCCTCTGGAAAAAAGATCAAATTCAAAAATGATGGTCCTTGATAAAAAAAGTGGCGATGTAACTCATCGCCATTTTTACGATATTAAGGAGTATTTGCACCCGGGAGATTGTCTGGTCATCAACAATACAAAGGTGATACCGGCCAGACTTTTAGGAGAGCGGGAAGGAACCGGTGCCAAGGTAGAATTGCTTCTTTTGAAGCGCAAAACAGACGATGTTTGGGAAACCTTGGTAAAACCCGGAAAAAAAGCAAGGATAGGAACGAAACTTTCTTTTGGAAATGGCTTGCTAAAAGCGGAAGTCATTGATATTGTAGAAGAGGGAAATCGCCTGGTTCAGTTCAGCTATGATGGCATATTTGAGGAGATATTAGATGAGTTAGGGCAGATGCCATTGCCTCCTTATATCACCCATCAATTGCAGGATAAGAATCGATATCAGACCGTGTATGCTAAGTATGATGGATCTGCAGCAGCTCCAACAGCGGGGTTGCATTTTACAGAAGAACTCTTGCAGGAGATTCGAGATATGGGAGTGTCCATTGCAGAAGTGACCCTTCACGTAGGACTGGGAACCTTTCGGCCTGTGAAGGTGGATAATGTATTAGAACACCATATGCATTCTGAATTTTTTCAAATTACTCAGGAGGCAGCAGATATCATCAATGAGACAAAGCGAAATGGTCATCGAGTAATTTCCGTGGGTACAACCAGTACCAGAACATTGGAGTCGGCAGCAGAGGAAGACGGTACATTGCAGGAAAAGAGTGGATGGACAGATATCTTTATTTATCCCGGCTATAAATTCCGTGTGATTGACGGTTTGATTACCAATTTTCATTTGCCGGAGTCCACATTGGTGATGCTTGTCAGTGCATTGGCTGGACGGGAACATGTTTTGGCGGCTTACGAAGAGGCGGTGAAGGAGAAATATCGTTTCTTTAGTTTCGGGGATGCTATGTTGATAGCAGATGTTAATGAGTCGTAGTATAAGGAGAAGGGTTCTATGGATGAAAAGAGAAGAACCGATGTGGATCAATTAAAAATTCAGATTTATGAAATGGTTTCTGAACAGGCATAAATCTAAAATATGCTGTGCATACTATGTGTGTCATCAAAATGAAAGGAGCATATAGATATGACACAGTTAGATTGTAAGGCGACAGAATGTCGTTATAATTCAGAGAAGATGTGCTGTAGAGCAGGTATCACAGTAGAGGGTAAGGACGCAAAGAAGTGCGAGGAAACATACTGTGGTAACTATGAGATTGGCAAAGATGGTTGCGGATGTAACTCGGCCGGTGAGCCGGATGGTGTGACAGAAATCACCTGTGATGCTGTTAATTGCCGCTATAATGTAAGTGGAAAGTGTGATGCGGGAAGCATTGACATTGCCAACAGTGTTGGCACCGGACAAACAAAATGTGCCAGCTTTTCTATGAGATAGTTTTCTTTGAGATGACAACAGGGCCTGCCTGATGGGCAGGCCGTTTTATTTGGAGTAAAGATATGAATACTGATATTAATTTTCCTAATTTACATATATATTTGGAACACGTGGGAAAATCCGTCAATATTTTCGGATTTGAGATTGCATACTATGGAATCATAATCGCCGTAGGTATGCTATTGGCGGTTGCGCTGATTATGTACTTGGCCAAGAAGTCAGGAATTAACGAAGATTTTTGCATGGATGTGTGTATATACGGCATCCTGTTTGGCGTGATTGGAGCCCGGATTTATTATGTGGTTTTTGCATGGGATATTTATAAGGATAATCTGCTTGGGATTTTTAATCTTCGTGAGGGTGGACTTGCCATATATGGTGGTGTGCTTGCCGGTATGGTGAGTTGTATTGTACTTTGCAAAAAGAAAGGTGTATTCTTTTACAGGCTCGCTGATTGTGTTGTGCCCGGTGTCTTGGTGGGGCAGATTGTAGGGCGCTGGGGAAACTTCTTTAACCGAGAGGTTTTTGGGCAGTATACAGATAGTCTTTTTGCTATGGAGCTTCCCATCAATGCCATCCGTTCTATGGAGGATGTAACCCGGGAAATGCTTGATCATGCCAGAGTGGTGGACGGTGTCACCTATATTCAGGTACATCCAACCTTTCTATATGAGTCACTTTGGAATTTGGGGATATTGATTTTTCTGCTTCTATATTTTGGGCGGAAGAAGTTTGATGGCGAATTGTTTTGCTACTATATGTTTTTCTATGGGGTGGGGCGTTTTGTCATTGAAGGTGTTCGTACCGATCAGTTGAAATTATGGAATACAGGTATTCCTGTTTCTCAGGCACTTGCTGTAGTGCTTATGGTGGTATCAGCAGGAATTTACCTTTGGTTAATGAAGAGCAATAAAAAGAAATAACGATATGTGGGTAGAAAGTGGAGTCCAATCTTTTATGGTTGGACTCTTTTTTATGTATATTTGCACAAATCATAAAGAAATATTTTGTGCAAAAAAATTTTTAAAAATACAAAACCACAATTTATAGTGTGTGAAACTGCAAAACCACAACACCTTGTATTGGGATAGCCCTCCACCGCCCTCCACCAGCCTGAAACCCTTGATATATAAGGATTTCAGGCTTGATTTTTACCCGTTTTTACCCTAAAATGTAGTTAAAAGTGGAGCGAAGTGGTATCCGGTGTCACAAAGTGGTGGATAAGTTGATAACTTTGTGGATAAAACAAGGAAGGGGGAGCAGCCATTATGTTCATGGGTGAATATAGTCATAGTGTTGACGCAAAAGGCCGTCTGATTGTGCCTGCAAAGTTCCGTGAACAGCTGGGGGAGCAATTTGTTGTCACCAAAGGTGTAGATGGCTGCCTCTACGTATATTCCAACGAAGAGTGGAATCGTATCGAAGAGAAATTTCGTGAAGTGAATTTGACCACCAAGGATGCCCGCAAGTTTATGCGTTTCTTCTTTGCAGGTGCAGCTACCTGTGAAGTGGACAAGCAGGGGCGCATCTTAATTCCTTCTGTCTTGCGAGAGTTTGCAGGACTGGAAAAAGATGTTGTCCTTGTGGGTGTCTTATCTAAGATTGAGATTTGGGACAAGCAAAGTTATGAAGATGCCAGCACTTATGACGATATGGATGAGATTGTAGAACATATGGCAGAACTTGGACTTAGCATTTAGGAGCAAGAATGGAATTTAATCATTATTCGGTTCTCTTACATGAGACCATTGATGAACTAAACATCAAGCCGGACGGCATTTACGTAGATGGCACCACCGGGGGTGGTGGTCATTCCTACGAGATCGCCAGCAAACTGAAGGATGGCAGACTGATATGCTTCGATCAGGACAAGGATGCGCTGGCTGCAGCGTCTGTGAGGCTAGAAGTCTTTGGGGATAAGATTACGTATGTTCACAGCAATTATGAGTCCATGGTATCAGAACTAAAAAAGCTTGGTATTTCATCCGTAGACGGTATTGTACTTGACCTTGGAGTTTCATCCTTTCAGTTAGATACGCCGGAGAGAGGTTTCTCTTATATGGTGGAAGATGCGCCACTGGATATGCGAATGAATCAGGAAAGTCACAGGACTGCTGCTGATATTGTAAATGGCTATTCCGAGGCCGAGTTGTTTCGGATTATCAAGGAATATGGAGAAGACCGATTCGCCAAAAATATTGCCAAAAACATTTGCAAGGCGAGAGAGGAAGCACCCCTTGAGACAGCCGGTCAATTAAACCGCGTTATCGAAGCTTCTATTCCAAAGAGATTACAAGTGACGGGAGGTCATCCGGCTAAGAGAACTTATCAGGCAATTCGCATTGAATTGAATCGGGAGCTGGAAGTGTTAGAAGAGAACTTAAATGATTTTATTTCTCTGTTAAATGACCGGGGAAGGATTTGTATTATTACCTTCCATTCATTGGAAGATAGGATTGTAAAGAACAATTTTAAGAGGAATCAGGAGCCTTGCACATGCCCGAAGGATTTTCCGGTATGTGTCTGTGGACAAGTGTCAAAGGGTAAGGTTATTACAAGAAAGCCAATCTTACCAAGTGATGAAGAACTAGAAGAGAATTCAAGATCCAGAAGCGCAAAGCTTCGAGTGTTTGAGAGAAAGATAGTATAGAAATCGGCTCAGGGAGGGGCAGAAAGGAATGCACTATGGCAGAGGTTAGAACTTTTTATTTCACAGAAGGAAATACCGTTCGTCAGGTTGAACAACCATTACCGGACAGAAGAGAAATTGAGAGAGAGCGCAGAGAGGAACAGTTAAGAAGACGTAAGAGAGCCCAGAGAAGACATGCAGCAATGATGCGTCGCAAGAGACTTTATGCAATGTATACGGTTGGTGTTATTGCATCTGCATGTGCATTGTTTGTGGGATATGTAAACCTTACCAATAGCATCACCACACATATGGATAACGTGTCAAAATTAGAGTCACAGGTAACGGAGTTAAAGGCTTTAAACAGCGCAACACAGAGCAGAATCGACACATCCACGAACTTGGGTGACATCAAAGCAACTGCTATGAATGAATATGGTATGGTCTATGCAAATGCAGACCAAATAGTGTATTATAATATGGAGAACAATGACTATATGAGTCAGTATCATAAGATTCCATAATGGCAGGTGTTATTTTTGGCAACAGGTAATTCTAGAAAGAAAACAAGAAAACCACAGAAGCGTCTATTGAAAAGAATGCAAAACAAGCTCTACTTTGTGTTTGGCTTTATTTGCGTTCTTTTTGTGGTTCTAATTGGACGCTTGATGTATATCGAATATACCAGCGGAGACAAATACGAAAAGATTGTTCTTGCGCAACAACAGTATGACAGTACAATCATCCCATATCAGAGAGGGGATATTTTGGACTCTAAGGGTACCATTTTGGCAACTTGTGTGGATGTGTATAATGTGGTCCTTGACTGTAAAGTGTTAAATGCAAATGAGGACAAGATTGCATCCACTATTTCTTATTTGGAGCTATGTTTTCCGGATATTAAGGGTGAGACAGTACGCCAGCAGCTTGCAGACAACCCTAAGGGACAGTATGTTGTCCTTGCAAAGAAAGTTCCATATGAGCAGATGCAGAAATGTCAGCAGTTTATGGATGACGAAGAGAAGGGCAAGGAGATTGTTGGCATTTGGTTTGAAAAGGAATATATCAGAAAGTATCCTTACAATAGCCTGGCTGCTTCTGTTTTGGGATTTTCCACATCCACACAGGGCGTGATTGGTCTGGAGAAACAGTATAACAACGAGTTGAACGGTACCAACGGACGAGCATATGGATATCTCAATGCAGACAGTAATGTGGAGCAGACAGTGGTGGAACCGGAAAACGGTCATTCCGTTGTGACAACCATCGATGCAAATATTCAAACCATCGTAGAGGAGGCAATCCTTAAGGCAAATGCGGAGCTTTTGGCTGAGGGGTATACGCCACCGGAGCAGACGGAGAATTCGGAAGGCCAGGAGACAGAAGAAGCAAAGCCAAAGTTTGAGAATCCGTCTCTGGGAAGTAACAACACGGCAGCTATCGTTATGAACCCGAAGAATGGTGAGATTCTTGCAATGGCAAGCTACCCCGGATTTGATTTAAACAATCCCAAGGATTTATCAGGACTTTATACAGAAGAACAGCTTGCACAAATGAGTGAGGAGCAGAAGCTGGATATTGTCAATAATATTTGGCAGAATTATCCGGTGACCAAAACCTTTGAACCGGGATCTACGTTTAAACCATTTACCGTTGCTATGGGGCTGGACACTGGGACGCTGCAGGGAGAAGAGACATATTTCTGTGATGGTGGTGAAGAAGTGGGTGGATGGACCATTGGCTGTGTAAAGCGAGAAGGCCACGGAGAAGAGGATATTCGCTGGGCACTTGCCAATTCATGTAACGATGCCTTGATGCAGATGGTTCGCGTCATTGGACCAAGCAATTTTGCGAAGTTTATGTCCGTATATGGCTTCGGACAGAAGACCAATATTGATCTTCCGGGAGAGGCAAGTACAGCGGGGTTGATTTTTAACGAACAGCAGCTGGCGGAGACAGAGGCAAACCTGGCAACCAACTCCTTTGGACAGAACTTTAATGTGACCATGATTCAGTTGGCCACCGGCTTTTGTTCCTTGGTAAATGGTGGTGATATGTACCAGCCACATATTGTGAAAAGAATCGTGGATGAGTCCGGGGATACCGTAAAGGAGGTCTCTCCTGTCATTATGAAGCGGACGGTGTCGAAGGATGTAAGTAATATGCTTCTTGACTATATGCTTACCGTTGTTGACGAGGGAACCGGTAAAAAAGCCGCTGTGGAGGGATACCAGATTGCAGGTAAGACAGGTACTGCAGAAAAGCAACCACGTGAGGAGAATAACTACGTTGTGTCCTTTATCGGATGTGCGCCTTATGATGATCCGGAAGTGGTGGTATATGTTGCAATTGATACACCTCATGTGGCAGCACAGGATAAATGTTCTTATTCATCCTATATTGCAAAGGATATTTTTGAACAGATTCTGCCATATTTGAATATAAAAAGCATTCCGGTGGAACCGGAAGAATAAACTAATATAAATGTGTCTTTGGGGGTATGTATGAATCAGTTAAAGACCTACTCCTATCAAAAGACAAAGATTTTAGGATATCTGTATATTGCAGCCCTTATCTTCCTCTGCTTTCGTGTGGTGTATCTCATGGTGTTTCGAGCCAGTCACTATGCAGAGTTGGCAGTGGAAGTGGAGCAGAGAGAACGCCATATCAAAGCGGCACGAGGACGTATCATTGATAGAAATGGCACGATTCTTGCATCCAACAAAACGGTGTGCACAATTTCTGTCATACATTCGCAAATCCAAGATGAGGATAAAGTAATTGCCTGTTTATCAAAGCAGCTTGAGATGGACAAAGAGGAGATTGCAAAAAAGGTACAAAAAAACTCATCCATTGAAAAAATAAAATCCAACGTGAGCAAAGAGGTGGGAGATGCCATTCGGGATTATGAACTGGCAGGGGTGAAGGTGGATGACGACTACAAACGTTTTTATCCTTACGACAGTCTTCTGTCCAAGGTGATAGGCTTTACCGGCGGAGATAATCAGGGGATTATTGGTATTGAGAGTACATACGATGACGAACTGCAGGGGATTGATGGTAAGATTCTTACCTACACCGATGCCAAAGGAGTGGAGCTGCCGGAGCTTGGAGAAGTGAGGCTGGAACCGGAAGCGGGCAGAGACTTGTATGTGAGCCTGGATTATAATATTTGCAAATTTGCCACACAGCTTGCATATCAGACCATGGAAAAGCATCAGGCAAAGGCGGTGGAGATGATCGTTATGAATCCACAAAACGGAGAGATTCTAGCTATGGTCAATGCCCCGGAATTTTCTCTGTCAAACCCATTTACCCTGACAGAAGAACTTCCGGCAGATGCAACGGAGAAGCAGAAAAACGATGCGTTAAATGAAATGTGGCGAAATACTTGCATCAGTGATACCTACGAGCCGGGATCTTCTTTTAAGATCATTACCACGGCTGCCGCTTTGGAGGAAAAAGTGGTATCCCTGGATGAACAATTCAACTGTAGTGGCAGCATTATGGTGGAGGATCGCAAAATCCGATGTCATAAGACCACAGGTCATGGCAGTCAGGATTTTACCCATGCCATTATGAATTCCTGTAACCCGGTGTTCATTCAGCTGGGGCTTCGCCTTGGAGCACCACGCTTTTTTCACTATTTTGAACAGTTTCAGATGCTTGGCAAAACGGGTGTAGACATGCCGGGTGAAGCGTCCACCATTATGCATAAGTTAGATAATGTAGGTCCGGTGGAACTGGCTACCATCTCCTTTGGACAGTCTTTTCAGGTGACGCCCATTCAGATGGCAACCACAGTTTCTTCTCTGGTCAATGGAGGAAAGCGAATCACGCCCCATGTGGCTGTGGAAAGCCGAGAGAGAAATGGAGATGAGAAGAAAACTTTCCGTTATCCGGATAAGGGAAATGTTGTTTCAAAGGACACTTCCGAGACCTTGCAGTACTTGTTATATCAGGTGGTGTCGGAGGGGACGGGAAAGAATGGACAGGTAGAAGGATACGCTGTGGGAGGAAAGACAGCCACATCCCAGATGCTTCCCAGAGGCAGCGGGAAATACATTGCTTCCTTTGTGGGATTTGCGCCGGCAGACGATCCCCAGGTGTTAGCCCTGGTTATTATTCACGAACCTGTTGGAATTTACTATGGAGGAACCATAGCGGCACCGGTAGTGAGCCAGTTGTTTACAAACATCCTTCCTTACCTTGAGATATTGCAGAAATAGATAAAATCAACTATACTAGAACAGTTAGAAATTTGCGAAAGAAAGCAAGAGAAACAAGGAGTAATTATGATTGAGAAAATTTTGATTCCGGTGTTGGTTTCCTTTGGTATTGCAACACTATTAGGACCTATTGTTATCCCATTTTTGCGAAGACTGAAAGTGGGGCAGACAGAGAGAGAAGAGTTGAAATCTCACCAGGTGAAGACTGGTACACCTACTATGGGTGGGGTGATTATTTTGGCGGCGGTGATTGTCACATCGATTCTATTTATCCCACGATATCCTAAGGTGGTGCCAATTCTTTTCTTGACGGTAGGCTTTGGAATCATTGGATTTTTAGATGATTACCTGAAAGTAGTACTTCGTCGTTCTGATGGACTTTTGGCTTGGCAGAAGATGCTGTTGCAGATTGTGGTGACTACAGTATTTCTCATTTATCTTGTGAAGTTTACAGATGTTTCTTTGACGATGCTGGTACCATTTTCCGGAGGAAAATATGTGGATTTGGGATGGGTTGCCATACCATTGTTCTATTTAGCGGTGATTGGTACAGTTAATGGTGTAAACTTTACCGATGGTCTCGATGGCCTTGCAACATCTGTGACGGTACTTGTTGCAGTATTCTTCACGGTTGTTGCTGTTGGAACAGGCAGTGGTATTGAGCCGGTGACCTGTGCAGTGGTTGGAGCCCTGTTGGGATTTCTGTTGTTTAATGTATATCCGGCCAGCGTTTTTATGGGGGATACCGGTTCCCTTGCACTGGGAGGATTTGTGGCTGCTACAGCCTACATGCTGCAGATGCCATTGTTTATCTTACTGGTGGGGTTGGTTTATCTTGTAGAGGTTATCTCCGTCATCATGCAGGTTGGCTACTTTAAGCTTACACATGGAAAGAGAATCTTTAAGATGGCTCCTATTCATCATCATTTTGAATTGTCAGGTTGGTCTGAGACTAGAGTAGTGGCTTGCTTCTCGGTTGTGACAGCGTTACTTTGCTTAGTTGCATATGTGGCTATGTAAAGAGACGGGAGGTATATTTTGGATATTTCACAGAATACATTTATTGTAGTAGGAACAGGAATCAGTGGCGTTGCCGCAACAGAGCTTTTACTGAAGCGTGGCGCCAAGGTGTTTTTGTATGATGGCAACGCCGGCTTGGATGTGGGAGCGCTGAGAGATAAGAATCCGGCCCTGGCTGATGTGGAAATTCTTCTTGAGGTTGTGCCCAAGGAAGTGCTTTCACAAGTGAATGTTGCGGTTCTTAGCCCAGGCGTACCTACAGATATTCCTTTGGTGGATAGCTTCCGTGACTATGGGATTGCTATCTGGGGTGAGATTGAGCTTGCATATGTTTGCGGAAAAGGCCGCATCGTGGCTATTACCGGAACCAATGGCAAGACCACCACAACATCCCTTGTTGGTCACATTATGTCCGGCTTTTTTTCAAAGGTAAATGTGGTGGGAAATATTGGTATTCCATATACCAAAGTTGTGGATGAGATGACAGATGATACGGTGGTTGTTGCAGAGATTAGTAGCTTCCAGCTGGAAACGACTGTCACCTTTGCACCAAAGGTGTCTGCAATTTTAAATATCACTCCGGATCACTTGAATCGTCATCATACGATGGAGAATTATATCGCTGCAAAGGAAAGCATCACCAAGAATCAAGGAGAAGAGGATATTTGTGTTCTCAATTACAATGATTTTGTACTTCGAGCTTTCGGAGAACAGCTTACACAAAGAGTTGTGTTTTTTTCCAGCACGGAGGAATTGTCTGAGGGCCTCTATGTGAAGAATCATCATATTGTATGGGCAAGAGATGGCATCGTTGAAGACATTATAGATGTTGACGAGATGCAGATTTTAGGAGCCCATAATCATGAGAATGCTATGGCAGCCATTGCCATATGCCATGGCATGGGGGTTCCCATGGATGTGATTGTCTCCGGCCTAAAAACCTTTCAGGCAGTGGAACATCGCATTGAGTTTGTGTGCAAGAAGAATGACATTGCATTTTACAATGATTCCAAGGGAACCAATCCTGACGCGGCAATCAAGGGGATTCTTGCTATGAATCGCAAAACTGTCTTGATTGGCGGAGGATATGATAAAGAATCTACTTATGATGAGTGGATTGAGAGCTTTGGCGGCAAGGTGAAAAAACTTGTACTGATTGGTCAGACAAAAGAAAAGATTGCAGATTGCGCCAAGGCCCACGGATTTATGGATTTTGAATTTGCTGACTCTTTGGAGGAGGCCATTGACATCGCCTATGAGACGGCAGCACCGGGTGAGGCCGTTCTTCTGTCCCCTGCATGTGCCAGCTGGGGTATGTTTGATAACTATGAACAGCGCGGTGATATCTTTAAGGAATATGTGAGAAATCTAAAGGAGTAGTGTATGAAAAAAACCAAATACATTGACTACACCTTACTTTTGATGATTATTTGTCTGTTGGCTTTCGGTCTGGTAATGCTCTATAGTACCAGCGCATACAATGCCACTCTCAAGTACGGAGATTCTACCTTTTATCTCAAGAAGCAGTTCAAGGCAGCACTTGTGGGCTTCGTCTTAATGTTTCTTACCATTAAGATAGGATATCGCAACTTTAAGCGCTTTGCCGGACTGGGATATTTAGTGGCGGCTGTGCTTTGCCTTATGGTTAACTTTGTGGGAACCAGTTCCCACGGTTCATCCCGCTGGCTGAATATTGCCGGTGTGTCCTTTCAGCCTTCCGAGCTAGCGAAGGTGGCGGTGATCTTGTATCTGGCAACTGCTATTAGTAAGCGGCCGAAAGCTATGCGAGATTTGAAGAACAATGTGCGACTGCTTTTGACCATTGCGCCAATCTTTCTTGTGGTTGCCTATAACAACCTAAGTACGGCTATTATCATTGCCGGTATTGCCTTTGTCATGGTGTTTATTTCAAGTCCTAAGTATGCACCCTTTGTTCTTTTGATTATTGGTATGGCAGTGATTGCCTTCCTTTTTGTACTTGGAGCAAAGGGCTCCTATCGAATGGAGCGTATTCAGACCTGGTTGAATCCGGAGAATTATGAAAACGGATATCAGACCTTGCAGGGACTGTATGCCATTGGTTCCGGTGGTCTTTTTGGAAAAGGCTTGGGCGAGAGTATCCAGAAGCTTGGCTTTGTGCCTGAGGCCCAGAATGATATGATCTTTTCCATTGTCTGCGAAGAATTGGGACTTTTCGGAGCCATCTGTGTTATTTTGATGTATATTCTGCTGTTGTGGCGTTTTATTTTAATTGCCACCAAGGCTAAGGATATGTTTGGGTCTTATCTTGTAATTGGCATTATGACCCACATAGCGTTACAGGTAATTCTAAACATTGCCGTGGTAACCAACACCATTCCAAATACGGGCATCACCCTGCCTTTTATCAGTTATGGTGGAACATCTATGATGATTTTGATTGCGGAGATGGGCGTGGCCCTTAGTGTGTCAAGAGATATGCAGGTAGATATGTAAAGGAAAACCTATGAGAGCATTTCGATTTTATTTTTTGAATATTCTGTTGGGAATCATTATTCTCGGCATTGTTTCTGTGGTGGGAATTGCCATATTCTGCAGCGTTCACAAAGTGAGTGTTGAGGGCAGTACCATTTACACAGAAGAGGAAATCAAGCAGTTTGTTATGGATGGCAAATATCCAAACAACTCTGTTTACGTTTTTTTGAATAACAAGATAAAACCCAAGAAAGATATTCCCTTTGTTGATAAAGTTACGGTAAAACTCACCGGCTATGACAAGCTTTCTATCAAGGTGAATGAGAAGGATTGTGTTGGACACATTCCCTTGGAAAAAGGGGGCTTTGCCTACTTTGATGAAGAGGGAAAAGTGGTGGAAGTGTCCGAGCAATTAATTGAGAGAACCATCGGCGTTTCCGGTGTGTCCTTAAAAAAAGCAGAAGTGGGAGAGAAGGTTGCCCTGAAAAAAGAACAGCTGAATTTTATGGTTCAGCTGCTGAAGTCCATGCAAAAATATGAGCTTGCCATTTCCGGTCTCACCTTTGATGAGGTGGGAAATGCAACGGTATCCTATGAAAATATGCTAATCTCCGTTGGAAAGGCAGATTTTTTGGAGGAGAAGATGATGCGTCTTTCTTACATTCTCCCGCAATTGGAAGGACAAGCCGGAACACTACATTTAGAGAACTGGTCGAAGGATAACACAGATATTGTGTTTCGAAAGGCAGAACAGTAACCTTGATATTTTTGCATTTTTTCAAAAAAATAGGTTGATAAATGCATAAAAAATATATATTATAGTGTATATGAGTTTTAATAGGTAAATTTATGATTTTCGTCGTAGATGATAGATGATAATAAGGAGGAAGAGGTCTTGCTTGAGATTGTAAATGACGCAGCTGGTTCCAATGCTAGAATTATTGTTGTTGGTGTTGGTGGTGCAGGTAATAATGCTGTAAATAGAATGATTGATGAAAATATCGGTGGTGTTGAATTCATCGGTATTAACACAGATAAGCAGGCATTGGAGCTTTGTAAGGCTCCTAAGCGCATTCAGATTGGTGAGAAGCTTACCAAGGGATTGGGTGCAGGTGCACAGCCTGAGATTGGCGAAAAGGCTGCAGAGGAATCTGCAGAGGACATTTCTGCGAACCTTAAGGGAGCAGAGATGGTATTCGTAACTTGTGGTATGGGTGGCGGAACCGGTACAGGTGCTGCTCCTGTTGTAGCTAAGATTGCTAAGGAACAGGGAATCCTTACCGTTGGTGTTGTCACAAAGCCATTTAACTTTGAAGCTAAGACTCGTATGGTAAACGCCAACTCCGGTATTGAGAAGCTTAAGGAGAACGTAGACACCTTAATTGTCATTCCTAACGATAAGCTTTTAGAGATTGTAGATCGCAGAACAACAATGCCTGAGGCATTGAAGAAGGCTGATGAAGTGTTACAGCAGGCAGTTCAGGGAATCACAGATTTGATTAATCTTCCTGCACTGATTAACCTTGACTTTGCAGACGTACAGACTGTTATGAAGGACAAGGGTATGGCACATATCGGTATCGGTACAGCTAAGGGTGATGAGAAGGCTATGGAGGCTGTTCGCCTTGCTGTTGAGAGTCCACTCCTTGATACAACAATCAATGGTGCAACTCATGTTATCATTAACATTTCCGGAGATATCTCTTTGATGGATGCCAACGCAGCTTCTAACTATGTCAAGGACTTGACTGGCGATTCCGTTAACATTATCTTCGGCGCTAAGTATGATGAGACAATGACAGATGAAGCGACTATCACTGTTATTGCTACAGGCTTGGGCGACGGTCCGGCAAAGCCATCAGTTGGTTCACTTCTCAATAATATGCAGTATGCTAACACAGGTGCTTCTAAGGCAACATCAAGCTTTGGAACATCAACAGGAGTACATAGCAGCTTTGGCACTACGCCTACTCCTAAGCCAGCAACAACTGCAACTCCAGAATCTAGCATTCCGAATGCATTCGCAAATATAAGTAAGCCGGTACAGCCTACAAGTACTGTGAAGCAGGAAGATATTAAGATTCCGGAATTTTTGAAGAACACAAGAAAATAAATTATCGGGTTCGTTTCGACAGAATTTATAGAGCCACTTCCTTATAATCGTGATGATGAGAGGAGGTGGCTTTTTTATTTACGCTGTATATCTGGATGCTTTCATACTGGAAAATACGCTGCTGGATTTGGCAACGATACTTGCCGTCAGTGTGTGGAGCAAACGTCCTTTGGGAGTAAAGAGACTGTTTTTGTCTGTGTTCTTTGGTGTTGTAGGCGGAGTGAATTGTTTTCTTTTGATACATGTTTTTTGGCTATATTTGGCACTTGTCTTTCTTGTGGTAAATCCTGTTATGCTGCGTTTGGCCTTTGGAAAAATGTCCATGGGGGAATTGGGAAACCTCTATTTGGAAGCAGTAGCCGTGAATTTAGTCCTTGGAGGCACCATGAATCTGTTGAGGCAATACTTTTTGAAGGAGCAGTATTCGTGGATTGTTCCCACATCTGTCGTATGTGTTGTTTTTCTGGCAGTCTGTTTGCTGAGAAGAAAGGCGCGGGAAGAAACATATGTAAAGACATCTGTGCTGGTAAATGGAAGGGTCATGACGTTTACCGCATTGAGAGACACGGGAAACTGCCTGAGAGATCCTTTGACAGGGCGACCTGTGTGTATTGTCTCTTGTGAAGTGTGTCAAGAACTTGCAATACCACAAGAGTCTCTGCGGCCCATTTCTTATGAGACCGTGGCGGGAAAGAATACGCTGTATATATATCCAGTGTCTAAGTTTTATGTAATGCAGAAGGGAGAGATGGTAGAGAGAAAAGGAATGATGCTAGGCTTTGCTAATAAAACCCTATTTACCGGGAAAAAATACCAAATGATATTACAGAAAGAATTTTGCTAGGAGTGAGAACATCATGCGGTTTATATTTGAGTTTTTGACGGATTTACAACAGGAGATTTTATACATAGGCGGGACAGATGTGCTGCCGGAACCCTTGGATGAAGAAACGGAGAAACGCTACATAGGTTTACTGGTGGAGAAGGGAGACAGAGAGGCAAAGGAGAAGCTCATTGAACACAACCTTAGATTGGTGGTCTATATTGCCAAAAAATTTGATAACACCAAGGTGGGGGCAGAGGATTTGATTTCTATAGGAACCATTGGATTGATGAAGGCCATCAACACCTTTGATGCCAGCAAATGCATCAAATTGGCCACCTATGCCTCACGCTGCATTGAAAATGAGATTTTGATGTATCTTAGAAAGAATAGCAAGCAAAAGTATGAAGTATCTATTGACGAACCCCTTAACGTGGATTGGGATGGGAACGAACTTTTGCTTTCGGATATTTTGGGAACAGAGGAGGATATCATCTACAAAGATTTGGAGACAGAGGTTGATTTGAAACTGTTAAAGCAGGCGCTAAAAAGCTTAAGTGGAAGGGAGAAAATGATTATCGAACTTCGCTTTGGTTTGCACTCCAAAGACGGAGAAGAACTGACACAAAAAGAGGTGGCGGACCTGCTTGGAATTTCCCAGTCCTACATCTCAAGACTGGAAAAGAAAATCATACGAAGGTTGCATAAAGAAATGGAAAAACAAGTGTGTTTTTAGTATAATGAACAGGTATAAAGACCTAAGAGAATAACAGGAGAACAAGAATTTTATGAACATTAATCTGAAGCTAGCTGAAGAACTGAAGATTCGACCCGCCCAGGTGGATGCGGCGGTGAAATTAATTGATGAAGGCAACACCATTCCCTTTATCGCTCGCTATCGAAAGGAAGCTACGGGAGCACTGAATGATGAGGTGCTCCGTAACTTATATGACCGTTTGACCTATCTTCGAAACTTGCAGGAACGCAAGGATACGGTGCTTTCTAGTATTGAAGAGCAGGGCGTGATGACAGAGGAATTAAGAACTGCAATTGAAGCAGCCGAGACTATGGTTGTCTTAGAGGATTTATATCGACCATATCGTCCAAAGAGAAGAACAAGAGCTACCATAGCAAAGGAGAAGGGATTGGAACCTTTGGCAAACCTTATTGTTCTTCAAATGATAAATACACCCCTTGAGCAGGAAGCAAAAAGCTATGTGAATGAGGAAAAAGGTGTGGCAAGTGTGGAGGAAGCCATTGATGGCGCCTGTGACATTATTGCTGAGACCATCTCCGATGAGGCGGATTATCGAAGCCATATTCGTGGACTCACTGAGAAAAAAGGACACATTCAGTCGGTTGCCAAGGATGCCGAAGCAGAGTCTGTTTATGAGATGTATTATGATTTTGACGAGCCTATCGCCAAGTTGCCAGGTCATCGCATTTTAGCACTTAATCGCGGTGAGAAGGAGAAGATGCTCACGGTTAAGGTGATTGCCCCGGAGGAAGATATTATGAAGTATCTTTTCAAGAAGGTGATTACTAAGGATAATCCGATTACCTCACCAGTGTTGCAGCGAGCGGCAGAGGACAGTTACCAGCGCCTGATTGCCCCGGCTATTGAGCGAGAGATTCGAAATCAGTTAACAGAGACAGCAGAAGACGGAGCTATTAGCGTTTTTGGTAAGAATTTGGCCCAGCTTTTGATGCAGCCGCCAATTGCTAATCAGACTGTATTGGGATGGGATCCAGCGTTTCGAACAGGCTGTAAGCTTGCTGTTGTAGACGCAACAGGGAAGGTTCTTGACACAACTGTTATCTTCCCAACTGCTCCGCAGAATAAGGTGGAGGAGTCTAAGGTTGTGTTGAAGAAACTGATTTCAAAGTACAACATCACTTTGATTTCTGTGGGAAATGGAACTGCCAGTCGTGAATCTGAGAAGATTATCGTGGATCTGTTAAAAGAAATTCCGGTGCCTGTGCAGTACGTGATTACCAATGAGGCAGGAGCTTCTGTGTATTCTGCCAGCAAACTTGCCACAGAGGAATTCCCAAACTTTGATGTGGGGCAGCGAAGTGCAACATCCATTGCAAGACGTGTGCAAGACCCACTGGCTGAGCTTGTAAAAATTGATCCTAAGTCCATTGGTGTCGGACAGTATCAACACGATATGAATCAGAAGAAGCTGGGAGAAGCCTTAGGTGGGGTAGTGGAGGATTGCGTTAACAGAGTAGGTGTGGATCTGAACACTGCCTCTGCATCCCTGCTGGAATATGTATCTGGTATCAATAAGACTTTGGCAAAAAATATCGTTACCTACCGAGAGGAAAATGGAAAATTTACCACACGAAAGCAGCTTCTTAAGGTTGCAAAGCTTGGACCAAAGGCATATGAGCAGTGTGCAGGATTCCTTCGTATCTCAGATGGAAAGAATCCATTGGATGCCACCAGTGTTCATCCGGAGAGTTACGAAATTACAGAGAAACTTTTGGAGAGCTTAGGGCATACAACAGCTGATCTTAGAGGAGAAGAACTGTCTCATATCTCTAAGGAGATCAAGGATGTGAAAAAGGTGGCAGAAGACCTTGGGGTTGGAGATATCACACTTCAGGATATATTATCGGAATTGGAGAAGCCGGGAAGAGATCCAAGAGAGGATATGCCAAAGCCAATCCTTAGATCCGACGTTCTTGAGATGAGTGATTTGACACCAGGGATGGTACTGAAGGGGACTGTTAGAAATGTCATCGATTTTGGCGCCTTTGTTGATATTGGGGTGCATCAGGATGGACTTGTTCACATTTCACAGATCTGCGACCGCTATATCAAGCATCCTTTAGAGGCTGTCAGTGTTGGCGATGTGGTTGATGTTCAGGTTATGAGTGTGGATTTGAAGAAACAGCGTATCCAATTAACCATGAAGATAAAACAGGAGAAGTAGAAAGGAAGGGGTTCTAATGAAAATAACATTTTTGGGGGCTGCCCATGAGGTGACAGGAAGCTGTCACTTCGTAGAGGTAGGAGAGAAAAAGTTCCTTGTAGACTGTGGTATGGAGCAGGGACCTGATATCTATAAGAATCAGGAATTGCCTGTGCAGGCAGCGGCTATTGACTATGTGTTTGTAACCCATGCACATATTGACCATTCCGGTTTATTGCCACTGCTTTACAGTCACGGATTTCGTGGACAAGTATTTGCCACGGAGGCAACCTGTGAGCTGTGTAACATTATGTTAAAGGATTCTGCCCACATTCAGACCTTTGAAGCAGAGTGGAAAAATCGCAAGGCAAAGAGAGCAGGAAAGCCGGAGGTGACACCACTTTATACCATGGAAGATGCACAGGGAGTACTGGAGCATTTTGTTCCTATGCGCTATCACGATAAGCACAAAATCTGTGATGAAATAGAAGTAAGATTTATAGATGCAGGACATTTACTGGGGTCGGCTTCCATTGAAATTTGGCTTACAGAAGGTGATGAGCATCGCAAGATGGTCTTTTCCGGTGATGTTGGACAGGGAAATAAACCCCTCATTAAGGAACCGGAGTTTGTGGAAGATGCAAATTACGTTGTCATTGAATCTACCTATGGTGATAGAGAACATAACGCTCCAATGGATTTTGCAAAGGCCCTGGCAGATGTGATGCGACAGACCTTCCAGTCGGGTGGCAATCTGGTGATACCGGCATTTTCTGTTGGTCGAACCCAGGAGATGTTGTATTTCATTCGACGAATCAAGGAGGAGCATCTTCTGGATGGGGTTGACAACTTTGATGTCTATATGGATAGTCCTCTGGCTGTGGAAGCCACGGCAATTTTCCATGAGAATGTGTCAGAATGTTTTGACGAAGAGGCTAAGAGGTTGATTGCAGAGGGGAAAAATCCCATTCGTTTTCCCGGACTTAAGATGGCAGTCAGCAGTGATGAATCCAAGATGATTAACTTTGATATGAAGCCAAAGGTAATTATTTCTGCTTCTGGTATGTGCGAGGCAGGTCGTATTCGCCATCACTTGAAGCATAATCTGTGGCGACCGGAGTGCACCATCTTATTTGTGGGATATCAGGTGCCGGGAACTTTGGGACATAGCCTTTTAAATGGCGCTAAGGAAGTAAAACTATTTGGTGAGACAGTAAATGTGGAAGCTCGGATTGAGAATTTACCAGGCATCAGCGGTCACGCAGATCGTACGAAACTCTTGGAGTGGATAGGCGCGCTAAAGACACCTCCAGAGAAGGTTTTTGTGGTTCACGGTGATGATGCTGTGTGTGATAAGTTTGCCAGGGATGTAAGAGATACTCATGGTTATAACGCAATCGCCCCATATTCTGGGGATGAATATGATTTGTTGACAGGTGAGTGTATTCGTCAGGGCGAACACCAAGCAATCCAAAAGAAGAAACCGTCAGCCAAGGTGGTTTCCAATGTATTTGCAAGACTTGTGGCTGCAGGGGAGCGCCTGATGCACGTAATCCAAGGCTGCGAAGGTATGGCCAATAAGGACTTAGCCAAGTTTGCGGATCAGATTAACGCTCTGTGCGACAAGTGGAGCAAGTAAGGTAGCGCTCCATAGATTTTAGAGCATTTTTTTCCAGACGGGAGACTTGGGCCTGGGAGATGCATATCTCAGAGGCCACTTCCATCTGGGTTTTACCTTCAAAGAATCTAAGGCGGATAATATGGGACTCCCGATCCGGGAGTGTGTCTAGGGCATCGTTTAGTGATAGACTTTCCACCCAGTTATCCTCCTTATTTTTTTTGTCGCTGATTTGGTCCATGACATACAAAGTGTCGCCGCCGTCATTGTAGATAGGATCATAGAGTGAGAGGGGACTTTGCATGGCATCTAAGGCATAGAGCATATCCTCTAGGGGAATGCCGGCTTCCTTTGCAATTTCTTCCATGGTAGGTTCCGTGGTTTTTTTTCGGGAAAGATTTTCCTTAGCAATAATAGCTTTATATGCCGTGTCTCGCAATGACCTGGAAATACGAATACTGCTGGAGGTATCCCGTAAATAGCGGCGGATTTCTCCAATAATCATAGGAACGGCGTAAGTGGAGAATTTTACTTCCATGGTAGGATCAAAGTTATCTACAGATTTCATTAGTCCAATGCAACCGATTTGAAAGAGATCATCTAAGTTCTCCCCGTGTCCACTAAATCTTTTTAAAACACTAAGTACAAGGCGCAGATTGCCTTTGATATAAGTTTCCCGGGCCTGCATATCACCTGCCTTTATCCTGCTCCACAGACTGGTTTTCTCTTCGTCAGAGAGAAGAGGAAGAGTTGATGTGTTGACGCCACAGATTTCCACTTTATATGCACTCAATGGTTTTGCCTCCCCAAAAAAGAATATGTAAAAGAAATCTGTGCACTTCGTTCAAATATAGGGTGCTTCTCTTTGTGAATTTTTATACATCTAATCTTTTCATTTTAGGTAAAATGTGATAGAATGCATAGGAATTATCGTGTGTTCGCAACCATCCACACGCAAAACAAAACTAAGGAGATAATTAAATATGAGAAACAAAAACGTGTTACGATTGACCCAGGCTGCAATGATTGCGGCCATTTATGTTGTATTGACCTACTTTATCAATGCTTTTGGCTTGGCAAGTGGGGCAATTCAGGTGAGAATCTCTGAGGCACTGACCATTTTGCCGGTTTTCACACCTGCAGCTATCCCTGGTCTTTTTGTTGGATGTTTACTTTCGAACATTTTGACAGGATGTATGGCACTTGATGTTATCTTTGGCAGCTTGGCAACACTGCTTGGTGCCCTTGGTACATACCTGCTTCGAAAGACGAGATTTGTATTTACCTTGCCACCAGTGATTGCAAATGCCATTATTGTTCCAATTGTTCTCCGCAACGTATACGGAGTAGGAGATGCTTTCTGGTATCTGGTTCTTACCGTAGGTGCCGGTGAAGTGATCTCTGTATGCATATTGGGATTTATCTTGAAGAAGGTGCTCTGGAAGCATCGCGATACCATTTTTAAACAGTAATCTGTGTAGAAGGAAGGAAGAGACATGAAAGAAATCTTAAAGCTTATTATGGAAGAAGTGACATCCGCTTTTGTGGATTGTGGATATGATGAGAAATACGGACATGTATCCATCTCAAATCGTCCTGATTTGTGCGAATTCCAGTGCAACGGTGCTATGGCAGCTGCTAAGGAGTACAAGAAGGCACCTATTGTCATTGCAAGTGAAGTATGCGAAAAACTTCAAGACAATGCTATGTTTAAAAGTGTAGAAGCTTGCCCACCGGGATTTTTGAATATCACTTTAGCTGAGGATTTCTTGGCTTCCTATGCAAATGAAATGGCAGAAGATGAGCGCCTTGGTATGCCCCAGGTTGAAAACCCGGAGACCATTATGATTGATTACGGCGGACCTAATGTGGCAAAGCCACTTCACGTAGGTCACCTTCGCTCCGCTATTATCGGTGAGAGTATTAAGAGAATCAGCAAGTTTGTAGGTCATAACGCCATTGGTGATGTTCATTTGGGAGACTGGGGTCTTCAGATGGGGCTTATCATCACAGAACTTCGTTTGCGCAAACCAGAACTTGTATACTTTGATCCGGATTATACGGGGGAGTATCCTACAGAGGCTCCATTTACCATTGGCGAGCTGGAGGAGATTTACCCAACAGCAAGCGGTAAGTCCAAGGAAGATGCTGCATATAAAGAAGAAGCTATGGCGGCAACCTATGAGTTGCAGCATGGAAACAAGGGTTATCAGGCACTCTTGGGCCATATCTTAAATGTGTCGGTAACAGATCTTAAGAAGAACTATGAGAACTTGAACGTGTCCTTCGAACTGTGGAAGGGTGAGTCTGACGCACAGCCTTATATTCCGGATATGGTTGAGAAGATGAAGGCAGATGGACATGCGTATATTAGTGAGGGGGCCCTTGTTGTGGATGTGAAGGAAGAGACAGATACCAAGGAAATTCCTCCTTGTATGATCTTAAAGTCAGATGGTGCATCTCTTTACAACACAACAGATTTGGCAACGATGGTTTGGAGAATGGAGGATTACAATCCAAATCAGATTATCTATGTGGTAGACAAGCGCCAGGAGCTTTACTTCACACAGGTATTCCGCTGTGCAAGAAAGACAGGCATTGTTCCGGAAAACACAGGACTTCATTTCGTTGGCTTTGGTACCATGAACGGTAAGGATGGTAAGCCGTTTAAGACAAGAGAGGGTGGCGTTATGCGTCTTGAGACTCTGGTGTCTGAGATCAACGATAAGATGTATCAGAAGATTATGGAAAATAAGACCATGGATGAGGAAGAGGCAAGAAAGACAGCCAAGATGGTTGCGTTGTCTGCCATTAAGTATGGTGACTTGTCTAACCAGGCATCTAAGGATTACATTTTCGATGTGGAGAGATTTACCTCCTTTGAGGGAAATACCGGCCCATATATTCTCTATACCATCGTTCGTATGAAGTCCATCTTGAATAAATACAATGAGCTTGGTAAGCATGTGGCGGATGCTAAGATTTTGCCGGCAGCATCTGAAAGTGAGAAGTCATTGATGTTAGAGCTTTCTAAGTTCAACAGTTCCATTCGTGGTGCATACGAAGAGTTGGCACCCCACAAGATTTGTGCTTACATCTACGACTTGGCAAATGCATTTAATCATTTCTATCATGAGACAAGAATTATGGCTGAGGAGGATGAAGTGAAGCAGGCAGGTTATATTTGTCTGTTAAAGCTTACCAAGAATGCACTTGAGACTTGTATTGATTTGTTGGGATTTGAAGCGCCGGAGCGCATGTAGGAAAGAATGGAATACTATTCACTGAATCAATATTTAAAAGACACCTTCGGTTGTAAGGTTTATAAAATTGCATTGGACGGAGGATTCTCCTGTCCAAATAGAGACGGCTCCTTGGGAACAAGGGGCTGTATTTTCTGTTCAGGAAAGGGCAGTGGCAATTTTGCAGAGCCTGTGAGCCTGAATGAAAAGGGAATTCCCGATGTCTTTGCACAGATAGAGGCAGGGAAGGCACGGGTGGCAAGAAAGAATCCAGACGGAAAATATATCGCCTATTTCCAGTCCTTTACCAATACCTATGGACCGCTGGACTATCTGAAAGAAGTGTATACCCAGGCAATGGAACATCCGGACATCGTTGCGCTCTCCATTGGAACCAGACCGGATTGCCTTCCTGATGACGTCATTACTCTCTTGAAAGAGTTAAATGAAATCAAACCGGTATGGGTGGAGTTGGGACTTCAGACCATCCACCAGGAAAGCGCGAAATACATTCGTCGTGGCTATGAACTCTCTGTTTATGATGATGGAGTGCGACGCTTGCGTGAGGCAGGGATAGATGTGATTGTCCATTGTATCTTAGGCCTTCCCAATGAGACAAGGGAGATGATGAAGGAGACCGTTTCCTATGTTGGAAAAAGTGGCGTGAAAGGAATTAAACTTCAGCTTTTGCATGTGCTAAAAGGGACAGATTTGGCCAGGGAATACGAGGCTGGGAAATTTTCCGCAATGGAAATGGAAGAATATGTATCCCTTGTGGCAGAGTGCATTGCCCTTTTACCAAAGGATATGGTGATTCATCGTATGACAGGAGACGGAGATAAGAGAGAGCTGATAGCACCCTTGTGGAGTGCAGACAAGAAACGTGTTCTCAACGCCTTACAAAAGGCAATCAAAGATATTAACTAATTGCGTGGTTCTACCGATATAAACTGTAAATAGGTATGTCAAAACGGATTTTGACATGGACGCAGTTTCAAGGAGGAAAGAAATATGAGCGCAGTATCTGAACTTATGTCCGGTTTGCAGGCTCCGGCAATGGAGGAGGCAACCGGCACATCAAAAAAATCAAACGTCAGCGGTAAGACCGTTGGCAATCCCCAATTAAGTGAAAAAGCAGCAAAATACTACGAAGAGCTAAAGAGCAAATACCACAATATGGAGTTTGTTCTGGTGAGTCGTGATCAAAAAGATGTGGCCAAAGCCCAGGCAGGAAAGTATGCCAGCGCCAATAAGATGGTGGTTCTGATCGACGAAGATAAGATTGAGAAGATGGCAAATGATAAGGCTTACCGTGAACAGTATGAGGGGATTATCAAAAATGCTGCATCCGGTCTTTCCCAGCTTGCCTCTCAGATGCAGTCAAAGTCAGGGGTGAAAGGCTTTGGTATGCAGGTAAATGATAACGGAACTACATCGTTCTTTGCAGTGATGGACAAATCCTTTGCGGCGCAAAGAGAGCGTATGGCAAAGGCTGCAGAGAAAAAGCATGAAGAAAAGATGGCAGCGAAGAAGAAAGAAAAAAAGGAAGCTGCAGAGGAGAGACTGGAAAAAATTCGAGAAGGTAATGGCGTTTCTAATAACACAGAAATCATTACAGCATCTTCTATGGATGAGTTGTTGCAAAAGATGGATGATTTCTGGCAAATGTCTATGACAGATTATGTGCAGACGCCACAGGAGCAAACCATTGGACAGAGCATAGACTTCTCCCTGTAAATGGAGATGGATAGGATTCGGGGGCGATGATGTGAATATCAGTACGATAAAGACCCAACCCCTTGCCTGGATGAAAAGGCAAGAACAGAGAACAGAACAAAAGGGTATGGACGCTGAGACGAGAGCACTTTTAAGAGGATTGCAGAATAATGTTAACCAGAGCAGATGCAGTACTTTGGGGGAGAGTATCTTCGAAAACAATAGAAAGTATGCGCAGTCTTTGCAGGATGCCAGAGTAAAGAATAGCAAAACCATTACAGAACTTAAGAAACTCAAATATAACTTTAAGGCGATTTCTACCCAGATTTTGCGGAGTAAAACCTCAACGGCTGCCAGATCCGCGGCAGGTAAGGCAAGGGCCGAGGTAGTACGTCTCAAACGCTTGCGCCAAAGCGGACAGTATGATGAGGAAGAGTTGCAGTATGCCATTTCCCATGCCATGGCTATGGAACGTGTAGCTAAGAAGAAAGTAAAACACCTGCAAGAAGAAGAGCGGGTTAAGGTGAAGGATGATGCTGAAATTGCTAGGGAACCATCTTGTGATACTCTCATGGATGATTTTGAAGATATTGACCAGGAGCTGGAAACAGAAGAACGATCGGAAGAATTTGACGTGAGTGAAATCCTAGAGCTTATGGATATTTCAGAGATACAGGGAGAAATGGGGAATCTTATGATGTCTCTTCTGGAGGATCTGGATTGGGCAGATGCAATGACGGATACCCTATCAGATTTGATGGAAGGTTACGAGACAGAAATGAGTCCGGAGGATTTTAAGATGTTTAAAATCAAGCATCGAAATAAAGAAATGCGGCAAATTGTGGAAGCGGATGCCAAATATCTAAAGGCTGTGTTTGATAAGCTGCAGGCGGAGCAGGCAAAAGGAAGCACGCCAGGTCTTGGAGTGGGAGGAATCAGCAGTGCAACTTCAGTATCTAGTGTGCCAATTGCAGCTGTTGCAGACATAGCAAATGTGCCCACATTAGATGCGGGCACTGTAAATATAATGGTTTAATGATTTGATTGGAGGAAGTCGATAAAGGCTTCCTCTTTTAATGGTTTGGAGAAGAAATAACCTTGGCAATAGTCACAATTTTCTTGAATCAACAAATCAATCATTTCTTGCGTTTCTCCACCTTCTACAACGATTTTTTTATCTAGTTTCTTAATGAGCGCCACCATATTTCGAAAGACAATCATGGCGGCCTCATCTGTCATGGCCTGCCACAAAATCTGCTTGTCAATCTTTACCACAGAGAATGGATACTGCAACAGGTAGTTGGCAGTGGCAAATCCGGAGCCATAATCGTCAATGGCAAATCCAACGCCGTGTCTGGATAAAATATCGATATTGTTTCGGATGGCAGTATTATTGTCAGACTTAGCCGTTTCTGTAATTTCTAAATTAATCTGATTTGGCTTAATGCCATATTCGTTCATAATGGTAAAGAGTGTATCGCTTAAGGTTGGTGTCATACACTGGATGGGAGAGAGGTTAACATCCACATACGCTATCCCTAGCTGTTCCAATTGGTGATCGCGAATACACTGGCAAACCTTGCGAAAGACTATCTCACCTACTTCATTAATTAATCCGTGTTGTTCTGAGAGTACAATCATTTCCTCCGGATTGATAAAGCCCAAGTGTTCATCCTGCAAGCGAATCAATGCCTCGGCGCAATCGTAACGATTGGTCTTTAGGTTTCGGATGGGCTGGAAATATACCTCAAAGCTGTTGTTCTTGATGGCGCGCTTTACAGCGGAGATAACTTCCTCACGATGTATCATATTCTGCTTCAAGGAATCTACCCTAGCCTGATAATTGTTCATATCCAGATTATCTTCCATATTTTCCAGAAGAAGCGCCACATCATAGACATCCGTTACCTTTACGTCGATGGTTGAGAAATTTAACTCAATCTTTTGATGAATGGTTTCGGTAGTTACCGGTTCTGCAAATAGATTCCACACTTCGTTGATAATATCCGCTTTATGATTCTTGGTCATAATAAAAAAGGTATCGTCTGACAGGAAATAAGCACGTGTCTTATAGTGACGATAAAGAATATCCGCCACTTTGCTCAACAATTCAACCTGATCTGTTTTACTGTAGTAGTACTGGAAAACAGAGAAGTTGGTGATGGAGAATACTACGCCGTGTAAGGAAGAATCTCGTTGTTGCATATAGTGTAGTTTTTCGTGGAGAGCCCGCTTGTTAGGACACTGGGTATCTAAATAACAAAAGTAGGACGGATTCTCAAATGTTAAGTAGATAAAGACAATAATGAGTGATACTGTAAATGGTCCTGTAAGAAGTCTGGGTATCAAGATGCCCACAACTACAGCGCCAGCCATACTTAAAATCATAAACACACTGGCTGCAATCTGGTATTTGTTGAAGCGCTTACGGGCTGCAATAAAAATGTATATTTCCCAACAAAATAGGCAAAACGGAACAGCATACAGGACAGGCATAGCAGGCCCATGGAGATAGGTTAAATCATCTCCAAAGTATGCAACCGCATGGGTCCAAGGGGATGAGCATATGACCATCGTATAGAATACCAAAAGATAGGAACATAGGTGCTTAACGATGGAAAACTGTTTGATAAGTTTGCCTTTGGAATCAATATATGCAAAGCAAAGAATATAAACATAATTGTAAAAAAGAAGGTAGCCAAGGACCGTGATATTGCAATACCATAGAGGATACCTCTCTGGAAAAGAGATGGTAAAACAACTGATCAAATTAAAAACCGATGCCAGCAGATTGCAAATAATCAAACAGAAAAAGATTCTGTTGGACTTGGAATCATATTTACTTCTTAACATAAATAAAAATAGTGAAAGCGATGTGACAACAATGGATGCTACATCATATTGAAAAACATATAACATAAAGTATCCCCCGGCTTTTGTGTCGACAATAATCGACATCTTTTTTCTATTTTACCACATATATTATGAAATGGACGATAATATTGTAAAAGTTCAGACAATTATTGAGAAAAACGGAGAATGACGGGTGAGTACAAAAGTTTATTCAAAGAGAAAAAGTAAGAAGACCTTATTACTGGCTTTGATAGCCATAGGTATTGTGGGCGTAGTGTATCTATATACCTATCTCATACGAGAGGACTTAAAGACGCAGGCAATTAGTGCAGTACAGCAGAATGCCTTATCGATTTCCAGTGAAATTGCAGCGTCTATTGGATATGCAGAGTGTAGTATACAGTTGGCATCACAGTCTACATCACAGATTTTGAATGATTCATCAGAGATAAATGTGTTTGATATAACAAAGATGGTGTTGGATAATTCTCCATTTAAATACATTCAATATATTCGGAAGGATGGATGGAGTAGAATTGATGCCGGAGGGGAAATGATTGATGTACGAAATCGAGAATACTATAAGGAAGGCATCAAAGGAGAGACGGGTGTTTGGGTGAACCGCAATCCCTTGCGTACGGATGAGGTTGTTTTAGACTTTTATACTCCCGTTTATCATCAGGGGGAATTGATTGGGGTCCTAAACGGGGCTCTGGCAGGAGAAACACAAATGGGTCCCATTTTGGAAACATCATTTTCAGGAGAACAGCTACTGGGATTCCTGTGTGACAGCAAAGGAGATATCATTGCATCCACAGAAGATGTTACGGAGGAAAATAGAAATATTCAAGTATACTTAAAGGAGGTTTTGGGTGCATCGGATGAAGCATTTTCTA
The DNA here is from genome assembly GCA_946002055.1 of uncultured Roseburia sp. Classification (GTDB taxonomy): domain Bacteria; phylum Bacillota; class Clostridia; order Lachnospirales; family Lachnospiraceae; genus Pararoseburia. The sequence goes on from CAMFYL010000001.1 coordinate 147,286, forward strand.
TGATGGAAAGCTTTAAGGATGACAGTGATAAAACCACCTTCGAATTTCGGGACAAATCCGGAAAAGCCATTGGATGTATTTCCGGTGTAAAGGGGGTAGACTGGTGCGTGGTCCAGATCGTCCCAGGAAAGTCGTTTGGAAATATTATGATGGCCACTACAAGAAAATCGGTGTTCGTCATTGCCATAGTAGTGTTTCTCTTTTTTTTGTATTTTACATATATTACATTGGAGCATAAGCGGAACAATCAGGAACAAAATGTAGAGAAGCAAGCCATCATTGAGGTCCTTGGGAAGGAATATAGTTGTATTTATCTGATTGATACGGAAAGCGGAATGACAACAGCATTTCGCATGTCGGATTTTATAAAACAGTACTACAAGAAGGCTTTGGAGGGGGGGCTCCCCTGGATGGAGAGCATTGCCGATTATGCCAAGCGGTTTGTGGTGGAAGAAGAGAGAGAACGCTTCTTAAAACATTGCTCCTTATCCTATTTGGCGTATCAGTTAAAGGGGGAGGGATCCTTTTTTAGCTATGAATTTACCTCTGATCATTATGGTGAATTAAGGGCATTTCGCATGATTGCAACCGTTTTACCGGATGGGAAAAAACAACGTATTGTCTTGGGTTTTGTGGATATTACTGAGGAACGGGCAAAGGAAACTGCCACCCAGAAGGTGTTGCAGGATGCATATTATAGTGCACAAGAAGCAAATGAGGCAAAATCCAGGTTTCTCTTTAATATGTCCCACGATATTCGCACCCCAATGAACGCTATTTTGGGATTTGCCAGCCGTTTGGAAAAGTGCAGAAATGATGAGATAGAATTCGCAAAATGTATCGAGAAAATCAAAGCTTCTGGTGAATGCCTCTTGAACATTATCAATAATGTATTAGATTTGGCCCGGATAGAAAGTGGGAAAGCAACGCTAGATGAAGATGATTTTTGTGATGTGTACTTTTACCTTGAACAGTTTGTTGCTATGTTTTCGGATGAACTGGAAAAGAAAAAATTACAGGTCAGTGTTTCCGTAGACGTAAGCCATAGATATCTGTTGCTTGATTTGACGAAAATAGAACAGATTTATTTGAATATATTGAGTAATGCTGTCAAGTATACTCCAAATGGGGGAAGCATAAAAATTACGGCTGTAGAATTGCCCTGTGTTGACCAAGAGAGAGCCTGCATTCAGGTGTCTGTCGAGGATACCGGTATCGGTATGAGCGAGGATTTTCTACCATATATTTTTGATGAATTCGCCAGAGAAAGAAATTCCACAGAGAGTCGAATCATTGGCACGGGCCTGGGGTTAGGTATTACCAAGAGACTTGTTGATTTGATGAATGGAACCATTCAGGTAGACAGTAAACTGGGAGTGGGTACAAAAGTTACCATTACCTTATGTCACAGAATTGCCAATGAAAAGGAAATGGATACAGAAGACAGCGTGTTGAAACATGAAAATGAAAAGATTTCTCTGGCGGGGAAGAGAGTTCTTGTGGCAGAGGATAATGATTTGAATGCAGAGATTGTCATAGCTATTTTGGAAGATGCAGGATGTGAAGTGTACTGGGTAACAGATGGTATTCTTTGTATCGACATGCTGGAACGAAAGGATGCAGGGTTCTTTGATGTGATTCTTATGGATATTCAGATGCCCAATATGGATGGATATAAAGCCACCTCCATTATTCGAAACATGGAAGATAAAAAGAAAGCGAGGACTAAGATTATTGCAATGACAGCCAACGCGTTTGAGGAGGACAAGAGAAATGCCATTGCCGCAGGAATGCAGGCACACATTGCAAAACCTATTGATGTGAAGATGTTTTTGAAAACCATTTATGAGGTGTTGAATGGGAAATGAGAGGATATTTTGCTTGTCAACAGAAAGCCCCCCCCTTGGCATTTGCTTTGGGGTGGCTTTTTTTGTATATGGATTTGAGGTGGATAAATTTATTATTTTATGATGTTGGTAGGAAAGTTTGCTATAATGAAAATAATGTGAATTTTGTGAGGCAGGGGCATGAAGAAATCAAAGGTGTATTCCGGCTGGGATGGTTTGCCAAATGAAAAAACTCAGGGGACGGTGCAGAAGGGATGTCTGGTGCTGGAAGGTGGTGCTTTTCGGGGCTTGTATAATCAGGGGGTATTGGATGCATTTTTGGAACAGGATATTAACATTCATACCGTCATAGGTGTTAGTGCAGGTGCTCTCGCAGGTATGAATTATGTGGCAGGGCAATTGGGAAGATCTGCCAGGGCAAACCTTAAGTACCGTCATGATTCCAGATATATTGGCGCTAAAGCATGGCTTCTTGGCAAGAGTATTGTCAATGTGGATTTTTTGCTAAAAATATGTGATGAGATTGACCCTCTTGATAAAGAGCGATTGACAAGTCCTGACAGACATTTTGTTGCAGTGGCTACCAACTGTCTGAACGGGAATACAGAGTATTATGATGCGAACAATTGCAGTAATATTTTGACAGCTATCAAGGCTTCGGCTACTATGCCATACATATCCCCTATGATTGATGTGGATGGGACTCCTTGTCTGGATGGGGGCTGCAGCTGTGCAATTCCTTATCAGTGGGCTTTGGATGAGGGATTTGATAAGATTATTATTATAAAGACCAGAGAACGGGGATATCGCAAGCTGGTGGGAGACCGGCACGTGGCTGAGAGATATTACAGGAAATATCCTGCATTTGCAAAAGCATTGGACCAAGGCGATGCCCGATATAACAAAGAATGTGATGCAGTGGATGAACTGGAAAAGAAGGGGCAGGCCTTTGTGATTGCTCCATCACAGCCGGTTACCGTGGGACGGTTGGAAAGCGATATGGAAAAACTGGGAGAATTGTACTGGCTGGGGTATGAGGATGCTATGGAACGGATGAGTGAGTTGAGGAGATATTTGGAAGGGTGAGATATGGGACCACATATTATATGAGAGTTGGGACAAGTAAGAGGAATAAGAATTGTTTAGATGATTATGCTATGCACATAATATAATGATTTGAAAAGTGCAATATTTGCACATTATAATTGAAAAAGTGCAAATATTGCACTATAATTTATTTGGAGGTGCAAATATGGATAATCTCAAAGATTTAAGAAAAGAAAAGAAGTTAACACAGCAACAAGTTGCTGATTTGATTGGAATTTCTTTGCGCTCATATAAGTCATATGAAAATGACGAGGATAAGGTAGGAACTCTAAAATACAATTATATTTTGGAAAAGATAGCGGAAATTAATCCGGTGGATGAGGAACATGGAATTATAGATATTGCATATATTGAAGAAAAATGCGCAAAGGTTTTTGAAAAATATGATGTGAATTTTTGCTATCTATTTGGTTCTTACGCAAAGGAAACGGCAAAACCTACCAGTGATGTAGACTTACTAATCTCTACAAATATACAAGGTTTAAAATTCTACGGACTGGTTGAGGATTTAAGAAATGCATTGAAGAAGAAAGTGGATGTGTTGGATATGAATCAGCTTAAGGACAATATGCTATTGACACAGGAAATACTAAAGGATGGGATTAAGATATATGGATAATATGAAAAATGATCAATACTATTTACAAAAAATCAGGCAGGATTTGGAGTTTATAGTATTACATATGCACGATGTGGATATTGAGGAACTTAATGTGAATGAAGTGTTGCTTGATTCTATGCTATTTCGCATGATACAGCTTTCTGAGAACGCGAAGAAACTTACAGATGATTACAAAAAGAAATACAGTGATATTCCATGGAATGCAATGTACGGATTACGAAATCGTATTGTACATGATTATGGAAGTGTAGACTTAAATGTGGTTTTTAATACATTAAAACAGGATATACCGGAGCTATTGGAAATGTTTTCAGAATAAAATACAGGAGGGTATATGAGTAAATCAAAAGAGTTTGTAGGTATTATTGCTCCGGACGAGATTAGGGACAAGTATGTGGGCGGTATTGTTTCTGATTTGTTTGCTCCAGGCAATTCAAACCCAATTATGTATGTAATGAACGAATAATAAGGATAAGGTGCCGGTTAAATATGGAACAGAGAATACAGAAATTTATTGAACGATTATCTTGTGAAGAAGTGGGGAATCTAGTTGAAAATATGTATCGTAATGATGCCCAACGAGATAATTTGAGATTGTACCTAACATATTTATGCGAAAAAAAACCTACATATATGCTTGTGGGAGAAGCACCAGGTTATAAGGGCTGTGGCGTAACAGGAATTCCGTTTACAGATGAAAACGAAATGAAAAACAATCTGGGAAATTCTCAAACTGGATATTGTTTTATTGATGAGAATAATCCTCAAAGGGAGAGTTCTGCATGTATCATTTGGGAAGCAATCCAGAAAAAAACAGATGCACCGATTCCTTTGCTGTGGAACGCGTATCCGTTTCATCCGTTTGGAGATGGCGGAAAAGAAAGCAATCGAAAACCCAATAAGGATGAACTATGTATTGGAAAATCCTATATGGAAGAATTGATTGATATTTTTGACATCCCTGTCAATAGAATCTATGCAGTGGGAAGAGTCGCGCAAGAACAACTTGGATTTAGAAAGGACGAGAGCTATATCAGGCATCCTTCCTATGGCGGGAAGATAGCATGCATAGAAGGAATTCTTTCAATATGATATGTAGTATGCATAGACATTATTTGAATTAAGAAGTTTTTACATAGTAAAAAGGAGAAAGTATGGTTAGGAATGTGGTAAGAGACCCGATGTTTCTAGGACAGAAATCGGTGGATGCAACGGAAGCAGACAAGCAGGTGGTAATTGATTTACTGGATACCCTAAGAGCAAACTCGGACCATTGTGTGGGTATGGCGGCAAATATGATTGGTGTAAAGAAGAACATCATTGTTGTTGCCGCAGGGCCATTTCAGTTTGCAATGATTAATCCTGTGATTACAAAAAAGAGTGGGGAGTTTCAGACGGAAGAAGGATGTCTTTCTCTTGATGGAGTAAGACCATGTACCAGATATCAGGAGATTGAGGTTGATTATTTGGATCAAGACTTCAAGAAACAGCATGGAAAATACTCAGGCTTTACAGCACAGATTATTCAGCACGAAGTAGATCACTGTCATGGGATTGTGATTTGAGAGGAGATAGGGTATGGAAACATGGTATTATGAAGTTGTCTCAATTGATGGAGACTATGCAAACTTAAAAAGAACAGATATTGAGTCATCAGAGTTGAAATTGGTGGCAAGAGCATTGCTGCCGGAAGAGATTTACGAAGGTTGTAAGTTAAAGTATGAGTTGATGCAGTACAGCATAGAGGAATAGGAGTAAAGATTTGAACGTTCAGATTTTTGGAACTAAAAAGTGTAATGACACCAAGAAGGCAGAGCGATTCTTCAAAGAGCGTGGTATCAAGTATCAGTTCATTGATATGAAGGAAAAGGGTATGAGCAAAGGAGAGTTTACATCTGTTGCTCAGGCCAATGGCGGTTTAGAGAATATGATTAACTGGGATGGCAAAGATAAGGATACGCTAGCCTTAATTAAGTATATTGCCGATGAGGACAAGCTGGAAAAAGTTCTTGAGAATCCAACTGTCATCAAAACACCGGTTGTGAGAAATGGAAAGCAGTCAACACTAGGGTACCAGCCGGAGGTTTGGAAGGGCTGGAGCTAATAGTTGTTTATCGATATGAAATTCTATGCAGAGGAGGAAGATATCATGAACATTGGAATTATGGGAGCAGGTAATATTGCGAGAATGATGGCGTATACCATCAATGAAATGGAAGATGCAACTCTTTATGCTATTGGATCTAGAACACAGGAGAAGGCAGATGCATTTGCAAAGGAATTTAACATAGGAAAAGCGTATGGAAGTTATGAGGAATTGGCGGCAGATGAAAACATTGACCTTGTGTATATTGCATCGCCTCATTCTCACCATTTTGAACATATGAAGCTTTGCATAGCTCACGAAAGAAATGTGCTCTGCGAGAAGGCGTTTACATTTAACAAAAGAGAGGCGGAAGAGATTGTTGCCCTGGCAGCAGAGAAGAAGGTCTATCTTGCGGAAGCCATTTGGACTCGGTATATGCCATCAAGAAAGATGATTAACGATGTGATTGCATCCGGTATCATCGGTGAGATTAAGACTGTGACCTGTAATTTGGCATATAACATCTCTAATGTGGAGCGTATTATTCGTCCGGAGCTGGCAGGCGGCGCACTTCTTGATGTAGGTGTGTATGGCATAAATTTTATCCTTATGCATTTGGGTAAAGATTATAGTAATATCGAGTCGTCTGTGATGATGACAGATACCGGTGTTGACGGACAGGAAAGTATTACATTTAAGTACAAGGACGGGACTATGGCAGTTACCACGCACAGTATCTATGGCCGCTCTGATCGCAAGGGTATCTTTTATGGAGAGAAGGGATACATCATTATTGATAATATCAATAATCCTCATACCATTGATGTGTATGATGGTGAGGATAATCCTCTGAAGCATCTGGATGTGCCGGAACAGATTACCGGTTATGAGTATCAGATCCGAGAGAGTATGAAAATGATTCGTCAAGGGAAACTGGAGAGCGAATCTATGCCGCTGGCGGAATCTATTTATGTTATGGGTGTGATGGATGATGTGAGACGAGTTTGGGGAGTGAAAGTGTAGAAATGGGGAAGGACTTTATAGATATCATTTTGGATAATATATTTGATGATATTTGGAAGGGGAGACGCGGAGAAAAACTTACAGAGCGAGAACTTAAATTAGTGCAGTTGTTTGGACGAAAGGGCAAAGTGTTAAGAAATGTATACTTGCCCAAAGAAAATGGTGAAACATCAGAGATTGATGTACTATTTATCACACAGAAAGGAATCTTTGTGTTTGAGAGTAAGAACTATTCGGGATGGATTTTTGGGGATGAAAAAAGTCGAAGTTGGACAGCAATGCTTCCAAACAAGCAAAAGAATTCATTCTATAATCCCATTATGCAGAATCGGACCCACATCAAATGGCTACAGTCGTATATAGGAAATGAAATTCCGCTTTTTTCTATTATTGTATTCTCTGAAAGATGTGAATTGAAGAAAATCACGTTGCAGTCAGATGATGTCAAGGTAATAAAACGGGACAGAACATATGCAACGGTAAGAGATTATTGGGACAAAAATGCGGATGCTGTGTCTGATGAAAAAATAGAGGAACTATATCAAAAATTAAATGGACTTACAAATGTGGATGAGGCTGTGAAAGAAGCTCATATACAAAATATTGAGAAAAAATATAAGCAGCATAAAGCAGTTGAGGCACCAAAGGAAGAGAAGAAAGAAGAAAACCCCACTGAAAAAGACATCATATGTCCAAAATGCGGAAAACAATTAGTGTTAAGAGAGGCTAAAAAGGGAGAAAATGCAGGAAAACATTTTTACGGATGTAGTGGCTTTCCGAAGTGCAGGTACATTCAGAATTTGTAGAGAGTGGGTATGAGACGAAGAATTGTAATTACAATACTAACAATAATATTTGCGTGTGCTGTTATGGCTTGCAAAGCTGACGTGGAGAATACAACTGAAAATAGCGGGACATCAACAAAAAATGTGAAACAGGAGATTCAGACTCCGAAAGACTATACTCTTCACTATGTGGATGCCTATGGGGAATGGCGTGATACCACAATTAATGCCAGTTTAAAAATGCATCCATATGATTTCTCGAAACTAGAAAATGATGGTCAAAATATCAGTTACGATGATGGGAAATATACAGTTAGACATGGAATAGATGTATCTCATCATCAGGGTGCCATCGATTGGGAAAAGATTAAGGCAGATGGATATGACTTTGCCATATTAAGATGTGCATATCGGTCATATGGTCAGGCAGGAGAAATCTGTGAAGACAGAGAGTTTGCAGGTTATATTGAAGGGGCACATAAGGCGGGGATTGATGTAGGGGTATATTTTTTCTCACAGGCAATATCTGAGGAAGAGGCGGTAGAAGAAGCGGATTATGTTCTTGATTTATTGAAAGACCGGAAGATAGAATTACCTATTACATATGATCCGGAATCTATAAGAGACGATGAGGCACGAACGGATGATTTGACAGGAGAACAGGCTACGAAAAACACCATAGCATTTTGCGAGAGAATCAAAAAGGCCGGGTACGAGCCTATGGTTTATAGCAATATGGTTTGGGAGGCGGATTACCTTGATATGTCTCAGATAGAGCAGTATCCGAAATGGTATGCTGATTACGAAAAGATTCCGCAAACTCCTTATGAATTTACATTCTGGCAGTATAGTGAAAAGGGAAATGTGGATGGTATCGCTGGGCCAGTGGATCTGGATGTGTGGTTTGTGGGGAAGTTTTAACCATTGGTTTATATCCAAAACCATAAAATTGTGATATTATGGTCTATACGTTATTGTTATTTGTTGTTTCGAAAAGGAGGCGCAAGATGGAAAGACCACGTTTTGACATTGTGGCCAGCGGAGAGCGAATGAAAGAGATTCGCAAGCAGAGAAATATCTCTGTAAAGCAGGTCATGGAGTACATGGGATTTGAATCAACCCAGGCCGTGTATAAGTGGGAAGCTGGAAAATGCTATCCACAGGCCGACAATTTAGTAGCCTTAGCAATTTTGTATAATGTAAGCCCGATGGAGCTTTTAGTGGAAGAGGACGTAATGTCCTCTTCTTGTTATTTATGGGAAAATGGGGATGTATTGTTAACTACCGGTTGCTTGATGTTTCGTATGTAGCAGGATATGATTTGTTTGTAAACGGAATACAGACGCTGACAGCAGATGAAATGGAAGAGTCAAGAATGATTTGTAAGAAAATTTGCGTCTGGATTAATTGAAAAAAGATAGACACTTACAGCAGACAATGAAAAACAGAATTGAGTAAGATACCAAATGAGTGTCATTTATGTGTCTAGTGTTTCAAAAGAAAAGGAGGAAACTATGAACAAATCAGTTCGCTTTGCAAAGAATTATATGAATGAGTCTGCAACCGAAAATGGAGCTGCAGGATATAGGACTACAACAAAAGCACTTCTTGACATGAACTTCAAGGTTTCCTCTCTTAGAGATAGAAGCGAAGGATATATTGTCAGAGAATTTATGAAGGCATTTCATGAATCGCCAAAGTATGCTGTGAAGTGGCTATTTTTCCTTAGAGACATTCTTGAGGGACTGGGGGAGAGAAGAACATTTCGTATTTGCCTCAAGTATCTTGCTACTTCGCAACCGAAAATTGCAAAGGCTGTTATACCATATATTCCTGTATATGGACGGTATGATGATGCACTTGTGTTATTAGATACATCACTTGCTAATGATGTTGCATCAATGTATAAGAAACAACTGGAAGAGGATTTGGAATCGATGAAGAAAGGGCAACCAGTTTCTCTTCTCGCGAAATGGCTCCCGAGTATTAATACTTCTTCTGCTAGAACAAGGAAATATGCAACCAAGATTTGTGGGTATTTTAAATTATCCCACAGGGAATATAGGCAGACTTTGTCTAAACTAAGAGCATATGGAAATGTCGTAGAGACAAAAATGTCTGCTTCAGATTGGAAGGAAATCGATTATGGAAAAGTCCCGGCAAAGGCAAATATGAAATACGACAATGCTTTTGCCAAGCATGATTTAGAGAGGAGAAGCAAATTTCTTGAACAGGTCTTCCTCGGTGAAGATGGATTAAACGCAAGTGGAATTATGCCACATGAAATCGTTCATAGAATTGCTGGTAATAACCTTTGGGATATGAGATTAAAGGATAACCTGCTTGCTGAATTGATGTGGAAGAAGATTATGGAGGAAGGATTTGACAATGACTGGGGATTAGAGGATGCCATTGTGGTTGCGGATGGTTCCGGCAGTATGTTTTCATATGCTTCCGGAAGTGGTTCTGTTACGGCAATTGAAATCTGCAACGCCCTTGCTATATATTTTGCAGGGCAGTTAAAAGGTGTATTCCACAATAAAGCAATTACCTTTAGCGAGCATCCCCAGTTTATTGACCTTAAGGATAATACAAGTCTGAAAGATAAATTGGAAATTATGTTTGCATACAATGAAGTGGCAAATACAAATATTGAGGCTGTATTTGATTTGATTTTGGATATGGCAAAGTGCAAGTCTGTTCCAGGAGAGGAACTTCCAAAACAGGTGCTGGTGATATCTGATATGGAGTTTGACTGTGCAACCGGATTTTGTGATTTTGACCAAGAGAAATTATTTGAAACAATTGCAAAGAAATATGAAGAAAGTGGATATATAATGCCTCGCCTAATCTTTTGGAATGTGTGTGAACGAACAGATACCATTCCAAAAGTTGAAAATGGAGAAGGGTTATGTCTTCTTTCCGGGTTTTCACAGAATGCAATGAAGGTTGCGACTGATAAAACCAAGAAGGATCCTTATGAAGCTTTGATTTCGGTGCTGGATGCCCCGCGATATCAAGTGATTGAGGATGCAATCAGTGAATATGTGGCGTGATGCTTCTATGACAACTGTTCCATTGTAGCATCATAATGGATATATGCCATCGCAGAAATGCGGTGGCTTTTTATTGTCAAAAAACAAAATCTAAAGAGTATGTTGTTGCTTTTCTGGAAATGGTTAGGGAAATCAAAGGTTGTGGGAGTTTAAAGTGGGATTTTTATACCGGATTGATACCAGAAAATTAAGGATTTGGAGCTGTGACATGGTTGAAAAAGAGAATAGCATTTTGGTGGTAGAGAGTTGCTGCCGAGATGCTATTTTGTTTTGTTCGGAATAAAACACTGCATTGTTCCGAACAATATGTTGATTTTATTCGGAATAATGAATATAATATAACCAGAAGATTGTTCGGAGGTGTTCTATGGCAAATTTTATGACCACAAAGGAAGCATCTGATAAGTGGGATATTTCAGAACGCAGAATTAACGTGCTTTGCAAAGAGGGAAGAATTCCCGGCGCATACAAAGAGAACAAAAGGTGGGTTATTCCTGCTGATGCAGTTAAGCCGGCAGATAAGCGTCTAAAGGGGAATGCCAGTAGTTCGCTTTCCGATAAAAAAGTTGTGTCTAAGAGTGGTAAGAAGCTTCCATTGCCGATTGGAATATCTGATTATCGCAAGGCATCTAGTGAATATTATTATGTTGATAAGACTATGCTGATTCGGGACTTTATTGATGAGCGTCCGCAGGTTTCTTTGTTTACGCGTCCGCGTCGTTTTGGTAAGACATTAAACATGGATATGCTGCGTGTGTTCTTTGAAAGGTCAGAGGAAGATACCTCTGTCTACTTTCGAGATAAGAAAATCTGGGAATGCGGTAAAGAATATCAAGAGTATCAGGGCAAATATCCGGTTATTTATGTGACTTTCAAGGATGTAAAATGCGAAGATTGGGAAAATGCATATGATCTTATTTACAAAATATTAAGAAATGAGTTTGAGAGGCACAGCGAGTTATTAGCCAGTGATAAGATAAGTACCTATGAAAAGCAATATCTTACAAGTGTGTTAAGCGGCGAAGCTGATGAAAATGATGTGGCATGTGCATTCCTACAACTTTCCAAATTGCTTCATATACATTATGGAGTGGCTCCAATGATAATCATCGATGAATATGACACTCCGATTCAGCAGGGACATATTCGTGGATACTACGATAAAGTAATTGATTTTATGAGAACATTGTTTTCCGGTGGTTTGAAGGATAACCCACATTTGTCTTACGGATTTTTAACCGGAATTTTACGAGTTGCAAAGGAAAGTATTTTTAGTGGTCTTAATAATATAAAGGTGAATTCTGTTTTGGACAATCGATATAGCGAGTATTTTGGCTTTACTTCGGAAGAAGTGCAGGAGATGGCAGAGTATTACGGAGCACAAGGGAAATACGAAGAACTTTGTGAGTGGTACGACGGATACCGTTTTGGAAAGACTGAGATATTTAATCCATGGTCTGTCATTGGATACTTTAATAACGAGTGTATTCCACGTGCTTTTTGGCAGTCTACCGGAAGTAATGATATTATTAGTGAAGTTTTAAGTGATGCAACAATAGAAACATATGAGAAATTGGAATCATTGATGCAAGGTAGGTCTTTTATTACACATATTGATACGGGAGTAATTTATCCGCAACTTCAGAATAATCCGTCGTCTATCTATAGCTTTTTACTTGTAACCGGATATTTGAAAGCGGTAACCAACGACCAGCCTTTTGGTGGTGATTATATGTGCGAGGTTGCACTTCCGAATAAAGAGATCTCTTATGTGTATAGCAAAGAGATTCTGTCTAAGTTTGAAAATGTGATTCCGCCTGCAGCAGCGACTGCTATTCAGGAAGCAATTTATACGATGGATATTCCAAAACTACAGAGTAAATTAGAGACATTTTTGCTCCAAACTATCAGCTTTCACGATGCGGCAAATGAGACCTTTTATCATGGTCTGATTTTGGGTCTCCTCGCAATGCTGGATAATCAGTATTATATTACGTCGAATCGTGAAGCAGGAAATGGCCGTTTTGATATTCAAATGTTACCACTGAATAAAAATTTGCCGGGTATCTTGATTGAACTGAAGGCAGGAAAGGACTGCAATGAGAAACAATTGGAAGAACTTGCGGTAACTGCGCTAAAACAGATAAGCAATAGGCAGTACTATGTGGAAATGAATGCGCAGGGCATGAAGGAGATTTTACTGTATGGCATTGCGTTCTCTGGAAAGAGTGCGAGTGTTAAAGCAGAGGTTAGAAAGGATGAATAGAAAAGGAGATTTTGTATGACGGAAACTATTATAGCAGCTATAATCGGTGCAGCGATAAGTTTAATAACAACAATGTTGACATTGAGTGTTACTGCATCTATTGAAAAAATCAAGGTGCAAGCAGAAAGACAACAAAGGAAAGAAGATGCTAAGAGGGAGAAATTAACTGACATATACACGGAGTTGGTGTCAATCATTAATTCTTATCCCAAAGAGTCACCTAATAATGCATTAGAGACTATTGAATATCCCCCACATTATTCAATGGAATCCTTTGATTCGATTGTCGATATATTAAATTACCAGATTGATGATTATAAGCGACTTCTTGAAAATAAAAGTATTAGTACTGAGGCCAAGAATCATAATAAAACGCAAATATGGGAAAGAGAGTATGTAATAGAACAAGTGCTTAAAATCAAAGAGGATTATTGCAATGCGCGTGATGCATATAAAACTTTTTGTAAAACTAAGAAAATGGTGTTGGATTTGTATGCTGGACAAGCTGTGAAAAATAATATTGTAGAGTTTGAGGTGCTTATTCATAATGTTTTCATTTCAGGGCATACTCTTAAGGACGTTTATGATCCCCGATATAACAAGATTGAAGTGATACGTCGAGAAATAATTGATAGTATGCGAAATGATATAGGATTATATTAAAGAAAAATGAACGATGTAGAGTCTTAACAGTTTATAGAAAGGAAGGTGCCTTATGTTCCCTTTAATCAACAAACGAGAAACCGGAGTTAACCTACGAAGAATCATGGACTTGCGTGGAATTACACCGAAGGATGTGCAGGAATATCTTGGACTTGGTTGCGTGCAGAGCGTGTACCGATGGACGGACGGTGATAATATGCCGACCATTGACAACCTGTATGCACTAAGCGAGTTGCTTCAAGTTCCGATTGATGCAATCGTGCGTGGAAACAGGGCACCGATTGTGCCGGATATTATTATAAAACCACTAGATTCTCGAGAAAGCAGACTGTGTGCATATTACGAGAAATTAAACGAGAAACATGCGGCGTAAATTTTTGAACTACAGCTTCAATGACAAATTGTATATCCTCCTTTAGAATAGTCTATAGATACATTATTCTAAGGGAGGTTTTTTATGAGCGAGAAGATGTTGATGAAGAAGACATAGAAATGTGTTGAAATCCACGATAAAGGTTAAAGCGGTGAGTCGGTTGGCTGGAGGTAATCCTCGTGGCTGTAATGTGAGCATATATTTTAGATGATAAAGCCGTGGCGAGAGCTGCGGCTTTGTTTGTGGGATTGAGGTGCCCAATTGGAACCAAAAGTTTGAAAAGAAGGTAGGTGAATTCATTGGCAAGCATATTAGTAGACTATGAAAATGTATCCACGACCGATGGGCTCAAAGGAGTGGAATATCTAAACGAAAACGATACCCTCATCATTTTTTACAGCCAATGCTGTGAAAAAATTCGGGCAGAATACATAGAGATGATAGAGAAAAGTCAATGTGAATTTCAAACATACAAGCTGGCGAGAACCGGCAAGAATGCGTTAGATTTCTATATTGCGGTAGAGTGCGGATTTTTGAGTGCAGGTGGTCAAAAGCAGATTTGTATTATTAGTAAAGATAAAGGCTTTGGTGCAGTGTCAGATTTCTTCCATATCAAAGATGAAATGGGAGAGACGACGGTGTGCATAGCAGCCAATATAGAAAGTGCATTAGTTGCATCAAATGCGCCAGAAGATGAGTTGAGGAAGAAACTAATACAAGAGAGGTCAAAAGCGTTAAATATAGACGCAGAACAAGCGCGGATAAAAGAACATAGGGTATTTATTGCAAAAATCTCACGGACATTTGAAGGGACAAAATATGAACAGAAAACGGATAGAATATTACGGTTTATAGAGTCACAGGATATTAAGTCTCCAAGATTATTATATACAGGTTCTATGCATGAATTCGGACGTGAAGATGGCAGAGAGATTTATCAGATGTTGAAGCAAGTGGTTTAGAAGGCAATAACGTGTAAATTTTTGTGCTTTGGAAAATGATGGTAGTGGGAAGATGTCAGCACTTAACTACAAAAACAGCTCAACATGGCAATTGAATATAGGAATAGTCGATGATGAGGAAGATGAGTATGTTAATAATGACAAGAACCGCTGGTGCCGATATAATGTAGTCAGAAAAGGAAATGTTAGGGGGACAGGTGAAGGAAGATGAAAGAATTCATTGATTTTGTTTATGACTACTTTTTGGAAATATGTGGTGAACCTAGTATCTCAAATCGAATTTCTGCTGTTCCTGAAATTGTTAATGTAGCTTGTGGAGAAAGTATATTAGAGGCAGGACACAGGACAAATGATATCTGTCTAGTAATTTCCGGTTTAGTTAGAGGCTTTTATATTGATGAAGAAGGAAATGATATTACAAAATGCTTTTCCATGGAAGGCGATTGGTGTTGTAGCTATAATTATCTGTCAGATCTTCCGTGCCCATTCTTTATTGAGGCATCAGAGGATACGATTCTAGCCAAGTTTGATATTGGTGAAATAGATAGGATAATAAAGGAATATCCTGTCTTGGAGGAAAGGGTAGAAAAATTATTAGCAAAATCCATGATGGAATCAGAGAGACGCATTTTCTCCTTTACATCGCTGGAGGCAAAGGACAGGTATTTACTTTTATTAAAAGAACAGCCCGAACTTGTAAAGCGAGCGAAACAGGAACATATTGCCTCATATTTGGGGATTACACCAAGTTCGCTTTCTAGAATAAAGAGAAATTTATAGTTCACTTGTCATATGACAATTACAAATGTAATAGCACATGCTAAAATCACCTCATACTTGACATAGGAGGTGATTTTTTTATGAGAAAAACAATTTTAATTACCGGATGTAAGGGCTGATGTGAAGACGACACTTGATGTGAGCGATGAAAATAGTGTTAGGAGTGCTGTCAACTATATTCAAAGTCATGTGAACAAAATAGACATTCTGGTTAATAATGCGGGATACTCAGTAAGAAGCGCAGTTGAAGCTATTACAGAGGCGGCAAGATATGAAACGAGAGAGATGGGGGTTGAAATTTGTGTGATTGAGCCCGGCGCAATGGATACAAGATTTTTTAAGACACTGTCTAAAAACTCTGATGAAAAGATGAATAATCCTTTATCGGAATATAGGAAAATATATGAACGGGATTTAACGTTTAGAAAAAAACAGACAAGGTCAGATGTCTCTAGCTGTGCCAGAAGATTGGTACATATAGATAGATGCAAGAAATTGAAGGTTCGTTATACCATTGGTGTTTCTCAAATTTACAAATTATTTATTAAACTGCCGGATGGTGTAAAGGAATGGGGAATAAGGAGATTTAATTAGGATATGGAAAAAAAGAAAATGATTAGAAGAAGAATCATATCAATCGTGTTATTTACGTTTGCATTATATCTTACGGAGTTTTCACCGTTTTCAGGGCGCGCTGTGGCATTATTTAATGGTGGATATGGCACATTTGATATGAAAAAATATGATGCGGATGTGTTTGTAAGTGTTATGAATGCAACCAGTAATGTGAGTATATATTGGAAGTACTATATATGTGATTTTATTTTCACAGCAGCCTTCTTGAATTTCATGATTCAGATGGTAAGGGGATTTAAGGGAGAACTTATTAACAAAGTAAAAGTACTCTCATATTTCCTGGCGGTCATCAGGGGAATGCTGGATGCTACGGAGAATATTATTCTGTTAAATCAGATATATTCATATCCGGAGATAAATCGTATGCTGATTGATGTATGTAACATTTTTACCAAAATCAAGTTCCATCTTATGCGAGGCTGGATTGTATGCTTTGTTATAATGCTAATTTTTCAAATACTTTCAAACAAGAAAGCAAAAGAAATTTCTTACTAGCATGTTGAATGGTGAGGCTATAGTAAGGAGATTTTTGCAGTATGGTATTGCGTTCTCCGGGAAGAGTGCAAGTATAAAAGCAGAGGTTAAAAATATCTGATACCATTTCAAGAAACAGAATTTCATCATGGAGGAAATAGGTGTAAAACTATTAAATTTAATGAGTGACAATTACTTTTGGAGAGGAATTTTTGACAGGAAAATAGGCGACAATTAACACCATAGCATTTTGCGAGAAAATCAAGAAGGCTGGGCACGAGCCTATGGTTTATAGCAATTTGGTTTGAGAGGCCGATTGTCTCGTTATGTCTCAAATAGAGCAGTATCTGAAATGGTACAAATGGGACAGTGGATTTGGATGTGTGGTTTGTGGGAAAGAGAAAACAGTATGTTGGTGGAACTAAAATTGTATAAGAAGACTAGGGTAAAACTGCGGTAATGTATAGAAATCAGATTATGGTGTTTTATAGTAGAGGGAAATATACTCATTGAGGGTATGTTTCCTTTTTCTTTTACACAAAAAACGCATATGCTTGTGCAGTAGAATAGAAAAATGTTGTATTTTGTCAGAATTCTAGTAAAATAATAATATAGATTTTGAAAATTCGGTAAACATTTATGAGAAAAGCATATCACGATATATTTCGTGCCATACACGAGGGTAAGTGGTTAAAAATAGAATATTGTAACCAAAGGGAAGAAATAACGAAATTTTGGATTGGAATTCGAGATTTAGATGTCCGTGGGCGAAGATTGACTGTGGATGGACTTCACTTGGGAAAACATACATTGGAGGAAGGATATCAGCTTTTCATTGACAAGATTCGTTCATCTGAGATTGTGGAAGGTACCTATTTCCCTGTGAACGAACAACTCATCCAGGACATACACATGAATCCCGATAAATACAGACCACTGTTTGACCATATGGCTAATCTGAGAATTTTAAATTACTTGGAAATGTGTAATCGTATGGATGCCACTCCTTATTATTCGGAATTTGCATTGGTTAAGATGTTGGACCGAGACAGCTTTAAAGGAGAAATGTATCAGTTAACTGATGAACAGTTTCAGGCGATTGTTAAAAACTTTCAATACAAAATGGAATCCGAAGTACGAAATAATGGTAAACTGAGAATTCAACAGTTGGCAATGAATGTTTTGAGCATTCATACACAAAAGGGATTGTATGTCCTTGCTTATCGCAAACTTCAACTAGATGTAAAGCGCAGAGTTTTGCGTCCGGATGATGAGATAAGTATTTGTACGGAATTTATGATGGGGGAGAATAAAGAGCGTATTCGCAAATATTTGGATGCGGATGAATACGAACTTTTGACCGAATTCGAAAAGAATCAGGAGACGATTAAGGATTGTATCACAGCCCATGCCAATCAGGTTATGGGAGTGGATGATATGCCATATATCATTGGACTGGGAATGGATATTGTCTTGGATTTACACACGGAATATCAGGCAATCATTAATATGTACCAGGGTGACAAGGATAAGATACCTGTTCCCATCAAGGCCTTCTTTGGAGACCTACTGGCCAGACCTCGACGAATTAAGGATTATCCAATAACCCTGATTAATGAAAACATTAATTTGGATCAGTTGTTGGCAATCCATAATGGGATGAAATACCCGTTAGCATATGTTCAGGGACCGCCGGGAACCGGAAAGACCAATACCATTATCAATACAATCATCACCGCTTTTTTTAATGAGCGTACTGTATTGTTTACCTCTTACAACAATCATCCTATCAACGGTGTCTTTGATAAGTTGACTAGTATGACGTACAAGGGGAAAACAATTCCATTTCCAGTACTTCGTTTGGGCAATGTGGACAAGGTAAAAGAGGCAATTGAATATATTAAACATGTATATGAACAGGTGGAAAAGATATCTGTTTTCGAGGGGACGCTGGACCGTCGTAAAGATGACAGAACCGTTCGGGCAAAGAAGTTGTCTGCTATATTAAAACAGTATGAGGAAGTGCTTGATTTAAAGGAGCGAAGAGATGCGTTAAACCAGGTGGTAGATTATCAGGTCCGGAATGCGACTTCCATGCAAATGTTACCTTTTCAGATTGACCTGAAGGGACGGCAATTGTCTCAGATAAATGAGAAGATTTCCCAAACGGGGGAAATTACGGATAGTCAGGCACTAGCACTGGTGGATACCGAATTTGATCAGTTGCAACAGTACTTATATTATACATCTGCCCGTTACATTAAGAAATTAGGAACAAAACCATATTCAGAATTTTATGAAATTATATTTGAAGAAGATGCCGAAACACAGACGGAAAGATTTTCTAGATATTTATCTAAAACGGAAAATGTGAAAAAACTGCAGAAACTGTTTCCGATTATTATCACAACCTGTATCTCGGCACATAAGCTGGGAGAACCGGAATCTATGTTTGATATGGTTATTATTGATGAGGCAAGTCAGTGTAATACGGCTATTTCATTGGTGCCAATTATCCGAGGGGATAATTTAATGTTGGTGGGCGATCCGCAACAGTTAAATCCTGTGATTCTTTTGGATGATGCTGTGAATCAGAAATTACGACAAAAATATCATGTGGCTGATGAATATGATTATCGAAAAAATTCAATTTACAAAACCTTTTTGGCATGTGATTCCGTAAGTGATGAGGTGTTGTTGCATAATCATTACCGATGTAATAGAAAAATAATAGAATTCAACAATAAGAAGTATTATAACTCCAGGCTGAAGATATGCTCCAGCAGCAACGAAGCAAACCCGTTGGTTTGTATGGATGTAAAAAACGATTACATAGATTTGAAAAATACAGCACCGGCAGAAGTGGACGCTATTATAAATTATGCCATAAGCAATAAAGATAAAAGTATTGGTGTTATTACGCCCTTTGTAAATCAGAAAAAACTGATTGAAGAAGGATTGAGAGCTAAGAAATTAGATCATGTGGTCTGTGGAACGGTACATGCATTTCAGGGAGATGAGAAGGATGTTGTTTTGTTTTCTACTGTACTAACGAACCAGACCCAGGCAGGGACATATGGGTGGCTCAAAAATAACAAAGAACTTATTAATGTTGCTACATCTCGGGCCCGTGATAAGTTGATTGTATTGGTGGATTCTGACAACCTGAAGAGGTTACATCAGAACGATAAGGATGATGATTTGTATGAGCTAGTGGAGTATGTGAGGCACAATGGTCAATCTGAAGTAAGTGAGAAAAAGGCAAATTCCAGGGCGTTGGGAGTGAAACCCTTTAGCACCGCCACGGAAGAGGCATTCTTAGAGAACCTGACTCATGCTTTGGAAAACATTTGGCTGTCACAGAGTAAATACAGCATACAAAAGGAAGTGCCAATTTCACAAGTCTTTCAAGATAATGTAAATTACAGTGATTTGTTTTATTCAGGACGATTCGATTTTGTGGTCTATGAGAAGCAAGGGCAACAACAGGTTCCTGTGTTGGCTATTGAATTGGATGGAAAAGAACATTTTTCTGATGAGGTGGTTAGGAATCGGGACGAAAAGAAAAATAAGATATGTGCAGTGCATAATTTGAGCATTATCCGCGTGGAGAATTCATATGCACGTCGTTATAACCACATTAAGGAAATTTTGATGAGTTATTTCTCGGTGAGACATTAGAGTTTGAGGGAGAACGTGAAAGTGAATAGCATATTATATCAAATTATAGAGACAAAAGGATGAAGATGAAATGGAGGGGGACTTATGAAAGATTTACATTCAAAGATATTTTACAAGATTCAATTCGATATGGAATGTCATTCTGGCGGGATTGATGTGGACTTGTTATGGGAACTGGTGATGCATATTAAACGTTGGCTTGAAAATAAACGACGAATATCCACAGATATAAATATTCAATCTTGGACAAGGTTTAAAACAGGCAATGTATTATCTGATACGCATAAAGAACACAATGATTTCTACGCGGAATCGTACCTTAGAATTAATCCTTCAGATTCAAATGATATTTCATGGGCATGTATGATTAGGGAATGTCAGACGCAAAAAGGTTATGCTCCTAGATGGTGGACAACAGAAATAGGTTATCAAAGTATAAGCAAAACGTCAGCACGAGTTACGTTTGTTGTGTCATATTCTGATGCGATGGGGTTTATAGGAAAAACATTAGATGAACCAGATATATCGGTTCCGAATATTGTAAAGAATATTCAAGCAGATGATAGATTTGATTGTAGTCTGTTTGGAAAGGACCCAATTCAACTGATGGCACTGCCAGTTTCAGTGGGGGAAGGCATGGCATTAAATGAATTAATAATGGATCAGGGAAGAATGGTTCCAATTATTTTGATAATGCCTAAAGTAGATTATGTAAATTCAGAACAGATAATCCTTCCAATTAATCCGAATGATTTGGCAAACAGTGTTGCAGGTAATGCATTGGTGTACTATTCTGAGGATATTTCATTTGTAGACGAAATGAAATATGTTATGGATACAAATTACAGGTGTGTGCCGGGGGCAATAAGATTATATTTACCCCATATTAATCCCAAAGATCCAGTGGATTCGAGCAGACATAGATTTATACAGTATCATGAAATAATGAACATGGGGAGCGAAACGGTATTAAAAATCTTCAGACGTGTGCTTGCTCAAGATGTGAATGATTATGATAAGTTGTTCAGAGTGGATGATTGTAAAGAATTAAAACGAAAGGACAAAATTTCTCAAAAATTTTATGCTTTAAAAAATGAACAGCAGGTAACGGTGGCTGCACAAAATGATTCAATAGAGGAATTAAACGAAAAACTCAAAAAAATGGAATGTGACAAATATGAGGTTGAATTTGAAAAACAGGAGATTGAGAAAGAACTAAATGAAAAACGTAAGCAAATTTATAATCTAAGCTCTCAGGTTCAATCTATGACGGCTTCTTTAAACACGCTAGCACAGAATAAAGAGGTCTATGAAAGTGTTAGACAAATATCAGAATATCCCAAAAGTGTGGAGGCAGTTGTTCGATTTTTTGCAGCGGTCTTTCCTGACAAAATTTCTATGACAGAAAGATGCTGGAAATCATTGGATGAATGTCGTACAGAACCATCTATTCTATGGAATGCATTGTATTCTATGGTTGATATCTTATATGACGAATTAGGACAAAGAAATTTTTCTGATGCATGCAGAGAGTATCAGAAAAAAGCACCATTCGATTGCGTTGCTGGTAATTCAAGTGCTACAAAGAAAGATAACAGTATTATGCAACAATACATTGATTATTACCAGGGAAAGGAGATATTAATAGAGGCGCATGTAAAAAAAGGAGGAAATCCTAGTGATTCAAAATTTGTTAGAATTTATTTCACATACATAAAGGATGATATTTATCCTGTGATAGTAATAGGGTCAATAGGCAAACATTTGGATACGGCTGGTACTAGATATCAGAAATGATTTTGGGAAGATGAAAAGTGTAAAATGAAAAAGGATAACTTGATAACTAGGTGATTTGCCTAGATTAAGTACATATTCTGTCCATTTTTTCAATTGTTCTGCAATTATATAGATATCCACATATAATATTTTGATGTGGATAAAAACGAAGTTCATGGATTATATTTCTGGGGGAAGATACTTCGAAATAATTTTTTTGAGTTTAAATCAATTTTATCAAGGAAAGACCCTAAGGCAGAAAAAATAGCTTCCAGAGAAAATATATAATGTCACAATGATGTGGTACAGTACCTACCAACATCTCAAGTAATGCTTAATAATCGTCAGTTTTAAACAGAGAAAAAAAGCAAATGGATGAATTGAAATGTTTGCTTTTGGATTTGTACAAGAGGTGGATAATGGATTATGAATGAAGAAGAATTGAGAAAATATCTTGATAATAATGAACAAATCAGTTTGTTGTTGGGAGAAAACGAAAACATTTTGAAGAAGGCTGGGTACAAACCACCTGTCAATAATTTTTCAGTAGATGTAAATAAGAGAATAAGGGTACCAGCTGGGTATGTCAGGACATCTGGAGAGTTTTTGGATAAATATCATCTAAATGAAATTGTTATTTCTCGTAATATACGAAACAATATTTCATATGCACTTCAACTCTCTGATTATTATAATTTCTTTTTGAATCGATTTAATGTATGGGGGTCTATTGAGATTATGTTATATAAGCAGGCATTTGTGAATATTATTTCTATTATTGAGGCGTTAATTTTAGAAAGTGCAAACAGAATAAATGATTTTTGCAAAAGCTGCTCAAATATTGGCAGATGTAATAAAAACATCAGTAAAACTGATAGAAGTAATATGAAACTAGCAGTTGAAAAAATGAATCAATTGGGAATTATGCACTTTGATGAAATTGATAAAAATCGTCTTTTGGAATTGTATGATCTTAGAAATAAAATACATATAAGATTAAATGAACAAAATGAATTTTTAGATAATAAATACAATAGAAACTTGTATAATGAGACAATTGGTTTCTTGCAGAGGGTGGATGATTTTTTATGGGAAAACGCAGTTCCTTGTTATAAATCGTGTATGGGTTATGAACCAAAGTAGAATGGAGTGAATCATTTTGACACAAGAAGGTATTAGAGGCGGAGAACACTATATAGCGTTTTTAGATGTTTTGGGATTTAGAGATAGGCTGACATCACAATTTGATTTATGTGAAATTTCTAATATATTTGAACATATAAAGTCTATACGAAATAATACAATAAAGAATCGCGAAATTGTTGAGGAATATGATTTGGCTGTTTCTAAATCTATGATAAGAATAATGTCAGATAGTATTGTTGTTGCGGTTTCGACGGTGTTTGAGGACTCATTGAGCATTGTGGCAGAAATATGTATGCAAATCCAAGAGGAATTATTGGTAGAAAATCATATTTTATTAAGAGGTGCTATTACGAAAGGAGATTTTTATTACGACAATGAGGTGATGTTTGGTCCCGGATTAGTTCGAGCATACCTGATGGAGGAACGTGCACAATTTCCTAGAATTATAATAGCAAAAGAACTCGTTACAGAGTATGTAAACAGAGTGGGTACTACTAGAATGACATACATTACTGATTTTTTACTAAAAGATGAGGATGAATGGTTCTTTATTAATTGTTTCCATCAAGCAAGAGGACTTAATGTGTGGTTAGACTCTGTACTTGCACAGGAAAAGATTTGTGACTCTGTGAGAACAAAATATCTTTGGTGTAGAAAGTGGGTTAATTATCCAAAGGAATATATAAGAGAATGTTATGCTGAGAATGACTATCCGGGATTATTCTAGGCGTAGATTTTAAAATTAAGCAAAGTCTGTGGGTGATTTATGTAGGGACTGTTACATGGTTGAATTGTTAGATGAGATCTGAAAATGACCGTACAAGGATGATGTAAATATTGTAAAGAAATATGGATATTCTTTCGAAATAGAATATTCAGTACTATGTGAAAAACCATTTTAATAAATAAATCAGAGGATAAAATAATCATGGCAGATACAAAGAAAGAACATTATGTACCAAGATGTTATTTGAGAAATTTTACTTTAGAAAATGAAAAAATACAAGTCTTTGATAAATATAAAGTACAAGTAAGACCGCAAAATATCATGGATGTAGCTATGGAGAATTACTTTTATGATATTAAGTTTAACGAACTAATAAAATTAGATGAAGAAGATGAAATGGATAGGATAAAAGCTGATTTGATGGAAATAGCTCAGGAGAATGATTGGGATAAGATTTTGGATATATTAGATGAGAAGTATATAGAGAAACATTTTTCTTTTTTAGAAGGTGTCTATAGTAAACTTTTACAAAGATTTATTGAGAATAGTTATAACGGAAATGAGTGGGTGATAAAAAATTGCTTTGCATTTTCAGAGATGGACAAGGAGTTAATGTCGTTGTTTATCGCAATACAAATTATAAGGACCAAAACTTTTAGGTGTACTTTGGCGGATACTATCCAGAAATTGTATCAAACTATGGCGTATAAAATGCAAACGAAGAGTGCAGATATGTTGTCAAAGGATGATTTTGAAGTTGAGGTTAATAGAGATTTTGTGAAACTACAACATAGTAGCATGATTTTAGATGAGGAAGTGGCTGTTGAAATGGCGGAGGTGTTGAATGAGCACATATGGGTAATGTATGTAAATAAAACTAATACACCATTTTATACATCAGATACTCCAGTTGCAAATATTCCACATAAGTACGATGAGTATATGAGTTATGGAGGGTTGCGATCGGAGGGAATTGAGATAGTTTTTCCACTCACGCCTAATCTAATGATAGGAATGTATGAACGGAGTACATATAGTGCAATATTTTCAGATCGACAATTTGTCGTGCTTACAACAAAGGAACAAATAGAGTTTTACAATAGAGTGCAAGTTATTAACAGCTATAGATGTGTTTTTTCAAGTAATGATAGTTTTGACTTGGCAAAAAGAATGTGTGATGAGAATCCAGACTTAAAACATCCGCAATCCCGTGTACAAGTAAGTTGATATGGAGGATACATATGAGCAGGACATGCAGGTGCGTGAAGACGAAATTTGAAAGTACGTTATGAAGTTGCCTAAAGCAGAACTAAGACAGTTGTTGACTTAGCAGATGATTTATACGATTAGGATAAATGAAGGAGACGAAAGATAATGACAGAACAAGATGTTTTCTTTTTAAATAAGGACGATGCTATTGAATTTCAAAATAGATGTGTAATTGCTATTTTTTTAGATACACATCCAGATATTAGATTTCTGAAATATATCGATACGAATACTTTTTTGGGGATTATTAATGATGTTGAAACTATAATTTACCTGTTTGATACGCCTAAAAGTGGTTCACAAGCTGGATGTGTATTTAGGTCGAGAAATAGAAGCGTTTCGAAACCTGTACATCAATATATGTTGTTTTCAAAACAGTTTTTGGATGAATATTCAGAATATCGAAGTAATGTATATGAATATATAATGGAACACTTTTTCTCGTATTGGAAAAAATATTTTGGAGGATTATTCATTTCTAAAGAGCCTGAAAGAGAAATGACATTCAAATACAAGCAATGTGCGGAGGAAGGAAAGAATGACTCAGAATCTGCCACTCGTTTGGGGCAATATTTCAAAGGATTTTTGGATGGTGCATTGGTGTTTTCTAATCCTAAGACGTTTAATGATCCGTTTGATTGTGATTGTGAGTTACCAGATATAAATTCTAAAATAAATTTGCTGTGGAATGCATTTAACAGCTTAAAGTATAGCGGTCGAGGTTCAACGAGTGTTAAGAAAGAAGATGTTGAAAAGATACTAAAGGAAGTAGAGAAGGTAGATGGTGAATGTGACAATATAAAAGATGTTATTTGTCGTATCATTGAGGAAGGAAAAAAAGATGATCGAATAGATAAGACTAAACTAACAAAGCCAGAGACTATTGATGCTATTGTAGAAATGTATAGAAGGATGCTAGATCAGGTACATAATTTAAAAGAACGTTTTAGAGTATTTTGTACTGGGGATAAACCGGACGATATATTAATGTGGGGATATTATTGTAACGGAGGAGATGGAGTTTGCTGTAAGTATGACAGTAGTGATATAGTTTATGCAATTCTCACAGAAAGAAGAGATTGTATTTGCGTATATGGAAATATTGATTACAAAGAAAACAAGCCACAATACAACTATACTACGGATGATTTGGCAGACAATGTATTTGAGTATGTTATGAGGTGTATCTTTACAAAGTATTCTGGTTGGGAACATGAAAATGAATTTAGATATGTACTCATGGAAAGTGTGTTTAAGCGAGATCATATTGCTGTTAATTCGGCGGTACAAGAGTATTATTTAGGGTGTAAGGTAGGTGATATGTCATTAACGAAAAAGTATCTTCTTGCAAAAGGAGTATCGATAAACACATTAGAAAAATCAAAGGATAAGTATAAGTTGATACATTCATAGGGATATATTGATATTAAAAGGGTGCATATATTTAATACGCTATATATCGTGGATGTTTAAATATGATAATAATATTATGAAAGGAACAGAAGAGAAAATGCGGTTAGTAAACATAAAAATCCAAAATTACCGATTGCTTATTAATGCAGAACTGCAAGTAGATGAAAACACTACTTTGATTGTTGGGCGCAATAATACAGCAAAGACATCTTGCGTCGAGCTAATAGATAAGGTGTTAAAGAATAAAGTATTGTCATATGATGACTTTCCTTTGATTAAACGTAAGTATGCCTATATTCTGTTGGCTCAATTTATGCGTAATAAATTATCATTTGAAAAACTATGTGAAAAATTTCCAATTACATCTATCGACTTTATCGTTGATTATTCTTTAGATGATCCAAATATGAATTTAGGAGCACTTGCTCCATTTATTATTGACGTAGATGTAGATAGTACTACGGCGATTATTCATGTAGAATATAGCATCAAAATAAGTGAAGAATCTTTGAGAACAATGTTTGAGTCATGCTTTTCTGAAAATGGTAATTTTAGTTGCAAACTAGAAGATGTCCGTGATGTCTGTATGGCAAATTTCTCAAAATTATTTGGATTAAATATATATGCTGTTAATCCAAAAGATGATAAAGAGAGACAATTAAAAGACTACAAGGAACTGACAAATTTATTCCCTTTTTATACTATACCGGCAGAAAGAATGTTAGGAGAGAATGGTGACCATAGCAGCAATTCATTGGGAACTTTGATTTCTAGTTATTTTAGTGTCGATGTTGAAAATTTAGATCCTAAAGTGGTGGACGAGGTAAAAGAACTTCGTAAAGTAGTAGAGGAAGCTAATATTAATATCCAAAGACAAAGCAATGAACTGTTAGGGAATATTGTAAATAAGGCTGTTGGTTTTGGATATCCAAATGCAGAAGAACTCCAATTGGGAGTAAATACACGATTACAGATTGATGACCAGATTAAGGATAAAACAGAACTTACATATACATCAAATGTAATAGGAGAGTCGCTTCCGAGTTCTCATAATGGGTTGGGATACAAAAACCTTATTAAAATTGAATTTATGCTAGCGGATTTTGCAGAAAAGACTAAGCAGGGGAACCTTGCATGTATTCCATTATTGTTTATTGAGGAACCAGAGTCTCATATGCATCCACAGATGCAACAAACATTTGCTAGTTATTTGGAGAAGTTTTTAGATGAGATTTCGGATGTGCATATTCAGACATTTTTGACATCTCATTCAGCACATATAGCGAATACGATTGATTTTTCGCAGATTAGATATGCGCAAAAAACAGCAAAAGGTGTTATTTATAAGAATCTGAATACTTTTGCTAAAACCAATAGTGCAAACTTGGATTTTATAAAGAAATATCTCACACTCAGTAGATGTGATTTGTTTTTTGCAGATAAGATTATTTTTGTGGAGGGAGCATCTGAAAGATTACTCCTTCCGGATATGATAGAAAAATGCAACAAGGAAGGTTTATTTGATTCAAAAAAATATAAATTGCCTGCACAGTATTACGCACTGATTGAGATCGGGGGAGCTTATGCAAGTAAGTTTATTCCATTTGTAAATTTTTTGGGGATTCCTTGTTTGATACTTACAGATATAGATTCGATAAAGAATGGAAAGTCTGCTCTTGTAAGCGAAGGTGATTCCACGTCCAATGCTACTTTGAAGTGGTGGGTGAGAAGAGTGAAGGAACTTTCAGAAGATGATGCAATTAATTTATCAGATGTAATAGCATTGACAAGTGAGCAAAGAACAATAGAAAAATGTCATGTAGAATTTCAAGTAAAAGAGAACGAATTATGTGGAAGGTCTTTAGAAGAAGCTATTATAAATGTTAATAGAACACAATACAACTTGACGGGAACAATTGCAGAAGCGGATTTAAAATTTGCAGAAAAGAGTAAAACGGATTTTGCATTAAACTTAGTGTGTGATAATCCAGAATATATAGTTCCTAAATATATTAAAGATGGTTTGGTATGGCTTAATGAACAGAATGTTCTTGTATAGGAGGTGTATTTGTGACTGAAGTAAATGAGAGAACAAATTACCAAAAGGCTAAGGAAGAAGCAGATAAAATAGAAGCACAGATAATTAGTGTTCTTCAACAAGGAAAAAATTTCCGTGTTGAAGCCGGCGCGGGTTCTGGAAAGACATATTCATTAAACAAAGTTATTGAATGGATTCAGGATAATAAATGGAATGAGTATCGGCGCAAAAATCAAAATGTTGTGTGTATTACATATACGAATGCAGCGGTAGATGTAATAGCGGATAGACTCTCAAGTGATTCTTTCATATTACCATCTACCATACATTCATTTGCATGGAATGCAATTAAGCAATATCAGAGTTTTTTACTGAAAATCATTAGTGAAAATGAGGATTTGCAACCAAGAGAGGGAGATTTTTCTAAGATTGAGCAAGTGCAATATACTCTAGGACATAGATATCAGGAAAATGGAGTATTATATCTGTTCCATGAGGATGTTATAACTTTATTTTCCGTATTGCTTGATAATGTTAAGTTTAGACGAATGTTTGCGGATAGGTTTCCTTTGATTTTGATAGATGAATATCAAGATTCGTTTAAACCTATTATGGACAAATTTATTGAATACTTTATTGCTGAAGAGACAGGACCACAGTTCGGTTTTTTTGGAGATGCTTGGCAGACTATATATCAATCGAATAAGGCATGTGGACAAATAGAGCATGAGAATATTGTGGAAATTAAAAAAGTATCAAATTTTAGATCTGCGAAAAGAATAGTAGATTTATTAAATGATATACGCCCCGAGTTGCCGCAAGTTTCTGCAATAGACGGTTTTGAGGGGGAAGTAGTTGTTGTTACTTGTGAGGACTATGTAGGAGAGCGTAGGACAGACAGAAATTTTAAAGGGGATCTTCCGGCCGAAGAATTAAAAGAGAGGATCAGGAATTTAAAAGAACATATTAAAACTAAACATATATCGGATGATGAAAGTCTAAAGATTTTAATGATTACCCATAAAGTGTTGGCATCTCAACAAGGATATGACAAGCTATTGGATATAATTGATAATGGTTTGCGTGATAAAGAAGATATGTTTTTGATGTTTTTCATGGAAATGATAGAACCAATTTATAGGGCGCTAAAAGAAAATGACATGCAGTTGCTTTTTGATACACTTAAACTTAAAAGATATCCTATACAAACAAAAGCTGATAAAGAAAAGTGGAAAGAGTTTTATGAGCACCTACTGAAGGTTCGTAAGCAAAAAACGGTAGATGTTTTAAAGGTGGTAATTGAGTCTGGACTTGTATCGGTGCCACCTAATATATCTGCATATTATGATATGTATTTTACGACACCGGATTTGTGTTACTGTAATACAACAATAAAAAAATTTTTGGATTTGGAATATGAACAATTCTTAGCGGCAATCGATTTTTTGTATCCAGAAGCAGATTTTTCAACAGAACATGGTGTAAAAGGTGAAGAATATGATAATATAATTTTTGTGATAAGCAAGGGATGGAATCAATATCAATTTGAAACTTATGCGCCGATGATTAAGAACGGTTATCCACAGGATAAAGAGACGTCGTATATACGAAATCGCAATCTGTTTTATGTATGTTGTTCCCGCCCCAAAAAGAGACTATTCTTTTTTATTTCGGTGAAGCTTGAGGATGCGTTTCGCGAATTTTTACGTGGACTTGTCGGCGATGATAATATTATGACTTATGAACAGTATATGGGAACCGATTGGAGAGAATATTAGGTGTGTTCTAAGAGCAAATGCGAAGATATGAGCATATAGTATGTGTTAGGAGATGATAATATGGCAAAAAGAATTACCTACCCAAACATAGACATGCAACGAACCGGAATAAAACTAAAAAACATGCTCGAATCTGCAGGCTATACCCCGCGCATGATTCAAGACTATCTGCATTTATCCTGTGTACAGCCGATTTATCGTTGGTACAAGGGCAAGATATTACCATCTGTAGATCATCTGTTTATGCTTAGTGAATTGCTGAATGTTCACATGGAAGAATTCTTGGTAAAGAAGAATGTAGTACCGGTGATATACGATATGGAGCAACGTTATTCTCGGGATGCACAGCAACGATTTATCACATATTACAAGAAAATATATCAGTCAGTGGCATAGATGGCTTTGGACTAACCGTCCAATGAAAATACTATTGACAAATGCTATCCTCTTATCATAACCCGCAAAGAGATTATGGTAGGAGGATATTTTTATGCAAAGAAAAGTAGATGTAGTAGAAGATTTGGATGGAAACAAAATCGTGGTTATTCATGATATTCGATTCAAAGGTAGACAGGCAATTGAGTGGAACGATGTCGAAAAGTATTTGAAACAGTATATTGGAGAAGCACATATTATTGAAAGCACAAATGACATGGTGTACATAGGGGGGGATTTACCAGAAGAATACGCTCATTCAAATTATACCAAAACTCTTAAAGGTGCAAATGCAAAAGCTAAAGCAAATGCTGTGAATAATCCGGTCTCTGTGTCCCTGCTGTCCGGGGATAGGAAACCGCAAATCCG
>CAMFYL010000002.1 GCA_946002055.1 uncultured Roseburia sp.
ATTTACAAAGTTGCATCTCGACTTACAAAACTGCATCTCGGTTTGCAATTGAGTAACAAAAACCATCGCACAAGAATATTCACTATAAAATCGCAAGAAGTTGAGAATAATATTCGAGAAATAAAGAAAATATATTGACATATTAACAAATGGGTATATACTTGAGAGTAAGAAGAGAATAATTATGGGAGGCGTGGCATGACAATTAGTTATAAGAAATTGTGGATATTGTTGATTGAAAGGGATATATCACCGGCTACGCTAAGAAAAGATTTGAATATTGCTACTGGAACTATGACAAAAATGAGACGAAATGAAGAAGTGGCACTTTCAATTCTTTTGCGTATATGTGAGTACTTGGATTGTAACATTGGCGACATATGTGATGCGGTTAGAATGAAAGAGTAATGGGGGGAGAAAGATGCCATTTTGCTCAAAGTGTGGAACAGAAATTAACAAAGGTGCAAGATTTTGTCCGGGGTGCGGATGCAATGTAGACGAAATACATACCAAGTCCCAAAGAAATATGGAGTACGAAGGGAGGCTTCATAAGTGTCCAAATTGTGGGGAAATAATAAACTCGTTTGAAACAAATTGCCCTTCTTGTGGATATGAGATTAGGGATGCAGAAACTTCTAGGGCAGTGAAAGATTTCGCAAACAGATTGCTTCAGGCTAGAACGCTAGGTGAGAAAGCGGATATTATTAGAAATTTCCCAGTACCAAATACCAAAGAAGATATTATGGAATTTATGATATTAGCGGTATCAAATATTGACGAAAATGTTGAAGCGGATATTTCCGATGCATGGAGAACTAAAATTGAACAAACATATCAAAAAGCAACATTTATGTTCAATGCTGCTGAAGAAAAGGACAGAATTGAGAATCTATATCACCAAGCATTAGACAAGTTAAAAAGGAGCAAAAAAAGAAATAATGTGAAAAGGGTTGGAGGTGCATTGGCTGAACTCATGCCAGCACTCCCCAATACAATTCTGGTGTTTGGTTGGTTGACAGGTTTGTTTGTGCTTATTCCTTTGTGTGGAATTGGATTGGATAATGCAGGATTTAACCTGTCACAATTAGTAGTTGTCATATTGATGATAGCAGGAGTATTCTTTATTCCGCATACGCTTAAGTGTCCATCATATTTGCCGCGAATGATACTAGTTTTAGGATTGATATTTAGTTTTATTATACTTATTTCTAAAAGTAGAAATGCTCTTGATGATAGGGGGAGCGACGCTTATCAGATTATTCTTTTAATGGATATAGTATGCTCTGCAATTATCCTATATAGAATGCTAAAAGTCCCAATAGAAGTGGAAGAAGAGAAACAAATTAAAGGTGCCGCATTTTTGGTGGCTGTTGGGGCGTTGATTGCATTGATTATTATATATGCAATAAGCTGCGTATGTGCAGGGATTAGAAATCACAACAATAAATTAGAAATTAAGCAACAGGAAGAAGAGGAACTACAGGAAAAAGAAATTGAATACAATATGACGTATGATTGGCCGACTGATGGATTGAGTAAAATGATTCCAAAACCATTATCTGAACAAGGACAAATTAATTTTAATGATGATGAACGATTTGATATAGATGTACATAATTATACAAAAGAACAATATGAGAAGTATATCGAAGAGTGTAATAATATAGGATATGATCTTTTTACTTCGAAAGGTGAATCAAAGTATGAAGCATATAACAGTGAACGGTATAGATTATATATTTTATACGATGAAGATGAAAAAGTGATGGAAGTGAGCATCAGCAAGCCTAATGAAATGAAAGAGATGGATTGGCCGAATACAAAAATTGCTAATAAACTACCGAAACCTGAATTTGAAAAGGGATATGTAGACTGTGATATGTCTGATTCGTTTTCAGTTATTATAGATGGTTTACCTGAGAATTATTATGATAAATATGTAGATGCATGCTTAAAAAAGAAATTTGACAAAGAATATAATCGAATGGAAGACCAGTTCTATGGATACAATGAAGATGGAGATAAAGTGATTGTAACAAAACTTCCATTCAATCAATTGAAGATAAGTATTTATTTAGAACAATAGAAGGGGGATACAAAATGGGAATATTTAACAAAACAAAGCAAACAGGCGGATTGATGGATGAAATACGATGTGATGAACCATCTTACCTTATTTGGAAGTGGCATCCAGCAGGGGTACAAACTGGGGAGAGCAGACGAGAAAATTCAATAAGATGGGGATCTTCACTGAGAGTAAAAGACGGTGAAGTGGCAGTTTTTGTCTATAAACAAGATGGCGGTACAAAACAGGATTTTATTGTTGGCCCATGTGATGACACACTAAAGACAGCAAATTTACCTGTATTGGCCAGTATTATCGGATTAGCGTATGATGGCGGCACGCCCTTCCAAGCTGAAGTATACTTTATTAACCTCGCGAGAGTTATACAGTCAAAATTTGCAGTCCCATTCTTTGATATATATGATCCAAGATTTGACGATTTTGGAGTTCCTGTTGCTGTAAGAGGAACAATATCTTTTTGTATTGCAGACTATAGAGAATTCATAAAGCTACATAGACTTAACTCATTTGACCTGAATGATTTTCAAAAACAAATTAAGGATGCTGTCATTCGCTATGTAAAAGATGTGGTTGCAAATGCTCCCGCAGCAAATAGTATTCCGGTAATACAAATTGAAACAAAGATCGGTCAAATTGCGGATGTTATAGAATATGATGTTAAAGACAGGCTTAGAGAAGATTTTGGTGTTGAGGTATCTGCAGTAGATATCAATGCAATTGAAATAGATAAGTCCAGTGATGGCTACAGCCAATTAATGCATGTTACAAGAGATGTTACTAATGCAACTGTTCAGGCAGAAACAGCAGCCAAAGTGAAAGATATTGCAGATAAGCAACGTATTGATGTTGAGAATTATGAGGAGATTCTTCGGATTCAGAGAGAAGAGGCACAGTATGCTCAGCATAAGAGCACACAGAGCTCTAACATGGCTGCATTTCAAATTGAGAAACAGGCTGAAGTTGGTATTGCAGGAGCTAATGCACTGGGACAGATGGGAAGCAATGGTGCAGGAAGTGTTGATATATCAGGTGGTGGCGATGGATTTAATATGGCTGCAATGATGGCCAGTATGGCAGTCGGAGGTGCGGTCGGACAAAACATTGCGGGATCTATGAACAATATAATGAGTGGTATTAGTCAACCAATTGTATCAGGAACTGTACCCCCTCCTGTGCCAAGGAATGTATACCACGTAGCGGTTGATGGTCAGGCAACAGGACCTTTTGATATGGATGTCTTGGCACAAAAGGTTACAGGAGGGCAGATAACATCTGAAACACTGGTGTGGAAAAACGGCTTGGAACAGTGGGTGAAAGCAGGAGAGATTGAGGAACTTAAATCGCTGTTTACCGATGCAGTGCCACCTGTTCCGCCACAAGATTTATAAACCAGGGTCTAAGGACCTCCCCTTCCGCATACGCCGTAGAAGTATGGAAAAACTGCGCATCATGCAGCCACTTTTGGACATTATGTCCAAAAGTTAGGCACGCACAGATGCGCGTATCCTGTTATGTATAATGTTCGCTTCAGAGTATCATCCTTGAAAATGATTTCAGAGCGTGAAAGCCTTGTAGATACTGGGTTTTCGCGCTTTTTCATTGATGATGAAAAGAAAGTTGTGTTTTTCAGATACAAAAACAACTCTGAAACTTCTGGACATAATGTCCAAAAGTGCCCCCTACACAGAGAAATGAAAAATCTGTAAGAAATCTTAGTAACTACACATAACACCTCCCCATTCAATTGTGAGGACAGATTTGTCTATCACATTTGAGGGGAGGTGTTTTTATGATAGAGATGGAAAGTCAGGAAATGGCTAAGCAGATCATTCCCATCTGGGAGAAGGTTGCCATCACCAAAGAAGAAGCGGCCAGTTACAGCCATATTGGCATCAATAAGTTGGAAGAACTTTTGAAGGTTCCCGGTTGCCCATTTGTTTTATATGTTGGCAAAAAGAAGCTGATTAAGCGCAAGGAATTTGAATCCTTCATTGCCACCCATCGCGCCATATAACTTCTGAATTGCCTGAAAGAAAATATCGATTTACCCGAAACAAAATATTTATGTGGAGAAAAGAGCTCTAATATGGTATATTATCAAATGGATATTAGGGCTCTTTGAAAAAGGAGCAATGATATGGGAAAAGATTTAAAAGGTAAACAATTGGGCAAAGGAATATGCCAGAGAACCGATGGATTGTATGTTGGTAGATTTACCAACAGATATGGTAAGCGGGAACAGAAAGTGTTTTCAAGGCTTCAGGAGTGTAAGCAGTGGCTTGCGGACTCCCAATACGCAGATGAGCACAGCAACATCGCTTATGCATCTGAGATGACG
Source organism: uncultured Roseburia sp. (assembly GCA_946002055.1). Lineage (GTDB taxonomy): Bacteria > Bacillota > Clostridia > Lachnospirales > Lachnospiraceae > Pararoseburia. The sequence continues at coordinate 4,425 of CAMFYL010000002.1, forward strand.
GTGAAGGCCTGGTTCGATTTTTGGATCGAGATGAAGGAGCGGACGGTTCGCCCCAACACTGTAAGAAATTACAGGGAGCGTTTTGCCAAGAACATCGACCCACTGATTGGCAAATTTCTGCTTCGTGATGTGAAGACGCTGGATTGCCAAAGGGTGATGAATCAGATGGCGGACGACGGATATCGCACCACCACAATCAATCAGACCAGAATTGCACTATACAATATGCTTGATTATGCATACCAAAATGATGTGATTCGAAAGAACCCCTGCAATGCCATGGTAAAGTCCAATATCGGCAAGGAATCTCGCAAGAAAGAAGCTTTAACATTAGAACAGCAGAAGCTGTTTGTGCAGGGCATCAAAGGCACTGCTTACGAGAACCAATTCCGATTTTTACTACAGACAGGACTTCGCACTGGTGAACTGGTGGGGCTGAAATGGTCTGACATCGACTTTGAAAAGCGAACGCTAACCATCGCAAGGACTATGGAATATCGTCATTCCACAAAAGAGTGGCGCATAGGTCCACCCAAGAGTAAATCGGGGCAGAGAACCATTCCCTTGACAGAAGAAGCATTGGCTATCCTAAAGAAGCAGAAGAGCAAGAACCAATCCATGGATGTGATATCGATTGATTGGATTGAGTTTGTATTCTTAAGTCGAAAAGGAGAACCGGTGAAAAACAGTACCTATGACACGGCGCTGTTTAAAGTGTGTGACAAGATGCATATTCCAAGGTTTTCTATGCACGTATTGCGGCATACATTTGCCACAAGATGTATAGAGGCAGGGATGAAGCCTAAGACCCTGCAGACGATTTTAGGACATGCCAACATTGGAATCACAATGAATCTGTATGTGCACACCACAGAGGATGAAAAGTTAAAAGAAATCAATCAAATCGCAGACGCATTGCTGGTTGTATAAATTGGTACGTATTTTGGTACGTTATCCATCCATCAATCGCGATAACCCCAGTAAAATCAATACATTTAAAGGAGATAAAGAGAAAAATGAAACTAGGAATCGTAGGACTCCCTAACGTAGGAAAGAGTACATTATTTAATTCCCTCACAAAGGCAGGGGCAGAATCGGCCAATTACCCATTCTGTACCATTGACCCGAACGTGGGTATTGTTACCGTGCCGGATGAGCGTTTGAAGAAGCTTGGAGATTTGTATCAGTCTAAGAAGGTGACCCCGGCGGTAATCGAGTTTGTTGATATCGCAGGTCTTGTTAAGGGTGCCAGCAAGGGTGAAGGCCTGGGCAATCAGTTTTTGGCAAATATTCGTGAGTGTGACGCCATTGTACATGTAGTTCGCTGCTTTGAGAACAGCAACATTGTTCACGTGGATGGAAGCATTGATCCTCTCCGTGATATTGAGACCATCAACTTGGAACTTCTTTTCTCAGATATGGAGATTTTGGAGAGACGTTATGCTAAGACTTCTAAAGCAGCCCGTATGGACAAGACCTTGCAGAAAGAAGCGGCTATGCAGGAGCGTTTGAAGGCACATATGGAAGCCGGCAATATGGCAAAAACCTTTGAACTTCTTGATGAAGACGAGGAAGCTTACTTTAAGGAGTATGGACTTCTCACCGCTAAGCCGGTGATTTATGCTGCAAATGTTGCGGAGGATGAAGTGGCAGAAGACGGTGCAAACAATGCTGGTGTTGCAGCGGTTCGTGAATACGCTTCTAAGGAAGATAGCGAAGTGTTTGTTATCTGTGCAGAAATCGAGCAGGAAATCGCTGAGCTTGATGACGATGAAAAATTTATGTTCTTAGAAGAACTTGGCATGAAAGAGTCAGGTCTTGATAAACTGATCAAGGCCAGCTACAGCTTGCTTGGTCTCATTAGCTACCTTACATCCGGAGAGGATGAGACAAGAGCTTGGACCATTACAAAGGGAACAAAGGCTCCACAGGCAGCAGGTAAGATTCACACAGACTTTGAACGTGGATTTATTAAGGCTGAGGTTGTAAACTATCAGGATTTGCTTGACTGTGGAAGCACAGCAGCAGCGAAAGAAAAAGGCCTTGTCCGTGTGGAAGGTAAAGAATATGTGGTACAGGATGGCGATGTTATCTTGTTCCGTTTTAACGTATAGGAGCTGTTATCTAAACACATATCAGTAACGCAACAAATCCCTTCGCATATGATATTAGCGGAGGGATTTTTATATGCTTTTATGTGAGTTGCAGGAAAAAGATGTAATCAATGTTTGTACCGCCAAATGCCTAGGGAGAGTGATGGATTTGGAGTTCGATGAGAAGACGGGATGCATCTGCACCCTTATTGTACCCTCCCCCGGCAAATTTTGCGGATGCTTCTTCCACAAATACGAATATTGGATTCCCTGGAGGTGCGTTTGCAGCATTGGCTGTGACTTGATCTTGGTGGAAGTTTGTGAGAAAGATGTGAAGCGGACTCCTTGACAATATATAGTGAAAATGTGTAAAATATTTCTATATGTTGTTTGTATTGGAGGGTAAAAAATGAAATGTCCTTTTTGCAGTAGCGAGAATACCAGAGTAATCGATTCCAGACCGGCTGATGACAACAATTCTATCCGTCGTCGTCGTATGTGTGATGAGTGTGGCAAGCGTTTTACTACCTATGAGAAGGTGGAGACGATTCCGTTGATTGTTATCAAGAAAGACAACAATCGTGAGCAATATGACCGTGCCAAGATTGAAGCAGGAGTGTTGCGGGCATGCCATAAGCGTCCGATTTCTGCCAATGATATCAATAAGCTCATTGATGAAGTGGAGACAGAGATTTTCGCCAGAGAAGAGAAAGAGATTGCCAGCGATGAGATTGGATCCATTGTAATGGACAAGATTAAGGACTTGGATGATGTTGCTTATGTTCGTTTCGCATCTGTATATCGTGAGTTCAAGGATGTGAACACCTTTATGAGCGAATTAAAAAAGATGTTGGATAAATAATTAATTTTTCCTCTTAAGAAATTCCACAACCTTCCGATATATTTACTGTCAAGGAAACTTGTGGAGTATAGTAATTGATTTGGAGCATGTAGATGAATATTTCGGGTATTCGCCCTATTGGTGGGTATTATGATTACAACGAAATAAAGAAACCCCAGCAGATTTCACCTGCTGAGACACCGGAGGTTGAAGCTTCTCAGGTGCAGACAAAGGAACCGGAGGTCACAGCACCAAAGGAGCGAAGCGCTGAAGTAGAGGCACAGCAGAATTTTGGAGCGTATGATTATGCTAATCAGTATAATCCGGATGCCACCTACAGTCTGAAGGGCGCAGAGAGTGATATTCGTTCTTTGGATGTGGAGAAAGCAATTTCTGATATGCGTAAGGATGAAGTGATTCATCAGTATCAGTATTTTGTGGGACAGGAGCTGGGAACCGGCGTGGCCGCTACACCGAGCGTTCGTGGAGCAGAAGATTTTGTGCTTTGATTTATAATAATGATATTTGCGGAGCAAGGCTATGAATATAGCCTTGCTTTTCTTTTGTGTGAAAAAAATGGAATACACATACCACGGTGGTTGCCCATTTTACAGAATAATGTTACACTAAGATTGAGTTTGAACGCTTATTTTACGGTATAGAAAAGGTGTGGCCATGAAGAGGAGTTTATATCCCAATGACTATGTGACATCCACATATGTCATTGATTTTGAAAAGTTATATCAGGAAGGTTATCGAGGTGTTATCTTCGATGTGGATAATACGTTGGTACCCCACGGCGCACCTGCAGATGAGAGGGCGATTGCATTTTTTGCGTGGCTGCACGACTTGGGATTTCGTGTGACATTGCTCTCTAACAACAAGGAGCCAAGAGTACAGAAGTTTTGCCAACAGGTGGTGGGAGCTGAGTATATTTTTAAGGCCGGCAAGCCAAAGCCTGCTAATTATCTGAAAGCCATGGAGAATATGGGTACAGATGTGCAGAATACCATTTTTGTGGGAGACCAGATTTTTACCGATGTGTGGGGAGCAAACCTGGCTGGCATTCGAAGTGTTTTGGTAAAGCCGATTTTGCCGTGGAAAGAAGAGATTCAGATCATTATCAAACGCTTTATTGAGGCGTTGGTCTTAGGCGGTTATCACATATACAAGCGATATGGTAAAACCATTCGACCAGTGCCGCTTCGCGAAGAAAGGTAGGAGAATTAGAATGAAAATTGCATTAGGAAATGATCATGCTGCTGTTGAGTTGAAGCAGGAGATTTTAAAATACTTACAAGAGAAGGGGCATGAGGTAATTGACCTTGGCGTCAATTCCAATGAGAGCTGTAACTATCCGGAGTATGGTGCAGCAGTGGGACATGCTGTTGTAGATGGAAAGGCAGATTGCGGCGTTTTGATTTGCGGAACAGGCGTAGGTATTTCTATCGCAGCTAACAAGGTGAAGGGAGTTCGGGCTGCCGTTTGTTCAGAACCTGTAACAGCTCGTCTTGTCAAGGAGCACAACGATGCAAACATTATTGCATTTGGTGCCCGTATTGTGGGAAATGAAATGGCAAAGGCCATTGTTGATGCGTATTTGGGGGCAGAATTCTTAGGGGGCAGACATCAGACGAGAGTGGATATGATTTCTGACCTTGAGAAATAAGATAGACGTACATTTAAGATAGGGTGGAGAAGACTTATGATAAGGACAATGTATTTGGGGGTTCTTTTTGTGATGATTGTGCTGGTGTTTGCAGCGGCAACCGTCATACGAAAGAGGGAGGATGCTGTTAGTAAGAGCATCAGCTCTTTATTCTTAGTGATTATTTTCGCTATTATCACAAATGCTGTATTTGTGATGTCGGAAGTAGAAATTGTGGCTATGTGGTCTCATAGCCTGTTTTTGGCATCCATTGACTGGCTGTTGCTTTTTATGTTGCGCTATTCTGTGGTTTACACCGAGTATACCAATCGATTGGACGTAGCTATGAAGCTGTTATATGTGATTGCTGCTGTTGAGACTGTGGTGTTGGGATTGAATCCATTCTTTCACCATGTGTTTCTGCTGGAAAAGCGGGAAGCAAGCGGCATAGGAACATTTTTTTCGCCGGTTTCCTATGGTTTTCCTTTTTACATTCATTTGGGATTTAGTTATATCTTGGTTGTATGGATTTTTGCATTATTACTGTACAAGACCATTAAGACCACAAAGGTATATCGCAAGAAGTACAGCGTGATTCTCTATTGTGTGGCTGTCATTGTTATTTTTGATGCAATTGGGCTAAGCCTAAATCTACCCATTGATATTTCGCTGTTGTGCTACTGCTTGGGCTGCTTTGCTGTTGTATATTTTTCTTTGTATTATGTGCCGAGAAGTATGAGTGACACCATCTTGAGTACAGCGGTTCAGATGGCAGATGTGGGCGTAGGATGCTTTGATGTTTCCGGTAAATGTATTTACATCAACCAGCGTGGTCGTCAGATGATGCAGCGCTTGGGGCGTTTTCATATTGATGAAGATTTGGGGGAAATGGAAACGTATTTTGCCGGATGGTTAGAACGTCATTGGAATGAAAATGACGAGGAGAAGTCCTTTGCTGAGAAGCTGACAGATGGGACGAGAGAGTTTGTCTATGAGTTTACGGTACAGCGTTTAAGTGACGAGGATGACGAATTGCTTGGCTACTTTATCAATGGTAAGGATCGAACGGAAGAGTATGAAAAATACCAGGACGAGCATTATAGAGCCACGCATGATATGTTGACGGGAATATACAATGAGCTTTACTTTGAGGAAAAGGTTGTTGAAACCTTAAATAAATATCCCGATACCCCATATGTGATGATTGCCTCGGATATTAAAGACTTTAAACTGGTGAATGACTTGTTTGGAGTGGAGCGGGGAGACGAAGTGTTAAAGCTGATTGCGCAGATGTTCCGCAAGTATGCAAGGGAGGACGATGTGTATGGTCATCTGGTGAAGGATCGCTTTGCTTTCTGTATGCCAAAGGAACGATTTGGGGCAGATGTTTTCTTGCGGATTATGAATGAAATCGAAGATATGTTTGTGAACGAATACTTCCGTCTGCAGATTAAGATGGGGGTATATGAGATTACAGATATCCAAGAACCGGTGTTTCTTATGATTGACAAATGTAATTTGGCAATTGACCGCATCATGGATGTCTATGCCGAGCAGGTTTCGATTTATGATGAACAATTGTTTTTGGAACAGATGGATAAGAATCGCATCATCAATGAATTTGAAGGAGCATTGGCCGCAGGAGATATTACTATGTACCTGCAGGCGCAGACGACAGCAGAGGGGAAGGTTTTTGGGGCAGAGGCCTTGGCCCGTTGGAACCGTTCGAAAGACGGCTTCCTTTCGCCGGATGAATTTGTTCCGGTGCTGGAGCAGGCCGGACTTATTTGGCGCTTGGATATGTATATATGGGAGCTTGCCGCACAACGGCTGGCAAAATGGAAAGAAATAGGCAGAGAAGATTTACACATTTCTGTAAATATTTCCTCTCAGGATCAGTACCATATTGATATTTTCTCCGTGCTTAAAAATATAGTGGAAGAATACCGGATTAACCCAAAGAATCTTAGGTTAGAGATAACGGAGTCTATCTTTGTTACGGAGGTAGAACGTCATCTTCAACTTTTGAAGCAACTTCAGGAGTATGGTTTTGAAATTGCTATTGATGACTTTGGAAGTGGATATTCATCCCTTAACATGCTAAAAGACATTACTGCAAATGAACTGAAGATTGATATGGGATTCTTGCATGATGTGAAGGATGCAAGGCGCAGCAGAACTGTTGTGGGAAGTATTATTTCCCTTGCAAAAGAACTTGATATGTTTGTTCTGACAGAGGGAGTAGAGACAGAACACCAGCTTGAGATGTTGAATCAGATGGGCTGTGATGCATATCAGGGATTCTATTTCTCAAAACCTGTTCCAGTCCATGAGTTTGAAGAGCGATTTATGTAGTAAATACTTGAAAAAACGACACTTTTATATTAGAATATAGAACGAGAATGGGCTTCGCCCATAGTTTAAGGAGGAAGAAACATGATTACAGCTGGTGATTTCAAGAACGGTGTTACAATCGAGTATGATGGCAAGGTTTGCCAGATTGTTGAATTTCAGCATGTTAAGCCTGGTAAGGGAGCAGCATTTGTTCGTACCAAGCTCAAAGATATTGTTAATGGTGGTGTAGTTGAGACTTCATTCAGACCTACTGAGAAGTTCCCACAGGCACACATTGAGCGCAAGGATATGCAGTACTTGTACAATGATGGTGACCTTTACAACTTTATGGATGTAGAGAACTACGATCAGATTGCATTGAGCCAGGAAGATATCGGAGATGCATTGAAGTTCGTAAAAGAGAATGAGATGGTTAAGGTTTGCTCACACAATGGCAAGGTATTCGCTGTAGAGCCACCTTTGTTTGTGGAGTTAGAGATTACAGAGACAGAGCCTGGATTTAAGGGCGATACGGCTACTGGCGCAACAAAGCCTGCAGTTGTTGAGACAGGTGCTACTGTATATGTACCACTGTTTGTTGAGCAGAATGATGTAATCAAGATTGATACAAGAACAGGGGAATACTTATCAAGAGTATAGAACAGGGATTTATGGAATTTAGACAAATACCATTTTCAGAATTATTACAGGATAGAGCAGCATTTGATGTGTTTCATGAAGAGTTCCAGAAGGGGACTTGGCTGGATGTTGCGGCACTTGTGGGCAGTGAATCAACCATTGATGATGCCTACAAGCATGACACAATACCGGCAGATGTATTGGATGCTATTGTGGCTAGACTGGAAGAGATGAACAAATAATATAGGAAGGTCAGACCATCGGGTCTGGCCTTTTTAATTTTTTGAAAGATTGGTTTTGACATAGCAAAAAAACAATGTTATCATTTTTTACAAATGTGCATATATGCATAATTATTCAGTGATATACAGATGAAGGAGACGGGTATGGAAAAGACACCATTTGTAACAAAAGAAAAAGTTCAGGAAATCATAAAGGAGATTCCTACACCTTTCCATCTATACGACGAGAAAGGCTTGCGGGAAAATGCACAGGCTGTGAAAGATGCCTTTGCTTGGAATCCGGGATTTCGTGAATACTTTGCGGTAAAAGCCAATCCCAATCCATTTCTTATTAATATATTGAAGGAGTACGGCTGCGGAACAGATTGCTCTTCTATGACAGAGCTGATGCTTAGCAACGAGCTTGGCTTCTCTGGGGAGGAGATTATGTTCTCATCTAACGATACTCCCGCAGAAGAGTTTGTCTATGCAGATAAGATTGGTGCCACCATCAATTTAGATGATTTTACACATGTGGCCTTCTTGGAGGAGACCATTGGTCATATTCCGGAAACCATTAGCCTGCGCTACAATCCGGGTGGAGTTTATGCTGTGTCAAACGGCATTATGGATAACCCGGGAGATGCCAAATATGGTATGACAAAGGAGCAGCTCTTTGAGGCTTATCAGATTCTTCGTGATAAGGGGGCAAAGAAGTTTGGTCTTCACGCATTCCTTGTAAGCAACACTGTGACAAATGACTACTATCCAAGCTTGGCAAAGACGTTGTTTGAGCTTGTTGTTGAGTTAAAGGAGAAGACAGGCATAGAGATTTCCTTTATTAATCTTTCCGGCGGTGTTGGAATCCCTTATACACCGGAACAGACTCCAAATGATATTGCCGCCATTGGAGAAGGTGTGCATAAGGTTTATGATGAAGTGCTGGTTCCGGCTGGTCTTTCTAATGTGTCCATCTTTACCGAAATGGGACGCTTTATGATGGGACCATACGGAGCGCTGGTGACAACTGCAATTCACGAGAAGCACATTTACAAGGAGTACATTGGTGTAGATGCCTGTGCTGTTAATTTAATGCGTCCGGCAATGTATGGTGCATATCATCACATTACGGTTCTTGGCAAGGAAAATGAGGCCTGCGACCACAAGTATGATGTTACGGGTTCTCTTTGTGAGAATAACGATAAGTTTGCGATTGACCGTATGTTGCCTGAAATAAGGAAGGGAGATATTCTCTTTATTCACGATACCGGTGCTCACGGATTTGCCATGGGTTACAGCTATAACGGCAAATTAAAATCTGCGGAGGTTCTTTTGAAGGAGGATGGAAGCTTCCAGCTGATTCGTCGTGCAGAGCAACCGAAGGATTACTTTGCAACCTTTGACTGCTTTGATATCCTGAAGAATTTAGTTTAAAAACGAAAGTTTTTTGCAAATTATACTTGACATAAAGGCCAAGATATTATATCCTATTTTTCGTTGGTGATGTTCACCGACGGCCAGCCGGTGTGGCGGAATTGGCAGACGCACAAGACTCAAAATCTTGCGGGGGCAACTTCGTGTGGGTTCAAGTCCCACCGCCGGCATAAACCAGTAATCAAGAGATTGCTGGTTTTTTTGTTGCTCAAGGAGCCATTAGTGACAGTCCCTAATGGCACCCAGATGTGTCCCTAATGGCACCCAGATGTGTCCCCAATGGCACAAAAAAAGAAACCCTAAAATAAAAGGGTTTCTTATACATCTATAAAGCTAGCGACGGGAATCGAACCCGTGACCTCCTCACTACCAATGAGGTGCGCTACCGACTGTGCCACGCCAGCTTGCCGTTACCGACCCAACTACTATACTATAAAGTTTATCTCACTGTCAAGGGGGAAAGTCAGGGTTTCTATTTTATGTATTTTGTGATAGAATAAACCAAAGCTAAGGACAAGAAGTATAGAGGTTTTACCATGCGAGTATCCATTGTTACAGGTGATGGAACAACTACATATACAGAGAAGCTCCAGCAGATTCCCGTGGAAGAGGATTTCTCTACGGTGTTGGATGAGAATATGAATTCTCTCAGTAATAATAGCACATCCGGCGTAAGTGCCGGTACCTTGGAGGGAATCTTCCAGGAAGCTGCAAGTACTTACAATGTGGATGTGAATCTTCTCAAGGCCATTGCTAAGCAGGAATCCAATTTTAGGTCGGATGCAACCAGCCACAGTGGGGCTATGGGGATTATGCAGTTGATGCCGGCAACGGCAGAGGGCCTGGGAGTGACAGATGCATATGATCCGTACGAGAACATTATGGGTGGCGCCAAACTGATTCGCAAATTATTGGACCAATACAATGGAGATATTACGTTAGCATTGGCTGCGTATAATGCCGGCAGTGGCAATGTGGCAAAGTATGGTGGCGTTCCTCCCTTTGAAGAAACACAGAATTATGTGGTGAAGGTTCAGCAGTACTATCGTGACGGGGTGGAGGTGCCTGATGTAGAAGTTGCCAAAACGGCAGAGAGCAAAGAAGATGAGGTGGCCGAGCTTATTTCTATGCTCTCAGAATTTCCAAAGCATAGTAGCTATCAGGTCTTTGTGTCCCAGATGCAACAGATGCTTTCCGGGGAGGACAAGCAAGAAAATGATTCGGATGCTGTGACAGCTTACAAGCGTCTATTAGGAAATTCTAACCAAGTGATTATGAATATGATATCTAACTTAGAATAGTGTATAATATAGGACGGAAAGAAGGTGAGCACAATGCAGTTTCGCAAGATTAGTGATACGAAAATTCACTGTGTGATTTCGAAGGAAGAAATGTGGGAGAAGGGAATTGGTATTGACGATTTTCTGGACCACCGGGAGAAGACAGAGGAATTCTTGCGGGAGGTTCTTGCAGAAGCAAGATATGAGCTCGACCTTAAGGATATGGGGCCATTTTTCAGCGTGCAGATGTCTGTGATGCCGGAGGGGGATGTGTCTTTGGTCATCTCGGGAGAACAGACCGAAGGTGTCTACGGCGCATTGGAAGAATTTGGCAAGCGACTTCAGGATTTTCGAGAAGTGATGAAGGAAGCCCAGAAACAATTAGAGAAAAAGGCAGAGGAAAAGAAGGAGACGAAGGCTGAGACGAAGAGCAGTGTCTCAACTGAGGTTAAACCTGCCACAGAGGCTACTGTTTTAGATATTCCTATTTGGTTGCGTTTTTCCGATATGGAACAATGCATTTTCGTTGCAAAGCAATTAGCGGCTAAGAGTAAAATGGACAGCGCATTGTACAAGTATAAGGATGCCTATTACCTGCAGCTTGTTTTTCGACAGGAAGAGCACGAAGTGGCAGGGACGATTCTTGTGGCATCCGAATATGCCACAGAGATTATCACCCACGAGCAGGGAGGTGTTCTTCTTTTGGAACACGCCACAAAGATCCTTAAGGAAGATGCCATTGAGACCTTGGCGTCTCTCTAAAATACATACCACAAAAGCGACGATTTGTTGTTACAAGTTGTCGTTTTTTTGTTGACACATAGTTATCATATATGATAATATATAAACAGTTGGTGGTGTGATTATGAAAAAGAGATACGAGGATGGCATTGTTCCTAAGAACAGCCAGGAGATTCGTATGGATATGGCCAAGCAGATGAAGGCAGCCCGATTGGGCATGAATCTGACCCAGCAGGTAGTTGCCGAGAGAGCGGGAACCAAGAAGTCTAACATTTCCCGAATGGAGAGTGGGAAGTATAACCCCACACTTGATTTTTTGGTGAAGGTTGCGGAGAGCATGGATAAGCAGATATCTATACGTATCGATTAATATACGATAGTTTTGATTTACAGGAGAAGATGATGAGAAGAGCACCGAAGCTTGACAAGCACGTGGATAAGGATGTGATTCTTTGCAGTACTACGAACCATAAGGTGAGTAGGAGAACCACACAGAAGCTTTTAGATGATGCTATACCGTTTACTAAGAACTGGAAGCGCATACCCTTTTATAAGCGAGAGGCGTATCGTGGAGCATCTGAGGTTTGTGTGTTTACCATTAACCGCAATCTCTATGTGAGGGCACGGCGGAGTATTGATACTCTGGCCCGCATGGATAGAGACCGCTTATTACTTAACGTTATTTAACCCTATATTTTGGTGTGTTTGAAGGCCCTGGGATGGTTTCCCCCAGGGTCTTCTTTGTATCTTATGCGGTTGCCACTGCTGTGTTTCCTGTGCTATATTTATGTCAGTATTTTAGTGAGGATAAGTGTATGATTCCAAAGGATTTTATGGATAGAATGCAAAGGATGCTAACGGCTGATGAATATCAGGCGTTTATATCCAGTTATGACAATGAAAAATATCAGAGCCTCCGTCTCAATCCCTTGAAGGTGGAGAAGGAGTCCTTTTTACAGAGCCAACCCTTTCATTTAACTCCGGTTCCATGGGCGGAATATGGATTTTATTATGAGAAGGATGACATTCCGGGAAAGCACCCCTATCATCAGGCGGGGGTGTATTATATTCAGGAGCCCAGTGCTATGGCACCGGGGGCGTATCTTAAGGCAAAACCGGGAGAGAGAGTTCTTGACCTTTGCGCTGCACCCGGAGGAAAAAGCACACAGATTGCCGCGTCTATGGCGGGAGAAGGGCTTCTTGTGGCGAACGAGATTCATCCGGCAAGAGCTAAGATTCTTTCTGAGAATATAGAGCGTATGGGAATATCCAATGCGTTGGTGGTGAATGAAACGCCACAGAGTCTGCGTAAGAAATTTGGCTGCTTTTTCCATAGAATTATGGTGGACGCACCATGCTCAGGGGAGGGACTTTTCCGCAAGCAGGAGGACGCTTGTCAGGAATGGTCTCTGGAAAATGTGGCCATGTGCGGACGCCGTCAGGATGAAATTTTAGAGGAGGCATATCAAATGCTTCTGCCGGGAGGACAGATGGTGTATTCCACCTGTACCTTTGCTCCGGACGAAAATGAGGGAAGTGTTAGCCGCTTGATTGCTCATCACCCGGATATGTCCATTGTAAGCGTGGAGAAGTTCCCGGGAATGGGAGACGGAAGTGCACAGTGGTTTGAAGAGTTTGCTGTGCATGAAAATGGAGAACAGGCGGCGAATCATATTGAAAGAACCATTCGCCTTTGGCCGCACCTTCTTCACGGCGAGGGCCATTTTGTGGCAGTACTGCAAAAGCAGGGGGATATTTCTCAAGACCGGGAATACAAAATGGAAAAGACAACCTCCTATAAAGAATACAAAGACTTCTATTCGTTTGCAAAGGATACCTTTACAGATATTTCCTGGGTGGAGCAGGGAAGATATCTTACCTTTGGAGAACAACTCTATTTGGTGCCGAAGGAGCTGCCTTCCTTAAAGGGGCTTAAGGTACTGCGCCCGGGTCTGCATCTTGGTACGTTGAAGAAAAACCGCTTTGAACCCTCACATGCATTGGCTTTGTGGCTGACACCTAGTATGGTAAAGAGGGTATGCGCCCTTTCGTCAGATGACAATAAAGTGGCAGATTATCTGAAGGGAGCCACCATAGAATGGGCAGGCGAGAAGGGCTGGCAGCTTGTTACGGTAGATGGCTACAGCCTGGGCTGGGGAAAACTTGTGGGTACAACTCTGAAGAATCATTATCCCAAGGGCTTGCGAAAGGAGTAGGAAATGTATCGAATATTTATCGTGGAAGATGATGAGGCTATGGCAAGGACCATTCGAGAGCGTATGCAGGCGTGGGGCAATGATGCCAAGGTGGTTTCCGACTTCAAGAATGTGGTGGGAGAGTTTGTGGAGTACGACCCCCATTTGGTTTTGATGGATGTAATGCTTCCTTTTTTTAACGGGTATCACTGGTGCACAGAGATTCGCAAGGTTTCCAATGTGCCCGTGATTTTCTTGTCATCCGCTTCGGATAACATGAATATTGTCATGGCTATGAATATGGGGGGAGATGACTTTATCCCCAAGCCGGTAGATTTGGATGTTATGATGGCAAAAGTGTCTGCCATGCTACGCCGCACCTATGATATGGGCAATCAGATACCAGTGTTGGAGCATCGGGGAGCCATCCTTAATCTCAATGATACCTCCCTGACCTATGGTGATGAGCGACTGGAACTTACCAAGAATGAGTTTCGCATTTTACAGACCCTGATGGAGCAGAAGGGGAAAGTGGTGAGTCGTGATACCTTAATGACAAGACTTTGGCAGATGGACTGTTATGTGGAGGAGAATACCCTGACCGTGAATGTGACCCGCCTGCGCAAGAAATTAGATGGAATAGGATTAGAGGAGTTTATTCAGACCAAAGTGGGAAGCGGCTATATCATTCAGTAGAAAAGGAGCATTAGATGTTCAAAGAATACATTGTATATCGGAAATGGCTGATCATTAGTTTTTGGGTAAATTGTTGTATTGTAGCTTTCGTGGGATTTTTGTACCACAGTAACATGGAAGGGGTTTTTTATGCCCTGGGACTTTGCCTTTTGGTTTTTGTCTGCTTTGTAGTGGGGGACATGATTGCATATTCGCAAAAGAGAAATGAGCGAAAACGTATGCAGCTGGCCCTTGGCAGTGGCGATGTGGAGTATGTAAAGACTACGGATCCTGTAGAGGGCCATTATGTGGAAATGTTAGAAGAACTTTCTATGGCATATGCAACCGCTCAGGACGAAGGAGCCAGAGATCGCAGGGCCCGTCAGGAATATTACACCACATGGGTGCACCAGATTAAGACTCCCATTGCGGCTATGAATATGTTGCTTCAGCAAAATGATACCAAGGAAAACCGCGACTTAAGGGTGCAGCTATTTCGCATTGAAGAGTATGTGGAAATGGTTCTTCACTATTCCAGATTGGAAGAAGGGGGACAGGACTTTGTATTTGAGAAATATGATTTGGATGATCTGCTGCGGCAGTGCATCCGCAAATACGCGCCTCTTTTTGTGCAGAAACGGTTGGCGTTGCAATATGAGGGAATACATCAGGAGATTTTGACAGACAAGAAATGGTTTTGCTTTGTGGTGGAACAACTTTTGTCAAATGCAGTGAAGTACACACCGGCGGGAACCATCACCATAGATCTTTCTGGGGATGGCAGATTGCGTATTTCGGATACAGGGATTGGTATTTCTCCGGAGGATGTGCCAAGAGTCTTTGAAAAGGGATACACAGGGTATAACGGTAGAGAACAACAGAAGTCCACGGGAATCGGACTGTATCTTTGTAAGCAGGTTACAGAACAACTTGGTCATTCTCTAGAGCTTTCCTCTAAGGTGGCGGAGGGTACCACTGTTACCATAGGCATAAAGAGAAGAGATTTTTTAGTGGAATAGTCCACCTTACATTTTTGTCACACAGACAGCCCCGGATGTCACATCATTCGATGTTGTGACCCTCGGGGCTTTGCTATATTTATTGCAGAACAACAAATGAATCAGGAGGAAGTAAATATGGCGATTTTGGAAGTTGATTGTTTGGAAAAAGTATATACCACCCGTTTGGGGGGCAATCGTGTGCAGGCCCTACAGGAGGTATCTTTTTCGGTAGAAGAAGGAGAATATGTGGCAATCATGGGTGAGTCCGGAAGCGGCAAGACCACCTTGCTGAATATTTTAGCGGCCTTGGATAAGCCTACCAGCGGCATGGTGCTGTTAAACGGGAAAGATGTGACAGCCATTAAGGAGAAAGATATCTCAAAATTTCGTCGAGATCATTTGGGATTTGTGTTTCAGGAGTTCAACTTACTGGACACCTTTTCTCTCAGAGACAACATCTGTCTGCCCCTGGTACTCTCAGGACAATCCTTTGAACAGATGAATCCCAAAGTGGAGAAACTGGCTAAGGAATTGGAAATCTTTGAACTCTTAGACAAATATCCTTATGAAGTGTCTGGAGGTCAGAAGCAGAGAGCGGCTGTAGCAAGAGCCCTTGTGACAGAACCGGAGCTTGTGCTGGCGGATGAGCCTACGGGAGCTCTTGACTCCAAGTCCACTGACGGCCTTCTTAATATCTTTAATCAGATTAACAGAGGTGGTCAGACCATCGTTATGGTAACCCATTCTACCAAGGCGGCAAGTCACGCAAGCCGTGTGCTTTTTATCAAAGATGGGGAGGTGTTTCATCAGCTCTATCGGGGAGATAGTACCAAAGAAGAGATGTATCAGAAGATTTCTGATACCCTGACACTTCTTGCGACAGGTGGTGATTCTGATGAGTAGAGGATATTATCGCCGTTTGGCCAAGACAAATATTACAAAGAATGGAAGAATCTATCTTCCTTATATCATTACGGGAATTATTTGCGTCATGATGATGTATTTGATCAAATCCCTCTCCATCAATCCTGGCTTTGAACAGATGATTGGAGAAGAAGGTGTCACCATGTGTATGATGTATGCCTGCTGGGTTGCACGGATTTTCGTTGTGATCTTTATTCTTTATACAAATAGTTTTTTGGTAAAACGAAGAAAGAAAGAGTTGGGAGTTTTTCATATTTTGGGAATGGAAAAGAAGCATATTTCTCTTGTGTTGCTTCTTGAGACTTTGTATATCTCTGCCATTACCATAGGTGTTGGTCTGGCTTTGGGAATTGCAATGGATAAACTGATGTTTATGGTGATTCTTCGCATGCTTGGTGTAGAGATTCCCTTGGGCTTCTTTATTTCTTCAGATGCCATTGTGGTTACCATCCTTTTGTTTGCCGCAATTTATGTTATCACCTGGATATTAAATGTGTTTCAGATTCATGCAGCAAAGCCTGTGGAACTCCTTCGGGGAAGTGATGTGGGAGAAAAGGAGCCAAAGACAAAATTCTTTATGGCACTGCTTGGCGTGATTTCGTTAGCAGCAGGATACTACCTTGCTGTAACCACAGAGAACCCAATGAGCTCTATGAATGTATTTTTTATAGCAGTTCTTCTCGTTATCCTGGGCACCTATTGCCTCTTTACCGCCGGCAGTATTGCCTTTTTGAAAATACTGAAAAGGAATAAGAGGTATTACTATAAGACCAACCATTTCGTCAGTGTGTCCGGCATGTTATATCGTATGAAACAAAATGCAGTGGGGCTTGCAAGCATTTGTATTCTCTCCACCATGGTGCTGGTAACCATTTCTTTTACCTCATCTATGATGATTGGATTTGAAGATATTTTGCGACAATTTCATCCCAAGGAATTGGAGGTATATGCTTCAGGGATTTCTGATGATGTGGCAAGCAATATGATAGATGAAGTGAAGCAGAGGCAGCAGTCTTTGGGGTTACAGGTTACAGATGAGGTAGACTATCAATTTTTATCCTATTGCGTGATGGAGACGGAAGATGGTTTCAAGACAGATTATATGGATGAAGATATGGAGGCCATAGAGAAACTGAAGAATCTGGTGATTCTCTCGGAGGAAGACTATAATCGCATAGAAGATGCCAATCTTTCCCTAAAAAATCAGGAAGCATTGGTTATAGGGGTTCCAAAAACTTATGAAAAGTCAGAGATCACACTGTTCGATGATACATTTTCGGTCAAAAAAGGAGATCATATTGGCCTTCAAAACAACCGGGTGATGTCTAATGCGGTGGATAGCTATTTTGTAGTAGTAAAAGACCGGGAAATCTTGCAGCGAATTTATGAAAAGCAATTAGAAGCATATGGAGAAGCGGCCAGTGATTTGACATATTATTACGGATTCGATACCAATTCTTCCCCGGATGAGGAGATTGCTTTTCAACAGGAGATTACAGTGAATCCGTTGGTGGCAGAGACTGGTATACCATATATGGCGGAAAGTCGGGAGGCTGATCGCGTTGAACTGAAGTCTCTATATGGAGGCGTGTTCTTTATCGGCATATTCCTGGGAAGTCTTTTTCTGATGGCTACGGTGTTGATTATCTATTACAAGCAGATTTCAGAAGGCTATGATGATAAGAGACGATTTACTATTATGCAACAGGTGGGTATGACGGAAAAGGAAGTTTCTAAAACCATCCGCTCCCAAGTGCTTACCGTATTCTTTATGCCTTTGATTGTGGCAGGAATACATCTTATCTTTGCCTTTCCGTTATTGGAGAAAATGCTTAATATGTTTTCTCTTACGGATAAAGTTCTTTATGGAAAATGCCTGGTGGGATGTTATATCGTGTTCGCTCTGATTTATGTTGGGATTTATCATCTGACTGCAAAGACATATCACAGTATTATAAAGAAATAGAATTAGAGCCATTGGGGACGGGTACCAATGGCTCTTTTGCTACCACATAAATTGAGAAATGGTTACCAGTAGCGGAATGGTAATCAGGGATAATAGGGTTGAAATCACCACAGTCTCCACTGCGTAAGAATAATCGCTGTTGTGAAGCTGGGCATACACCGCCACGTTAGAGCCCACCGGGCAGGCAGAGGCAATGAGAATCGCCAGCTTCATATCGTTCATAGATGCGGGTAACAGTGTCAAAATCCCCAACGTAAGCAGCGGGATGAGAAGAAGTCTTGCTGCTGATACACCATAGAGAATTTTCTTGGAAAACATTTTTTTGATATCTGTCTGTGCCAAGTAAATACCAATGGTAAACATAGCCAGAGGAGTGTTTAAGTTGGAACCGAAGTCAATGCATTGATACATTAGATTTGGCATAGAAATTCCGGTTCCGTAGAAGAAAAGCCCAATCAATATTGCAATCATAAAAGGAGCTGTTATGATGTTTTTTAACTTCAGGGCTGCTTTTTGACCGGTGAGAATACTCACACCATAAGTCCATTGGCCCATATTTGTAAAAAAGATAAAGGCTGCAATAAAGAAAACAGCTTCATTTCCCAGACTTGCAATAATGAGAGGAATACCAAAGAATCCCGGATTGGCAAATGCTGTGGCAAATCCTGCAATGGCATCCTTTTTAAATACAAGATAGGAAACCAAGATAGAAATGAGAATGGCAATACCCGCCAAAACTGTGGAAAGGAGCAAGTGCTTTAGAGATTCCGGTGTTCGCTCCACCAGAAAGCCTTTGATAATCACGCAGGGAAGAGAGCAGTAAATCAAAATATTGGCGATGCTCTTAGAGCCTTCCTGAGAAATCTTGCCAAAGTGGAATAGGAGATATCCTCCCACCACAAGGACAAACATAATGATAATCTGTTTCAGTAAAATGAGTGCCAGTGTCATATTGTGACCTTCTTTCTTTTAGTACTGATATCCTCGAAGCCACTCGTTGAAAATGCAAAGCAATTCTCTGACGAAATAGGTCGGAAAGAGCCACCAGGCAGTTCTGGCGGCAATGCCCTTAGCGTCAAAGCCTAAGTGCTCTGCAATCTTTGTGGCCCGATAGATATGAAATTCATTGGAGACAAGGGCTAACTTGGGGCAAAGCTTTTCTCTGCGGATGATGTCCATAGAGAAGATAATATTTTCACCTGTGTTTTTGGAATTTGCCTCCAGATAAATGCGTTCTTCCGAAATTCCTGCATCTACCAGGTACTGATACATACACTCTGCCTCAGAGATGTCTTCGTCGTCACCCTTCCCACCTGAGACCACACAGGATACCTCCGGATGCTTTTCCATAAATGTAAGAGCTGCCAGAAGCCGCTCCTCCAACATCAGACTTGCCTTGGTGCCATAGACTTTGCAGCCCAGGACAACAAGGGTGCAGGGGGGAGCGGCTTTTTTGATGATTGCTACAACCATGCGAATGGTGTTTACCAATACATAGGCAAGCAGCACAATCCCCAGTAGAAAAGCAAAGGTTAGTAGAGTCCTCCCAAAACTTGTGGTTTGCATTCTGTTAAATAGTGCCGGCAGCTTTTTATATGTCAGACCGCAAAGCAGTAAAAGACCGGATAAAAACAGTCCCACGCCATTTCCCGCATTTATTATTCTTTTGGTTAGTATTGGTGCGGCGAACCATAATAGCAATAGAACGCCAACGGAAATCATAATATAACTTTTCATGAGTTTAGTCTAGCAGAACCCATCACGTCTGGCAAAGAAAATTTGTCGCAACCCCGGGGGAAATATGGTATTCTATAATGTAGTGAAAAGGACGAGGAGGAAGTTATGTCATATTCCTATGATGATGCGGCCAGGCTGATTATTCAGGCGGGACTGGAATTGGTTGAAAAGGGGCTGATTTCCAGAACCTGGGGTAATATCAGTGCAAGACTGTCAAAGACAGAGTTTTTGATTACACCAAGTGGACAGGCATACGATACATTGACCCCGGAGAAGCTTGTGGTGGTACAGATAGAGGATTGCAGTTATGAGGGGGACATTCGCCCCTCCAGTGAAAAGGGAGTCCATGCAGAGGCGTATCGTTATCGGCCGGATGTAAACTTTGTGGTGCACACCCATCAGACATTTGCCACGGCGTTGAGTGTTTTGGGTGAAGATGTTACCGGATTTGATGAAAAATATGCCAAGGTGTTGGGAACAAGTATTGTCTGTGGCGAGTATGCTATTTCCTCTACCAAAAAACTGATGAAAAAGATGGGAAAGGCCATAAAGGCAAATCCCACATCCAACGGTTTTTTGATGCGATATCACGGAGCCCTTTGTCTTGGCAGAGATGACCGTCATGCCTTTGCCATTAGTCAGGCTATGGAAGAAATCAGTGGCAGAATGATTGGCACGATCACAGGCGAGAACCATGCTACGTTAGAAGGCTTGCGCAAGGCATATGAAGAGCATATGGAACTTGCAACAGCCACAGGAACTGCATCAGATGTTTGGCAAAATGATTTAGAGAATGTGTTGGCAGCAGGCCCTTGGAGTTATGGGTTTGTGTCAGAACATCCGCTGCTAACCACGTATAGCAAAGTGGGAAGGAAACTTCGCCCAATGATTGATGATATGGCACAGATTGTGGGAACCGAGATTTCTTTTGCGGCAGCAAACGCTGATGAGGCACAGATTCACAAGGCCCTGGGAAATCAAAATGCACTGTTCCTTCAGGGTGTTGGAACCCTTTGCGTGGCAGGAAGTGAAGACGATGCTAAGGCGGTGGAACAGGTTTTGGAAAAAGACCTGGTTTGTGAAATGTATGCAGAACTGATGGATTGCAGACATTCTTTGGGAAGGGCAGACGCCTTTTTCCAGAGAAATGTATATTTAAAGAAATATTCCAAGCAAATGTCCCGTTAATAGGACACTTCCTTTGCTAATCTTGAATCAGAAAGAAGAGAGATTGCAAGGGGGATGTCATTATGAAGGGATACGAAGTTGCTGTAGGATATATGGGTTATGTAGATGGCGAGTATATGTTATTTGCCAGTGAGACGGAATACTTAGAATTTATGAGAGAGGTTGCTTAAGTTATGAGTCAAGTAGATGAGAGAATTGCACAGTTGAGAGATCTGATGAAGGAACAAGAGATTTCTGTTTACATTGTTCCCACAGCAGACGATCATGCATCGGAGTACATTGGAGATCATTATAAGAGTCGCCAGTTCATTACCGGATTTACCGGATCTGCCGGTACGGCGGTGATTACTCAGGAGGAAGTAGGCCTTTGGACAGATGGTAGATACTTTGTTCAGGCGGCCAAGCAGATTGCGGACAGCGAAGTGAAACTTTTCCCAATGGGAGAGCCGGATGTTCCCACGGTAAAGGAATATGTGAAGAAGCATTTGCCAAAAGGGGGCAATATTGGTTTTGATGGCACCTGTATGGTGGCAAAAGACGGCGAAGCCTTCGCCCAGATGACCAAAGAGAAAGGTGGCTGTATTAAGGCTGACCAAGATTTGATTGGAAAGATTTGGGAGCAGCGCCCGGTGCTGTCCTCAGCACCGGTATGGGTGTTAGAACAGCAGTATGCCGGCGTGAGTACTTCGGACAAATTATCACATATCAGAGAGAAGATGCAGGAGAGGGAATGTGATTGTCATTTGGTGACAAGCCTTTATGACATTGCGTGGATTTGTAATTTGCGCGGGGATGACATTTCTCATGTACCTGTCTTTTTGTCTTTCCTACTTTTGACACCGGAAGAGACCATTCTATACTGCTTTTATGAGAGCTGGTCTGAGGATGTAATCGAGTATTTGAAACAGGAAGGCATTTTTGTACGACCATATCATCAGATATATGAGGACCTTGGTGCATTGGTATCCTTCGGAAAGGGAATGCTTTTGGATAAGTCCGGTGTGAATGTGAAACTAATGGAATGTTTGCCGAAGGATTTGAAGGTAGTGGATGCCGCCAATCCATCGGAGCTGATGCGTGCCATCAAGAACCCTGTTGAGATTGCCAATACCATAGAGGCTCATATTAGAGACGGCGTTGCAGTGACAAAGTTTATTTACGAGCTCAAGCAGCAAGGCGGAAGAGAGCATATGACAGAGCTTAGCGCTGCGGACTATTTGCAGGAACTTCGCCAGCAGCAACCGGGATATTTGGATCTTAGTTTTGATACCATTGCAGCTTACGGTCCTAACGCAGCTATGATGCACTATAGTGCAACCCCGGAAGACTTCTCGGTATTAAAACCGGAAGGATTTCTTCTTGTGGATTCCGGCGGACAGTATTTGGGTGGAACCACCGATATCACAAGGACCATCGTCCTTGGACCGTTGACAGATAAGATGAAGCTTTTATATACACGAGTTTTGCAGGGGCATTTGCGTTTGTCCCGTGCAAAGTTTCCGAAGGGAGCCACTGGTCAGAACTTGGATGTTTTGGCGAGACAGCCACTTTGGGACATGGGACTTGATTACCGCTGCGGCACAGGCCATGGCGTGGGCCATTTGCTCAATGTGCATGAGGGTCCAAACTCCTTCCGCTGGCGCACCCTAGAGGGACAGAATCCCCAAGCCATTGTCCCCGGTATGATTACCACCAACGAACCGGGATATTATGAGGAAGATGGTTTTGGCATTCGTATCGAGAATGAACTTCTCTGTGTAGAAGGTGAGAAAACAGAGTATGGACAGTTCTACGAATTTCAGAATCTAACCTTTGCGCCAATTGATTTGGATGCAGTAATTCCGGAGCTGTTGTCTGAGGATGAGAGGACATGGCTCAATGAGTATCATCAGCAGGTATTTGATAAGATTAGTCCTTATTTGAATGAAGAAGAAAAGGAATGGCTAGCATATGAAACAAGAGCAATCTAACAAATTATTACTGATCGATGGACATAGTATTTTAAACCGGGCGTTTTTCGGATTACCGGATTTAACCAATGCAGCAGGTCTTCACACCAATGCTGTCTATGGCTTTTTGAATATTATGTTTAAGATTATAGAGACAGAGAAACCGGGCTATCTTACCGTGGCCTTTGACGAGCACGCACCAACCTTTCGCCATGAGATGTTTGATGGGTATAAGGGCACGAGAAAGCCTATGGCAGAGGAACTGCGCCAGCAGGTTCCCATGATGAAGCAGATGCTTTTGGCTATGGGAGTTACGGTGATAACAAAGCCGGGACTTGAGGCAGATGATTTGCTGGGAACCATAGCAAGAATGGGCGAGGAGCAGGGACTGGAGGTAACCATTGTCTCCGGAGATCGTGACCTGCTTCAGCTTGCCACGCAGCATACGAAGATTAGCATTCCAAAGACCAAGAAGACGGGGACAGAGATTGAGAATTATTATGCCGCAGATGTACAGGAGCGTTATCTGGTAACGCCTACAGAGTTTATTGATGTGAAGGCTTTGATGGGGGATACAGCAGATAATATCCCGGGTGTGCCCGGCATTGGAGAGAAGACGGCAACGGCAATTATTTCAGAGTATCATTCCATTGAAAATGCATACGAGCATGTGGCTGAATTAAAGCCACCGAGAGCTTCCAAGAATTTGGAAGAATTCTATGACCAGGCGGTACTATCTAAGACCTTGGCAACCATAGAGGTTGGGGCTGAGATTGACTACAATTTGGAAGATGCCTTGCTGGGCGATTTATACACCCCGGAAGCTTATGCGCTTTGCAAGGAGTGGGAGTTTAAGAATCTACTTTCACGTTTTGAAGTCACCTCCTCTAATGAGGACGTGGAGGCAGATTTTGAACAGGCTACTACTAAAGAAGAGATGGAAGCCTTTGTAAGAGAGATGATCGCTGCAAAAGAGAAGGCCGTTGGCGTGTATCTTGCATACCGGCAGTTGGCGCCGGGAACAGAGAAGGCAATCAAGGAAGATGGTCAGCTTTCTCTCTTTGACCCGCCGGCAGAGGATGTGCCTAAGTACTATGACGTGTATGGTGTGGCATTTTCTTATGGCAGGAAGAGTCTTTGGATGCCGGTATCCGACCAGATGAGTTTAGAATTTATCAAGGAGCAACTTGTTGCCATAACACAGGCTGGCGTAACCATTGTCAGTGATTCTTTGAAGGAACTCATTAAGATTTTCTGGCCCCAGCAGACAGGACGCATCCTAGGATATGACAATGCCTTCGATGTTGCTGTGGCAGATTATCTGTTGCATCCACTGAAGAACCAGTATTTGTTAGAGGATATGGCATCAGAGCACCTAAATCTTAATGTGCCGGCCTATAGCGAATTATTTGCAAAGAAAACATTAGAGCAGGCAATATCTGAGCAGGGAGAGGAATTTAGCACCTTTGCCTGCTATCAGGCGTATATTTGCGTTGGTGTCTGGGAGACATTAAAGGAGCAGCTCAAAGAGCAGGGAATGTGGGAGTTGTATCATCAGGTAGAGCTTCCCTTAGTATTTACCCTTGCTGATATGGAGCTTTCCGGTATTGCCATCGATGGAGAGGCGTTGGCATCCTATGGTGATCATCTAAAGGAACGTCTTTCTGAATTGGAACAGTCCATTTACGCTCAGGCAGGAGAGGAGTTTAATATCAATTCTCCCAAGCAGCTGGGGGTGATTCTCTTCGAGAAGATGGGACTTACAGGTGGCAAGAAGACAAAGACCGGTTATTCTACGGCAGCAGAAGTGCTGGAAACTTTGGCGGTGGATGTGCCATTTGTGGCAGATATTTTAGAGTATCGTCAATTGGCAAAGTTGAAATCTACCTATGCGGATGGTCTGGCTCACTGTATTCACAGTGATGGAAGAATCCGTTCTTCCTTCCAGCAGACAGTGACGGCAACGGGCCGTATCAGCTCCACAGAACCGAATCTGCAGAACATTCCCATTCGTATGGAACTTGGCAAGCTGATTCGTCAGGTGTTCCATCCAAAGGATGGCTTTGTGTTTGTGGATGCTGACTACTCACAGATTGAACTTCGGGTGTTATCCCATATGTCTGGAGATGAAAACTTGATCAATGCCTTTTTACAGGGGCAGGATATTCACAGATCCACCGCGTCACTGGTGTTTCAAACACCATTTGATGAAGTTACAGAACTGCAGCGTCGCAATGCCAAAGCTGTGAACTTTGGAATTGTCTACGGCATCAGTGCTTTTGGGTTAAGTCGTGATCTTGGCATTGGCAAGAAGGAAGCACAGAAGTATATTGATGATTACTTTGTGGCATACCCTAAAATGAAAGCGTTTTTGGATCATCTGATTGCAGAGGGGAAGGAAGAGGGCAAGGTTACGACTATGTATGGCCGTATTCGTCCCATCCCGGAATTGTCCTCCAGCAATTTTATGCAACGCCAGTTTGGAGAGCGTATTGCTATGAATTCTCCAATTCAGGGAACTGCAGCGGATGTGATTAAGATTGCCATGGTTCGGGTTCATGATCGTTTGCAAAAGGAGGGCTTAGAGTCTAAGCTTTTGCTACAGGTTCACGATGAGCTTTTGATTGAGGCCAAGGAAGAGGAACTGGATAGGGTAAAGGAACTTCTGGCAGAGGAGATGACAAAGGCTACAGAAATGGCAGTTCCTTTAGAAGTGGATATGCATACCGGTAAGACTTGGTATGATGCAAAATAAAACTTTTTTTTGAAACTCAAAAATGCTACAATGGAGTAGATTATGAAGTTTATTGGAATCACAGGTGGAGTAGGCGCTGGAAAAAGCGTCATATTGTCATATATAAGGGAGCATTACAATGCAAAGGTTGTCTTGGCAGATGACTTGGCAAAGACCTTAATGCTGCCGGATCAGGAATGCTACCAAGCCATTCGCCAGGTGTTTGATGGATATGATGTGTTTGCAGAAGATGGAACCATTGAACCGAGGGCTATGGCGGCGGTATTGTTTTCGGATGACTCGTTGCGACAGCAGATGAATCATATCGTTCATCCGGCCGTAAAGAGATTTGTTCTGGCCGAGGTGAAAAAGGAGAGAGAACGGGGAAATATAGATTATTATTTCTTCGAGTCTGCCCTTCTCATCGAGGATGAATACGACAAGCTTTGTGATGAGATGTGGTACATTTTCACCAGTGAGGAGAATCGACGAGCCAGACTAAAGGCTGGCAGGGGGTACTCCGATGACAAGATTTCTTCCATTTTTGCAAGCCAGATGTCGGAGGCGACGTTTAGAGAGCATTGCAAAGTGGTGATAGATAACAACGGAACGCCGGAAGAAGCCGTTGAAAATATTCGTAAGATATTGGGTTAGGAGAAATGCAAATGAGTGTAACAAATCAAACGCAGGATTTTGTTTTTGGTCTTGATATCGGAACAAGAAATATCGTGGGTACAGTAGGATACCAGGGAGAGGACGGCTTTCATGTGATTGCCCAGTGCAATCGCGAGCACCAGACAAGGGCGATGCTGGATGGACAGATTCACGATATT
Organism: uncultured Roseburia sp.; assembly: GCA_946002055.1. Taxonomy (GTDB): domain Bacteria; phylum Bacillota; class Clostridia; order Lachnospirales; family Lachnospiraceae; genus Pararoseburia. The sequence goes on from CAMFYL010000002.1 coordinate 30,858, forward strand.
GGCCGAGTGGCAGAAACCATCAGGGAAGTGAAGGAAGTCTTAGAGCAGATGATTGAGACTCCGCTTTCTCAGGTTTGTATTGCTGCCGCTGGTCGTGTGTTACAGACCATCACAACTAGGGTTGCCTATGAGTATCCGGAGGAGACTGTTGTTTGCGGTGAGGACTTACATACCTTAGATTTGATGGGAATCGATCAGGCCCAGCAGGAATTGAAGGGAAACGGAGATAACAGATACAAGTTCTACTGTGTGGGTTACTCTACCATGCGCTATTATTTGAATGGGGAATTATTCTCAAGTCTGGAGGGCCATAAGGCGGAAAAGATAGAAGAGGATATTATTGTAACCTTCCTTCCGGAGGATGTTGTTGACGGATTGTATTCAGCTGTGGAGCGTGCAGGACTTCAGGTGGCAAATCTTACCTTGGAGCCTATTGCTGCTATCAATGTTGCAATTCCGGAAAACTTCCGTATGTTGAATATTGCTCTTGTGGACGTGGGAGCAGGAACATCGGATATTTGTATTACGAGAGACGGAAGTATTATTGCTTATGGTATGATTCCCCTTGCTGGTGATGAGCTTACCGAAGTGATTGTACAGGAGTATCTTGTAGATTTTGCCACAGCAGAAAAAATCAAGCTGGATTCTTCTTCCTTAGAGGAAGTGGAATATGAAGATATTATGGGCATTTCTCATAAAATCAAGTCAAAGGACGTGTGGGCTTTGACAGAATCCGTCCGGGAGAAGATGACCACAGAAGTAGCTACCAAGATAAAGGAATTAAACGGCGGCAAATCTGTCAGTGCTGCCTTCGTTGTAGGCGGTGGCGGAAAGATTCATGGTTATACAGAGTCTTTGGCAGAGAAACTAGAGATTGTTCCGGAGCGTGTGGCACTTCGCGGAGAAGAGGTTATGAAGAACATTACCTTTGAGCAGGAGGATGTGAAGAAGGATCCCCTTCTTGTTACACCAATCGGAATCTGTCTCAACTTCTATGAACAGAAAAACAACTTCATTATGGTTCACTTTAACGGTGAGATGATGAAGCTTTATGATAACGGACATCTTACTATTGTGGATGCAGCTATGCAGGCCGGATTTACCACGGAGGAACTGTTCCCGCGCCGCGGCAAAGAAATTCATTTTACAGTAAATGGCACGCCGCGTATGGCAAGAGGTGCAGAGGGGGAATCTGCTGTTGTGCGTATGAATGACGCCTTAGTGGGAATGAACACACCGCTGGAGTTTAACTGTTATATTGAGATTGAACCATCTACCATTGGTGAAGGGGCTGTCTTTACCATTGAGGAATTGGAAGAGTATGCCAGCAGCCAGGTGACCTTCGAGGTCAACGGAAGGCGCATTCTTTGCCCTAAATTTGTGGAGGTTAATGGCTGCTTAGAGTCAGGCAGCTATCAGATTCAGGAGGGAGATGTCATAGAGACAAGGAACTTCTACACAGTGGGACAGTTGGCGGAGTTTATGGATGTGGAAGTGGATACGGATTACCAGATTATGGTAAATAATCGTCAGGCTACCTTTGACACATTGATTTATGAGAACTTTTCCATTGAATGGAAGGTTTTGGGATATGGCGCAGGCGCCGATGTGAAAGCTGCAGGCCCTGTGATTGATGACGAGGAAGAGACGGAGAATGCCGGGGAGGTGACTTCTGAGGAGGAAGCAGTGGATACCGATGTCACAGTAAGTGAACCTGAGACGGTAGCCCACCAGACAGGCTCTGTAGAAGCCACAGAAGAAGTTACAGTAGAGCCGGAGGCAATAAAGGAGCCGGAAGATGCCCTTCATGTTACCGTCAATGGTGAGCCTGTTGTGATGACAGGAAAGAAAGATTACATTTTTGTAGATGTTTTCAATGTGATTGATTTTGACATTCATGCCAGTGCAGGGCGACCTGTTGTGACAAAGCTGAATGGGGAGCGTTGTGGTTATACCGCAGCCCTTCACGAGAACGACGTTGTAGACGTCTACTGGGAAGAAGCATAAGATGGAACTTTTTAGTATCGTAAGTGGCAGTAGTGGCAACTGTATTTGCGTAGGCAATGACAGAAACCACGTGATGATAGATGCCGGAATCAGTGGAAAGCGCATCGAAGAGGGAATGAATGCATTCGACTACACTACAGCTGATATGGACGGGATATTGGTGACACATGAGCACAGTGATCACATTGCCGGACTGGGAGTTGTGGCTCGCAAGTACGGTATTCCCATTTACACAACCAGGGGCACGGCAGATGCCATTATAAACTCCTCCGGTGTAGGAAAAATTGACCCGGGTTTATTTCATATCATTGAAGGGGGGACTCCTTTTGAGATTGGGGAGTTGACCATTTGCCCTATGAATATCTCCCATGATGCGGCGGAGCCGGTAGCTTTCCTTGTCTCTGATGAGAAGAGCAAGGTGGGAGTGGTTACAGATCTGGGGATGTACGATGATAATATGATATCTTCGCTGAGAGGATTAGATGCGATTTTACTTGAAGCCAATCATGATATAAATATGCTTCAGGTGGGAAGTTATCCCTACTCCTTAAAACAGCGTATTATAGGTGACAGAGGACATTTGTCCAATGAGAGATGTGGACAGTTGTTGTGTGAGATATTACACGATGATATGAAGCACATTTTGCTTGGACATTTGAGCCATGAGAATAACTATCCGGAACTGGCATTTGAAACGGTTCGTCTAGAGGTGACTATGGGAGACAACCCTTATCGGGGAAATGATTTCCCAATCGAAGTGGCGAGAAGAGATCAGGTTTCCAGTCGGATTACAGTATAGGAGGATACATTATGGAAAACAAACAGCAGAAAACAATTATCACAGTGGTAGGTAAAGATACCGTAGGTATCATTGCTAAGGTATGTACTTATCTTGCAGAAAATGGCATCAATATCTTAGATATTTCCCAGACCATTGTTTCGGGATACTTCAATATGATGATGATTGCAGATTTCAATGGCAGCAAAAAGGCTTTTGGGGATTGTCAGGAAGACCTTGAGAAGCTAGGGGAAGAGATTGGCGTAGACATTAAGTGTCAGCGCGAGGAAATCTTTCAAAAAATGCACAGAATCTAAAGGAGATTATCATGATTAACAGTTGGGAAGTAATTGAGACAAATCACATGGTAGAGCATGAGAACTTAGATGTTCGTACCATTACCATCGGTATTAGTCTTTTGGAATGCATTGATTCCGATTTAGATAAGTTAAATGAAAACATTTACCGCCGCATTACAACTGTGGCAAAAGATTTGGCAAAGGTAGGAGATGCCATCCAAAAAGAATTTGGTATCCCTATTGTCAATAAGCGTATTTCTGTTACACCAATCGCTTTGGTTGGTGGAGCGGCATGTAAGTCACCGGAGGATTTTGCCACCATTGCGGATACCTTGGATCGAGCAGCAGAGGCGGTAGGGGCTGATTTGATTGGCGGCTACTCGGCTCTTGTAAGCAAGGGAATGACCAAGGCAGACGAGATGTTGCTTCGCTCCATTCCAACGGCTCTTTGCCGCACCAAGCGCGTTTGCAGCTCTGCAAACCTTGCATCTACAAAGACCGGTATCAATATGGATGCGGTTAAGCTTATGGGTGAAATTCTCCTTGAAGTTGCAGAAATGTCAAAGGACAGAGATTCGGTAGACTGTATGAAGCTTGTTGTATTCTGTAACGCACCGGATGATAACCCATTTATGGCGGGGGCGTTCCACGGTGTCACAGAAGCCGATGCTATCATCAATGTAGGTGTCAGCGGACCCGGCGTTGTTAAGACAGCTCTTGAGAAGGTTCGTGGTGAGAACTTTGAAGTTCTTTGTGAGACCATTAAGAAGACTGCTTTTAAGGTTACTCGTGTGGGACAGCTGGTTGCTCAGGAAGCATCAAGAATGCTTGGTATCCCATTTGGTATTGTGGATTTATCCCTGGCGCCAACTCCGGCAGTAGGAGATTCTGTTGCAGATATCCTTTGTGAGATTGGTCTTGAGTTTGCCGGTGCTCCGGGAACCACTGCAGCACTTGCCATGTTAAATGATCAGGTCAAGAAGGGTGGCGTTATGGCTTCCTCTTACGTGGGAGGACTGAGTGGTGCCTTCATTCCGGTCAGCGAAGATCAGGGTATGATTGACGCGGTACAAGCCGGCGCCATTACCTTGGAGAAGTTAGAGGCTATGACCTGCGTATGCTCCGTAGGACTTGATATGATTGCTATTCCGGGGGATACCAAAGCCACAACCATTTCAGGTATGATTGCAGACGAGATGGCGCTTGGTATGGTGAATCAAAAGACTACAGCCTGCCGTCTGATTCCTGTTATCGGCAAAGGTGTTGGTGACACCGTAGAGTTTGGTGGACTTTTTGGATACGCACCTATTATGCCGGTGAACAAGTTCTCCTGCGATGACTTTATCAATCGCGGCGGAAGAATTCCGGCACCAATTCACAGTTTTAAGAACTAAGAGATGAACATAAAAAAACCCACCCGATGACGGGTGGGTTTTTGTTATGTACTCGTTTGTTTTACGCCAGGGAAGCCAGAAGTCCAATGCAGAATGCTCCCACAATAGAAAGCAATACAGTGACAACCAACAACCAAACCAGCTTGGCTCTTGCCCAAGTTTTCTTGGATGGCTTGGCATTGCTGCCAAAAGCCCATACGCAAAGACAAATAATGTTTACAAGCGGAATGGCTGCAAGGAGAACGGACGATACCCATTCACCCATTTTTACAGGATCATTTCTATCAATCTCATCGTCCTCATATTCTTCATCTGCATCCACTTCTGTAACTTCTTCTGTTACATCCTCTGTAATTTCTTCGTTTTCATCATCACGGTTGAAAAGTTTGCTCATGATATTCCCCTCCTAATCATTTGCCGCCTCTTGGCACTCAATGTAAAGACTATACTATAAATGCTTTTAATTGTCCATCTCGTCATCTGCTGACATAGAGTATACCGTACGCTTACGAGCCATCTCATCACTTTCTAAGTACTCGTCGTAAGTAGAAATCTTATCTACAATCGTACCGTTTGGTAAAATTTCAATAATACGATTTGCTGTTGTTTGTACAATCTGGTGGTCACGAGAAGAGAAGAGTAACACACCGGGGAATTTAATAATTCCGTTATTCAGGGCTGTGATAGACTCCATATCCAAGTGGTCCGTAGGCTCATCCAGAATCAATACGTTAGAACCCTCAATCATCATACGAGAGAGAAGTACACGCACCTTTTCACCACCGGATAATACCTTCATTTTCTTAACGCCGTCTTCCCCGGCGAAAAGCATTCTTCCCAGAAAACCACGAACATAAGTTGCGTCCTTGATTTCTGAGAACTGTGTCAACCAGTCTACAATAATCAAATCATTGTCAAAGATAGCTGTGTTGTCCTTAGGGAAGTATGACTGGGATGTGGTAACACCCCACTTATAAGAACCCTCGTCAGGCTCCATCTCACCGGCTAAAATCTGGAATAATACAGTTTTTGCAGCTTCATTGGCGCCTACAAATGCAACCTTGTCTTCACGGCCAAGTGTAAAGCTGATATTGTCAAGAATCTTTACGCCGTCGATGGTCTTAGACATTCCCTCTACTGTAAGAACTTCGTTACCAATTTCTCTGCTTGGTCTAAAGTCAATATATGGATATTTACGGCTGGATGGCTTGATGTCCTCAAGCTCAATCTTTTCCAAAGCACGTTTTCTGGAAGTAGCCTGTTTTGACTTAGAAGCGTTGGCAGAGAAGCGGGAGATAAAGTCCTGCAATTCCTTAATCTGTTCTTCTTTTTTCTTGTTTGCTTCCTTGCGCTGCTTCATAATCAACTGACTTGACTCGTACCAGAAGTCGTAGTTACCGGCAAAGAGCTGAATCTTGCCGTAGTCGATATCAGCAGTATGTGTACAAACCTTATTAAGGAAGTATCTATCATGGGAAACCACGATAACCGTGTTGTCAAAGTTAATCAAAAATTCTTCCAACCAGCCAATGGCATCTAAATCCAAGTGGTTGGTAGGCTCATCTAAAAGAAGGATATCAGGATTACCAAAGAGAGCCTTTGCCAAAAGAACCTTGACCTTCTGGGCACCTGTTAAATCCGCCATCATAGTATAGTGGAATTCTGTCTCGATACCAAGACCATTCAAAAGCTGTGCAGCATCAGACTCTGCATTCCAGCCATCCATCTCTGCAAACTCGGATTCCAACTCGGCAGCTCGAACACCATCTTCATCAGAGAAGTCTTCTTTCATGTAGATAGCATCCTTTTCCTTCATAATGTCGTACAGTCTCTGGTTACCCATAATGACAGTGTCCAGAACTGTGAATTCATCGTATTTAAAGTGGTTCTGCTCCAATACAGACAAACGCTGTCCCGGAGTGATGATGATTTCTCCGTTGGTTGGTTCGATCTCCCCGGATAGAATCTTAAGGAAGGTAGATTTACCGGCACCGTTAGCGCCGATAAGACCGTAGCAGTTACCCTCGGTAAATTTTACGTTAACTTCTTCGAATAAAGCTTTTTTGCCAAAACGAAGAGCGATGTTACTTGCCTGAATCATTTTTTCACCTCATTAATTCTTATATCATTTCATACAATCTCTTCTATTTTATCGAAAATAGCAAAAAATACAAGAGGTTGATTGTTTATGTAAATATCGCACAAAAAATTTTGGAAAAATTATTTACTTTTGATAATGGGCCGGGCAGGCACGGTGGGAGAGCGTTCCATCGGTTATCCGGATGCAGGTGCTTTTGCTCTTGGCCAAATTTTCACAGAACTATCCGAAATGATTGCATAATAAGCCACGGGGGAGTATTATATATACATATAACAGAAGGTTTTCAGTAAATGGGGGAACAGGATGGGGATGAGCAGAGAAGAACAGTTGGAGCGGTTGCAAAGACAAATGCAGGGGAGAAAATATAAGTCGGAAGATGCCAAATTTCAATTGGCAAACTATGCGAATTATATTTGCTTTAATGTGATGCAGTTGGCCTTTGCAGCCAACATTGTGGCGTGTATTCTTGATTTTGGTTTGAGTCTGGTTGCCATCATAGGACTGATTGTGATCGTTATCGGGATGATTGGCGCCGCCTGTATTTATTTCAGGAACAAAGAAAGTCGCAAGCTGTTTTACTTTTGTGCTGCAGAATTTATTCCGTTGTATATCATTGTGATATTTACCAATGGGAATGATTGCATGAACTTTGCCCCGGTGGTATTTTTGGTGCTGGCTATGATGTACAGCAACAAAGAGGTGGAAAAGCTGCTTTGTGTGGTGTTTGGCCTAATTGTTGTTGTGCGTTATATTGCACTTATCGTTGGTGTGATTACCACCGCAGATACCATGAACGAAGAACTGGCAGTTTTGCTTCTGGAATTGCTGGCTTTGTTTGTGATTTGGCAGAGCACAAGGATTCTTTGGGTGTTTAACCGGGATAGCCTTGGAGCGATTCGGGATGAGGACGAGATACAGAAGCTTATGATGGAAGAAGTTATAGAGATTGCCGGAGAAGTGCAACATCAAACCGGAGATGCCAACGATATCTTGGAAAAACTTTATCAATCGGCGTTGCATATTGACGGGGTGGTGGAGGAAATCACCCAGGGGACCCAGAGCACGGCAGAAAGCATTCAGAACCAGACGGAGATGACGCAAAGCATTCAGGATTCTATCAATAAGACGGCAGAAAAAGTGAGAAGCGCGGTGGAAAAAGCTTTAAGCTCTATGGAATCGGTGGACTCCAATCTGGAATTGATGAATGAGCTGGGGGAGCATTCTCGCAAAATTGAAGACACCAATGATATTGTTGTCAGTAGAATGGGGGCTCTTAGGGAAAAGACAGATGATGTGAAGGATATTACCAACATAATTTTGAACATTTCCGATCAGACCAATTTGCTGGCATTGAATGCATCCATTGAGGCGGCCAGAGCAGGTGAGGCGGGGAAAGGTTTTTCTGTGGTTGCGGACCAGATTCGACAATTGGCAGAACAGACAAGAGAAGCCACAGAGAATATCACTGAGATTGTGGCACAGTTGAACGAGTTATCTCAGGAGGCGTCAGAGGCGGTAAAAGATTCCCTGAGTGCAACGGAAATGCAGAATCAATTGATTGTCCGGGCACTGGAAGAATTTCGTGTGATTAATGCTAACATGCAGACCATGACAGAGGAAATGCACGATATCGATTCTATGATGGAAAAGTTAAAAATATCTAATAATGCTATTGTGGGAAGCATCAGCCAACTGTCTGCAGTCAGCCAGGAAATCACCGCCAACAGTTCTCATGCTTCCGGTATCACGATGGAAAACAGCAAAAGCTCGGAACAGGCAAAAGATAAGTTACAGAGCGTCATAGATTGCGCCCGTCGTTTAAACAAATATACAGGGATGCTGTAAAATCTCGTGTGATTATTTGACAAATGTGATAGAATAGTCCTATCTGCAGAAAGAGAGGCTGTTTTATGAAGTTAGAATGGATGGAGACCCATCGTTCTTTAATCGAGAAAATGATTCGATGTGGTAATATTTATGCGTATACATTTCACAAACAGAGAAACTTTGGTACGGAATCCATGTTTTCCGTTTCACAGATTCAGACATTAGAATATATTATTGAAACTGAGGAAAGCGATGAAAAGATGTCAGATATGGCCAGACGTCTGGGCGTGAGCAAAGCTACTTTGATTTTTTGGACAAGGCGAATCAGATTCCGCCGGAATATCTTAAACTGGTGGAGGATATGATGGATCATCTGATGGAGCGCATGCTTGTGTATCAGAAAGGTGATCAGGAGGAAGAAAAAGAAAAAAGATTTATCAAAATAGAGTCCTGATTTTTTTATGGAAAATATTAGATGTATTTGTATTGGACGCCGGAAGGTATAAACTTCCGGCATTCTTTTTTATTATGGCATAATGTACTTGATTTAAAACAGGAAACCTATTGATTTTTTATAGGCGAAATCTTATATTATTGAATTAGAGACATTACGCATATTCTGTCCTTTTTTAGGAGATACGAAGAGGAACCATCTTTTCAGAGTTTCCGAAGGCAGAGTGTGCTTATGTACATAGTTAAGAAAAGAATTTTTCAGGAGGAAACAACATGGGAAGATCAAAACAATCTATGGACGGAAATACCGCCGCAGCTCATGTAGCTTATGCCTACACTGAGGTTGCCGGTATTTATCCAATCACCCCTTCCAGCCCAATGGCTGACATGGTAGACCAGTGGTCAGCAGCAGGACAGAAGAACATTTTTGGAAGCACCGTTAAAGTAGTAGAGATGGAGTCAGAGGCAGGTGCTGCTGGTACAGTACATGGTTCTTTGGCAACAGGTGCTCTTACAACTACCTTTACTGCTTCTCAGGGACTCTTACTTATGATCCCTAACATGTACAAGATTGCAGGTGAGCAGTTACCTTGCGTATTTGACGTATCTGCTCGTACAGTATCATCACATGCACTTAATATTTTTGGTGATCACAGTGATGTATATGCTTGTCGTCAGACAGGTTTTGCTATGTTATGCGAAACAAATCCACAGGAAGTTATGGACTTAAGCCCGGTTGCACACTGTGCAGCACTTGAGGGTAAGGTTCCATTCCTTAACTTCTTCGATGGCTTCCGTACATCTCATGAGATTCAGAAGATCGAGAAATGGGATTACGAAGACTTGAAGGATATGTGTCCAATGGATGCAGTAGATGAGTTTAGAGCTCACGCTTTGAATCCGAACCATCCGGCAGCTCGTGGTTCTCATGAAAATGGAGATGTCTTCTTCCAGCATCGTGAGGCATGTAACTCAGCTTACGACGCACTTCCAGCAGTAGTAGAGAAGTACATGGCTAAGGTTAACGAGAAGCTTGGTACAAACTACGGTTTGTTCAACTACTATGGTGCTCCTGACGCTGAGCGCGTTATTATCGCTATGGGATCTATCAACGACGTGGCTGAGGAAGTAATCGATTACTTGACAGCAGCTGGCGAGAAGGTAGGTTTGATTAAGGTTCGCTTGTATCGTCCATGGTCTTCAGAAGCATTGCTTAAGGTTATTCCTAAGACAGCTAAGAAGATCGCTGTATTAGATAGAACAAAGGAGCCAGGTTCTCTTGGTGAGCCATTGTTCCTTGATGTTGCAACAACACTTCGTGAAGCAGGTCTTAATGACATCACATTGGTTGGTGGACGTTATGGTCTTGGTTCTAAGGATACTCCTCCTTCATCTGTATTCGCAGTATACAAGGAGTTAGAGAAGGATGCTCCTAAGAACCGTTTCACAATCGGTATCGAAGATGATGTTACCAACTTGAGCTTGCCAGAGGTTAAGCCAGCTCCTATCACATCTGCACCAGGTACAAAGGAATGCAAGTTCTGGGGTCTTGGTGGTGACGGTACTGTAGGTGCTAACAAGAACTCTACTAAGATTATCGGTGACCACACAGATAAGTACATCCAGGCATACTTCCAGTATGACTCTAAGAAGACTGGTGGTATCACAATTTCTCACTTGAGATTTGGCGATAACCCAATCAAGAGCCCATACTACATCAATCAGGCAGACTTCGTAGCTTGCCACAACCCTGCATACGTTATCCAGGGCATGAAGATGGTTCAGGATGTTAAGCCAGGCGGTGTATTCATGATTAACTGCCAGTGGTCTGATGAAGAATTAGGCCAGCACTTGAATGCTGAAGCTAAGAAATATATCGCTGATAACAACATTCAGCTTTACACAATCAACGCAATCGACAAGGCTATCGAGATTGGAATGGGCAAGAGAACCAACACAATCCTTCAGTCAGCTTTCTTCAAGTTAGCAGATGTTATGCCTATCGACGAGGCTATTGAGTACATGAAGGCAGCAGCTAAGAAGTCTTACAGCAAGAAGGGTGACGCTGTTGTTGAGATGAACTACAAGGCAATCGATTGTGGTGTTGACGCTGTACATAAGGTTGAGGTTCCAGCTTCTTGGTCTAACCCAGAGGCAGATGCTCCTAAGGCTGAGCGTACAGGTCGTCCGGAAGTTGTTAAGCTTGTAAATGATTTGCTTGACCCAATCGCTAAGATGGATGGTGACAGCCTTCCAGTATCTGCTTTCGTGGATTGCGTAGATGGTCAGTTTGTAACAGGTGCTTCTGCATATGAGAAGCGTGGTACAGCCGTTATGGTTCCGGAGTGGGATGCTGAGAAGTGTATCCAGTGTAACAACTGTGCATTTGTATGTTCTCATGCAACCATTCGTCCATTCTTGCTTAGCGATGATGAAGTGAAGGCAGCTCCTTCAAACATCAAGCTTGCAGAGATGAAGCCAAAGGCTGGCGAGTACAAGTACACAATGAGCGTATCTCCTCTTGATTGTATGGGATGCGGCGAGTGTATTACCGTTTGTCCTACAGCAGCAATTGCTATGGTTCCACAGGAATCACAGGCAGCTGAGCAGCCGGTATTTGATTACTTGGTAGCTAACGTAGGTAAGAAGGATGTTGGTTTGAATGATTTGACTCCTAAGGGATCACAGTTCAATCAGCCACTTCTTGAGTTCTCAGGATCTTGTGCAGGTTGTGCTGAGACATCTTACGCTAGATTGATTACACAGCTCTATGGTGAGCAGATGTACATCTCTAACGCAACAGGATGTTCTTCAATCTGGGGTAACCCGGCAGCTACATCACCATACACAGTGAACAAGGATTCTAAGAAGGGACCAGCTTGGTCTAACTCATTGTTCGAAGATAATGCTGAGCATGGTCTTGGTATGTATGTTGGACAGAAGTATATTCGTGATATGGCAATTGAGTCTGCTAAGGCTTGTGCAGAAAGCGACAAGGCATCTGCTGAGTTGAAGGCTGCATTTGCTGCATTCATGGATACAGTTGAAGATACAAAGGCAAATACTCCTGCAGCTGAAAGCTTGATCGCTGAGCTTGAAAAGGCAGCAGCAGCCGGATGCCCAGATGCTAAGGAAGCAGTTGCTAAGAAGGATTACCTTGCTAAGAAGTCTGTATGGATCTTCGGTGGTGACGGTTGGGCATACGATATCGGATTCGGCGGATTGGATCACGTTCTTGCATCTGGTGAGAATGTAAACGTTATGGTATTCGATACAGAGATGTACTCTAACACAGGTGGTCAGGCTTCTAAGGCTTCAAACATCGGTGAAGTTTGTCAGTTTGCTGCAGCTGGTAAGGAAATCGGCAAGAAGTCTCTTGCAGAGATCGCTATGAGCTACGGTTATGTATATGTTGCTCAGATCGCACTTGGTGCTAACCCGGCACAGGCTGTTAAGGCTATCGCTGAGGCTGAGGCATACAACGGACCTTCCCTGATTATCGGTTACGCTCCATGTGAGTTGCACGGTATCGCTAAGGGTGGTATGAATCACTGCCAGGATGAGATGAAGAAGGCAGTAGCTGCCGGTTACTGGAACCTGTTCTCATTCGACCCAGCTAAGAAGGCAGAAGGAAAGAATCCATTTACCTTGACATCAAAGGCTGGAGATGGTACATACCAGGAATTCTTGAACAACGAGGCTCGTTATACACGTTTGATCAAGCCATTCCCAGAAAGAGCAGAGAGATTGTTTGCTAAGTCTGAGGAAGCTGCTAAGGAGCGTTTCGAGCACTTGCAGAAGTTGGTTGACTTGTACAGCTAAGATGTACATCAAAGCAACAGCAAAGTAAAATAACAAAACTCCCAAGTCTACTTCGGTGGGCCTGGGAGTTTTTTATGTGGTGGTATTTGACAAGGCTATACCATATCTAGTGTGTTTACAAATGGTTCTTCCAATGCTAAACTTATATGTAGTGTGCAGAAAGGATATGCGACATGATGGAAGAGACAAAAGAATTTACTGACAACGAGCCAAGCGGCGAAGATATGCTTTTAGCTCAAATAGATGCGTTTCGTGACAAGGCGAAGCAGCTTCAGACTTTGATTAATGCCAAGGAGCGCAAGGTCAAGGAATTGGAGGCAATGGTTCGCGCAAAGGAAGAGCGCAATGCGCAATTACAGTCAGAGCTTGCCAGAAAGCAGGCAGAGGCAGATGGTATTGCGGCGGATGTGGAGACACAGGTAGACCGCATGATGCAGTCACTGCGTGTGAACATGGATGAGTTGGAGAAACGTATTGAGGATCAGGTGGCTAACAATCAGGAGAATGCCGCAGAGCAGACGCAGGCTATGAAGAATACCTTAGAGGATATGACTTCAGGACTGGATGCCATTAAGAGCGAATTGTCCGAGAAGGTTCATTCTGAGAATGTTAAGCAGTACCGCAATATTCAGGATTTGTTGAAGGAACTTGACAATAGCGAGGAAGAGCAGAAGAACGCTACAACGAAGTTTACCATGCTGAAGAAGAAGGTGACAGGTGTCACTGTTATCACAGTGATCAATATGATTGTTTCTATCATTACCTTGACCATTCTTGGATTGATGATGTATATGTAAATGATATGATTGGTAGATAGATAAGAGGGGGTCAGGCCGAAAGGTCTGACCCTTATTTCCCACTAAGGGATACGATATCTTAATTGGTTTAGGAGGATATCTATGAGAGAGAACGAAAAGAGAGTATGGGTGGTAGGGCATAAGAATCCGGATACAGATTCTATCTGTGCAGCGATTTCCTACGCTCACTTAAAGAATAAATCTGAAAAAGGAACCTTTATTCCCAGAAAAGCAGGAAATATCAACAATGAGACCAAGTACGTATTAGATCGTTTCGGTGTTGAGGAGCCTGAGACTATCACAGATGTAGGTGCTCAGCTGAAGGATATCGATTATCGCCACACCCAGGGGGTGGGCGGCCATTACTCCCTAAAAAAGGCATGGGAGTTAATGAGAGAGCTTGATGTTGTTACCCTTCCTGTTGTTGATGACAACAGGAGATTACAGGGTGTTATTGTAAACGGAGATATTGCTTATTCGTATATGGATGTGCTTGATAACCGCATCTTAGGTCGGGCAAGAACACAGTATAAGAATATTATTGAGACCATTAACGGAACCATGGTGACGGGCAATGATCATGCATATTTTGTGAAGGGAAAAGTGGTTGTGGCCTCAGGCAACAGGGCGGCCATGCGGGAAGAAATCGAAGATGATGATCTGGTTATTCTTGGAAACATTAAAGAGAGACAGCAGATTGCCCTGGAGCAGAATGCAAGCTGTATTGTTGTATGTGGCGAGTCTGTGGTGGATGATGAGATTGTAGCTATGGCACAAGAGAGAGAGTGCGTTTTGATTACCACCGATTATGACAGCTTTACTACAGCCCGGCTTATCCACCAGAGTATGCCAATTCGCTACTTTATGACCAAGGACAATATTATCACCTTTGAGCTAGACGACTATGTGGATGATGTAAAAGAAGTTATGTCTAAGATTCGTCATCGAGATTTTCCGATTCTTGACGAACAGCGCCATTTGATTGGTATGATGTCTCGAAGGAATTTATTAGACATGAAGAAAAAGCAACTGATTTTAGTTGACCACAACGAGAAGATGCAGGCGGTGGATGGCATCGAGCAGGCGGACATTTTAGAGATTATTGATCACCATCGTTTGGGAAGCTTGGAGACCATTTCTCCAATCTTCTTTAGAAATCAGCCACTTGGCTGTACATCCACTATCATTTACCAGATGTATTTGGAAAAGGGTGTTGAGATTGAACCACAGATTGCGGGGCTCCTCTGCTCAGCAATCTTATCAGATACACTGATGTTTCGTTCCCCAACTTGTACTGCAATGGATAAGGCAGCAGCGGAGGCTTTGGCTAAGATTGCAGATGTTGACGTTGAGGAGCTTGCAACAGCAATGTTTGAAGCGGGTTCTGACTTTAAGTCTAAGACTATTGAAGAAATCTTCTATCAGGACTTCAAGGTGTTTGACTCAGACGATATTCAGTTCGGCGTGGCTCAGGTCAGTGCTGTAAGCAGAAAGCAGTTAAATACCATAAAAGGTGACTTGCAGGAGTATATGCGAAAGGTCTTGGAGGAGAAGGGCCTGAAGATGGTCTTTGTAATGCTTACTGACATTTTTCAGGAGGAGACAGAGCTTATCTATGCAGGCGGAACAGCAAAGCCAATCATTGAGAAGGCCTTTGGTGTTGAGGAAGCAGACGGTGGCTTTATGCTTTCTAATGTGGTATCCAGAAAGAAGCAGTTGATTCCACAGATGATGCAGGCAATGCAGGATTAATACGGAGTGAGATTATGGCGAAACAGAAATGGAAACCCGGCAATATGGTTTACCCACTGCCAGCGGTAATGGTAAGCGTGCGGGATTGTGCCGGTAATGACAATATTATAACGGTGGCTTGGACAGGAACCGTTTGTACCAATCCGCCAATGGCGTACATTTCCGTGCGCCCGGAGCGCCACTCCTATGAGATGATCAAGGAATCGGGAAGCTTTGTTATCAATCTCACAACCAGAGACCTGGCGTGGGCAACAGACTATTGTGGCGTTACATCGGGAAGAGATGTAGATAAATTTGCAAAGTGTAATCTGACAAAGATAGAGGCAACAGAGATTGATGCACCTATGATTGCAGAGAGCCCGGTAAATATTGAATGTAAGGTTCGAGAAATCAAAGAACTTGGTTCCCACCATATGTTTCTTGCAGACGTAGTGGCTGTCCACGCAGAGGAAGCGTATATGGATGAGAAGGGCAAATTCATGCTGGAAAAGTCTGAGCCTATTGCCTATTCTCACGGAGTGTATTATTCCTTGGGAGAAAAGCTGGGGACCTTTGGATATTCTATTAAGAAAAAGTAGAATCCTGTTTGATTTTTTGAAAAACCAGTGTATAATAATGATGAAAATTTGAACGATGGGAGCTTGTGTTACAGGCTGAGAGGAAGGTATAACCTTCGACCGAGAACCTGATTTGGGTAATGCCAACGTAGGGAAGCCTAATATGTGAGTATTGGGAAGTGCTATGTGATACTAGGAAGTTACCGAATCGGTAGCTTCTTTTTTTTATGACGGCCTAGAAATTGCGCGGCTCGTCACTTTATGTTGGAGGTGTATGTATGGTAAAAATCAACGGCCAGGAGCTGCCTGTGGCAGGAAAAACAATTTCAGAGTATTTGGCCCAAACAACCTATCATCCCCAAAGGATTGCAATAGAACGCAATGGGGAAATTGTACCAAAGGCAGAGTACGAAAGTATTGTTTTGGAAGATGGGGATAGTGTTGAGGTGGTAAGCTTTGTGGGAGGTGGTTGAATGATGCCCACAAAGGAAGCGTGGATGCAGGCGTTGGAGCAGCGACATGGGAAGGACAACCAATGCAAATTTTCTTCGGCTACGGTTGCAATTTGCGGTTTGGGAGGACTGGGCTCTAACATTGCCATTGCCCTTGCCAGGGCGGGGGTTGGCAAACTGATATTGATTGATTTTGACAAAGTAGATATTACAAACCTGCATCGTCAGCAGTATAAGGCCACACAGATTGGGATGAATAAATCGGAGGCCTTGCAGGAGAACTTGATGGAAATTGCCCCCTATATTTCCATTGAACCCCATACCCTTTGCGTGACACAGGAGAATGCAAAGGGACTTCTGGAGGAGGCAGATGTTATCTGTGAAGCCTTTGATCAACCGGAAGCCAAGGCTATGCTGACAAATCTTGTGCTGGAAAAAATGCCAGAGAAATATTTGATAGCCGCATCGGGAATGGCGGGCATGGGCAGTGCCAATACCATAAAGACCCGCAGGATATTAAAAAGGTTTTACCTTTGTGGCGACGGAGAAAGTGAGGTGGCAGAGGCAGGAAGCCTTGTTGCCCCTCGTGTTATGCTATGCGCCGCACATCAGGCACATATGGTGCTTAGAATTCTTGCAGAAGAATTGGAACCCTAAAGAAAGAAGGAAAGATAAATGAACAACGACAAACTACTTATTGGAGGACATGAGTTTCATTCCAGATTTATCTTGGGCTCTGGAAAATATTCTATGAAGCTCATTGAAGCTGCTGTAAAGGATGCCGGAGCAGAGATTATTACCTTAGCAGTTCGCCGGGCAAACACAAAAGACGAGGAAAGTATTCTTGACTATATTCCAAAGAATGTTACTTTACTTCCCAATACCAGTGGTGCCAGAAATGCCGAAGAGGCTGTTCGCATCGCAAGATTAGCCCGGGAACTGGGGTGTGGAGATTTTGTAAAAATAGAGATCATGAGAGATTCCAAATACTTGCTTCCGGACAATCAGGAAACCATTAAGGCTACAGAGATTCTTGCAAAGGAAGGATTTGTGGTGATGCCATATATGTATCCGGATTTGAATGTGGCCAGGGATCTGGTAAATGCAGGTGCAGCGTCCATTATGCCTCTGGCTTCGCCAATAGGTTCTAACAAAGGCCTTGCCACAAAGGAGTTTATTCAGATTCTTGTGGATGAGATTGATTTGCCCATTATTGTAGACGCCGGTATTGGAAGACCATCCCAGGCCTGCGAGGCAATGGAAATGGGTGCGGCTGCCATTATGGCAAATACGGCTCTTGCCACTGCCGGAGATCTTCCTATGATGGCCTCTGCATTTAAGGATGCCATCGAAGCCGGTCGAAAGGCTTACCTTTCCGGACTGGGACGGGTGCTGACCCGTGGTGCCTCTGCCTCTGATCCGTTGACGGGATTCTTGAGAGATTGAGGTGAGTAGCATGGAAAATCAGTTTTTTGTGGATTCCGAATATTTGTCCAAGGAGGCGTTAGAAACAAAGCATCGCTTGGAAACAGACCCATCCAGCCGTAAGAACCATATGGAGTATTTTCCGGAGATGGAAGTTATCGAATCTGATGTTTGTTCCAAGGTGATGGAGCAGATGCATTCCTACGATTACAGCAAGTATACCGCCAAAGATGTAAAGGCCGCATTAGAGCACGAGACGTGTTCCATTGAAGATTTTAAAGCACTGCTTTCTCCGGCGGCGGAGCCATTTATTGAGCAGATGGCACAGAGAGCCCGTATGGAGACAAGTAAGCATTTTGGAAATACGGTGTATCTGTTTACACCACTTTATATCGCCAACTATTGCGAGAATTATTGCGTGTACTGTGGCTTTAACTGCTATAACCATATTAACCGTATGAAGCTTTCTATGGAGCAGATTGAAAAAGAGATGAAGGTTATTGCGGATAGCGGTATGGAGGAAATTTTAATTCTTACCGGTGAAAGTCGAGCCAAGAGCGATGTGACCTATATTGGAGAGGCCTGCAAGCTGGCAAGAAAGTATTTCCGTATGGTGGGGCTGGAAATCTATCCGGTAAACACAGAGGAATACAGATATCTTCATGAATGCGGTGCGGATTACGTCACGGTATTTCAGGAGACCTATGATACAGACAAATATGAAACGCTACATTTGATGGGACACAAGCGTGTTTGGCCTTATCGATTTGACGCCCAGGAGAGAGCTCTTCGTGGTGGCATGAGAGGGGTGGCATTTTCAGCCCTTCTAGGTCTTTCTGATTTTAGAAAGGATGCCCTGGCAAGTGCCCTGCATGTGTATTATTTGCAAAGAAAATATCCCCATGCAGAGATGTCCTTGTCCTGTCCAAGACTTCGCCCGATCATCAACAATGACAGGATTAATCCCTTGGATGTGCATGAGAAGCAGCTTTGCCAGATTCTATGTGCCTATCGAATCTTTTTGCCATTTGTGGGAATCACGGTTTCCTCCCGTGAGAGTGCCCAGTTTCGCAATGGCATTGTAAAGATTGCGGCAACCAAGGTTTCTGCCGGGGTGTCTACCGGTATTGGAGACCATGAGAGCAAATATACAGGCAAGGAGTCAGAGGAAATGGAAGGGGACGAGCAGTTCGAAATCGATGACAACCGAAGCCTTGAAAAAATGTATCAGGATATTACAGATGAGGGCTTACAGCCGGTATTAAATGATTATTTGTATGTGTGAGGAAAATGAGTATGAGAACATTTGATTCCAGTTTATATTTTATAACCGACAGCACCATCTATGATGAGGAAGAGTTTCTTATTCGCGTGGAGCAGGCCCTAAGGGGTGGTGTCACCTTATTGCAGCTTCGGGAAAAGAACAGAACCACCAGAGAGTACATAGAACTTGCCGAAAAGGTTCACTCCATTTCAAAAAAATATGGTGTGCCACTGATTATTGATGACCGGGTGGATGTGGCGTTGGCGGTGGATGCAGAAGGTGTTCATGTGGGAGCCAGCGATATGCCTGTTGCCACAGCTAGAAAACTTATGGGCGAGGATAAGATTGTAGGTGCTACGGCAAAGACAGTTCCTTGGGCCATAGAAGCTTATGAACAGGGGGCGGATTACCTGGGCGTTGGAGCCATTTACCCAACCACCACAAAGGTGAAGACGGTTCTTACTTCAACGGATACGCTGTGCGATATTTGCCGAGCGGTGCCTATTCCGGTCAATGCCATTGGGGGGCTCAATAAGGACAATATTGATATCCTAGAGGGGATTCCCATTGCAGGGATTTGTGCGGTGTCTGCCATGATGAAGGCAGATGACCCAATGCAGGCTGCAATGGAATTGAAGAATAGAGCGCAGGAGCTGGGACTTTGTAAAAAGGAGAGAGAATCATGAGAAGTGCACTGACAATTGCGGGAAGTGACAGCAGTGGTGGAGCCGGTATTCAGGCGGATATCAAAACCATGACGATGAACGGGGTCTATGCCATGAGTGTTGTTACAGCCCTTACTGCACAGAATACTACTGGGGTTACGGGGATATCTGAAGTGACGCCTGATTTCTTACAGCAGCAGCTTGATGCTGTCTTTGAGGACATCTACCCGGACGCGGTAAAGATTGGTATGGTTGCATCTGCTGATTTGATTAAAGTGATTGCAGATAGCCTTCGATTTTATGATGCGAGAAATGTTGTGGTAGACCCTGTGATGGTGGCCACTTCCGGATCTGCATTGCTGAAAAACGATGCGGTACAAACCCTAATGGATGAACTGCTTCCTCTTGCCACGCTAGTGACTCCCAATATTTTGGAGGCACAGGTTCTATCAGGACTTACCATTGAGTCGGAAGAGGATATGATGGATGCTGCAAAAAGAATCGGAGATGCCCATCATTGTGCCGTTCTTCTTAAGGGGGGACATAGCATTAACGATGCAAACGACCTGTTATATACAGATGGAAAATTGCAGTGGTTTTATGGAAGACGCATTGATAATCCAAACACCCACGGGACAGGATGCACCTTATCCAGCGCCATTGCCTCCAATTTGGCAAAGGGCTTTTCCCTGAATGAGTCTGTAGGAAGGGCTAAGGAGTATATCTCCGGTGCCCTGGAGGCAATGCTTGACTTGGGAAAGGGCTCCGGTCCAATGATGCATAACTTTGACTTACATTCAGAATTTGCTACAGAAAAGAAATAGAAGGAAAGGAAATACAGATATGAGAAATTATGCTACACAAATGGAGGCCGCCAGAAAAGGTATCATCACTCCTGAAATGAAGGCGGTTGCAAAGAAGGAATACAGATCAGAAGAGGAGATTCGTGACTTGGTTGCAAAGGGACAGGTTGCTATCTGTGCAAACAAACTACACACTTGTATCGATCCAAATGGAGTGGGTTCTATGCTTCGTACCAAAATTAATGTGAATCTTGGAGTGTCTCGTGACTGCAAAGATTATGACATTGAAATGAAAAAGGTAATGGCAGCAGTGGATATGGGAGCAGAGGCGATTATGGATCTTTCCTCCCACGGAAACACACAGCCTTTTAGACACAAGCTTACCTCTGAGTGTCCGGCTATGATTGGAACCGTTCCGGTTTACGACAGTGTGATTCATTATCAGA
The DNA here is from genome assembly GCA_946002055.1 of uncultured Roseburia sp. GTDB lineage: Bacteria > Bacillota > Clostridia > Lachnospirales > Lachnospiraceae > Pararoseburia. The sequence continues at coordinate 51,700 of CAMFYL010000002.1, forward strand.
GAGACCTGGCAACCTTAACGGCAAAGGATTTTATTGATGTGGTTCGTCTGCACGCCCAGGATGGTGTGGACTTTGTAACTCTTCACTGTGGTATTACCAGAAAGACCATAGAGCAGATTAAGAAGCACAAAAGAAAGATGAACATTGTATCTCGTGGTGGTTCTCTGGTGTTTGCTTGGATGAGTATGACAGGGGAGGAAAATCCATTCTATGAGTATTTTGATGAAATCTTAGATATCTGTCGTGAGTATGATGTGACCATCTCTTTGGGAGATGCCTGCCGACCAGGATGTCTTGCCGACGGAAGTGATGTGTGCCAGATTGAAGAGTTGGTTCGCCTTGGTGAGCTTACCAAGCGCGCTTGGGAAAAGGATGTACAGGTTATGGTAGAAGGCCCGGGTCATATGCCTATGGATCAGATTGAGGCGAATATGAAAATGCAGCAGACCATCTGTATGGGGGCACCATTTTATGTGTTGGGACCTATCGTTACGGATATTGCCCCAGGTTATGATCATATTACATCTGCTATTGGCGGAGCCATTGCAGCAGCCAGTGGTGCAGCATTCCTTTGCTATGTAACACCGGCAGAGCATTTGGCACTTCCAAATGTAGATGATGTGAAGCAGGGAATCATTGCATCCCGTATTGCAGCACATGCTGCTGATATTGCAAAGAAGGTGCCACATGCAAGAGATATTGATGATCAGATGGCAGATGCAAGAAGAACCTTTGACTGGGAGAAGCAGTGGGAGTGTGCTATTGATCCTGAGACAGCAAAGGCCATTCGGGATGACCGTGCGCCGGAGCATGAGGATAGCTGTTCTATGTGCGGAAAGTTCTGTGCAGTGAGAAGTATGAACAAAGCCTTAAATGGGGAATATATTGATATTCTTTAAGATGTGAAAGTAGAAAAGGGGCGGGGGAGCCAATGGTTTCCCCCGTCCCTTTATGATATTAAAGTATCCATCAAGCTCATATACACGTCCTCGTGACGGGCGCGCCAGTTGTTACAGATGGTCTCTGCCTGGTGTATGGAACTTGTGTGAATGGACAAATCAAGGAGCACCTGTTTGTCCTGAATGTATTTACAGTGAACAATGTAACCGCCTCCTGTTGCCTTATCGTAGTTGGCAGACAGTGCATTGTCATTTCTGATTTCCAGTTTATTTTCCTTAAGATACGAAACGATATCCTCCTCAATGGCAGGTGTAATCTTATCGTGCATCAACTCCAACGTATGTCGCCCTTCGGTTGTAAGGGTGTATAGAGTGTTGTTGTGGGATGATGTTGCTTCGATGAGTCCTGCATCTTCCAGGTCGCTGATGACAGTTTGGATAGAAAAGAAGTCGGTATATTCTTTGTCTAAGAAGAACTGCGCAACCTGACCGTTGCTGAGGGAGGTATCTACCTTCGATAGAAGTCGCAATACGGCAATCTTGTATATCATATTCGGTTCCGCCATATTCATCCTCCTTTATTATTTGATTATTGCGTCAAAAATGCGATTGTGAAAGCTCATGGTTCATAGAACCAGTTGTGCAGTTTAACATTTTCAGATGCAGGGTACTTCTGGCGCGGCCGGTACTTAGATGGTACGAAGTAGCATCTTATGTACCGCTGCCAGCGACCAGGTAGCAAAAGCGTGCCCGGCAGATGAAATGTTAAACTGTACGGCTGGTGTAGTCAACGTAGGAATTCACAATCGCCTTATAGTTCTTAAATCAGTTTCTTGACAGCCTGAGATACTACCTGTGCAACCCTAGGATCGAATGCTTCTGGAAGAATAAAGTCTTCGTTGAGCTGATCGTCAGATACAAGATCAGCAAGTGCCTGAGCAGCGGCCAGCTTCATGTCTTCTGTGATCTGAGGAGCGCGTCCCTCTAAGGCACCCTTGAAGATTCCAGGGAAAGCAACCACATTGTTAACCTGGTTAGGGAAGTCGCTTCGTCCGGTACCAACGATTCTGGCACCTGCAGCCTTGGCAATGTCAGGCATGATTTCCGGAGTAGGGTTCGCCATAGCAAAGATGATAGAGTCTTTGTTCATGCTCTTTACCATCTCTGCGTTGACAATATCGGGAGCGGACACACCGATAAAGATATCTGCTCCGACCAGAGCATCTGCCAGTGAACCTTGACGATTCTCCAGATTGGTTACTTCTGTCATCTGCTGTTGCATCCAGTTTAAGTCAGGATAGTTTTTGCTAATCATCCCGTTTCTGTCACACATAATAATGTGCTGAAAACCATATGTGAGAAGAAGCTTAGTGATGGCAACACCGGCGGACCCTGCGCCGTTGACAACCACATGACAATCTTCTTTCTTCTTACCTGTAATCTTTAAACTGTTGATGATTCCCGCCAGTACTACGATGGCAGTACCGTGCTGGTCATCATGGAATACAGGAATATCCAATTCTTTCTTAAGACGTTCTTCAATTTCGAAACAACGTGGTGCAGAAATGTCTTCTAAGTTAATACCGCCAAAGGTAGGAGCGATGGCTTTGACTGCTGCTACAATTTCGTCTGTGTCTTGGGTGGATAGACAAATTGGAAATGCGTTCACATTGCCAAATTCCTTGAAGAGAACACATTTGCCTTCCATAACTGGCATTGCAGCTTCGGGACCGATGTTTCCAAGACCTAAAACAGCACTGCCGTCAGATACCACGGCTACGGTGTTAGCCTTCAGTGTGTATGTATATGCGGTGTCTTTGTCCTCGGCAATGATGCGGCAGGGGGCTGCTACGCCCGGGGTATATGCGATTGCCAAATCTTCTCTGGTTTTTACCGGCGCTTTTGCGCATGTCTCGATTTTACCATTCCATTGCTTATGGAGAAATACCGCTTTTTCATCAATACTCATAATCCTAATTCCTTTCTATCGTGTGGAAGATTTCTCTTCTATTACTACAGATGTATATTCACTCAGAGCCCATTATATCATAAAGCGGGGAACTAGGGAAACAGTTAAATTTCTTCTTCCATTTTTTGGGGAGATGCGGTATACTCATCTCATCGAAAAGATTCGTTTTGGTCGATTCTGACATAGATTACCCGCTGTTAGAGAGAATAGGAGAATGGGAATGCGAGAAAAGTATGAGAGTTTATCTGTTGCTGTTTTGCGAGATTTGGCAAAAGCCAGAGAAATTCCGGGAATTTCCGGGATGAAAAAGGCGGAATTGGTAGAGGCAATGTTGGCTCAGGACGAGCTGGATGCTGCAAAACAAAAGCAGGAAGAAAAGCAGGCAAAACCGCGCCGCACAGAGAGAACTGAGCGGACGGACAGAACAGAGAGAAATGAACATGCCCAGGAGGGACAGGCAGATCAGCAGCCTATAGAGGAGTGCAAGGACTGCTGCGGTATCTTAGAGGTGCTTTCTGACGGTTATGGATTTGTTCGCAGTGAGAACTATTTACCGGGAGAGAATGACGTATATGTGGCACCTACACAGATTCGAAAGTTCAATTTAAAGACCGGTGATATCATCACGGGTAAGACAAGACGCAACAATCCAACGGACAAGTTCGGCGCCTTGCAAGTCATTGAAAATGTCAATGGTTTTTCCTTAGAACAGGTGATGAAGCGCAAGAACTTTGAAGATATGACACCTATCTTCCCCAACGAGAGGATTCGCTTAGAACAGCCCAACTCCTCTGTGGCTATGAGAATTGTTGACCTGGTGTCGCCTATTGGCAAGGGGCAGCGTGGTATGATTGTGTCACAGCCTAAGGCTGGTAAGACCACACTTTTAAAAGAGATTGCAAAGTCAGTGACAAGGTCCTATCCAAGCATGCACCTGTTGATTCTTTTGATTGATGAACGTCCGGAGGAAGTGACAGATATCAGAGAGGCTATTGAGGGAGATAATGTAGAAGTAATTTACTCTACCTTTGATGAGACTCCGGAACATCATAAGCGTGTTTCTGAGATGGTCATTGAGCGAGCTAAGAGACTGGTGGAGCACAAGAAGGATGTTATGATTCTTCTTGATAGTATCACACGTCTTGCACGCGCATATAACCTGACAGTTCCGCCAAGTGGAAGAACACTTTCCGGTGGTTTGGATCCGGCAGCCCTTCATATGCCAAAGAAATTCTTCGGTGCTGCCAGAAATATGCGTGAGGGTGGCTCCCTTACCATTCTTGCCACAGCCCTTGTAAATACAGGAAGCAAGATGGATGATGTGGTATTCGAGGAGTTCAAGGGAACCGGTAACATGGAATTGATTCTGGATCGTAAGCTTTCTGAGAAGAGGGTATTTCCAGCCATTGATATTTCCCAGTCCGGAACACGTCGTGATGATTTGCTCTTAAATGCCAAGGAGCAGGATGCTATGGAAGTTATGCGTCGCGGTTTGAATGGAATGAAGAAAGACGAGGCTGTGGAGAGCATCCTGAATATGTTTGCCCATACGAAGAACAACCAGGAATACATTGAAAAAGTATTGCGCAGTCATATGTTTTAGAAAGATGCGTACTTTTCTTGCAAGTTTTGGTTGAAATCATCAAAAAACTATGCTACAATATGAAAGCTGTTTATCGGGATGTAAATAGTATCGTGTATGTCTTCGGACATAAAACATGCAACAATAGATAATTTTTTTAGAGAGGTGTAAACAATGAGACAAGGTATTCATCCAGATTATTATCAGGCAACTGTTACATGTAACTGTGGTAACACTTTCGTAACAGGTTCCACAAAAGAGGATATCCACGTAGAAATTTGTTCTAAGTGCCATCCATTCTATACTGGTCAGCAGAAGGCTGCTCAGGCTCGTGGACGTATTGATAAGTTCAATAAGAAGTATGGTATTGAACAGTAAGAAATACTGCTAGATAATTGCTGGGGTCAGACCTTTTCGTCTGACCCCATTGTTTTGTAGTGAAACGGGGAAATGACTATGAAGTATTCAGGTATTGGCGGACAGGCTGTTATGGAAGGCGTTATGATGCGAAATGGCGAGAATTACGCTGTTGCTTTGCGTCTTACGGATGGCTCCATTCACGTTGATAAAAAGAAAACAAAAAAGCAGGACCACGTGGGATATCGCATTCCCATTGTTCGCGGTGTTTTCAATTTTATAGACTCTCTTGTAATTGGTATGTCAACGTTGATGGATTCTGCGGCATATTTTGATGAGGAACCGCAGAAGGAATTGACTGCGGAAGAGGAAAAAGCAAGGAAGAAAAAAGAAAAGGCGGAGATGACAGGAACGTTGGTGGTTTCTGTGGTGATGGCTTTGGTGATTTTTATGTTGATTCCTTATCTGTTTTCCCGTTTTGTGGGAAGATTTGTGGAATCCCAGAGTATTCAGGCATTGGTAGAGGGCATCTTCCGTATTGTGATTTTCATCGGCTATGTACTTCTCATTTCTCTCATGGAGGATATCAAGAGAGTGTTTATGTACCACGGAGCAGAGCATAAGTGTATCAACTGCATTGAGCATGGCCTGGAACTTAACGTGGAAAATGTAAGGAAAAGCTCCAAGCAGCACAAACGTTGCGGTACCAGCTTTTTGCTGTTTGTATTAATTATCAGCGTGTTTGTTTTTATGTTTATCCGATTTGACTCTCCTGTGTTACAGTTTTTATGCCGTCTGGTACTGATTCCGGTGATTGCCGGGGTTTCCTATGAATTTATTCGCCTGGCTGGTCGCTCAGAAAAGAAGGTGATTCAGTTTCTTAGCAAACCGGGCTTGTGGTTACAGAAGCTTACCACCAGAGAGCCGGATGATGCTATGATTGAAGTGGGAATTGCTTCCGTGGAGGCAGTGTTTGACTGGAAGAAATTTCAGGAAGAGAATAAGGAGAGCTTTCATGACCTATAGAGAACTTTTGCAGGAAGGGGAAAGGCAGCTAGAGGCAGCAGGCAACCCGGAGGCAAAGGTTGATGCCTGGTATTTGCTGGAGTTTGTGTCCGGAATGAACAAGCAGCAGTATTTTATGCGCATGCAGGAAGCTGTGGAAGATAAGGTGGTTACAGCTTACGGACAGGCACTGGCTAAACGAGCAGAGCACGTACCCCTGCAATATATTACCGGTTGTCAGGAATTTATGGGATTTAATTTCCTGGTAAATCCCAGTGTGTTGATTCCGCGACAGGATACAGAGACCCTGGTGGAGCAGGCTTTATCTGTGATTCGTCCGGGGGATGCCATACTTGATATGTGTACAGGATCCGGTTGCATCTTGATTAGCCTTTTGAAAATGAAGGAAGGGTGCACCGGTGTTGGTGTTGACATTTCCCAGAATGCCATTGATACAGCAGTGGAAAATGCCAAGGGAAATGAAGTGGATGCCACTTGGATTTGCAGTGATCTGTTTACAGAAGTGGAAGGCAAATTTGATGTTATGGTATCCAATCCACCTTACATTGCAACATCCGTCATTGAGACTTTAATGCCGGAGGTGGTAAGGTTTGAACCATACGGCGCACTGGACGGTCATGAGGATGGTCTGTTCTTCTATAGGAGATTGGTGGAGCAGTCAGAGAAATATTTGACGGATGGGGGATACCTTCTTTTTGAAATCGGATATGACCAGGGAGAGGCCGTGGCGGATTTGATGAAGCAGGCAGGATATAAGGATGTGACTATTGTGAAAGATTATTGTGATAATGACCGTGTTGTGATGGGACATTTGTAGCGTAGCCATTGCAAGGTGTGATATAGTAAGTAAGATAATCAGGAGGAATAACCATGTTTGATAAATTAGATGATTTGATTCTTCGCTATGAGGAAGTGATGAATTTGTTAAGTGAGCCGGATGTGGCAAATGATACCAACCGTTTCCGCAAGCTGATGAAGGAGCAGGCTAATCTTGCCCCAATTGTGGAGGCATACAAAGAGTACAAGTCATGTAAAGAAACCATCGAGGACTCCCTTGCTATGTTGGAAGAAGAGTCTGATGATGAGATGCGCGATATGTTAAAGGAAGAACTTTCTGACGCCAGAAAGCGCGTGGAAGAGTTAGAGAATACCCTTAAGATTTTACTATTGCCTAAGGACCCTAACGATGACAAGAATGTTATCGTGGAAATTCGTGCAGGTGCCGGTGGAGAGGAAGCTGCTCTTTTTGCAGCAGAGATGTACCGTCTTTATGTACACTATGTGGAGAGCCGTGGCTGGAGAGTGGAATTGCTGGAATCAGATGATACCGGAATCGGCGGAATGAAGTCTGTGAACTTTATGGTTACCGGTGATGGCGCCTATTCCGTTCTTAAGTATGAGTCTGGTGTGCACCGTGTACAGCGTGTACCGGAGACAGAGTCCCAGGGACGTATTCAGACATCTACCTGCTCGGTAGCGGTTATGCCGGAGGCAGAAGAGGTTGATGTAGAAATTAATGACAATGATATTCGTATTGACGTAATGCGTGCGTCCGGTAACGGTGGACAGTGTGTCAACACCACTGACTCTGCTGTTCGTTTGACGCACTATCCAACAGGTATTGTGATTTACTCTCAGACAGAGAAGTCACAGCTTCAAAATAAGGCAAAGGCTTTCGCCTTGCTTCGTGCAAAGTTGTATGACTTAGAGATGCAGAAGAAGCAGGATGCAGAAGCTGCAGAGCGCCGTAGCCAGATTGGTACAGGCGATCGTTCCGAGAAGATTCGTACTTACAACTTCCCACAGGGACGTGTCACCGACCACAGAATCAATCTGACACTTTACAAGTTAGATAAGATTATGAATGGCGACATTCAGGAAATTATCGACGCCTGTATCGCAGCGGACCAGGCGGCCAAGCTGGCGAAGATGAATGAATAGAGTTGGTGTGTATGAAAAAGACGGGATTTGACAAATGTCTCTGCCCGTCTTTTTCTTTTTCTGGGTTCTTTGGTGAACTGTACACTCCGATGGCGGTGGCGTTAATGTATGCATAGTCTATCTGAATGGGATTTCCGTTTTTGCCCATAAAAGAACAAAAGTCCTTGCTATTATGTATTAACCGTGATACAATCAATACGGAACAAGTGTTTGCATTGGGGGATGAGACACTATGAGAAAAATATTCGTTAATGACACAGAAATACAAATTCCAGAGGAATTGTAGCAAAGGCAGGAAGATATGGAGGAACATATGCTTATAAAGATATTGCGTTTGAGTTTGCAAGCTGGGTTTCACCTAAATTCAAATTATATCTGATAAAAGAATTTGAAAGATTAAAAAAGGAAGAAGAAAAACAGGTAGGATGGAATGCAAAGCGAGAATTGGCCAAGATAAATTATCGGATACATACTGATGCAATTAAGGAAAACCTAATTCCAAAGCAAGTGACTAACCAACAGACGGCCATTGTGTATGCATCGGAAGCGGATGTTCTGAATGTTGCATTATTTGGGAAAACGGCGAAAGAATGGAGAGAACAGAATACGGAAAAGAAGGGGAATATCAGAGATTATGCAACTGTAAATGAGCTGATATGCCTTTCAAATCTTGAAAGTTTGAACGCAGTTTTTATTGAGGATGGCTTGCCACAGAAAGAACGATTGGTTAAATTAAATGAGATAGCGATACATCAAATGATTATATTGGAAGAGCAAGAGGAACATTTATATTTAAAATAAATCTAATTCCCCCGAATTCGGGGGAATAAAATAGGTTGAATAATGCACTTGCGAAAGGAGAGAATGATGAATAAGAAAATCACAATTCGTCCGGAAGAACACAGAGATTATAAGGATATAATTTCTATAACAAGGTGGGATTTCGTACATCATCAGAGTATGACATTTTCCCTACATCCGGGTGGCCGATGGAAGATCCCAGATGTATGATGTGCCAAGAGACATATGAAGGATCATTGAATGGCATAGGTGGTTATATTGTTTATGATATGTACTCAAACTTCGCACTTGAATAAGTGCCTATGCACCTTGAAAATTCAATAATAACTGGCATAAAAATAGCATGAAACCAATGGTTTTGGTATAATTGAGTTGACAATAAACAATTACAAACCGGAGGCTCATGCTATGAATAAAAGTATAACACAAGACAACCAAGAAGTATGTATATGAGCTTTATTACTGGTAAAAATACGCCGTCATTTGCAAAGGACTCTGTATATTGGTTTATGAAAATGCCGCAGATTAACTAGATTCGTTTTACTACAATTCTTAAGACTAAAAAACATGATAAAATACGCATAGCAGTTATTGTTGTTATGTGGTTGTTTAAGTGTGGTAACTTAACAATACAACATAAAAACAAAAACTGCTATTTTAATTTAAAAAAGTAGTGGTTTCATGTACTTAGGGCTACCGGTTTCGCTAGCGACGTGGTATAATTAATATAAGTCAAATCGGGCGACGTCGAAAGCACCACAGGACATTCTGTTCCAATGACGAACAGACATCCTGCGGACAGATAAAGTTAAAAGGAGAGGAACAAATGTTAAAAAAACAGAAACTGAGTACCAGTATTACCTTGCTGATTACAGTCATCGTCGGTGCATGTATGTTGATGCTGTTTTTCATGTCGAATTCCAACATGACCTCCGCTACGAAGGATGCAGCGAGGGACAGTATGGAAACATCCCTGAATGCGAAGATTCAGATTATCAGTCAATATACGGACAGCGCCGAAAAGTTGTTGATTGCCTTTAGTCAGAGCGGTGAGCTCAACGCCTTTGTCAGAAATCCCTCTGACGCCGATTTAAAGAAAGCTGCCCAGGAGTACAATGAGCGGTACTATGCGTCTATCGGCAACTGGGAGGGAATATATCTGGATACCTGGGATTCTACGGTCATTACCCATTCCAATCCCGATGTACCGGGAATGGTGATGCGTGAGGGTGATTCCCTGAAATCATTGCAGGATAGTATTCTGGCTGCCGACGGTGTTGAGAATGTAGGTATTTTGGAATCTCCGGCATCCGGTCAGAACGTAATGTCCATGTATTATCCGATTTATGACGGGAAGACACCAGTGGGTTTTGTGGGCGGTGCCAAGCTTGTGGATGAGCTGGGGGTTTTATTGGATGAATCCGTGATTGAGGGAATGGAACACGCTACTTATTCACTGATTAATCTGAAAAACAATACCTATATCTTTGACAGCAATGCAGAGCTGGTGAGAACGGAGGTTACCGATCCCCAGATACTAAGCATAATCGAAGATATCAATGCCGGGAAGGCAGAGGGCAATAAGGAATATACCGGAGAGGACGGCAAGGACTATTTTGCGGTATATACCCATATGACCGATAAGAACTGGGCATTGGTGATCAAGGATGAGACACAGGAGATCTACGCCACAGCGATTCGCAATAGGAACGTACTCGGTGGAGCGTGTGTATTGGCACTGGTGTTGATTGTCGGCATTTCATTTGTTGCAATCCGCCTTAGTGTGCGTCCTCTGAACCGTGTTGTACATACAATCGAACAGCTCAAGGATCTGGAGCTGTCAGAGGATGAAGGAATCAAGGATTATGTGGGAAGAAAAAGTGAAGTAGGACTGCTGGCAAGTGCAGTGGATACCCTGTCCGGTGTCTTCCGCGAGATAGTGAATACACTGAATGAATGCTCTGAATCCCTGATTGACAGCTCCAATACCATGTCTGTCACATCCAAGGATTTGATGGAAGGTATAGAAAACAATGCAGCGACAACGGAAGAGCTCTCCGCAAGCATTTTCAATACCAATGCATCCATCGATGCTGTTACCGGTGAAATCTCACGAATGAATGATATGGTTGCCAACATTGAGGATAAGGTTCGTGACGGTAATGTGAAGAGCAGTCATCTCATAGAGACGGCAGATGCCATGAGAAAGCTTGCAGATGAAACCCTCATCTGCAATAGCAATAAGATCGAGAAAACCAAGGCAGATATTGAGACAGCCATGGAGAATCTGCAGGCATTGTCCAAGATTAACGTAATGGCTACGCAGATTCTTGATATCACCAGTCAGACCAATCTTTTGTCTCTGAACGCATCCATTGAGGCGGCAAGGGCAGGAGAGACAGGAAGAGGATTTGCTGTTGTGGCAGGGGAGATAGGAAGTCTTGCCGAGAGCTCATCCAAGACAGTAAATGAAATTCAGGCCATTTGTGCGGAAGCAAATCGGAGTATCCAGAGCGTTCGGGCATGCTTTGAGGATGTTGTGGCGTTCATGGAAAGTGACGTATCCAAGCAGTTCAAGGAATTTGCGGATATGGCGAAGGAATACGGACAGGCGGTCGGAGAGATTCAGAAGGCCATTACTTCCATTGAGGAAACGTCCTCAATGTTTAGTGAATCGGTTGAGAGTATTAACAGACAGGTGGATGTTGTAAGTGCGGCCTCCAGTGATAATGAAGTAGGTGTGGAGGATATTATTGAAAAGAATAATGCAACTACATCTACTGCGGACGAAATTATCAGGATTGCCAATGATAACCAGAACAATGCAAACGCGATCAGGAATATCGTGGAACGGTTTCACTAGTGAAACTTGACAGCAATCATGGTATGGATTTTCGGTAAAATTTCAAACACCGCTCCGAGTCATTCGGAGCGGTGTTTTTGCAGGGGACCGAAGTTTTTGGCTAAACATGAAGAAGTTTTTTCAAATCTTCGGAGAAGGATAAATGGCTAATACTATGTATTACGATATTGAACAGTATAAATTAATTACTCAAACTTCGCACATAAGTTTTAGCTATGCACCTGGAAAATTCAATACCTGGCAGCTATTCAATTGTCAATGTTCAGTCAATTATGCCGCTTGCAATTTCGATTTTAAAAGTGCAGGTATTGCATCCATAAATGCATCTACCAGCTCGTCGATTTTTTCATCAGATATATCTATCTGATCCGCAAGCAGCGTCCTGAACATTTGAAGCATCATTTGAAAAGCCTGTATCCATGTGATATCAAACATCTCATCAGAAAAGTATAAAAAGAGTTCTCCCATGGAACGGGGATCGTTTGACTCGCGACTCTCCAGGGAAAGCATCATATATCTTGCAAAAACGATTGCTGTATGGGTTATCATTGCATCATAAGATATGGATCTGCATTCTTTGCTCAGATTTAGATAGCTCTTGCAGACTTTGAAGAATACCTCGATGTCCCAGCGTTTTCCATAAATGCGGATGATTTCGTCTTCGCTCAGACTTATGTCTGTGGAAATGAGGCAGAGATATTCGTTTCTTTTGTTCTTGTTGCGGACATAAACCACCTTTGCAGGAATGATTTTTCCATCCTTTACAACGTCTACCTTGACGGAGAGCAGATATCTGGAACGCCCACGCCGTTTCTTGTTCTTGCTGTAAATAGTGGTCAGTGGCATATCTTCGCCGTTATACCGGAAGAACATTTTGGGCGTTTTCTTTACCATTGCAATCACATCATATCCGATTTCTTTGACAGAATGAAGAGAGCTTGGAGAGGAAAACCAGCTGTCAAAAAGAACGTATTTAGCTGGGATATCAGCCTTTTTAGCTGATTTTAAAAGTTCTAGCATGGCAATCGTTCCTTTCTCGACAGCAAGCATACGTCGTTTATAGCCGACCGATCTTTTATCAATTTCCTTTGCTTCGTTGATTCTGTTCTTTTTGTTTTCGGTAGAGAGAAGGATACTATTGACAGGAAGGAAAGTGCTTCCATCTGACCAGCCTAATGTAAGCATACGGAAACCAAATTTATAACAGCGCTTTGCATGGTCATATACTTTTGCAAGAAGTTCTACTTTCTTTGAACGATTACGTTCAAACATGGAATCGTCGATAATCAGTACATTAGCACGATCTTCTGAATCTAGCGGAACAATAGCATCTTTGATAATGCGGCTGGAAAGAATCGTTGTAAAACGAATCCAGTTAATCTGGAGCATTTTCATAAAACGATATACCGTATCCTTTGCAAAATCCGGTGTGTCTTTTCCAATCAATAGATTCATGTACATGCTTCTGTTTGAAAAAATCAAAAGAAACAGGTACTGAAAAATCAGTGTTGCGGAAGTTCCTTTCTTTTTATATGCATTAGCAGCTTTTAATGCTGAGGAAAGATGAAAGCGTGTAAAAAATTTTCTGATAGATTTTGAAATCTGGTTATCATTTAGGTTGTCTTGTGTTATACTTTTATTCATAGCATGAGCCTCCGATTTTAATTGTTTCTGAACAACTCAATTATACCAAATCAGATAGTTTCATGCTATTTTTATGCCAGTTATTATTGAATTTTCAAGGTGCATAGGCACTTATTCAAGTGCGAAGTTTGAGATATGTATTTCAATGCATAGTTGCTTATACTAACTTTTCTTGGAGTGAAGAATGATAAAAAGAAATGAGAATATAATATAGGAGCATTCCTGTAATTCATAAATAGCGCCAATTGAATAAAAAAGAACCTCAAGGTAAGATTGAGTTGCATCTTGGCGGATGTAAACAAAACAATCAAACACCGGAGGTTCAATATGAATTATACACAGAATGAAAAGATCGAACAAGTAACAGATACTACAATGGTGGTAGGAGTGGATATCGGAAGCCAAATTCATTATGCCAGAGCTTTTGATAACCGTGGGCGAGAAATTACAAAACGAGTGTTCACTTTTCAGAATGATATGGAAGGATTTAATTCTTTCAATCTTTGGGCAGAAACCCTTAAGCGTGAGAATGGAAAGACTGATGTTCTGATTGGCTGTGAGCCAACTGGTCACTACTGGTTTGCCTTTGCAAAGTATGTGCAGGACCATCAGATGATGTTAGTAATGGTTAATCCTTTCTCAGTTAAGAAAATCAAGGAACTAGATGATAATAGTCCAAAGAAGACAGATTCAAAAGATCCTAAAACGATCGCAAAACTGGTTGTAGATGGAAGATATTCGATTCCATACATACCAGAAGGCATTTATGCCGAAATAAGAGATTTGGTATACAGCCGTGACAGGATTATTAAGCAGCATAACATATCTGCAAACAGAATCCAGAGATGGCTTGCAATACACTTCCCAGAGTATCTGGGGATTTATACAAGATTTGATGCTACAAGTGGTTTGGCTGTGCTTGAAAAAGCTCCACTGCCAAAGGATGTAATCGCACTTGGAATAGAAGGAATCCGAAAGATTTGGCATGACAAAAAAATACGTGGCAGAGGTGTTACAGAAGATAGGGCAAAGATCCTGGTGGAAGCTGCGCATAACAGTGTTGGATTAGACGGAGGAATTGGAACTAAGAGCGAATTGTATATGCTGCTTGAAGAGCATCGTTTATGGACTTCGCAATTAGAAGCCATTAATAAGGTGCTTGAAGAAACCATTCTAAAAGTACAGTATGTGGAAAAGTTGCTCGCCATTAAAGGAGTAGGAAGTATTACAATCGCAGGATTCATTGCTGAAGTTGGAGATATCAGACGCTTTAAGTCTCCGAAACAGATTCAAAAGTATGCTGGTCTTGAATTAGTGGAAAACAGTTCAGGAAAGCATAAAGGAAAATCTCGAATCAGCAAACGAGGAAGGAGAAAACTCAGAAAAATTTTGTATCAAGTAATGGTACCGTTACTTGCAAGAAACAATGAGTTCCGAGCAATCTATGATTATTATGTAACTCGTGTAAAGAATCCATTAAAACGAAGACAGGCAATGATAGCCGTCAGTTGTAAGTTAATCCGCGTGTTCTATGTGGTGTTAACAAAAGGTGTGGATTATGACAGATTCAAAATGATGTCAGATATTCATCACGAAAGCGGACTTATAGCCGCTTAAGCAAAGAAGTACTGTAAACAGGAAAGCGTCCGCCATCAATGGTGCTGTGAAACAGGAATGCAAAAATATATTGAACAAAGTAGAGCTAGTAGCTGCGTTGACATTTTTTATAGGGCAACGACCCTGCATAAGGAGCATAAGCAGCACCCAACTATGGATAAGCAGAACGAAGGAATTTAGGACCTTGCAGAGGCAGGTGATCCTGGTAGACATGAGAGGTTAGTTACTGTAGAGGATTTTGGGAGAACAGGAAGGCCTTCATAAAGAAAAACGAAGACGTTTTATTTGTTGTACTCAAAATCATCAGAAATGGACTCCAAGAGGTCGCTTCATATCCATAAAACTCTAATTTGGAGATATATGTAACTTGTTAACCGTTCAACAAACCTAGTAATATCAAGGACTTTTGTTGAACATGCACTAAAAAGAATAGAGAGTGATTATGATGATCAATGTGTTTTATGGAATTATGATTCCATTTTTGGGGACTGCTTTGGGGGCAGCTTGTGTATTTGTAATGAAAAAATCTATGAATGAAACATTGCAGAAAATTCTTTCCGGTTTTGCGGCAGGAGTTATGGTGGCTGCATCTGTATGGAGTCTTCTGATTCCGTCCTTGGAACAATCCCAGATGATGGGAAAATTATCTTTTGTTCCGGCGGTTGTGGGCTTTTGGCTGGGAATCCTGTTTTTACTTCTCCTTGATCATGTGATACCGCATTTGCATATAGGTAGTCAGGAATCGGAAGGTCCAAAATCAAAATTAAAGAGAGCTACCATGATGGTGATGGCAGTAACTTTACATAATATTCCGGAGGGAATGGCAGTGGGGGTAGTATACGCAGGATATCTTTCGGGAGAACAAAGTATCAGCTTGATGGGGGCATTGGCGCTTTCTATTGGAATTGCTATACAGAACTTCCCGGAAGGAGCCATTGTTTCCATGCCACTTTGCGCCGAAGGCGTAAGCAGAAGAAAAGCATTTTTAAAAGGAATGCTATCCGGAATTGTAGAACCCTTGGGAGCGCTTCTTACGATTATGGCAGCAGGCGTTATTGTGCCGGCTTTGCCTTACCTTTTAAGTTTTGCAGCTGGAGCAATGATCTATGTGGTTGTAGAGGAATTGATTCCGGAAATGGCGGTGGGAAATCATTCGGATATAGGAACGATCTTTTTTGCTGCCGGATTCAGCGTGATGATGATTTTGGATGTTGCATTGGGCTAAAATGACAAAAGGTATTGACAAAAGCGGTTAGTTATATTAAACTCGTTCTTGGTTAGTGATTGCTAACCAAGAAACTATTGTATATATTGCGTTTAAAACGTGGTTTTAAAAGAAAGGGATAGAGGAAGAAATGAATTTATCAGA
Source organism: uncultured Roseburia sp. (assembly GCA_946002055.1). GTDB lineage: Bacteria > Bacillota > Clostridia > Lachnospirales > Lachnospiraceae > Pararoseburia. The sequence continues at coordinate 67,768 of CAMFYL010000002.1, forward strand.
AGTAAAGGTTGGAGAAGAATATATAGTGAAAGATATTGAAGCCGAAGATGAAGAACTGAAATCGTTTCTATTTTCGTTGGGATGTTACAGCGGAGAACCTATTACTGTGATTTCCCATATCAAAGGTGGCTGTGTTGTTTCTATCAAGGATGCCAGATATAACATTGATACTGATTTAGCGAAAGCTATTTCGATATAAATAGTGATCATATCACTTTTTTTAACCATGAGTTAGGTATAACTAACACTAATTATGTAAACGAAAGGAGAATGCGTCATGAGAATCGCATTAACAGGTAATCCCAATAGTGGAAAGACGACAATGTATAATGCCTTAACAGGAAGAAATGAAAAGGTTGGAAACTGGGCCGGCGTTACGGTAGAAAAGAAGGAGAGCTTTATTAAAAAGTCTTATTATGATGGAAAGGAAGCTTTGGTTGCTGTAGATTTACCGGGAGCATATTCCATGTCGCCGTTTACGTCTGAAGAAAGTATTACCAGTGCATACGTAAAGAATGAGAATCCTGATGCAATCATTAATATTGTGGATGCCACCAATTTAAGTCGAAGTTTGTTTTTTACCACACAGCTTTTGGAACTTGGTATACCTGTTGTGGTTGCGCTAAATAAAAGCGATGTGAATGAAAAGAAGGACACACAAATCGACGTAGAACTTTTGTCGGAAAAGCTTGGGTGTCCCGTTATAAAGACAGTGTCAACTTCTTCGAGCCACACAGGATTAAAGGATGTGGTGACGAAGGCAGTTTCTTTAAAGGGAAGCCGGCAAAAAGCTCCTTATATTCAGGATGATATTGATTTACATAATAAAAGTGAAGTGGAGGCAGCAGACAGAAAACGTTTTGATTTTGTAAAGTCTATCGTTTCTTCGGTTGAAAAGCGTAAAGTGTTAACAAATGAGAAGAATAGTCAAGACAAAATTGACGCAATCCTTACGAACCCATGGCTGGGAATTCCGATCTTTGCACTTGTAATGTTTGGGGTATTTTATATTTCCCAGTCTACCTTAGGAACATGGATTGCAGACTGGCTTGTCGGCTGGATTGAAATTTTCCAAGAATGGGTCGCAGGCCTTGTGGAAAATGCCAATCCGTTCCTGCAGTCGCTGCTTGTAGATGGAATCATTGGTGGCGTAGGCGCCGTTGTAGGTTTCCTGCCACTTGTTATGGTAATGTACTTTCTGATTGCTCTTTTGGAAGATTGCGGATATATGGCAAGAGCTACTGTGGTTCTGGATCCTATTTTTAAAAGGGTAGGACTTTCCGGGAAGTCTGTCATTCCTATGGTCATCGGTACCGGATGCGCCATTCCGGGTATTATGGCTTGCCGCACGATTCGTAATGAGAGAGAAAGAAGAGCCACAGCTATGCTGACACCATTTATGCCATGTGGAGCTAAGCTTCCGGTTATCGCATTGTTTGTTGGTGCATTTTTCCCTGAAACTCCTTGGGTAGGCACACTGATGTATTTTGTGGGCATTATTTTAATTCTGCTAGGTGCTCAATTGGTAAATGCAATAACAGGATACAAATTCAGAAAATCCTTTTTTATCATTGAGTTACCGGAATATAAGATTCCAAGCCTTAAAAGAGCTACCGTTTCCATGCTTGGACGAGGCAAGGCATACATTATCAAAGCAGGAACTATTATTCTTGTATGTAACACGATTGTACAGATTATGCAGTCCTTTAACTGGCATTTGCAGGTGGTGGAAGAAGGTATGGAAAGCACTTCCATTCTGGCATCAATCGCCTCTCCGATTGCAGTAATTTTAGTGCCGATTGTTGGAATTTCAGCATGGCAGCTTGCGGCTGCTGCGGTCACAGGATTCATCGCAAAGGAAAATGTGGTAGGTACTTTGGCTGTATGCTATGGCTTGAGTGCATTTATTGATACAGAAGAACTTGCACTGATTGGTGATGGAAATGTGGTTGCGTCAGCAATGGCAATTACAAAAGTGGCAGCCCTTGCTTACCTGATGTTTAACTTATTTACACCACCTTGTTTTGCAGCACTTGGTGCTATGAACTCAGAAATGCAGAGCAAAAAGTGGCTGTGGGGAGGCATTGCTCTTCAGCTAGGAACCGGCTATGTAGTGGCTTTTCTTGTATACCAGATTGGTACGCTGGGTACCACCGGAGAATTTGGAAATGGATTTGTTCCCGGACTTATGGCATTGGTTGTAATCGTTGCTATTGTTGTTGGACTTATTTATAGAACCAACAGACAGTTTAAGGCAGAGTATGAATTAAAGAAAGCAGCTTAAATGCAATTTCTTTACGAACTCAGATAGAAAGGAGTGGCGATGGAAAATTTTGTTATCATAGTAATTCTGATGGGCATAGTGGGTGCAGCAGTTCTATATTTACGCAAGGAGAAGAAGAAAGGCACCAAATGTATCGGATGTCCATCTGCCGGATGTTGTTCCGCAAAAGAATGTGGAGACACGAGCCATTAGGGACAGTCCCTAATGGCACCCAGAAGTGTCCCCAGTGGCACCCAGGTCTGTCCCTAATGGCTCGAACAAACGATTATAGTTAGTGAGTTCTATGAAAAAAGAGGACTAAGAATGATCTGTTTCGGAAACAGAAGATTCTTAGTCCTCGATTGTTTTGAAGAATTCATCAAAGGATATTTGGTACAAATCAGCCAAGGCAATCAGTAGGTCCACAGTTGGATTATTTATTCCCATCTCAATTTTTGAATAAGTGGATCTTGCTATATCAATCCCTCTAAGCTGAAGTTGTGTCAGAACATCACGGTTTCGCAAGTTATGTTCTAAACGAAGTCTTTTAATGTTTTTGCCGAGTATATGATTCTCTCGTTGATTTACTCTTTCCATTCGCATCCCCCTATCAGAAGAATTTTAAAGCGTTGTCTACACACAGTGGTTCCAAAATGGCACCAATCATGATAGAATAGTGTGTGACAATGGAAATGAGATTATTGGGGATTATAGTATGAAATTATTTGCTTATGTAGAGCTAGAGGCAGAAAGTTGCCTTCATGGTGGTATTATTGAAGGTCTATCAAGGTTTGAACAGTTAAATCACGATATTAAGGCGATGAATTCTTGTGGGTATATTGATGAAGACACCGCCAACATACTTAGTGAAATTGTGAAGTCACATTATGATAAGTTTATGGTATTATTGGAGAGTGGAAAATGTGTTGCATCTGATGAAAGAGGAGATGAATCACCCGGAGGCTCCCCTCAGTATGGCAATTGATGAATACGGCGGCAGTGTAGCTGGAGACATGATAAAAAGTAGCTAATTAAGGAGGAACAGGAATGAATCGCTTAATGATATATGTACACGGCCAGGGCGGCAGTGCAGAGGAAGCAGAGCACTACAAAACCCTTTTTACAGGATGTGATGTAGAGGGCTTTGACTATAAAGCGCAAACACCGTGGGAGGCGAATGAAGAATTTGCCAGTTACTTTGATTCTGTAAGCAAAGGATACGATTCTATCATATTGATTGCCAATAGCATTGGAGCATTCTTTTCTATGAGTGCATTGTCTGATAAGAGGATTGATTTGGCCCTACTTATCTCTCCTATTGTAAATATGGAGAGGTTGATTATGGATATGATGATGTGGGCAAAAGTGACGGAAGATGAATTGCAAAGGAAGAAAGAGATTCCCACGGAATTTGGTGAAACACTATCCTGGGAGTATTTGAGTTATGTGAGAAAATGGCCTATTACTTGGAAAATACCAACCCATATTTTATATGGTGAGAAGGATAATTTTATTTCCATGGAAACCGTGTCTGAATTTGCAAAATCCGTTGGGGCCACGATTACCGTAATGGAAGGTGGTGAACATTGGTTCCATACAGCAGAGCAGATGGAGTTTCTTGATGCATGGATAAAACAAGTAATGGAGGAGTAAGCAACCCGATCCATCAGAGGAGGAATGACAACAGAAATTAGGAGGTTAACATATGACATTTGAAACAGAAAGATTAATTCTTCGTCCGTGGAAAGATAGTGACGCAGAGAGTTTATACAAGTACGCTAAGGACCCAGAGGTGGGCCCCATCGCGGGATGGCCGGTGCATACAAGTGTAGAGAATAGTTTGGATATCATTCGTACAGTGCTTTCGGCAGAGGAGACATACGCAGTATGCTTAAAAGAGGATAATGTGGCTATCGGAAGCATAGGATTGATTCCCCCGGCTCAGTCCCATACAGAGGTGACAGATGACGAAATGGAAGTGGGCTATTGGATTGGCGTTCCTTTCTGGGGACAAGGATTGATGCCTGAGGCGGTGAGAAGAATCCTTCAGCATGCCTTTGAGGATTTGCATTGCAGTGCCATGTGGTGTGGATATTATGACGGTAATGTCAAATCAAAACGTTGTCAGGAGAAATGTGGATTTACCTATCACCACACAGAGGAAAATAAGCCATGTGAATTAATGGGAGATATCAGAACGGAGCATTTTACAAAGCTAACAAGAGAAGAGTGGAGCCATTAGAGACAGTCCCTAATGGTTCTTTTTTTATTGACAAAAAATGTAAAACAGCATTATGATTTTGTGGAGAAGAGATTACAGAATGTGAGCCCGATTGCAAAGGAGAAGAGATGCATAAAAAACAGATCTTAGTGGTGGAAGATAACGAGTTTAACCGAGAAATGTTAAAGGAAATCCTGTCGGATGAATATGATGTGTTGGAAGCGGAAAATGGCAAGATAGGGCTGGAGGTTCTATCACAGAATAAAGAGAGCATTCAGTTGATTCTTTTGGATGTTATGATGCCGGTGATGGGAGGATTTGCCTTTTTAGATGAGATGCGAAAGGATGAAGAGTTGTCACTTATTCCGGTGATTGTGACAACCCAAGGTGATGGCGAGGAGTCGGAGATAGCATCTTTGGAGCACGGCGCCATTGACTTTGTTCCCAAGCCCTATCGTGCGCAGGTGCTAAAGCACAGAGTGGCCAGCATTATCAAGCTTCGAGAGACGGCGGCTATGGTGAATCAGTTTAAATATGACGCGCTCACCGGCCTATATACAAAAGAATACTTTTATAGAACGATCAGACAATGTCTGGATGACAATCCGGAAAAAGATTACACCATTCTCTGCTGCAATATCGAAAATTTCAAATTATATAACGATACCTACGGAAGAGAAGATGGAGATCAGCTTTTAGTCGAGGTGGCAGAACTTCTCAGAAAGAGCGTAGGAGAGGGTGCTATTTGTTGTAGATATAATGCCGATAGATTCTTATGTTTTCTGGATAGCGAGATGGAACGTCTGGGACGTAAGTTATTTCTTAAGGCAAGAGAAGAGAATCATTCTGCTTTGGTAAAGAATCTTTCTGTGAAGCTGGGGGTTTATGAAGTGGTGGATAAGTCCATTCCGGTGGAGCAAATGTGTGATCGGGCCATTTGGGTGGTCGATACCATTCGGGGCATTTATAACCAGCATTTGGCTGTCTATGATGACACCCTTCGCAATAAGATTCTTCGGGAACAAGCCATTACAGATGCTATGGAAGAGGCTCTCGAAAAGGAACAGTTTACCGTTTATTTCCAGCCAAAATTCCGTTTACAGGATGGCAAGATGGTAGGTGCGGAGGCGTTAGTGCGTTGGATTCATCCAGACTGGGGATTTATGTCTCCCGGAGAGTTTATTCCTCTTTTTGAAAAGAATGGTTTTATCAGTCACTTGGATGAGTATGTATGGGAGCATACCTGTGCAAAATTAGCAGAGTGGAAGGAAAAAGGATATTCCCTAATTCCAATTTCTGTTAACGTATCCAGAGTGGATGTTTATTACGCAAAGCTTGTGAAAACGTTTTGCGATTTAATTGACAAATACAAGATTGATCCAAAGTATTTGCATTTGGAAATAACAGAAAGTGCCTATACGGAGAATCCGGACCAAATCATAAAGACGGTAGACGAGTTGAGAGAACTTGGCTTTGTGATTGAAATGGATGACTTTGGTAGTGGGTATTCTTCTTTGAATATGTTTAGCCAAATGTCCATTGATATTCTAAAAATTGATATGGCATTTATTCGCAGTGAACTATCGAAACCGGAGGAACGCAGCATCTTAAGCGATATTATTAATATGGCGCACCGTATGGAGCTTAAGGTAGTAGCGGAAGGCGTTGAGACAGATGATCAGAAGAATCGATTGCAGACCATGGTTTGTGATTACGCCCAGGGATATTTGTACGCAAAACCAATGCCGGCAGATGAATTTGAAGGCTGGATGAATCAGGCGAAATAGGCAAACATGAAAGAACCTGGATGTCAGAGATGATATTCAGGTTTTTTAGCCAGTGGAGCCAATAGGGACAGTCCCTAATGGCACCCATGTCTGTCCCTATTGGCTCAATACTTTATGTAGGAGGGAAAAAATCTATGGATAATTTTATCTATGAAACACCAACCAAGGTGTATTTCGGAAAAGATGAAGAACTGAAGGTCGGTAAGTTGGTGGCGGAGTTTGCACCTAAGAAGGTTTTAATCCATTACGGTGGGCAATCTGCAAAAAAAAGTGGACTTCTTGATCGTGTAAAGAAATCTCTTGAGACGGAGAAGGTTTCTTATGTGGAATTAGGCGGTGTTGTGGCAAATCCGGAGCTTTCTTTGGTACGAGAGGGAATCAAACTTTGTCAGGAAGAGGGCGTAGATTTTGTGCTGGCTGTGGGAGGCGGATCTGTTATGGATTCTGCCAAAGATATCGCAAATGGTGTGGCGAACCCTGAAGTTGATGTTTGGGACTTTTCTCTGGGCAAATGTGTACCGGAAAAAACCTTGAACAAGGGCTGCATTCTGACCCTTTCTGCAGCAGGTTCGGAGATGTCAAATTCTTGTGTCATCACCAATGAACAGACTGGTGAAAAGAGAGGGTACGGATGCTCTTGTAATAGAATGAATTTTACCATCGAGAATCCGGAGTTGACCTATACAGTAAGTCCCTATCAGACTGCTTGTGGCGCGGTGGATATTGCTATGCACACCATTGAGCGTTACTTTTGCCCAGGAGATGATACGTATCTCACAGATGCCATTGCAGAAGCAGTCATTAAGAGCACAATGAAAGCAGGCGCGGACTGCATAAGGAACCCAGAGGATTACGAAGCAAGAGCCAATATGATGTGGGCATCTTCGTTGGCACATAATGGCCTCACCCAGTGCGGTCGAAATGTGATGTTGGTTGTTCACCAATTTGAACACGAGGTTTCTGGAATGTATCCGGAGGTGGCACACGGCGCTGGTTTGGCGGCGTTATGGTGCAGTTGGGCAAGATATGTGTATAGGGCGAATATTTCCAGGTGGCTTCAGTATGCCACAAATGTATGGAATCTTGACATAGATTTTGAACACCCCCAAAGGACCATTGAAAAGGCAATTGATATGCAGGAACAGTATTATGCATCTATCGGAATGCCTACCAATCTAAAAAGTCTTGGTGTCAAGGAAGAAGATTTGGAAACCATGGCCTTAAAGTGTACGAGAAATAGAACGAGAAACCTTCCGGGATATATGACTCTAGAGTACGAGGATATCCTAGAAATTTATAAAATGGCACTTATTAGGTGATTGTAAACTATCATCTGCTCTCTGTTTTCATAAAGAATTGGTAGAGTTTATATGTGCGGAATATGGATTGCAAGAGGTGTTAGAGTGCTACCAGGCGGCGTATCTGTCTGAAACACCACCCGTTTATGATAATCATTTGCAGATTCGGTGCGCTGTAGAGGATGATTTACAGACAATCATGACAACTTAGTTGGTTTTGTGGGGCAACATTTGGAAGGGAGCATAGGGCTGCTTGAGGTTATGCCTGAATACAGAATTTAATGCCCTTTGGTCAAATTGAAGTTGCGAATGACAAATCATTAGGATTACAACATAAATTAGGTATGCAGATTTCACAGGAAAAAGTTTACTGGATATTTTGATAGCTAATGGATCATCTTACAACTGTCCACCATAGCAGATTTAGCTAATGCAGTTAGAGCTGCCAAATCCATTTTTGGATTGTCCTGCTTTAGCCAATAACTGTAAAGCCCCATAATGCCGCTGGCAATATATTGAGCATAATACTCCTTTCTGGTCTCGTCCAGGGAGGAGTTCTTGTTTGCCTGCAATAGGCAATATTTCATCGAATATACGGCATCATCCAGAAAGCGAGAACAACTGGGCTCTGTGAAAATGGCTCGATAAAAGTTTATTTTGCTACCCACCACGTCTGAGATGCAATCAATAAAGGTGTCAATCTGATATTCACCATGAGCCTCCATTTTTTTCACAATCATATTCCGGGCAATTTCCTGCATCTCGCTGGCTACATCATCGATGCATTCATAGTGAAGATAGAAAGTCCGTCGGTCAATATTCGCCTCTCGGGCCAACTCGGAAATTGTGATGGATGTGTATGGCTTTCGCTGAATTAGTGAAACGAAAGCATTGTGAATGCTTTTCTTTGTCTTGTCTACCCGCCGGTCGGTTTTCTTTACTTTGTCTCTTTCCATTTTTTACCTTTCGTTATGCCTCGGTTTCTGTGTATTTGTGCATTTTTGCACATGAAACGGGAAACTGTCGATTGCTTTTTGCTGTTATGAAAGCTATTCTTATCATAAGAGAAATGCACAAAGTGTGCAATATTTTTTGGAAACGGAGGTTACGAAAATGGGTATTTTGTATCATGTACCGGATTTTAAAACTTGGGGCTTTATGGCGTTTGTGTTGCTGGCGCTGATTGCATTCAATGAGTTGGGGAGAACAAAAAAGTGGGGCGGTATTTTGCTGTTTGTCATTGTCCCGGCCTTTTTGACCATTGCGGTGTGGCCTACCACGGCGGCTCCGGGCAACGAATACGGAACAGGAAACTGGTTTAACTGGGTAAAAACTTATTCTGCCCTGGCCGGTTGCATTGGCTTTATGTTGATTCGTTACATACCGAAAGTGGAGCAGAGCAAATTTGCAAAGTATTTTCCACCACTGATTCTTGCAGCAAATATTTGTGAGGCGGTATTGAGAGATTTTCAGGTTTATTCCTGGGGATTGACAGAAGGTGGTTACGTGGACAATCTTTGGACCATTTCAGGTCCATGGAATATCATGAATGGTATTGCCGGAATTTTCAATATTTTACTGATCTGTGGTTGGTCAGGTATCTTTGTATCGAAGGACAACTCCAGAGATATGATGTGGCCGGACATGGACTGGATTTACATTTTGACTTATGATTTGTGGAATTTTGCCTACACCTATAACTGCATTTCTGATCATTCCGTATACTGTGGAATGCTGTTGCTTCTCTCTTGTACCATCCCGGCTTTCTTCATCAAGAGAGGTTGCTGGCTACAGCACAGAGCGCAGACATTGGCTCTTTGGATTATGTTTATTATGACAGTGCCAACCTTTGCAGATCGTGTAGCTCCGGTGCCTACCACGCACAACCCAACAGCATTCTTCATTGTGAGCCTGTTGGCTTTAGTAAGCAATGCAGGTTTGTTTATCTATCAGGTATATGTGATTCGCAAGAACAAGAAGAATCCCCTCAAAGACGAACTTTATGTGGACACAACCAATTACAAGAAAATAATGGAACAGAATGCATAGAGATCAAAAGGGATTTATTGGGCCATCCGTATGGGTGGCCCTTTTTTGTGCCATTAGGGACGGATACTAATGGCACCCAGATATGTCCCTAATGGAATAGTGGGAAAAAATATGATATAATTTCGAAAAAACTCTTGACCTTCCACCTTGTGGAAACTGTATAAGTAAGGTACATCGAGCAGGTCAGAGATGAGAAAGGGAAAAGGAAAACTATGAAAATCAAGCAAGTGGAGGAGCTGGTGGGTATCACAAGTAAGAATATCCGTTTTTACGAAGACCAAGGATTGCTTACCCCGGAAAGAGCGGATAACGGGTATCGGGAATACCACCAGTCAGATGTGGTAGTGCTGAAACAAATTAAACTGTTGCGAAAGTTGGGCATTTCCGTGGAAGAAATTCATAGGGTTCTGGAACATCATATTTCCCTGCACGACTGTCTGGAGAAGCGTATGGAAGGATTGCAAAAGGAGCGGGACAATACCGAAAAACTTTATGCATATGCCGGGGCAATGGTCGCCCGGGAAATCACCATCGACGCTTTGGATTGCGACCTCTGTCTTGACGAGATGGAAAACATGGAAAAGGAGGGAATAGATTTTGTGGATGTGAGCAAAGTCGATATTCACATGAAGAAAAAAGCAGGAGCGCTGGCAGGAGGCGTTGTGATGATTGTGCTGATGTGTTTGTTCATTGGTCTCGTTATTTGGGGCATGAGTACGGACCCCGAGATGCCACTTTTGGCGGGAATACTTTTCATTGGCATACCGGCAATCATTGTTATCGCAATTATTGTATCTATTAGAAACAGAGTAAAAGAAATTGACGGAGGAGAAGAAGATGAAGCTGCTAAGTATTGATTATATCCCTGACACCAAGATTGAAGCATTGGGTATGGTAAAGGGAACTATTGTACAGACAAAAAATATCGGCCGCGATTTTATGGCCGGAATGAAAACTCTGGTGGGTGGTGAGATTGTAGGATACACCGAGATGTTAAATGAGGCTCGACAGATTGCCGTGAAGCGTATGGTGGATGAGGCCAAAGCCCTGGGGGCAGATGCGGTAATTGGAGTGAAATATGGATCCTCTCAGGTTATGCAGGGCGCCGCAGAGGTGATTGCCTACGGAACTGCAGTTAAAATTATGCAATAGGCCAATAGGGACATATCAGGGTGCCATTAGTATCCGTCCCTAATGGCTCAAGGAGGAAAGAAAGTGAAATTTGTAATACAGCGGGTGCAACACGCGTCATGCGTGGTGGATGATAAAGTAACAGGAGAAATTGAAAAAGGTTTTTTGGTACTGATTGGTGTGGCAGAGACAGACACCAGAGAAATTGCAGATAAGATGGTGAAAAAGCTTGTGGGTCTTCGGATTTTTGAAGATGAGGAAGGCAAGACCAATATGTCCCTGTCTCAGGTACAGGGGGCGCTGCTGCTCATTTCTCAATTCACGTTGTATGCAGATTGTAAAAAGGGAAACAGACCTTCTTTTATCAAGGCAGGGAAGCCGGATATGGCCAGCGAAATGTATGAGTATATCATTGCAAAATGTAAGGAGAGTGTAGAGAAGGTAGAGCGAGGCATCTTTGGGGCGGATATGAAGATTTCCCTATTAAATGATGGACCATTTACCATTGTCTTGGATTCAGACGAAATCTGTTGATGGAAGCATCTTATCGTGAATATATGCATTTGGTCGGCGTGATATTGCTATCACGCCGTTTCGCCTTTATGATACTCCCATAAGGATTTCAAAGGAGGATGTGATCATGAAAAATATTTTTGATTACGCGTTATTAGGGGTGACCATTGCTATGGGTGTGGCTGTAGTGGTCATTTCAAATCTAGGAGAATTGCAGGTGGAAACAGCTGTTACTATGCTTGGCATTGGCTTGGCTTGCGTTGGTGTATATCTACTGTCAAAAAAGGATGAAATGTAGCGGGAAAAGGAGAATTTATGGAAGTTACAAAAGAGTTACCGGAAATGAAAATCTTGGCAAAGCAGGCGAAGGTGAGCATTTATCTTATGGTGTTTGTTTTTGGAGGGATTTTCGGTTTTATATATGAAGAATTGTTTTACCGTATTGACCTGGGGATGTTTGTGAAGCGTGGTACCACCTTTGGACCTTGGATTCCCATCTATGGTTTTGGCGCCATGCTTATTATCTTTGCAACCAACCGCTTCCGAAAGCAGCCATGGGTGGTGTTTGCCCTTTCTGTGGTGGTATCCGGCTTGTTGGAATTTGCCACAGGATATGTGTTGTATCACACCATGAGACTGCGTCTGTGGGATTACAATGTGGAGATTTGGAACTGGATGAATATCGGAGGCTATGTATGTCTGCGCTCCGTTATGTTTTTTGGTGTGTCCGCATTGTTTTTGCAGTATGTGATTTATCCAATGCTGGTAAAAGCTACCCAGCGCTATCAGCTTGATCGTGTGATGCTTTTTTCAGGTGTTATGTCAGCAATGTTTTTCTATGACATTTTGATTAGCATGTTTTATGGATCAAAATGGTAAGGGGGAAATATGAAAAAAATTGTCGTATATGAAAGTGGAACAGGCTTTACCGAAAGGTACGCAAAGTGGATTGCAGAGGAACTTGCCTGTGATGCAAAGGAGCGAAAGCAGGTAACAGCCAAGGAATTGAGCGATTATGATCAAGTCATTTACGGAGGCTGGGTTATGGCCGGTATGATTTCCGGCTATAAGAAAATAAAGGCCATGAACCTCAAGGATGTGGTGGTCTTTGCCGTGGGAATGACCATTCCCAGTGATGAGGTTGTGGCAAAGCTTACGGAACAAAACCAGATTCCTGCAGGTAAGGTTTTCTATTTTGAAGGAGGATTTGCTCCGGATAAGTTGGGCTTCTTCAAAAAGAAGATTATTGGCATGATTAAGAAGTCCATTGAGGATAAGCCGGAAAAGACAGAGGAAGATTTGTATATGCTAGAGACCTGCGGTGGAAAGGACCGCACGAAACGTGAAGCTATCGCAGATTTGATTGCAGCGTGTAAATAGTAAAGAGAACCGCCATTGGCCCGTTGCCCTTGGTGGTTCTTTTTGTGTGAAAACACCTTGCGAAAAAGGGCCCTTTATACTATGATATTCTAGATAAAAAGTGTACAAAAATAATACGGAGGTTTGATATGCGACATCTTATGAGCCCTCTGGATTTTTCCACAGAGGAATTAGAAACGTTGATGGATTTGGCCGACGATATGAAGGACCATCCTGAGAAATATAGCGAGAGCTGCCATGGAAAGAAACTTGCCACTTGCTTTTACGAACCAAGCACTCGTACAAGACTGAGCTTTGAGGCGGCTATGATGAATCTGGGAGGAAATGTATTGGGATTTTCCAGTGCAGACAGCAGCTCTGCTGCCAAGGGCGAAAGCGTATCCGATACCATTCGCGTTATTTCCTCTTATGCAGATATTTGCGCTATGCGCCATCCAAAGGAAGGTGCTCCTCTTGTGGCATCTACCCATTCTACCATTCCGGTGATTAATGCAGGTGACGGTGGACACCAACATCCAACCCAAACCCTTACTGATTTATATACCATTCGTTCTTTGCAGGGCTCCATTGGCAATTTGACCATTGGTCTCTGCGGAGATTTGAAATTCGGACGTACCGTTCATTCTTTAATCAACGCACTGGTGCGTTACGAGAATATTAAATTTGTATTAATCTCACCGGAAGAGCTTCGTGTTCCGGAGTACATTCGTGAGGATGTTTTGGACAAGAACAACATTCCATATGTGGAAGTGGAGCGCTTGGAAGAGGCTATGCCCAAGCTGGATATTCTCTACATGACACGTGTACAGAGAGAACGTTTCTTTAACGAAGAGGATTACCTGCGCATGAAGGACTTCTACATTTTAAATAGTGAGAAGATGGAACTGGCAAAGGAGAATATGATGGTTCTTCATCCGCTTCCCCGTGTAAATGAGATTTCCGTTGAAGTAGATAATGATCCAAGAGCCGCATACTTTAAGCAGGCCCAGTATGGTGTCTACATTCGTATGGCCCTTATCTATACTTTGTTGGAGGTGGGAACATGTTAAATATCAGTGGTATTCAAGAAGGATTTGTTTTAGATCATATCAAAGCCGGCATGAGCATGAAGATTTTCCACGATTTGCATCTGGATGAAGCTGACTGTACTGTGGCTATGATTATGAACGTTAAGAGTAATAAAATGGGCCGCAAGGACATTTTAAAGGTGGAATGCTCCATTGATGAAATGGATCTTGATATTTTGGGATACATTGATCACAACATTACGGTAAATGTGATTCAGGGCAATAAGATTGTTGAGAAGCGCGCCTTGAAACTGCCTAGGGAGATTCACAACGTTATCAAATGTAAGAACCCACGCTGCATCACCTCCATTGAACAGGAGCTGGAGCAGGTGTTTGTTCTTACTGACGAAGAAAACGAAGTATATCGCTGCAAATACTGTGAAGAGAAATATTCAGGAAAATAGTAAAAGTGAGCCATTGGGGACAGATATGGATGCCATAGGGGACAGACCTGGGTGCCATTAGGGACTGTCCCTAATGGCTCAAAGATATGTGAGGGATAATATATGAAGCATGGAATGGAATTATTTGCAAAATTAGAATATGAAATTGTGCAGGGAACGCTGGATCAAGAGATTAGCAACCTGGTGTATGACTCCAGAAAGGTGACGGAGGGTAGCGTCTTTGTTTGCATCAAGGGGGCTGTATCGGACGGCCATTCTTATGCGGCTGAGGTTGCCTCCAAGGGAGCTGCAATTATCGTGGTTCAGGATGACGTAAATGTACCATCAACAGTTACTGTAGTAAAAGTGGCTGACACTCGCATTGCCTTGGCAGAACTTTCCGCAGCATTCTTTGATTACCCTGCCGACACCTTGAAGGTCATTGGTATCACAGGAACTAAGGGCAAGACCACAACCACCTATATGGTAAAGTCCATTTTGGAGAATGCCGGATATAAGGTTGGCTTGATTGGCACCATTGAAGCCATTATTGGTGATGAAGTGATTCCCGCTGCAAATACCACACCGGAGTCGTACGTTGTTCAGGAGTACTTCCGCAGGATGTTAGATGCAGGATGCGACTTTGCAGTGATGGAGGTTTCCTCCCAAGGACTTATGATGCACCGTGTGGATGGCTTTACCTTTGAAATTGGTATCTTTACAAACATTGAACCGGATCATATCGGACCAAACGAGCATGCTTCCTTTGAGGAATATATGGCTTGCAAGGCTCTTCTGTTTCAAAAGTGTAAGCTTGGCATTGTGAATGGAGATGATGCCCATGTGGAAGATATCCTAAAAAATCACACTTGTCAGGTAGAGCGCTATGGATTTTCAGAACACGCGGATATTCGCGCCACAAACGTAGAACTTGTGAATCGTCCGGGTTATTTAGGGGTTTCTTATGATGTGGATGGCTTGGTACGAGGACCCATTGAGATTGATGTGCCGGGTAGATTTAGCGTGTACAATTCCCTAACTGCCATTGCCATTTGCCACCATTATCAGGTGACCATGGAAGATATGCAAAAAGCATTAAAGGTGGCCAAGGTTAAGGGGCGCATCGAGATGATTCCGGTGTCACCGGAGTTTACCCTGATGATTGATTATGCCCACAACGCCATGAGTCTTAAGAGTTTGCTTACCACTTTAAAAGAGTACAACCCAACACGTCTTGTGTGTCTCTTCGGATGTGGAGGTAACCGCTCAAAGCTTCGCCGCTTTGAAATGGGAGAGGTATCCGGTAACTTAGCAGACCTTACGATCATCACCTCGGATAATCCAAGATTTGAGGAGCCCCAGGCTATCATTGACGATATCAAGGTTGGCATTGGCAAGACAAAGGGAGCATATGTGGAGATTATTGACCGCAAGGAGGCAATCAAGTATGCCATTTCCCACGGACAAAAAGGGGATGTGATTGTCTTGGCAGGAAAAGGTCACGAAGATTACCAGGAGATTGAGGGAAAGAAATATCCTATGGATGAACGCGTATTAATCGCGGAAGTGCTGGAGGAGCTTTCTCAGGAGTAATACATGATATACGCAGATGTGATTATCGACATTTCATTGGAAAAATTAGATAAGACATTTCAGTATCTGATTCCCAAGGAGCTGGAAGATGTGATTGGTCTGGGAACACAGGTGGTGATTCCTTTTGGAAATGGAAGCCGTCGTATCAAAGGATATGTGGTGGACATTTCAGAGGAACCCAAAATCGACCCGGCCTGTATCAAACCACTTTGCGGTGTGGCAAAGGACAGTCTTGCCATTGAGTCTCAGCTTATTTCTCTGGCAGGATGGATGAAACGCAACTATGGCTCCACCATGAATCAGGCTCTTAAGACGGTAATTCCTATCAAAAAGAAGGAAAGCGTCAAGGAGAAAAAGGTTGTCAGTCTCGTCCTCAGTGAAGAACAGGCAAAAGTGGAGTTTACCAATCTGGTGGCAAGAAAAGGTCACAGCGTTGCCAAGGAGAGATTGTTAGCTGCTTTGATGGAAAACCGCAAAATTCCATGGGAGGATATCACGGGAAGACTTCACGTTTCCACGGCAATCATTCGTGAGTTTGAGAAGAACAACTGGGTGAGTATTTCTGCCTATAGGGATTATCGCAATCCCATCAATATTGACCAGGGTGAGAAGAAGGATATCACCTTAAATGAGGAGCAGCAGCAGGTGGTAAATCAGGTGTTTGCCCACTGGCAACAGGATTTGCAAAAGACGTATCTTCTCTACGGTGTCACCGGCAGCGGTAAGACCCAGGTATATATGGAGCTGATTGCAGGTTGCATTGAGAGAGGGCGTTCTGCCATTGTGTTGATTCCGGAGATCGCTCTTACCTATCAGACAGTGATGCGCTTTTACGGACGTTTTGGCAATAAGGTGTCCATCATAAATTCCAGAATGACGCCGGGGGAACGTTTCGATCAGTTTGAGCGAGCAAAGAATGGTGACATTCAGATTATGGTGGGACCGCGAAGTGCGCTGTTCACACCGTTTTCTAATCTGGGCATTATTATCATTGACGAGGAGCATGAGACATCTTATAAGAGTGAGACAGTGCCCAAGTATCATGCCAGGGAAACCGCCATCGCAAGAGCAGCTATGAATCACGCCACCGTGGTGCTTGGGTCAGCCACGCCATCTGTTGAGAGTTTTGCCAGAGCAAAAAGTGGTGAGTATGAGCTCCTTACCCTAACCAAGCGTGTGGAGGAAAAGCCACTGCCGGCGTGTGAAATTGTTGACTTGCGTCAGGAGCTTCGAAAGGGCAATCGCTCGATTTTAAGTGAACGACTGGTGGAGCTTATGGAGGATCGACTGGCAAAAGGGGAGCAGACCATGCTCTTTATCAATCGCCGGGGACTTATGGGCTTCATTTCTTGCAGGGCCTGTGGCCATGTGATAAAATGTCCACACTGTGATGTATCCTTGAGTCTTCACAGGGGAAGCAAGATGCAATGTCACTACTGTGGTTATGAGACGGAGCAGCCCAAGGTCTGTCCTGAATGTGGTTCCAAATATATCGGAGGCTTTAAGGCGGGAACTCAGAAATTTGAGGAAGTGGTCAAGGCACGATTTCCTCAGGCTAGAGTGCTTCGTATGGATATGGATACCACAAAGGGGAAAAATGGACATCAGCAGATTTTGGAAGCCTTTTCCAATGAAGAGGCTGACATCTTAATTGGAACCCAAATGATTGTGAAGGGACACGATTTTCCGAAGGTTACCCTTGTGGGCGTGCTGGCGGCAGATATGTCCTTAAATTCCAGTGATTTTCACAGTGCTGAGCGAACCTTTCAGCTGTTAACCCAGGCAGCAGGCCGGGCAGGTCGAGGAAGCGAACCAGGTCAGGTAGTGATTCAGACTTATCAGCCGGAACATTACAGCATTGTGGCGGCCAGCCAGCAGGATTACGAAAAGTTTTTCAATCAAGAGATTCTGTATCGCAAGATCATGGGATATCCACCGGCAGCCCATATGCTGGTGATTCAGGTAAATGGCGCTGATGAGAACCGGGCCCAGATGCAGGCAGAGCGCATAGCAGAAGTGATACAAAGGGCAGACTCGTCTGTGATTTGTATGGGCCCATCGGATGCAACCATTGCCCGCATCAATGACGTATACAAAAAGATACTTTACCTAAAAGATAAAGATTATCAGCGCCTTGTGAAAATGAAAGACGCTGTGGAGGCATATATATTAGAAGAAAAGGAATTAAAAGACATATCCGTGTGGTTCGATTTTGATCCTATGAGCGGATT
This sequence comes from uncultured Roseburia sp., assembly GCA_946002055.1. Lineage (GTDB taxonomy): Bacteria > Bacillota > Clostridia > Lachnospirales > Lachnospiraceae > Pararoseburia. The sequence goes on from CAMFYL010000002.1 coordinate 85,684, forward strand.
TTAGTTAAGGGAGGATGTTATGGCTTTAAGACAAATTAGAATTCAGGGAGACGAGGTTTTAGAAAAGGTATGTCGACCAGTGGAGAAAATATCTCCTCGAATCGCCACCTTGATTGAGGATATGATTGAGACTATGTATGAAAATGACGGTGTTGGGCTGGCTGCACCTCAGGTGGGTGTACTTCGCCGCATCGCTGTTATTGACGTGGGAGAAGGACCAATTATTTTGATAAACCCAGAGGTTCTTGAAACATCAGGCTCTCAGACCGGCGAAGAGGGATGCCTTTCTCTTCCGGGAAAAGCAGGACAGGTAACTCGCCCGAACTATGCTAAGGTTCGGGCCTTTGACGAAAACATGCAGGAATACGAAATCGAAGGGGAAGAACTTTTAGCGAGAGCCTTGTTACACGAGATTGACCATTTGGACGGTCATATGTATACAGAATTAGTAGAAGGTCCTATTCACGATGTGACCTATGAGGTGGAGGAAGAAGAGTGCGAGTAGTTTTTATGGGAACACCTGATTTTGCAGTGGAGACGGTAGATGCCATCGCAAAGGCAGGCCATGAGATTGTATTGGTGGTAACACAACCGGATAAGCCCAAGGGCAGAGGAAAGGAGATTTCTTTCCCACCCGTAAAGGAGTGGGCAGTTGAGAGAAATATTCCTGTATTTCAGCCAATGAAGATTCGGGAGCCGGAGGCCATCGAAACCTTGAAAAAGTATGATGCGGATATTTTTGTGGTGGCTGCCTTCGGTCAGATTTTGCCAAAGGAAATTTTGGATATGCCACCTCTTGGATGTGTGAATGTTCACGCATCCCTGCTTCCAAAGTATCGCGGAGCAGCTCCGATTCAGTGGGCAGTGATTAACGGTGATAAGGTCAGCGGCGTCACCACAATGCAGATGGGTGTAGGCCTTGACGACGGGGATATGCTCCTAAAACAGGAAGTGGTATTGTCAGAAGATGAGACAGGAGGAAGTCTCTTTGACCGCTTGGCAAAGGTTGGTGGAGAGCTTATCCTTCGCACCATGGAAGGACTTGAGGCCGGAAATATCATCCCTGTTCCACAAAATGAAGCAGAGGCAACCCACGTGGGTATGATTAAAAAAAGTCTTGGACAGCTGGATTTTTCAGAAGAAGCTATGGTTTTGGAACGAAAAATCCGTGGTTTGAATCCATGGCCAAGTGCATATACTAAGCTTGGCAACAAAACCTTAAAGGTTTGGTGGGCAAGGGTGGAATCCTCCTTACCTGACGGTGCTGCAGCAGACAACGTAGAATCCGGCACCATTTGTCTTGCAGATCAATCCGGCATCTGGGTATCAACCGGCAAGGATTACTTGGTTCTGGAGGAAATTCAACTGGAAGGCAAAAAACGCATGAATGTGGCCGACTTCCTTCGGGGCAGAAATTTAGATGTGGGAACCAAATTGGGCGAGTAAGTCTTCACAGAAATAACATAATTAAATCTTATAAACATGAGTTGTGTGGTGTGAATCTTCGGATTTTAGGGTACTTCTGACGTAGACACAGCGCAAGGAGTAACATATTTCTATGCAAGGGTACTTCTGGCGCGGTCGGTACTTAGCTGGTGCGCAAGCAACAGGTTAGTACCGCTACCAGCGTCCAGGTAGCGCAAGCGTGCCCGGCATGGAAATATGTTAGCTCCTTGCGCTATAGAAGTAGCGTGCCCTGAAATATTAATTCCACACTACACAACAGTTATTTTTTTAATGTAAAAGGAGATATGGCAATGTACGGTGGATATTATGGGTTTTATTGGGACCCAACGTATTTTATGGTGGTAATTGGAGCAATCATTTGTCTGATTGCATCCGCTAGAGTAAAGAGCACCTTTAACCGGTTTGATAAGGTGAGAAGCTATTCCGGATTGACAGGGGCACAGGCTGCAGAGAGAATGCTTCAGATGTCCGGCATTTATGATGTTAAGGTGGGACATGTGAGAGGCAATTTGACGGATCATTATAATCCGAAGACAAAGACATTAAATTTGTCGGATAGTGTGTACAATTCTACCAGCGTGGCAGCCATTGGTGTGGCGGCTCATGAGTGCGGACATGCCATTCAACATCAGAAGGGGTATGCGCCACTTCAGCTTCGAAGTGCCATTGTCCCGGTGGCAAATATTGGCTCCACCTTGGCGTGGCCTTTGATTTTGGTGGGATTGCTTTTTAACAGTGCTACAGGTTCTCTTTTGATTTCCATTGGTATTTGGGCATTTTCCTTGGCGGTGCTTTTCCAGTTGGTGACACTTCCGGTGGAGTTTAATGCCTCGGCCAGAGCAGTGAATTTTTTGGATAGCACCGGAATGCTTTCCCAGGAAGAGTTGCATGGCACAAAGAAGGTGCTGAAGGCGGCAGCTCTTACCTATGTTGCTAGTGCCGCAGCGGCAATTTTGCAGCTCCTTCGTCTTGTATTGTTATTTGGAGGAAGAGATCGTGACTGATCCAAATCTTAGAGATATTACGTATGAAATTTTAGATCAAATCTTAGAGCAAGATGGGTATTCCCATCTTGTTTTAGGTGGAGCCTTAGAAAAGTATCAGTATCTTTCTAAGCAGCAGCGGGCCTTTATTACTCGTGTGGTTCAAGGAACCGTGGAGCGCTTAATTCAGTTGGATGCTGTTATCAACCAGTTTGTGAAAAAACCTAAGGTTGCCAAGATGAAACCGGCCATTCGCACCATTTTAAGGAGCAGTGTGTATCAGCTTCTTTATATGGATGGAGTGCCGGATTCTGCTGTTTGTAATGAGGCTGTGAAACTGGCAAAGAAAAAGGGATACGCCGGTCTTGGCGGCTTTGTCAATGGCGTGCTTCGCAACATTTCAAGAAACAAGGATACCATCACCTTTTCCGGGCTTAGTGAGCAATATGCTATGCCCCAGTGGATTGTGGATTTGTGGAGTGATGCCTACGATAAGCAGCAAGTGGAGGATATGCTATCTGCTTTTTTGGCAGACAAGAAGACCTGTATCCGCATCAATACGGCCAGAACTTCTAAGGAAGCCTTGATAGAGAGTCTTACTTCCCAAAATATTACTGTGGAAGAATGTAGGGAGATTCCCTATTGCCTGTACATATCAGGATATGATTACTTGAGGGCAATCCCGGAATTTTCGGAGGGACTTTTCTATGTGCAGGACTTTAGTTCCATGATGGTGGCCCATGTGGCTGACATCAAAAAGGATGACGTTGTGATAGACGTGTGTGCAGCACCGGGAGGAAAGAGTCTTCACGCTGCAGAGCTGTTGCAGGGCACCGGCAGTGTGGAGGCCAGAGATGTTTCTGACTATAAGGTTTCCCTGATGCAGGAAAATATAGAAAAAAGCGGTATGAAAAATATTCGTGCTGTGAAAATGGATGCCACAGTTTATGATGAGGCGTCCAAGGAAAAAGCAGATGTTGTTATCTGTGATGTGCCTTGTTCCGGACTAGGCGTTTTGGCGAAAAAGCCTGACATCAAATACCATATGACCAGAGAGGCACAGTTGGAGCTGGTAAAGCTTCAGCGTCAGATTCTTGATACGGTACATTCTTATGTGAAGCCGGGGGGAATCTTTGTGTATTCTACCTGTACCATTTGTAAGGATGAGAATGAGGACAACGTAAATTGGTTTTTAGAAAAGCACAAGGAGTTTGTCCTTGAGGATATGAAACAGCTTTTGCCAGAGGCGGGAACCAGGGACGGTTTCTTCTTTGCCAAGCTGAAAAAGGAGATTTCATGAGTGGTGAATTTACAGACATCAAATCCTTAACCTATGATGAGGTGATGGCGTTTGTTACATCCATAGGAGAAAAGCCGTTTCGCGGTAAGCAACTCTATGAGTGGATGCACGTACATAGGGTGGCGTCTTATCAGGAGATGACCAATTTGTCCAAGGCCTTTCGCCAGCAGTTGGAGGATACAACTACATATACATCCTTAACAAAGGTAGACTGTCAGATATCCAAGGAAGACGGGACGAGAAAGTATCTCTTCGCCCTGGCTGACGGCAACGTGGTGGAGAGTGTGCTGATGCGCTATAAGCACGGCAATTCTGTCTGCGTTTCTTCTCAGGTTGGATGCCGCATGGGATGTCGCTTCTGCGCCTCCACCTTAGACGGACTTTTGCGAAATTTAACGGCTTCAGAAATTTTAGATCAGATTTACGCTATTGAACGGGATACAAAGGAACGTGTATCCAATGTGGTTGTTATGGGAACAGGGGAACCTATGGACAACTACGATAACATTGTCCGCTTTGTTAAGCTGTTGTCAGACGAACACGGTGCAAACATTTCCCAGAGGAACATTACCGTCTCCACCTGCGGCATTGTGCCAAGAATGCGTCAGCTGGCAGATGAGAAATTGCAAATTACACTGGCTCTTTCCCTTCACGCCTGCAATCAGCAGAAGCGCTTGGAATTAATGCCGGTGGCCAATAAATATGATATCCATGAGGTGGTGGATGCCTGCCGCTACTATTTTGAGCAGACAGGACGTCGTATTACCTTCGAGTATAGTTTGGTTGGGGGAGTCAATGACAGCAGTCAGGATGCGGAAGAATTGACCGCCCTATTGCAGGGAATCAATTGCCATGTAAATCTGATTCCGGTGAATCCCATTAAGGAGCGGGACTATGTTCAGTCTAACCGGGCTGTGGTTGAGGCCTTCAAAAATAAACTTGAAAAAAACGGAATAAATGTTACTATTAGAAGGGAAATGGGCCGGGATATTGACGGGGCCTGTGGACAACTTAGGAGAAAACATATATCTGAGACATAGGAAGGTTGTACCATGAGAGTATCTTTCATGACGGATACCGGACGCACACGTTCCCAGAATCAGGATGCAGTTTTTGCCACAGAAAAACCCATTGGCATTTTGCCAAATCTATTTGTAATTGCAGATGGAATGGGAGGACACAACGCAGGAGATTATGCATCCAAGAAGGCAATTGATTTGTTAACCCAAACCATTGCCACCAGCAAAGAACAAGAGGCGATTTCGGTAATCCAGCAGGGGATTACAATTGCAAATGAAGCCATTTACCAGGAGGCATCCTTGGATTCTGCCAAGGTAGGTATGGGTACCACAATGGTAGTAGCAACCATTGAGAATCATATGCTCCACGTTGCCAATGTGGGAGACAGTCGTTTGTATGTACTGTATCAGGGGCAACTGCGGCAGGTGACCAGGGATCACTCTGTGATTGAAGAAATGGTTCGCAAGGGTGAGGTGTCCAAGGAAGTGGCGGCTCATCATCCGAAGCGCAATCTGATTACAAGAGCAGTGGGCGCAGAGGAAGAAATACGGGTGGATTTCTTTAATGTGAATATTGAAGATGCAGATGCTGTGCTAATGTGCTCCGATGGTTTGACCAATATGTTAGAGGAAGACAGAATGACAGATATTATGTCTTTGGACATATCTGTAGAGGATAAGGTGGCAACATTGGTAAAGGAAGCAAATGAGGCCGGTGGTAACGACAATATCACAGTATTAATCATAGAAGCAATAGTGGATGAGGTGAAAACATGTTAACAAAGGGAAGTTATATCGCAGACCGTTATGAGATTTTGGATAAAATTGGCACTGGTGGAATGTCAGATGTCTATAAGGCAAAGGATCACATTCTCGGACGTGAGGTAGCAGTTAAGGTATTAAAACAGGAATTTGCAGAGGACGTGAGCTTTGTCACAAAGTTCCGCTCAGAGGCACAGTCAGCTGCCGGCCTGGAGCATGCCAACATTGTAAATATCTACGATGTAGGTAGCGAAAACGGTATGTATTACATTGTTATGGAATATGTGGAGGGCATTACCCTAAAGACTTATATTGAGAAGAAGGGACAGCTGAATTTCAAGGAAGCCATCAGTATAGCTATTCAGGTAGGCAGAGGTATTGAGGCTGCTCACAATAAGGGGATTATTCACAGAGACATTAAGCCTCAGAATATTATTATTTCCACAGAGGGTAAGGTCAAGGTAACAGACTTTGGTATTGCCAGAGCAACAAGCTCTAACACCATTCATGCGGATGTGATGGGCTCTGTTCATTACTCTTCACCGGAGCAGGCCAGAAATGGATATGTAGACGGTAAGTCTGATATCTATTCTCTTGGAATTGTAATGTATGAAATGGTGACAGGTCGTGTGCCATTTGACGGAGATACCACAGTTGCTGTTGCATTGCAACATTTACAGGAAGATATGGTGGCACCATCTGCATATGCAGCTGATTTGCCAATTAGTTTAGAAAAGATTATTCAGAAGGCTACCATGAAGAGCCCGGATCGTCGCTATGCTTCTATGGAAGATTTGTTGATGGATTTGAAGAAGGCACTGGTAAGTCCAAATGAAGATTTCGTTACCATAGTTGACGCAGAAGAAGCAGAGAGAACACGGGTGATTTCTGCAGCAGAGCAGGAAAAGATCCAAAAGGAGCTTTTGGATAGCCAGTCGGATGAGGATGAATTTGAGGATGAGGACGAGGAAGATGGTCCGGTAAATCCTAAGCTTGATAAGGCAATTACCATTATGGCAATCGCCGCAGCTGTGATTATTCTTGGTATCGTCATCTATATTATTGGAAGCTTTGCAGGTATTTTCCACTTTGGTTCAAAGAAGGACGAGGATGCACAGGAAAAGGTGGAAAAGGTTGAGATGATTAACGTTGTGGGTATGGATGAGGAAGAAGCTGCTGTTGCCCTGAAGAAGGCCAAGATTCCATACAAGTTTGAGTATGAATCCTCTGAAGACGTGGATGAGGGTTATGTTATCAAGCAGCAGTATGATAAGGGTGAGATGGTATCCACTGACAAAAAGGTTAAGATTACCGTTAGCAGTGGCGTAGGCGATTTGGATATTCCGGATGTGGATGGAATGTCAGAGGATGCGGCCATCAAGACCTTAAAGGATAAGGGATTTAAGTACAACCGCACTTACAAATATACAGCTGATGTTGCGGAGGGAACTGTCATCAGTCATACACCTACAGGAACCGGTAAGAAAGGTGATACCATTACCATTGAAGTAAGTGCCGGCATTGAGTCTGTACAGGTTCCCGGCGTAACAGGTAAGACTCAGCAGGAAGCAGCCAACGCTTTGGCACAGGCTGGTCTTGCTGTTGGAAATATCACTACAGAGTACAGCGACAATGTGGAGGCTGGTCGTGTCATCAGTCAGGGCATTGCCCAGGGCAAGACTGTAGATTCCGGAACATCCGTTGATCTCGTCATCAGTGATGGAAAGAAACCGGTTTACTACAAGTATTCTGGCGATGTGAATAACACGTATGGTGTTGATGTAACAGTTACCATGTATGATGCAGAGGGAGTGGCAATTCCCGGGGCAAGCTGGAGTGTTCCGGCAGGAAAGACGCTGTCCATTAATGCAAGTGATATCGCAACAGCTACTGGTAAGATGACAATCACAGGTGAAAATGTTAACGAAACGAAAGACTTGTCTTTCACAAAACAGTAACATAAGGAATCTTTATGGTAGGAAAGATTGTAAAAGGAATTTCCGGATTTTACTACGTTTACGTGGTAGAATCCGGAATTTATGAATGTAAGGCAAAAGGTGTATTTCGCAAGAAGCAGTTAAAGCCCCTTGTGGGTGACAATGTGGAAATTGATGTGCTGGATCAGGAAGCACGTCTGGGAAACATTGTTCAGATTCTTCCAAGGCAGAATCAGTTGATCCGACCGGCAGTGGCAAACGTGGATCAGGCCCTGGTGATTTTTGCAACAGATGCGCCAAAGCCCAACTTTAACCTGTTGGACCGGTTTTTGGTGATGATGGAATATCAGAACGTACCGGTTCATATTTGTTTTAACAAGTCAGATTTAGCCAGCGATGAGGAACAGAGAGAGCTGGCAAAGATATACGAGAAGACCGGATATCAGGTACATTTTACCCATGCTCTGGCAGGAGAGGGAAAGCAGGAGATTTTAGAGCTTCTCAGAGGGAAAACCACCACAGTGGCCGGGCCATCCGGTGTTGGCAAATCCACACTGATTAACCAACTTCAGGAAGGTGTTGTTATGGAGACGGGAAGCATCAGCGAAAAGATTGGTCGCGGGAAGCACACCACAAGACACAGCGAGCTGATTGCTATTGATGGCAATACCTTTATTATGGATACTCCGGGATTTAGCTCCATGTATGTTCCGGAGATAGAAAAGACGGACTTGAGAGATTGCTATCCCGAGTTTACGGAGCATCAGACTGCTTGCAGGTTCTTGGGATGCGTGCATATTCATGAACCGGATTGTGGAGTGAAGGAGGCCGTAGAAAAGGGACTTATTTCCCGGACTCGATACGAAAACTATAAGCTTCTCTATGAGGAGCTGGCAAATCAAAAGAAGTATTAACAAGGAGTGTATCATATGAAGTGTTTATCCCCATCTATTTTGGCAGCAGATTACGGTAAATTAGCAGAGGAAATCAGAAAGGTTGACGAGGCTGGCGCTCAGTACATTCACATCGATGTGATGGATGGTGCGTTTGTGCCCAATATTACCATTGGTGCTCCGGTTCTTGCAGATTTGCGCAAATACACAGATAAAATTATGGATGTGCATTTGATGGTGAAGGAGCCTGACCGATTTGTTGAGGATTTCGTTGAGGCGGGAGCTGATATTATTACAGTTCACGCTGAGGCATGTACGCACCTGGATCGCACCATTTCTCATATTAAGGAGCAGGGAGTGTTGGCCGGTGTTGCCTTAAATCCCGCAACTCCGATTTCAACCATTACCCATGTGCTTGAGATGGTGGATATGGTTTTGATTATGTCTGTAAATCCCGGATTTGGAGGTCAGAGCTTTATTCCCTATACCTTGGACAAAATTGTTGATTTGAGAAGATGCTTAGGCGAGAGAGGATTGAAGCTTGACATTCAGATTGACGGTGGCGTGACTCTTGACAACATTGACGATATTTTGGATGCCGGCGCCAATATTATTGTGGCAGGCAGCTCGGTATTTCACGGGGATGCAGGGGCCAATGTGGCGGCATTTTTGGAGCATATGAGTTAATATGGCAACCTATATTTTTTCCGGAGGACATCTTGATTTGGACTTTGCCAGAAAAATGCTTGGCAATGAGGAGGCCTGCACTGTGATAGCTGCGGACCGTGGCGCGGAAGCCTGTGCAAAGCTTCGTATTACGCCTGATTACATCATTGGAGATTTTGACTCCATCTCTGATGAGGGCAAGGCGTTTCTTGAGAACTTTGCTGGTGAAATGGTAACCTTACATCCAGTGAAGGATGATACGGATACGGAGGCGGCCCTTCATCTTGCATTTGATAAGACGGAAGGTGACATCGTGATTTTGGGTGGCATTGGTACAAGACTAGATCACGTCATAGGTAATATCTCTATTTTGAGGCAGGGGATTATTAAAAATCGAAAGGTGATTCTATTAGATGCTTACAACCGGATACAGGTGGTAAGCGACTGCCTAACCATTGATAGAGAGACACAATTTGGAAAATATGTTTCCATTTTTCCCATGGGAGGAGTGGCAAAAGGCGTGAGACTTCAAGGGTTTTATTATCCTTTAGAGGACGCAACTCTGGTGGGTGATTCTTCCCTTGGCGTAAGCAACGAGATTGTGGAAGAAAAGGGCGAAATTTCTGTGAGAGAAGGTTGCCTTCTTGTTATCGAATCTCGAGATGAAAAATAATATTTGCCAAATCCATAAATATGTGTATAATATATAAAATAACTGATGTTATATAACAAAAACGGAGGAAGAGGAAATGTGGAACAGAAAAGCAATTAAGGAGGCTGCTAAGAAACGTGTATCAGCCAACTATTGGAAAATGGTGTTGGTTGGATTGATATTAGCACTGCTGACAGGCGGAACAGGCGTGAGTTATTCCTTTGGAGGAAACAACTTCTCGAATGAAAATCAGCAGGAATCAGACGAATTTATCACTGATTTCGAGGATGATATTGTGGATAGCTTTGGCAGAGGAATTCCCGGTATGGTGGATCCATTCTTTGGCAGAGGAGAGAGTGTGGCTTTCGGTATGTTTATGGGAATGTTTGCACTCGTTATGCTTATTGTCATTGCAATCGCTATCCCACTGGCAATCTTTGTATTTAATCCATTGGTTCTTGGAGCAAAGAGTTTCTTCTATGTGAACATTAAGGAGGATGCTGATATCAAGGAACTTGGCAAGGGATTTGACAAGAGTTATCTCAACAGGGTGAAGATTTTATTCTTGGTGGATTTGTTTGTATTCCTGTGGTCGCTTCTCTTTGTGATTCCGGGTATCATTAAGGCCTACGAATATCGTATGATTCCTTATCTTTTGGCTGAGAATCCTGATATGAGTCGTGAGGAGGCTTTTGCAACCAGTAAGAAAATGATGACAGGTAACAAGTGGAACGCATTTGTATTTGACTTGTCCTTCATTGGATGGTTCCTTCTTTCCGGTATCACTTGTGGTATTGTTGGTATTTTCTACACCAATCCATATTACTATCAGGCTGATGCAATGCTCTACGACGCAATCAAGTATGAGCGCGGTATGCATGGAATTGCATCCCATGCACAGGCGGCTACAGATAATGTATTCGACGCTGAAACAGTAACGGTAGAGGATGTGACGGAAGAGAATTCCGACCATAGCATCTAATTCATAAGAGACCGGAAGCAGTTGTGTGTAAATTAGATTTTTATCTAGTTTACACACATTTTTTTTTGTATAATGGGGATGTAATTTTACGATGGAGGGGAATATGTCCTTACAGTTTATTCAGGGAAATGCGGGAAGTGGAAAATCCACTTATTTGTATCAGACAATTATAAAAGAGGCCATGAAATATCCGAAGAAAAACTATCTGGTAGTGGTACCGGAGCAGTTTACGATGCATACACAGCAACAGCTGGTTTTTATGCATCCGGCCCATAGTATTATGAATATTGATGTGCTTAGCTTTGATAGGATGGCATATCGTGTGTTTGACGAACTGGGAACGGATACCTTGCAGGTGCTGGAAGAGACAGGAAAGCATCTTCTGTTGCGAAAGATTGTTCAGGAACAGCGGGATAACCTGCAGGTGTTGCAGAAGAACAGTAGAAGACCTGGCTATATTGCTCAGATAAAGTCATTGATTTCTGAGCTGATGCAGTATGATATTTCACCGGAGAATTTAGAGGAGATGATGGCACATCCCAAGATGCAGGATAACTTTCGTCAGAAGGCGGGGGATATCCTTGTGTTGTATCAGGAGTATCGCAGTCGTCTGGCAGGAAAATATATTACTGCTGAGGAGATTCTGCAAAAGCTCATGGATGTGGCGGAACGGTCAGCAATTTTGCGGGGAGCTACGGTGGTGTTTGATGGTTTCACCGGATTTACCCCCATTCAGAATCAGTTTTTGCAAATGCTACTTACCCTTGCAGATAAGGTTATGGTAACTGTGACCTGTGAGCCTGATGAGAGGCTGTTTGAAGAGCCTAAGGAGCAGGACTTGTTTGCTATGGGAAAGCGCATGGCATTGACACTATCTACGATGGCAACAAGTGTTGGCTGTGACATTGAGCCTGTCATTCGTTTGGAGCCCTCCCCAAAAGGTCGTTTTTCTCCGGAAGGATACCTGTGGCATTTGGAACAAAATCTATTTCGCCCGGAGGCAAAGCCATTTACGGGAGAAGACCCTAAGGATGCATTTGCCATGGTCAGCTTGTCAAATCCCCGCCAGGAGCTTACCTATGTGGCCTGTGAGATTGAAAAACAGGTGCGAGAGCAAAATATGCGGTATCAGGATTTTGCAGTGGTGTGTGCGGATATGGATACCTATGCCCATTTAGTTCCTGGTATTTTTGATAAGTTACACATTCCATATTTTTTAGATGCCAAGACGGAAATCGTGTTTCACCCATTTATCGAGGCCATGAAGAGCCTGTTTATGATGGTGGAGGAAAACTGCAGTTATGAGAGTGTGATGCGTCTTCTTCGCTCTGGAATGACAGACCTTAGCATCGAAGAGATTGATGCATTGGAGAACTATTTGTTAGCGGCAAACATCAGAGGGTTCGGGAAATATAAAAAGCTCTTTACCTATATGCCAATGGGGTATACCCCTGAGATGTTGGTGGAACTCAATGAAATTCGCGAGAAGCTGGCAAAACCATTGGGGCAGTTTTATGAGAGATTTCCGGCCAAGCGGGGAACGGTGACTGCCATATCAGAGGCATTATATCAATGGATTACCTACTATGACATGGAATTGCAGTTAAAGCAGCGAGGGGAAATGTTTGACGGCATAGGTGAGGAAAGCAAGGCCAGAGAGTACCAGCAGGTTTATGGGGTGGTTATGGATTTGATTGATAAGCTGGTGGCAATTCTCGGAGATGAGGAGATGAGCTTGGCAGAGTATGGCGAACTTCTCTCTACCGGATTTGAGGCCTTGCGCATCGGCGTGATTCCACCGGGAAATGATCGGATCGTTGTGGGTGATATGGAGCGAAGTCGACTTTCTGACATTAAGGTGCTGTATTTGGTGGGAGCATGTGATGGGGCCATTCCAAAAAACATGGGAGGTGGCGGCATACTGACGCAGATGGAGAGACAGCAGCTACGGGATGCAGATTTTATTTTGGCGCCGACAGACCGAGAGAAAGCTTTTATGCAGCGCTTTTATCTCTATTTTGTTATGACACAGCCATCGGAGAAGCTTGTGGTTACTTACGCAAGAGTGGACAATGGTGGAAATGCCACAAGGCGCTCTTATCTCATTGGTGTGCTGGAGAAGCTGTTTCCACAAGTGCCGGTGACAACTATGGAAACGCTACCTGTTTCTCATCAACTGCTAACCCCGGAGGTGGCAAAGGATTACATGGCGGAAGCCTTGCGAAATTGCGCCGCAGGGAATGAAATTCCACAAGAGCTTTTGGGCCTGCTTGCATGGGAAGAAACTCAGGATAAAACCGCCATGAGAAAGCTTGTGCAGGCGGCATATTATACCCATAAGAGTGAGCAGCTTTCAGCAGCGGCAGTGGACGCTATTTTTGGAAAGGAACGCTCAGAAAGCGTGAGCCGTATGGAGCAGTATGCCCGCTGTGCTTATGGTTATTTCCTAAAATATGGGTTATACCTTCAGCCAAGAGCGGAATATGGCTTTGAGTCTATGGATATGGGTAACCTTTATCACACTGCGCTGGAGTATTATTCCAGAGCACTTGAAGCAAGGGAGGACGTGAATTGGTACACCATTTCCCAGGAGCAAATGGATGCATTGGTAAAGGAAGCCATTGGCCATACCTATCAGACCATGACAAAAACCCAGGTTATGGAATCTGCCAGAGATACCTATCTTTTACGCAGAATGGAAGCCACCCTATCACAGACCGTCTGGGTTTTGACCGAACAAGTGCGAAAAGGGGCGTTTGTGCCAAAGGCTTACGAGGTATCCTTTGATGCAGTCAGTGACGTGGAGGCTTTAAGGTTCCGGCTAGACGAAATGCATACCATGCGTCTGGTGGGCAAAGTGGACCGCGTGGATTTGTGTGAAGAACCGGATAAAGTGTATGTTAAGATTGTGGATTACAAGTCGGGGAAAAAGGATGTGGATTTGAACCAGCTTTACCATGGATTGCAGGTGCAGCTGGTTATGTATCTTAGCGCAACCATGGAAGGCCTTAAAGAAAAGTATCCGGATAAGGAGATTGTTCCGGGGGCTATGTTTTATTATCACATCCACAAGCCATTTCTCTCCGGTGAAGCGGTGAGAAAATATGGAAAAGAGGACGCTTTATTAAAAGAACTGCAGATGCGAGGGGTGTTAAATAGGGATGATCATATCATCGAAGCCTTGCATCACGGTTTGGAAGGAAAGTCTAACGTGATTCCGGCTGGCCGAAAGGCAGACGGAACGTTGGATGCCACAACAAAGGCACTGGATATCAAACAGTTTCAGGTGCTGAGAGATTACGTGAATCTTCTGGTAAGAGAATACGGAGAGCATATGGTAAAGGGTGATATCGATTGCAAGCCATATAAGATGGGAGATATGACGGGATGCACCTATTGCGATTTTCACAGTATCTGCGGCTTCGATAGCAGGATGCCGGGATATGAATTCCGTCAGCTGTCAGAGGAGAAGGACAGGGACCGAATTGTGGAGAATATGAAACGAGATTTGGAAATAGCGAAGGGACAATCAGATGACTAAGTGGACAGATGAACAACAGAAAGTCATTGATACAAGAGAAAAGAATATGCTGGTGTCGGCGGCAGCCGGTTCCGGAAAGACAGCGGTGTTAGTGGAGCGAATTGTTCAAAAGGTATTAGATACAAAGCACCCGGTGGATATTGATGAGATCCTTGTGGTGACATTTACCAGAGCAGCAGCAGCGGAAATGCGCCAGCGTGTACTGGATGCCATTAACGATGCCTTGGAAAAGGATCCCCAAAATCCCCATTTGCTTCGTCAGGCTACCTTGGTTCACACAGCATTTATCACCACCATCGACAGCTTTTGTAGTTACGTGGTTCGCAATCACTTCTATGAGATTGATTTGGAACCCGGCTATCGCATTGGTGACCAGGGTGAGATGAAGCTGTTGGAAAATGCTGCCATGGACGCCATGATGGAGGAGCAATATGACATTGCAAAGTGTGAGGAGAACTCTGTATTTATCGCTTTGATTGATGCCTATGGGAAAGAGAATTCCGATGGGCCGGTGACAGAAATTGTGCACACCCTTTTTCAAAAATCCCAGAGTTTCCCCTGGCCGGATGAGTGGTTGGATACATTGGCAAAGCCATATCAGGTTACCAATGTGAAAGAACTGGTAAACACCGACTGGTTTGCATGGATGATTTCTCTCATCCGGGGCACAGTGGAAGAAGCCTTAGAAGATACAAAACGATTACTGGAAACTTGCCGGTTGCCGGATGGACCGGATTGCTATCAGGCAGGTTTGGAAGCGGATATTGTGATGTATGAAGATCTGCTTGCGTATGGGGAAAGACAGAGGTTTTACGAGGCCATCAGAGAGTGCAA
The DNA here is from genome assembly GCA_946002055.1 of uncultured Roseburia sp. GTDB lineage: Bacteria > Bacillota > Clostridia > Lachnospirales > Lachnospiraceae > Pararoseburia. The sequence continues at coordinate 100,720 of CAMFYL010000002.1, forward strand.
ATATGGGCAGATTGGCCGTAAGCCGAGAAACTATGACAGAGATGTAGACATACTTGAGGGAGTAAAGAGTCGTCGGGATGAGATCAAAAAGAGAATAGAGAGCTGTATAAAGGATTACTGTGCCAAGAGTCTGGAAGAGGTAGTAACCGAGATGCAATCTCAGCGACCATATGTCGAGGAACTGGTTCGCTTGACAAAGTGTTTTGCGAAAACCTTTGCTGCGTTGAAAGCAAGAAAGAACATTTTGGATTTTTCGGATGTGGAACATTTCGCTCTTGATATCTTAAAGGATAAGGACACCCATGAATGTAAGCAGGCTGCCATAGAATTTCAAAAGCAGTTTGACGAGGTTATGATTGATGAGTATCAGGATAGTAACTACATTCAAGAAGAGATACTGACTGCCATCACAAGAGAAGACAAGGGACAGCACAACCTTTTTATGGTGGGAGACGTAAAGCAGAGTATTTATCGATTCCGTCAGGCTTGCCCATCGCTGTTTGTAGATAAGTATGATCGATATACCAAGGGAGAAGAGGGCTGTGTGGCTATTGATTTGCCGAAGAATTTTCGAAGCAGAGAACAAGTGCTTTCCTTTGCCAATGATGTATTCTATCAGCTGATGCATAGGGATTTGGGAGATGTGGAATACAATGAGGAGGCCGCATTATACTGTGGAGCCAGCCAATACCTTCCTGCGGAAGGTATGTTTGAGGGGGAGATTCTCATTGGAGATTCTTCTGACGCTGAGGACAAGGTTGCCTTTGAAGCCAAGCTGGTGGCAGACCGGATCAATAGGCTTTGCCGCCATCAGATGGTTACAGACAAAGAGACAGGAAAGCTGAGAAAAATGAAGTTTTCCGATGTGGTGGTTCTCATGCGAAGCCCCGGTGCATGGGCGGATTCCTTTATCGATGTTCTTCAGGAAAATGGAATTCCTGCTTTTGCAGAGAGTAAGACGGGATATTTTACCACCAGAGAAGTAGAAACCATGCTGAATCTGTTGCGGGTGCTGGATAATCCCTATCAGGATATTCCCCTGGCGGCAGTTCTCCACTCCGAAATCTTTGGATTTACCAATGAGGACTTGGTTCATATCTCGCAGAAGAAAAAGTCGCTCATGACGTCTCTTATGGAGTATGCCCATACACATCCTCAGGATGAGAAGGTGGCATCTTTCTTAGATTTTTTGCATAAGAAAAGAGAAATGATACAAGATATTCCTATCCATCAGTTGCTAGAGGATTTGATGGAGGAAACAGGATACCTGGCATATGTAACGGCAATGCCTCGAGGGGAAATGCGAAGAGCAAATCTGCAGAAACTTATGGACCAGGCAGTGGCATATGAGTCCACCAGCTACAAGGGGCTGTTTCATTTCGTAAATTATATTCAAAAGCTTGGAGAGTACAGCGTGGAAATGGGCGAGGCGGCAATCATTGGTGAGAACGATGATGCAGTGTCTATTATGAGTATTCACAAGAGTAAGGGTCTGGAATTCCCGGTTGTCATTGTGGCTGGTATGGGAAAGCAATTTAATAAGGCGGATAGCAGCGGCATGATGCTTTTGCATTCGGATCTGGGCATTGGGCTGGAGGCAAGAGATTTGTCCGGTCAGACCACAGACACCCCCCTTTATAAACGAATCGTGGCCCGGGCCAACAAGTGGGATATGTATGGGGAGGAGATGCGTGTCCTTTATGTGGCCATGACCCGTGCAAAAGAAAAAATGATACTTGTAGGTACGGTGAAGGATACAGACAAGGTTCTGGAAAAATGGGAGGAAAATCGGGGGCGCCTATCTCTTGGTGTCCGTGAAAGCGCCAATAGCTTTATGGAATGGGTGGTGCGCTCTACAGCAAGTAAGCGTGATATCTACCCTATTACGGTAGTGACACCGGCACAGGTGGTAGTCTCTGAAGTGGCGCAGCTTCTGGAGGGACAGCAGACAAAGGAGAGGCTTCTTCATCCACAGGTATCCGCCGAGATGGTGGAGGCAATTTCCAAACAGCTGACCTATGTGTATCCTTATGAACAGTCAGAACCTTATAAGAATAAATACTCTGTGTCCGAAATTAAGCACCGGCGTATGGAAGAGTTTTTTGAACCTGAGGAAGTTAAGAGACCGGATTTTTTGGAAAAAGAATTCGAACCTACCGTGCCATCCTTTGTTTCAAAGAGAGAAGCTGGTGGTGTGAATCAGGGGGCACTTCGTGGAACGGCAATGCATCGCTTCCTGGAGTGTTATGATTTTGCATCCCATGCATCGATGCAAACACAGTTAGATGCCATGTGCCAAAAAGGGTATCTCTCTTCTAACCAGCGGGATCTGCTTTTGGAGGATAAACTGGAAAAATTCCTTGCAACACCACTTGCCGGCAGAATGGGTGTGGCGGCTGAGGCAGACGAACTCTATAAGGAGAAACCATTTGTCATGAGTGTTACTCCTGGGGAGCTGTTTTTGGATGCAAAAGAAAACAATGACACTCTTTTGGTGCAGGGAATCATTGACGTCTTTTTCGTTGAAGACGGAGGCATTGTGTTGCTTGACTATAAAACCGACCGGGTAAGTAGTGCCCAAGAACTGATCAACCGATATCAAATTCAGTTGCAATTGTATGGCAGAGCGTTGGAACGCAGCCTGAATCTACCGGTGAAGGAAATTTTAATTTACTCCTTCGCCCTGGAGGAAACCATTTCCATCTAGCTATTGCTTTGTGGGGCGGTTGTGGTTATACTATAGCTTGGTTTTGAAAAGAGAGCGTGCCGGGCATAGGGATGGATAACCCTGTGTAACCGGAAGTTATATGAAGTATATAGGAGGTTTATATCATGAGTAGTTATGAATATGACGAGGCTTGTGTAGAGGCGTTTTTAGAGCAGCAGTTACAGCTGTTTCCGGAGAAAGTGGCAGAGAACTTTGAGGAGGCCGAGGCTTTTCTGGAGGACTGTATGGCTGTGGTGTGCCGGAATCAGGATGAAGTGATGGCATATTTGGAAGAAGAAATGGATATTGTTGGCATGAGTCCGGAGGAGATTTTGGATGCGGAAGAAGTCTTTTCCATTGGTGATGGCAGATATTTGATTGTTGAGGGATAAGATTAATGAAAAGACATAAGAGGTTTGCTGCAGGACTGTTGTGTGGAATGCTTATTGTGAGCACGCTGTTCACAGGATGTTCTGTGGGAAAAAGACAGATTTATTTTGACTCTAAGTCCGGTCGGGGCGATGTATTTAAGATTGGTGAGTTGTCCTGTCCAAAGGAAGAGGCAAAGGTTTATTTGGCAAACTACAAGAACCTGTATGGAAATTTGTACGGAACAGATTTGTGGACAGAGGAATATGATACGGGAGCAATGGAAGATAGCATCAAGGATGCGGTGCTCAGTCATTTGACAAAGGTGTATGCCTTGAATTTGTATGCAATGCAGCAGGAGATTACATTATCAGATGCAGAGAAGGAAGAGGTGGATAAGGCTGCCAAGGCCTATTATGATTCTTTAAATCGAAAAGAAAAATCATATACCGGGGCCTCAAAGTCTGATGTTCAACAGATGTATGCACGATATGCCCTTGCAGAGAAAATGTATGTTTCTTTGATGGAAAGCGTGGATGGCAATGTCAGCGAGGATGAGGCCAGAGTCATTGACGCCTATGTGCTAATGGTCAAGAATGAGAAGCTTGCCGACAAGATCGATAAAAAGATAAAAAACGGAGTCTCCTTTGACCGTTTGGCCAGTAGTTATAATGAACTGGATTCTATGAAGGCAACCTTTGGGAGAGGAACCTACGAAAAGGCCATTGAGGATGTGGTATTCTCCCTTGATAACGATGAGGTGTCATCAAAAATCACCACAGAGGATGGATATTATTTCTTCCAGTGTAGAAATAAATATAACGAACAACTCTCTGAGGAGAACAAGCTTGTGATTGTAGAACAGAGACAAAAACAGGCTATGGAAGATGTGAAATCCGCCATTGAAAAAGAGTATTATTCTCATTTCAATACAAAGCTTTGGGATAAGATTTCTGCCCCCACTAGTTCAGAAGTTACAACAAATAGCTTTTTTTCTACGTTAGATTCGTATATGTCACACTAGATTTTTGGGAATAAAAGGATTATAATGGACAGAGTTAGTTTATTGGGTCTTTTGCAGATAAGGAGTTAGAGATGGCAGAGAACAAAAAGGTAGATGTTAAGAAAGTGGCTGAAGAAGCTAAAAAGGCAACTGAGACAGTTAAGGCAACTGCAGAAAAGAAAGCAGAGGCAGTTAAGGCAACTGCAGAAAAGAAGGCAGAGGCTGTAAAGGCCACAGCAGAGAAAACAGCAAAGAAAGCAACAGAGACAGCAAAGAAGGCTACAGCAAAGAAGACAACAAAGAAAGTTGTTGCTACTAAGACAGCAGTTCTTCAGTTCGCCGGAGAAGAGGTTAAGGTAGATGATGTGATTGCTAAAGCAGAGCAGGCTTTTAAGGCTGAGAATAAGAGAAAGGCTATTCACGACATCAAGGTATACTTAAAGCCGGAAGAGAGAGCAGCATATTATGTTGTTACTTCAGGTGAGAGTGAGTACGCAGGAAGAATTGATTTATAATCCTTTAAGAAGAATTAAGATCGACCATTTGGTCGGTCTTTTTTTGTTGCAGCAAGGAGATAGGGACAAAGGGAATGGAAGTTAGCAGCCCATAGGCATCATCCAATCCTTGCGCAACATACACGCGGAAGTGTGGCATAAAACACGGTGTGCAAATTATATGAATATGTGCGACACGATTTGTGCAATATGACATTTTTCCCCAAATGTGTATTTGTGAGTCGCAAATCGCCCCTTGTTATGTTAGAATTTTCTCAAGGTCCCCACTAGGGGGTTATTAGAAGTTTTAAGGGAGACAAGAAGATGAATAGCGAGAAAAGAGATGCTACGATTCTTGCTGTGGCAGGCAAGGGTGGTGTTGGCAAAACTTCTCTGGCTGCTGTTATGGTGAAGCTCTTAGTTGCGGCATATCCCCACAAGAGAATCTTGGCTATTGATGCAGATCCGGCAGTTGGCCTTTCCACGGCTCTTGGCGTGAATGTTACTAAGACAGTAGATGACATCCGCAAAGAGGTTGTGGCTAACGCAGAAGATGGTAACGCCAAAGCAGCAATCGAATTACTAGGAGAAGCCAGAACCCAGATACTCGACGCCTTGGTTGAGATGGATGGCTTTTCTTTTATTGCCGTTGGCCGTCCGGAGGCGGCAGGATGCTACTGCAAGATTAATAGTTACCTGAAGGAAGTTATTGGTATTTTGGCAGGCAATTATGACTATATTGTAATAGATGGTGAAGCTGGTATAGAACAAATCAATCGTCGTGTAATGGAAAAGGTAACACACCTGCTTTTGATTACAGACTCCAGCAGAAAGGGTACGCAAGTAGTACAGACTATCAAGAAAGTTGCAGATGAGTTGGTGATGTATGAAAAGGTGGGGGCAATTGCCAACAGACTGCCTGATTTAGGAGTGAAGGAATATATGGATTTGGGGGATATACCGGTTTTGTCCTATATCCTATCGGATGCTTCCCTTGCAGAGTTTGATCTGAAAGGGGAGAACGTATTTTATCTAAATGATGAAGCGCCAATTGTCAAGGGGGCGAAAGAAGCCTTAACAAAGATGGGCATCATATAAGAAAAAGGGGGAAACAAATGAAGGATTTAAAGCATCTATACTACTTTGAAAAGTTGTTGGAAGAAGCAAACAACGACTTGATTCGTCAAGCCCAGGACGAAGGCAAAAAATGTGTAGCTACGGTATGTGAAAACATTCCGGAGCCACTGTTGAATTTGCCGGGCACCTTTTCTGTGCGCTTGCGAGCACCTCGCACCGGTTCTATGGAGATGGCTACATATTATATGACCAGCTTTCTTTGCGAGTACACAAGAGCTCTTTTAGAGAGAGCTATGGAGGGAGGATTCAATTTTGCAGATTGTATTATCTCGCCGGATGGTTGTTCTATGATGAACCGTTGCGTAGAGAATATGGAACTCCTGAATACCATGGGGGCTGGTAAGGAGAATTTCTTCTACGAGTTTATGGAGATTCCACAGAAGGGGGATCAGAACGGTTTAGACCTGTATGTATTACAGTGTAAGAATCATATCTTAAAGCCTTTGCAGGAGAAGTATGGCATTGATGTATCTGATGGAGCTATTCGCAAAGCTGTGGAAGAACACAATGAGCTCTGTCGCATTATTCGGGAATTGGGAGACTTCCGCAAGGAGGAGAATCCTCGCATTACCGGTTACGAGTATCATATTCTTACCATGGCAACCTATGTTGCGCCTAAGTATCTCTTAATGGATAAGCTGAGAGAGACCTTAGAGGAGGTTAAGACAAGGGAACCTGATGCAGACAGCAAGTTTAGAGCAAGAGTTGTCTTTGTAGGTTCTGAGGTGGACGATGTTGATGTTATTAAGCTGGTAGAGGATTCCGGTGCATATGTTTGTGCAGACCGTTTCTGTTTGGGATCTTTGCCGGGGCGTGATGAGATTGTACTTACAGATGATGAGGATGCGTTGACACAGGTGTGTCGTGCGTACCTGAAGAGAGGTCAGTGTCCACGTTATTGGGATACACCAAAGGTGGTTGGACGCCGTGAGTATGTGGAACAGGTTGCCAAGGAATACAATGCGGACGGTATTATTTACGAGCAGATTAAATTCTGCGATCCATGGGCATATGAGCGCATGGTAGGTACCGTTGTTATGCGAGACGATTATGGTTATCCTGTTTTGGCAGTTGACCGTCCATATTCTATTGGTACATCAGGACAGATGCGTACAAGAGTACAGGCGTTTGTTGAGAGTATTGAGATTAAGAAAATCCAAGGAGGTGCGAAATAATGGCTAAAGAAGTAGGCGCGGAAGAATTAGGCAGATTTTTCACCGACGGTAAGGTTAGAAAACGTCGTGAATGGCGTGGGTTTAAGGATACTTGGTATGATTACACAAGATGGCTGTACATTATGAGCGTACTGATCAAATTCGTAATGAAGCCTCGCAATGTTAAGGCTATGTTCCGCTATCGTTGGATGGTGAATTATTTGGCAGTGCCAATGATGGTAGATAAACACACCCAGGGCCTACGCGGACCATACCTTAGAATTTGCCACTTAGAGCAGGATTTGGTTGTATATGACGTGGCTAAGCTTTTGGACAACTTGTTCAGAGGCGACAGACGTATTGGCAATGATACAGAGTTTTCCAAGAAGGTTTGTCTTGTGGACGAGAACGAGATGACAGCTGTACTTATGGGATTCCCTAACGTTAAGGGATTGAGCCGTGAGACACCATCCACATACGTTGCTGTTCTCTTGAATCAGACAGCAGCCCTTCACTACATTGATGTGGCGCAAGAGTATGGACTTCCCGGAGATGTTTGCCCAATGCCTGAAGCAGAGGCAGGCCTTTCCATTGATGATGATGCACCAATCCTTGGGGCATGTGCTGTTCAGTGTAACACCACCTGTGATGGTTCTTTGATGGGTAACGGTGTTATCTCTAAGAGACTTGAACTTGAGGATGGCATTCCTGTATTCCAGTTGGCAGCTCCACTTCGTCACAGAGAGGATGATGTACAGGAATATGCTGCACAGGAAATCCGCAATGCTATCGCATTTATCGAGGAGCATACAGGAGAGAAATGGGATTGGAAATACTACTTTGAATGTGCGAAGCGTGTAAACGAGTCCACCCGTCATCGTATGGATTGGTTGGATATGAACAAGACAGATTACCCACAGGTATTCGGTTCTAACCTGGCCCTTTACACAGAGACCAACTATATGGCTATCTGCGGTAAGGTTCCGGAATTTGTTGAGGTTGACCGCAAGATTTCTGCATTGGCAGAGCAGGCATACAAAGAGAAGAAGATGATGGCGAGAGAATATCGTCACCGTGCTATTATCTGGGGTGTACAGTCTCACTTCTATTTCGACTTCTTGCTTTGGCTTTTAAATTGCTGGGGTATTGTTCCGCTTACAGATATGCTTTCTATGGTTTCCACCAAGATGATTGCAGAAGAGGATACACCGGAAAACAGAGAACAGGCCATCTATGATATGGCATGGCTTACTGAGAATATGATCATGCGTAACCGTACACACGGTGGATACAAGGTACTTCTTGATGAGCTTTGGGAGTTCTGTGAGGAGTTCAATGCAGATACCGTTATCCTTTGGGAGCATATGGCATGTAAAGCTTTGGATGGTATGCATGGACAGTTCGAGGAGAAGGCAAGAGAGCGCGGTATTCATTTGATTTGGGTAACTCATGATTTGTTTGACCCACGTATTGTATCTCGTCAGGGAATCAGAGATCAGGTTAACCGCTATATGAGAACGGTATTTAACGAGGAACCATTGGATCCATCATTGGAAGTTCTTCCGGATGAACATTCATGGTAAAGATAAGATTTGATAGACAGTAAGGAGAGTAAATATTATGAAGTATTATGGTGGATGTGACTCAGGAAGTACATACACAAAATGTGTGATTATTGACGAGACCGGTAAGATGGTAGCAAATGTTACCCTTCGTTCTCGTATTAACGCAGTACTCAGCTGTGAAGATTCTTTAAAGGAAGCCATTGCACAGGTTCCTGAATTAAACAGCGCAGAAGATTTAGATTACTTAGTAGGTACCGGATATGGCCGTAATAAGGTGCCTTTTGCAGACGAGAATATTTCTGAGATTAGCTGTCATGCAATGGGCGTACATATTGCAGACCCTTCGGTTAAGGCTATTATCGATATCGGTGGGCAGGATGTTAAGGGTATTGCTATTGATGCTGACGGAACCGTTCTAAACTTTGCTATGAACGACAAGTGTGCAGCCGGCACCGGCCGTTTCTTTGAGACTATGGCCAAGGCCTTTGAGATGTCATTGGATGAATTCTCTAAGCTTTCCCTGAAGGCAAAGAATGTGATTCCAATCACAGCACAGTGTACGGTATTCGCAGAGTCAGAGGTTATCTCTCTTGTGGGAGAGGGTAAGCCAATGGACGAAATTGCAGCAGGTATTGAGCTTTCTGTGGCAAAGAGATGTTTCGTAATGTCTAAGAAGGCAGGTGCCGTGGATTCCATTACCTTGACAGGTGGCTGTGCGAAAAATGACGGTTTGAAGGAAGCAATTGAGAAGGTGTTGAACCTTAAGGTAATCGATCTTCCAATCGACCCACAGCTTATGGGTGCATTAGGAGCAGCTGAGTTCGCTCGTCAAAAGGGAATGGCTAGATAGGAGGAAGTGTTATGGCAACATTTTTACATGTATTATTGATTATTGCTATCGTGTTTGTTTGCTTATTTGTGTTGAGCTTTATCGTTTATTTCTTCAACCTGGATATGAAGATGATGACACTCTTAGAGCCAATGATGAACAAGCACTACGATAAGATTAAGAGGGATAAGCATCTGTAATGAAACTATACGATGAAATAATTGCTAGTTGGAATGGGATGCTTTTAGAGTGTGAGGCCAAGTCTTTGCCAATAGAGGCTGATGTTAACTGGCCGGATGTTGGCAAAGACAATATGATTCTTCGCTCGGATATGGCGTATGAATTGGGAGGTAGCAGTGCCTCCATTCCCGCTTTAGGCGGAACCGCAATTACGGATGATAAGAATCTTGTTTCACAGGATGAGATTCTGCTTGTGGGACCGGATCTTCCGGAAATAAAAGCAGATGTCCCTTACGCCAGAATTGCTATGGCAAGAGTCCGCGGGGAGGAGATGGGTGAAGGGAACACCCTTTACAATGCCATTCGCAACATTGAGTATGTGCGCTATCGTGTGAATCCACAAGGCTTTATGATGCGGGTGTCTTCTATGCACGAACGGGAGAGCGTTCGCGTGTCCAAGGATGCCATTGCAAATGGCCTTGACTTTAAAACCGTTGGAAATATGATGCTTCAGAGCTTTCATAGAAACACCAAGGTGGAGGCTGTAAAGATTATCTTTATTACCGCCCCGGATTTCCCTTACAACCAATTGGATAAGGATATCAGACAGGGTGAGAAAATCACCAAAACCATCGACCATATGTTAAAGAACGTAATGTCAGATTGCAGCGCATGTAGCCTGCAGGAAATCTGCGATGAAGTAGAGGGCTTAAGAGAGTTACATTTTAAGCAGTAACCGGTATTCTTACACATGGTAAAATGGTTGAGAAAATGTCAAAAAATGGTACAATATATACTAATAAAACCATTTACGAAACAATATAAAGTTTTATAAGAGGAGAGAAAGAAAAATGGACATGAACAAGTACAATGAGTGGCCGGCTAATCACAAGCATGATGCAAACCCAAGTCCTAAGATTATCGCTTTGGGTAAGAAGATTACTGATGTTGCAGGTCACATGATTGGTGGGGTTAAGGTTGAAGATCCGGAATACTGGGGTCTTGCTGAAATCATCACCGAAGAGATGGCTGAGGTTGGTCTCACCATGAAAAAGAGAGCTCATTACACCTTCGATCAGATGTGTGAAATGAACAAGGATAAGGTTGAGAAGCTTGGTAAAGATGGCTTCCAGAAGCTTTTGGATGACATGAGCTACATTGGTTTGTTGGAGTATGACTATGGTTACCACTATGATCACAATGGCCGTACCGCTCCACAATCAGAGCGCAGATACATTCTTCCTATGTTTGTACCCGGTTCTGCAGAGTTGTTTAACATGGAAGAGCTTCCGGATGGCAGCAATCCTCGTTTGAAGGATCACCCGGATGTGGCATCTTTCTTCGAGAGAATGACATACATCCCATTGGAGGGTATTACCCAGATGGTACCTCCGGGAGGTGCCGGTGTAGGTATGCACGTTATTCCTGTTGAGAAAGCTATTGAGATGGATAACGAAGCTATTGATATTGAGAAGCTTTCTTACTGGCTCAGCAAATACGAAGGTAAGATTGGTGTAGGTCGTTGCTCCTGTCGTGCATCCCGTAAGGTGATCGGTGAAGGTGTAGCTGATGACGATTTCGCATGGTGTATCGGTGTTGGTGATTTCGCAGACTACTGTCGTGAGACCAATAAGGGTCACGATATCACTAAGGAAGAAGCACTTGCCATCTTAAAGAGAGCAGAAGAGAACGGTTTTGTTCACCAGATTACCAACATCGATGGAGAGAACAAGATTTTTGGTATCTGTAACTGTAACGTTAATATTTGTAATGCACTTCGTACATCACAGTTATTTAACACTCCTAATATGTCACGTTCTGCATATGTTGCACATGTTGATAAGGATAAGTGTGTTGCCTGTGGTCGATGTGTAGAGTATTGCCCGGCAGGTGCTACCCGCCTGGGACAGAAGCTTTGCCAGAAAGATGGAAGTGAAGTGAAATATCCTAAGCAGTTGTTGCCGGATCACGTGAAATGGGGCAAGGAGTTCTACGATCCCGATTATCGTGACAACAACCGCGTGAATACACATAAGACAGGTACTGCACCATGTAAGAGTGCATGCCCTGCACATATCGCAGTACAGGGTTACTTGAAGAAGGCTGCACAGGGACAGTACAGAGATGCCCTTGCACTGATCAAGAAGCAGAATCCATTCCCAGCTGTTTGTGGTCGCATTTGTAACCGTCGCTGTGAGGATGCTTGTACCAGAGGTACCATCGATCAGCCAATCGCTATCGATGCAGTTAAGAAGTTTATTGCAGATTTGGATTTGAATGCTGAGACAAGATATGTTCCTCCGGTAGTTATCCCAGCTAGTACATACAAAGATCATTGGGATGAGAAGATTGCTATTATCGGTGGTGGTCCTGCAGGTTTATCAGCAGCATTCTTCCTGGCAGAGAAAGGTTATAAGCCTACTGTATTTGAGAAGAACGCTGAACCAGGTGGTATGCTTCGCTATGGTATTCCTTCCTACAAGTTGGAGAAGGATGTTATCGCAGCTGAAATCGACGTTATGAGAGAGATGGGTGTTGAGATTAAGACCGGCGTTGAGGTTGGTAAGGACATTAGTCTGAATGAGCTTCGTGCACAGGGCTACAAGGCATTCTACATTGCAATTGGATGTAGCGCAGGTCGTCGTCCCGGAGTCCCGGGTGATGATGCAGAAGGCACATTTACAGCAATCGATTACCTGAAGGATGCTAACTGTGGCGGTGCTGAATTTGGTGGTAAGGTAGTCGTTATCGGTGGTGGTAACGTTGCTATTGATGCATCCAGAGTAAGTGCCAGAAATGGTGCTTCAGAAGTAACACAGCTTTGCTTGGAGCCGGAAGGTTCTATGCCGGCATCTGACGAAGAGATTCGTGAGGCTGGAGAAGACGGCGTAACCATTAAGTGTGGCTGGGGTCCTAAGGAAGTACTTGTTACTGACGGCAAGGTTTCCGGTATTGTCTTTAAGAAGTGTACACAGGTATTTAATGCCGAGGGTAGATTTGATCCTAAGTATGATGAGAATGAGACAATCACACTTGAGTGCGATAGAGTGATCTTTGCAGTAGGTCAGGCTTCTGTATGGGGCGATTTGCTGAAGGATGAGAACGTTGAATTTAGAGGACCTGCTCTTGTTGCTGATAAGGTTACATATCAGGTACAGGGTGCTCCTGATCTCTTCATCGGTGGTGATGTTTATACAGGTCCTAAGTTTGCTATCGATGCAATCGCAGCAGGTAAGTTTGCCTCTGAGACATTGCATAGATACGTACAGGGTGGACATATGACCATCGGTTTGAATCGTTGGGAGTTCATTCAGATTGACACAGATAACATCAAGGTTGAGAGTTATGACAACTCTTCACGTCAGGTGGAAGGTGTAGATAGCAGTGTTGCAGACAAGTCATTTAAGGATGCACACTTGACACTGACAGAAGAGCAAGTTAAGATTGAAACATCTCGCTGCCTTGGATGTGGTGCAACCATTATCGATGAGAATAAGTGTATCGGTTGTGGTGTATGTACAACCAAGTGTATGTTTGATGCCATCTACTTAAAGAGAGATCATCCAGAATGTTCTGAGATGACAGTGGCTGAGGATAAGTTTAAGAAGATCATTCCATACGAGTTAAAGCGTGCGGCTAAGATCGTATTTACTCCAAAGACTGCAGAAGAGAAGCGTCAGATTAAAGAATACAAGGAAGCATACGCAGCGAAGAACAAGTAATAAAGGACGAGTGAAAGTATGCATGAATTAGGAATCGTGTTTCATATTGTGAAGACCGTTGAGGAGCTTGCAGTAGAGAATCATGTGAACCGTGTCAACAAAGTTACCTTGCAGGTGGGAGAGGTTTCTACAGTTATCCCGGAATATCTGGTGGACTGCTGGAACTGGAAATGCTCTAAGAGCGAAATTATGCAGGGGTGTGAACTGGAAGTGGAGATGATCCCGGCAGTGACCTACTGTGAGGATTGTCAACAGACCTATGGTACGGTAGAACACGGTAAGATATGTCCACATTGTGGAAGCGAGAATACTTATCTGGTACAGGGCAATGAACACGCCATCAAAGAAATCGAAGTATATAACGATGATGAAGCAAGCGACACTCCGCAAGTGAGTGCAGATGCTGATGGATTAGAGAGAATTCCGGAGATGGAAGAATCTCAAGAGTAAAACAAAACACTTTGTGGTCTCAGGGGGGCTGCAAAGTGTTTTTTTTATTTCAATTTTGGAGGTTATATATTAAAATATATAGTAACGATACACTTACAAACTATGAGCAAAAGAGGATGAGAATATGATGACAAGGGAAAAATTGTAATGGAAAAGGTTTATGAAGCGGCTTTCAATCTTAGTGAAGAAGAATTGGATCAAATTGATTTTTCAGCCTTCCATTGACAAGGGGGTGGAAGAATTATAAACTCATAGTAAAATAATCCTATCAAAATGGTAGGAAAAGGAGTGAAGCTATGAAAGTATCAACAAAAGGCAGATATGCCATTCGATTTTTGCTGGATTTAGCCCGGAATAGTCAGGGAAAGCCGGTGCGTATTAAGGATGTGGCTTCCAGACAAGAGATTTCTGATAAGTATTTGGAACAGGTGGTGTCGGTGCTTCAGAAGGCGGGGTTTGTAAATAGTGTCCGGGGCCCTCAGGGGGGATATACCTTGTCCCGACAGCCACAGGAATATACCATTGGTGATATTCTTCGCCTTACAGAGGGAAATATGGCACCGGTGGCATGTTTGGCTGAAGAGGACAATGTTTGCCAGCGGGCAGGGCAGTGTAGCACATTGCCACTATGGAAAAAACTGGATGATGCAATCCGAGGTGTGATTGACACCACTACATTGGCAGATTTGATTGAGTGAGGAGGAGAGGATCATGAATCAGGCACAGGAAGAGTATTTAGAGCGTTTCTGTGAGCACAAAAGCATTACCAGAGAAGAGGCTATGGAGTATGCAGTTGTGAAGGGTGTGATGCAACAGCTGGAGAATTATAGACCTCCTGTAAGAGAAAAGCAGGGGGGCGATGGCCTGGATCGATTGAGTTGTAATTGCTCATAAAGAATGCAAAATGTTAAATGGGCAACATATTGTGGTATATTTATTTTTAGATTGTGATTTTCCACATTATGTTGTAGAATATATGTAAGTGTTTTCGTGGGACCGACAGATAATATAGAGCGATATACAAAGGAATCGGGGGAAGATAGTATGACATTACAAAAGAAGCAGATGGGAGAACGCAATCAGATAGGTATGATGATTGGTATGATGATTACAATCGCTATGATTGCTTTGGAAATTACGTCAGTTATTATGAAGGGCGTTTCCATTGGCAGAATCATCACACTTGTAGTTGGTGTGGAAACTGTATTTATGTTGCTGTTCGGATTTAAGAAGAAGAGATATGAGGATAATTATCATCATATTTGTATTTACCCTGTATTTTTACTCTTTTTATTTATGTTGTTTACAGGAGATAATTTCTTTTATTTTGTTATCATCTTTCCGATTGCTGTTCTGGTTATGATGTTCCAGAAGGTGAAGATAGTTAAGCTGGGAGCTGTTATGGCTGTGGCAAGTGCTATTGCTTATGATGTTTACCATGCGGCGTTTATTGCTACAGAGAATTGCCTTCCGGATTACATTATTCAGGTGGCTGCAGTGGCTGTGGCTGCCACGGCAGAGATTTTGATTTCAGCACAACAGCAGAGACATCAGGAAGAGACCATTGGACAGATTGAGAAGGATGCTGCCAAACAGGCGAATGTGGCTAAGGAGATTGTGGAGCATGCCAATGATTTGGCAGAACAGTTTACACTGGCTACAGAAGTATCGGATAGATTAAATGAGTGTATGGCTGACAATCATGATTCTGCAAATGGTATTGCAGAGAGCACGAAACTGACCGCTGAGGCAGTGGAACAGCAGACTATGCATACTGTTGAGATTCAGAATATTTTGCAGGAAGTAGACGAGCAGACCAAGGAGATGAGCCAGCTTTCAGACTCCACTCGTGTAGCAGTGGAAGAGGGTGTGAAACTTATCAATCAGTTGGAGGAGCAGGCTAAGGAGGTTGCCAGAATCAACCAGCAGACAGAGGAGTCTACCAATAATCTGAACAATCGTATTCACGACGTGGATGCTATTACAGATACGATTCTTGGTATTTCCTCACAGACCAATTTGTTGGCGTTGAATGCTTCGATTGAGGCAGCTAGAGCTGGTGAAGCTGGTAAGGGATTTGCCGTGGTTGCTGATGAGATTCGTCAGTTGGCGGAAGAGACAAGACAAGCGACCGAACAGATTGGTGCTATTATTACAAAGCTTACCGATGAAGCAGAGATTGCAATTCATAGTATGGAGAAGTCAACAGAATGTATTGTTCGCCAAAACGAGATGATCAATTCTACTGGTGAGAAACTTGGGGATATCCAGAATAACACCCATTCCCTTACAGGGGGCGTGGCAAGGGTGGCAGAATCTGTTGCAGATGTATTGGATGCCAATGCACGGATTACAGACAGTATTGCAAATCTTTCAGCCACATCTGAGGAGGTGGCTGCATCTTCTGAAACCGCTCTTGCATTAAGTGAAAGCAGTATGCATGCTATGGAAGAGATGAATGGTTATTTGACCAAGATTTCTGAGGTTGCAGAGGCTATGAGAAGTATGTCATAAATGTATGATGATTTTGAAATGTTAGACCCTTGTCTTTTTATGGCAAGGGTCTTTTTTAAAACGCCTCTATGTTCCGCTACCAGCGTCCGGGTAGCGAAAGCGTGCCCGGCAGTGTGATGTATATCCCTATATCCTGGTATTAATCCACAAATGTGGCAATAATGCGTTAATGCCCATAAAAGAAGGCTTTTTTTTTGCTTTTTTATGCAATGTTTTGGTTGAAAAGAGTCTGGGAATACTTTATTATAGTAAAGTGTAAAGTTGAATGGGAAGGAAGTATAGTTATGGATTACAAGGTGGGAGTAATTTATGGTGATGGTATTGGTCCAGAAGTAGTGAGAGAAGCCCAGAAGGTTTTGGATAAGGTTTGTGCTACCTTTGGTCATACATTTACCTATGATGAGATTTTGATGGGAGGCTGTTCCATTGATGCAACGGGAGTGCCATTGACTGATGAGGCCATTGCACAGGCAAAGGCAAGCGATGCTGTTTTGATGGGATCCATTGGTGGAAATACAGCAACATCTCCTTGGTATAAGTTGGCTCCGGAACTTCGTCCAGAGGCTGGTCTTTTGAAGCTTCGTAAGGAGTTGAATTTGTTTGCAAATCTTCGTCCGGCATATTTGTATCAGGAGTTGAAGGGAGCATGTCCGCTTCGGGATGATATTATCGGAGATGGCTTTGATATGATGATTATGCGTGAGCTTACAGGGGGGCTCTATTTTGGAGAGCGAAGCACCACAGAGATTGACGGTGTGATGACAGCCTGTGACTCCCTTACATATAATGAGAATGAGATTCGCCGTATTGCAAAGCGAGGCTTTGATATTGCCATGAAGCGTCGCAAGAAGGTGACAAGCGTGGATAAGGCTAACGTTCTTGACTCCTCCCGCCTTTGGAGAAAGGTGGTTGAGGAAGTTGCCAAGGATTATCCGGAAGTGACCTACGAGCATATGCTTGTTGACAACTGTGCAATGCAGCTTGTAAAGGATCCAAAGCAGTTCGACGTTATTTTAACCGAGAATATGTTTGGTGATATCTTATCTGACGAGGCTAGTATGGTAACAGGGTCCATCGGCATGTTGTCTTCCGCTAGTTTGAATGAAACTAAGTTTGGCTTGTATGAGCCAAGTGGCGGTTCTGCTCCGGATATTGCAGGAAAGGGCATTGCCAATCCAATTGCCACCATCTTAAGTGCAGCTATGATGCTTCGCTACAGCTTTGATCTTGACAAAGAAGCTGACGCTGTAGAAGCAGCTGTAAAGAAAGCATTAGCGGATGGTTATCGCACCATTGACATTATGCCACGGGAAGGCGATGACTTAGACGGAATTACTCAGGTTGGAACGGAAAAGATGGGGGACATTATTTGTTCGTATATTTAGTAGGTTAGATGAGAAGTTACCTGATGATAAACTACTGAGTAGTGAATTGCCTGCTATCTGGTAGATGACATATTAATTACACAATACAACGCAGCGGGGGAGAGGTCCATATTATGATGACTGACCTTAGAAAAACGTCCTCACTTAATGAGCATTGCGAATTTAGTGAGGCTACGTTTTTCTCAGAGCGAGAGCGTGTCAGGAATCAAGATATGGACCTCTCCCTCGCGGAAAAGAGGGAAAAATGAGAAGTGATAATGTAAAGAGTGGTATGCAACAGGCACCACACAGAAGTTTGTTTAACGCTTTGGGATTTACCGAAGAAGAGATGAAAAAGCCTATGGTTGGTATCGTTAGTTCCTACAACGAGATTGTACCAGGCCATATGAATCTGGATAAAATTGTGAATGCAGTTAAAATGGGAGTTGCTGAAGCTGGGGGTGTGCCAGTGGTATTTCCAGCCATTGCTGTCTGTGATGGTATCGCCATGGGACACACTGGAATGAAGTATTCTCTGGTGACAAGAGATTTGATTGCAGATTCTACCGAGTGTATGGCACTTGCACATCAGTTTGACGCTCTTGTGATGGTTCCTAACTGTGACAAGAATGTACCTGGTCTTTTAATGGCTGCAGCCCGTGTCAATGTACCAACCGTATTTGTATCCGGTGGACCAATGCTTGCCGGAAAAGTTAAAGGACAGAAGAGATCACTTTCTTCCATGTTTGAGGCTGTTGGTTCTTATGAGGCCGGAACAATGACAGCAGAGGATGTAAGAGAGTATGAGGAAAAGGTATGTCCTACTTGTGGCTCTTGCTCAGGTATGTATACTGCAAACTCTATGAACTGCTTAACTGAGGCACTTGGTATGGGACTTGGCGGAAATGGAACAATCCCAGCAGTTTATTCTGACCGTATTCGTCTTGCTAAGCATGCGGGTATGGCCGTTATGGAGATGTATCGCAAAGACATTCGCCCAAGAGATATTATGACAAAGGAAGCCATCATCAATGCCCTTACGGTTGATATGGCGTTGGGATGCTCCACAAACTCTATGCTTCATTTGCCGGCAATTGCACATGAAGTTGGATTTGACTTTGATATTTCATATGCTAATCCAATTAGTGAGAAAACACCAAACCTTTGCCATTTGGCACCGGCAGGTCCTACCTATATGGAGGACTTGAACGAAGCCGGCGGTGTATACGCAGTAATGAAAGAATTAGCAGACATCGGTTTGCTTCATCTTGATTGTATGACAGTAACAGGTAAGACAGTTGGAGAGAATATTGCAAATGCAGTGAATAAGAATCCGGAAGTCATTCGCCCAGTTGACAATCCATATTCTAAGACAGGTGGTCTTGCTGTATTGAAGGGTAACATCGCTCCGGACGGTGGTGTTGTTAAACGCTCTGCCGTTGTAGATGAGATGCTTGTTCACTCTGGCCCGGCTCGCGTCTTTGACTGCGAGGAAGATGCCATTGCAGCCATTAAGGGAGGCAAGATTGTTGACGGTGATGTTGTTGTTATTCGTTACGAGGGACCTAAGGGTGGTCCTGGTATGAGAGAGATGTTAAATCCTACATCTGCTATCGCAGGTATGGGACTTGGCTCAACCGTTGCTCTTATTACAGACGGACGTTTCTCTGGAGCCTCCAGAGGAGCTTCTATTGGTCATGTTTCACCTGAGGCTGCAGTAGGTGGCCCAATTGCTTTGGTGGAAGAGGGAGATATCATTTCCATTAACATTCCGGAAATGACCATCAATATGGAAGTTTCTGAGGAAGAGTTAGAAAGACGTAGAGCGACTTGGCAGCCTAGAGAGCCAAAGATAAAAGAAGGTTACTTAAGAAGATATGCAGCACAGGTTACATCAGGTAATATGGGTGCAATCTTAAAGCAGCCTGAGTAGGGGGATAAATAAATGCAGTTAACAGGAGCACAAATTGTAATCCAGTGCTTAAAGGAACAAAAGGTAGATACCGTTTTCGGTTATCCGGGCGGTTCGATTTTAAATGTATATGATGAGTTATATAAGCATAGGGATGAGATTCATCACGTGTTGACTTCCCACGAGCAGGGAGCCAGCCACGCAGCAGATGGCTATGCCAGAAGTACAGGAAAAGTTGGTGTATGTTTTGCCACCAGTGGTCCTGGAGCCACCAACTTGGTCACAGGTATTGCCACCGCCTATATGGACTCTGTTCCAATGGTAGCAATCACCTGTAATGTTACCGTTCCACTTTTGGGAAAAGACAGTTTTCAGGAAGTAGATATTGCCGGTGTGACAATGCCGGTAACGAAGCATAACTTCATTGTAAAAGATGTGACAAAGCTTGCTGATACCATTCGTCGAGCATTTACCATTGCAAAGACAGGAAGACCTGGTCCAGTCCTTGTGGATATTCCCAAGGATGTAACAGCGGCTAAGACAGAGTACACATTCTGTGAGGCAGCTGAAGTGGCACCGGTGACCAAGAATATTACAGAAAAGTCTTTGGAAATGGCAGCAGAGTTGATTCGCAAGTCCAAGAAGCCATATATCTTTGTAGGTGGTGGCGCTGTTATCAGTGAAGCAGGTGAGGAACTGAAGAAGTTTGTAGAACTTGTGGATGCACCGGTTTGTGATTCCTTGATGGGTAAGGGAGCCATCGATGGTAATTCGGATAGATATACAGGTATGCTTGGTATGCACGGAACGAAGACATCCAACCTAGGTGTCAGCGAGTGTGATTTGCTTATCGCTATCGGAACCAGATTCAGTGATCGTGTTCTTGGAAATCCTAAGAAATTTGCAAAGCAGGCTAAGGTGCTTCAGTTTGATGTGGATCCGGCAGAAATTAATAAGAATGTTGTCGTAACATCCAGTGTTATCGGAGATGTGAAAGAAATCCTAAAGCGTCTTAATCCAATGCTTCCCCAGAAGGATAATGGAGAATGGATGGCTCACATAGAAGAAATGAAACAGAAATATCCGGCAACATATTGTCAGGAAGGCTTGTCTGGCCCATTTGTTATTGAAGAAATTTATCGCCAGACAAAGGGGGATGCCATTATCGCAACTGAGGTGGGACAGCATCAGATGTGGGCAGCACAGTACTATAAGTACAACAGACCACATCAGCTTTTGACCTCCGGTGGATTGGGAACCATGGGATATGGCCTGGGAGCTGCCATTGGAGCACAGGTTGCAAATCCGGATAAGCAGGTAGTTAACATTGCAGGAGATGGCTGTTTCCGTATGAATATGAATGAGGTGGCAACAGCAGTGAGAGAGCAGGTGCCAATGATTGAGGTGGTAATTAACAACCATGTGCTGGGTATGGTTCGTCAGTGGCAAACCTTGTTCTATGAAAAGAGATATTCTTCCACGATCTTGAACGATGGTGTTGATTTTGTAAAATTAGCAGAAGCCATGGGGGCAAAGGGCCTTCGTGCCACAACCCAGGAAGAATTTAAGGAGGCATTCAAGGAGGCCTTAGAGAGTAAGGTTCCGGTAGTTCTTGATTGTGTCATCGATTGTGATGACAAGGTGTGGCCAATGGTTGCACCGGGAACACCAATCAATGAGTGCTTTGATGAAAAAGATTTAAAGGAGAGGAACAAGTAAAATGAGCAGAGTGTACAATTTTTCAGCGGGACCTGCAGTACTTCCGGAAGAAGTATTGCGCGAAGCAGCAGATGAGATGATGGATTACAGAGGATGTGGTATGTCGGTAATGGAGATGTCCCATCGCTCCAAGGTTTACGATAACATTATCAAAGAAGCTGAAGCTGATTTGAGGGAACTTATGAATATTCCTGACAACTATAAGGTGCTTTTCCTTCAGGGTGGAGCTTCACAGCAGTTCGCGGCAATTCCTATGAACTTAATGAAGAACCGCAAGGCAGGATACATTGTTACCGGTCAGTGGGCTAAGAAAGCTTATCAGGAAGCTAAGATGTACGGTGAGGCTGTTGAATTGGCATCCTCTGCTGACGAAACGTTTTCTTACATTCCGGATTGTTCTGACCTTGATATTCCGGAGGATTTGGACTATGTATATATTTGCGAGAACAATACCATTTACGGAACAAAGTTCAAGGAACTTCCAAATACAAAGGGCAAGCTTTTGGTAGCAGATGTTTCTTCTTGCTTCTTATCAGAGCCTGTGGATGTAACTAAGTATGGTGTAATCTACGGTGGTGTACAGAAGAACATTGGACCAGCCGGTGTTGTGATTGTGATTATTCGTGAGGATTTGATTACCGATGATGTTCTCCCCGGAACACCAACCATGCTTAAATATAAGACCCAGGCTGACGCAGATTCGCTTTACAACACACCTCCTTGCTATGGTATTTACATCTGCGGCAAGGTGTTTAAGTGGATTAAGAACATGGGCGGCCTTGAGGCTATGAAAAAGCACAACGAGGAAAAGGCCAAAATTCTTTATGATTTCCTTGATGAGAGCAAGTTGTTCAAGGGTACTGTTCGCAAGGAAGACCGCTCTCTTATGAATGTGCCATTTGTCACAGGAGATGCTGACTTAGATGCAAAATTTGTGGCAGAAGCGAAGGCAGCAGGCTTCGAGAATTTGAAGGGACATCGTTCTGTTGGTGGTATGCGTGCATCTATTTACAATGCTATGCCAAAGGAAGGTGTGGAAGCCTTGGTGGCATTTATGAAGAAATTCGAGGAAGAGAACGCATAGGAGGAAAGACATGTTTTCATATCATTGCTTAAATCCAATCGCTGAGGTTGGTTTAGATTTATTTTCAACAGACTACAAGAAGGTAGACAATCTGGAAAATGCAGAGGCAGTATTAGTGCGAAGCGCTTCTATGCATGATCTTGATCTGCCGGATAGTTTATTGGCAGTTGCCAGAGCCGGTGCCGGTGTCAACAATATTCCATTGGATAAGTGTGCTGAGAAAGGTATTGTTGTATTTAACACACCAGGTGCCAACGCTAACGGTGTTAAGGAATTGGTATTTGCAGGAATGCTTCTTGCGTCCAGAGATATCATCGGTGGTATCGACTGGGTAAAGGAGAATAAGGACGAAGAAGATATTGCTAAGATGGCTGAAAAGGCGAAAAAAGCCTTCGCTGGTACAGAGATTGCCGGTAAGAAGTTAGGTGTTATCGGACTGGGAGCTATCGGTGTTAACGTTGCAAACGCAGCAACACATTTGGGCATGGACGTATACGGATATGATCCATACATTTCTGTACAGGCAGCTTGGAATTTGAGTCGTTCCGTAAAGCATATCAATTCTTTGGAAGATATTTATAAAGAATGTGATTTTATCACCATTCATGTTCCTTTGATGGATGCAACAAAAAAGATGATTAACAAGGAAGCAATTCAGTTGATGAAAAAAGATGTTATCCTCTTAAACTTCGCTAGAGATGCCCTTGTTGATGAGCAGGCTGTTTTAGATGGCATTGCAGCAGGAAAGATTCGCAAGTATGTATCTGATTTCGCTAACCCAACAACAGCTGGTCAGGAAGGTGTTATCTTGATTCCGCACTTGGGAGCATCTACTGCAGAGGCAGAAGATAACTGTGCTAAGATGGCGGTACAGGAGATTGCAGACTTTATGGAAAATGGTAACATTTCTCACTCTGTGAATTATCCTGATTGTCAGGTGGGGGTATGTCGCACCGCAGGTCGTATTACTTTGATGCACAGAAATAACAAGGGTGTGATTGCTCAGTACACCACTATTTTAGGAGATGCTAATATTAACATTTCTGATATGTTTAACAAGACAAGGGGAGACTTCGCATACGCAGTTCTTGATATCGATGCACCTGTAACGGATGAGGTTGTAGAAAGACTGAATGCTATTGAAGATGTCATTCGCGTACGCGTAGTAAAGTAGGAAAAGAATATGGCAAAGATTATACCATTTAAGGGAATAAGACCATCTAAGGAGAGAGCTGCAAATATTGCTGCTCTCCCTTATGACGTTTATAACAGAAAAGAAGCAAAGGAAATTGTAGCTAAAAATCCAGAGAGTTTTTTGGCTATTGACCGTGCTGAGACGAATTTTTCCGATGATGTAGATACCTATGATGAGGTGGTTTACCAAAAAGCACATGATCTCCTTTGGCAGTGGGTAGAGGAAGGCAGATTTGTTCGGGATGAGGAACCTTGTTATTATCTCTACGAATTAACAATGAATGGAAGAAGTCAGACAGGTATCGTGGCTTGTGCTTCCATTGATGATTACGAGAATGAGGTTATCAAGAAACACGAAAATACCAGGGCAGAAAAGGAAGCAGATAGAATTCACCATGTGGATTCCTGCAATGCCCAGACTGGTCCAATCTTTTTAGCCTATCGAAATCAGGAGAAAATTGATATACTAGTGGAGCAGATTAAGAGTAGAGATGCTCTCTATGACTTTACCTCTGATGATGGTATCCGCCATCGTGTATTTCTGGTGGATGATAGGACAGAGATTTCCATGATCGAAAATGCCTTTGGTGAAATGTCAGAGATTTATATTGCTGACGGTCATCACAGGGCAGCGTCTGCTGTTCGTGTAGGACAGAGAAGAAGAGAAGCGAATCCAGGCTATACTGGAGAGGAAGAGTTTAACTATTTCTTGTCGGTGCTTTTCCCGGATAACCAGCTGATGATTATGGACTACAACCGCGTGGTCAAAGATTTGAATGGCCTAAGTGAAGAGGAGTTACTGGGTGAAATTAAAGACAGATTTAATATTATCAAAACGGACAAGCATGCAATGAAGCCGGAGAAAAAGGGACAATTCTCTATGTATCTGGGAGAACACTGGTATCTTTGTGAAATTCGCCCGGAAGATAAGAGCGAAGATCCTGTAGAGGGATTGGATGTGTCCTTACTTCAGAACTTGCTTCTGGATCCTGTACTTGGCATTAAGAATCCGAAGACGGATGATCGCATTGACTTTGTGGGAGGCATTCGCGGTTTATCTGAGCTGGAACGCAGATGTGCTACGGACTGTAAGGTTGCCTTTGCAATGTATCCAACGGATATTTCTGAATTATTTGCAGTGGCGGACGCGGGACTTTTGATGCCTCCAAAGTCCACATGGTTTGAACCAAAACTTCGTAGCGGATTATTTATTCATGAGATATAATGGGACTATAACTGATACAAAGTGATAGGAGAGAGGTATGATTTTACTTTCACAAGTTTTATCAAATGGTATTGTTGAACACTTGGAAGAGGGAGTGATGAAAAGTTGGCTGGAGTCGGTACTTCCTTCCATATTGAGCTTCTTTTGGAGCGTCTTTTTGGCCCTTGTGGTGGCTTATATCGGAGGCAAGGTTATCAACCTGCTTAGAAAAGGCTTGCGCAAGTCTCTGGAACGCAAAGATGCAGAAGAAGGGGTAAAGCAGTTTGTTGACCAAGTGTTTAAGGTGTTCTTATGGATTGTGGTGATTATCCTGATTTTAGGATTGTTTGGATTTACCGCATCATCCCTTGCTGCTGCAGTGGCATCTCTTGGTGTGACAGCTGGTCTGGCTTTACAGGGAAGCTTATCTAACTTCGCAGGTGGAGTGTTGATTTTGATGCTGCATCCATTTAGAGTAGGGGACTACATTATCGAGGATAATCATAAGAACGAAGGGACAGTTATTGAAATATCCATTTTTTACACCAAGCTTCGCACGGTAGATAACAAGATTATCGTGGTTCCAAATGGAACCCTGGCTAATAACAGTTTGACCAATGCCACGAAAAGTGATCGACGTCAGATGGATTTGGTTATTCCAATTGGTTATGATGCGGATATCAAGAAAGCCAAGGATATTTTGCATAGACTTGTTATGGAAGAACAGAGAAGACTTCCGGAAGCGGATACGAATGTTTTCGTAAAGGAGTTAAACGGAAGCTCTGTGGACCTGGGGGTTCGTTTCTGGGTGCCCACAGAGGAATACTGGAAAGTGCGTTGGGATATGCTAGAGAATATTAAGCTGACCTTTGACGCAGAAGGAATTAGCATTCCATATACACAGATGGATGTACATGTGAAAAATTAAATACAAAATTAATATATAGTATTGGAGAGAATATGATGCATAGTGCATATCAGCTGATTCGTACAGAACAGCTCACAGACATTAATTCAGAAGGTTATGTGTTGCGCCACAAGAAAAGTGGCGCTCATATTAGTTTAATCAAAAATGATGATGACAATAAGGTATTCTACATTGGATTCCGCACACCGCCTATGGACTCAACCGGTGTGCCACACATTGTAGAGCATACCGTGCTTTGCGGTTCGGAAAAGTATCCCCTGAAGGATCCCTTTGTAGAGTTGGTTAAGGGATCTTTGAATACATTTCTCAATGCCATTACCTATCCGGATAAGACGGTTTACCCCATTGCAAGTTGTAACGACAAGGATTTTAAGAACTTGATGGATGTATATTTGGATGCAGTGTTACATCCCAATATCTATCACGATCCTGAAATCTTTATGCAGGAGGGATGGCACTATGAACTGGAACATGAAGATGACGAGCTTACCATTAATGGAGTTGTGTACAACGAGATGAAGGGAGCATTCTCCTCTCCGGATGATGTGGTAAATCGTGAGATGCTGGGCTCCTTGTTCCCTGATACCACGTATCATCACGAGTCCGGCGGCGACCCGGAGGTGATACCGGATTTAACCTACGAAGATTTTATTGATTTCCACAAGCGCTACTATCATCCTTGCAATTCTTATATTTACCTTTACGGTAATATGGATATGGAAGAGCGTCTTGACTATTTGGACAAGGAGTATTTGTCAAAATATCAGGCCATCGATTTGGATTCCGGCATTGGTATGCAGGCTCCTTTCGAAGAGGTGCGTATGGTGGATGCTACCTATCCTATTTCCGCCGGGGAAGATGAGAAGGACGCCACATACCTTGCGTATTCTGTAGCAGTGGCAGATGCCTTGGACCAGGAGTTATATCAGGCCTTTGATGTGTTGGAGTATGCACTTCTCAGTGCTCCGGGAGCACCGGTAAAAAATGCACTTCTGGAAAAGGGCATTGGAAAAGATATTATAGGCTCCTATGATACCGGAATGCTACAGCCAATGTTTTCGGTTGTGGCAAAGGGTGCCAATCCGGAAGATAAGCAGCGTTTCTTAGATACTGTAATGGAAGTATTTCGGGAGCAGGCAGAAAATGGAATTGATAAGAAGGCACTTCTTGCCGGAATCAATGCATCACAGTTTAGCTTCCGGGAGGCGGACTTTGGCAGTTTTCCTAA
The DNA here is from genome assembly GCA_946002055.1 of uncultured Roseburia sp. Taxonomy (GTDB): domain Bacteria; phylum Bacillota; class Clostridia; order Lachnospirales; family Lachnospiraceae; genus Pararoseburia. Next base: position 127,477 of record CAMFYL010000002.1, read on the forward strand.
GGGATTGATTTTTGGCCTTAACTGTCTGGATAGCTGGCTTTACGATGACAATCAGCCTTTTACGCATCTCTACGGCGTAAAGGTGTTAGATGGCCTGAAGGAAAAGGTAAATACAGATTACTTCGAAAAGCTCATTGATAAGTATTTGCTTCACAATACACATGCATCCCTTTTGATGGTGGCACCGGAAAAGGGACTGGTAACCCGTCAAGAAGAGAAATTAAAAGAAGAATTAAGAAACAAGAAAACGGCTATGTCAAAGGAGGATATCCAAAAGCTGATTCAACAGACAAAAATGTTAAAACAGCATCAGCAGGAGCCTTCTACCAAGGAACAGTTGGAATGCCTGCCGATGCTTACAAGAGCGGATCTTAAGAGGGAAGCCAGAAAGCTGGATTTGGAAGAGAAGAAGATTTCAGATATCACAGTGCTTCATCACAACGTCTTTACCAGTGGAATTCATTACTTGAACCTTGTATTTGACGTGGCTGACATTTCTCAGGAGGACTGGGGATATCTTTCTCTTATGAGCCGTATGCTTGGACTTGTTGACACAGAGGAGTACACCTACGGTGAATTCGCCAATGAGGTGAACATTCACACCGGCGGCATCAATGCTTCCCTGGCTGTGTATGCAAGAGAAAACAATGATTACCGTATGACGCTGGAAGTTCGCGGTAAGTTCTTATATGAGAATATGGCGCAGGCTACACATTTGATGGAGCAGATGATGCTTCACTCAAAATTTGATGATGAGAATCGTATCCGGGAAATGATCGCCTTACAGAAGTCTCGCTTGGAAATGCGTATGAACAGTGCGGGAAATGCCGTTGCTGCCAGCAGAGCGTTGGCTGGATTTTCGGTGCCGGCTAAGATTTCTGAATCAACATCCGGCATTGCATATTATCAGTTCTTAAAAGACTTGGAAGAAAACTATGAAGAAAAGAAAGCCATGATCGCTAAAAAGTGTCAGGAATTAATGGTGCATGTGTTTAGAGCCCAGCATCTTTTGGTTAGTTCCACAGGTGATGATGTTGCCTTGCGTCAGGTGGAAAGCTATTTGCCTGACCTAAAGGAGAAACTCTTTACAACACCATTTACGCCGGTTGAGAACAACATTGTGTTAGAACCTAAGAAGGAAGGCTTCGGGGATGCTTCACAGGTGCAGTATGTGTGCAGAGCAGGTAACTTTGTGAAAGCCGGGTATGAAAAGACAGGGGTGCTTAACATCCTAAAGGTGATTTTGAGTTATGATTACTTCTGGATTCATATTCGCGTAAAAGGTGGCGCTTATGGCTGCCGCAGCGTATTTTCAAGAAATGGTGATACCTACTTTGTGTCATACCGTGATCCAAACTTAGAAAAGACCAATCAGGTCTTTGAAGAGACGGCAGATTACCTGGCAGATTTTTCTGTAGATGAACGAGACATGACAAAGTATATCATTGGCACCATCAGTGAGATGGACACACCACTGACTCCGTCTCAGCGGGGAACTCGTGCCCTTTCAGCATACTTACAGGGCATCACCTTTGAGGAAATTCAGAACACAAGAAATCAAGTCATTGATGCAACCGTAGAGGATGTGCGTGCCGCAGCCAAACTTGTGGAAGACACCATGAAGCAGGGATATTTCTGCGTGGTAGGTAATGAAGATGTGTTAGAGGAATCCAAGGATTTGTTTGATTCTTTGGAGAATCTATTTTAAAAACAAGGGAGAAGCATATGACGAATCAGTTTAAATCAGGTTTTGTCACCATTATTGGAAGGCCCAATGTGGGAAAATCCACATTGATGAATCAATTGATTGGACAGAAAATAGCCATCACCTCCAATAAGCCACAAACTACGAGAAATCGAATCCAGACAGTCTATACAGACCCAAAAGTAGGACAGATTGTATTTCTGGATACCCCTGGTATTCATCAGGCAAAGAACAAGCTGGGTGAGTATATGGTAAATGTGGCACATCACACCATGAGGGATGTGGATGTGATTCTTTGGCTGGTAGAGCCTTCGGATTTTATCGGAGGAGGCGATCGCCATATTATTGAACAGCTAAAAAAGACCACCACGCCGGTCATTCTTGTAATTAATAAGATTGATTCTGTGGATAGAGAGTCTATTTTTGGCGTTATCGATGCCTTTAGCAAGCTTTATGATTTTGCAGAGGTGGTTCCGCTTTCTGCCCTTCGAGGTCAGAATTGTGATGTTTTGCTGGAACAGATTTTCAAATACTTGCCCTATGGCCCTGCCTACTATGATGAGGATGTGGTAACAGACCAGCCACAGCGTCAGATTGTGGCAGAGATTATCCGTGAAAAGGCACTCCACGCTTTAAATGACGAGGTGCCTCACGGCATCGCAGTTTCCATTGATCAGATGAAATGGTGCGATGGCAAACCGGGCATTTACAATATTGATGCCACTATTATCTGTGAGCGGGATTCTCATAAAGGTATCATTATTGGAAAGGGTGGAGCCATGCTGAAAAAGATAGGTTCCAATGCCCGTTTTGAATGTGAAAAAATGCTGGAAGAAAGAGTGAATTTAAAACTCTGGGTTAAGGTTAAGAAGGACTGGAGAGATAGTGATTATCTCATCAAGAACTTTGGATATCGCAAGGACGATATGGAATAGACTTTCCATTTTTTCTCTCGTATATCCCCAAGAGGGCTGGCAATCCTAATACCAAGACAGGTATGGGAGGAGCGGCTATATGGGCGAGTTATGGGACAAATTCTATGCCACCGGAAAGGTGGATGACTATTTGGCGTATTGCAGTAAGGAGGAGAAAACATCCCATGGGATTTCATATCGTTCTAACGGGAATGGTACTCTCTGCAATTCCCATAGGAGAGTACGACAAGAGAGTGACGATTCTCACCAAGGAGAGAGGGAAGATAACAGCTTTTGTTAGAGGAGCCAGAAGGTCCAACAATCAGATGTTGGCAGCGGCGAATCCGTTTGCCTTTGGTCAGTTTGAAGTGTACCAGGGCAAAAGTACATATACGGTTGCCAGAGCAGAAATATCCAATTATTTCCGGGAATTGGCGGAAGATTTTGATATGGTCTGCTATGGCTATTATTTTTTGGAAGTGGCGGAATACTTTTCACAGGAAAATGCAGATGAGAAGGAGCGGCTCCGTCTTTTGTATCAGACCCTTCGGGCGTTGGAGAGCCGCAAGTTTTCCTTTGAGCTGATTCGAGGAATATACGAGCTGCGCAATATGGCAATCAACGGTGAGTATCCCAATATATACTCCTGTGTAAAATGTGGAAAAGAAGAAGACATTGATTTTTTTAGTATGCGCTTGCGGGGCTGTCTCTGCAAGGATTGTGCCAAGAAAGAAGGAGGAAATCCTATGGATGGCGCAACCCGCTACGCTATGCAGTATGTGATTTCTACCCCCATTGAAAGGCTTTATACGTTTCAATTATCCCCACAGGTTATGGATGAATTTTTGCGTCTGATTACGTCCTATCGGAAGCATGATTGGGCCCATACATTTAAGTCGGAGGAGTTTTTGAAAATAGGTTAGTTTGTGGGTTCTATGTCTTGAAAATCCAAGGGTTACATAGTATAATAGTGCGGATTATTAGAAAAACACGAGGTGAATAATATGAACGAAGGGCTAAATACAAAACCTTCATCAAAGGAAGCAAAGGCAAAGCGTGCGAAAGAGATGCAGGTGAAGCGCAATAAGGCAATCAGAAATCGTTTGATTGCGCTCTGTGTGATCGCTGTGGCAGTGATTGGAGCTGTGGCATTTTTCGTGTGTAAGATGCTGGGAGTCTTTGATAAGCAAACTGAAGTTAGCACACTTACACTGACTGACGATGGCAAAGTGATTTGCGAAGAAGTAACTACGTTTGATGAGAGTTTTTATGATAAAGGAGAACTGAAGAAGTTCATAAAGACCGAAATTGATAAATACAATCAAAAGGCCGGTTCCGGTAAAGTGAAGCTTGATACCTTAAAGGTTTCAGGTAAAACTGCATATGCTAAGACAATCTACGCATCTTGTGAGGATTACCAGGCATTTACCGGCATTGATGTATATGCAGGCACTGTAAAAAAGGCTAAGAAGTCATATGATTTCCAGGATGCATTTGTCACTGTAAAAGAGGGTGTGAAGGGCACACAGGCAGAGACCCTTGACATTACCTCACAGGGCAAGCTGAAAGTGTTGATTGTCAAAGAGAATATCAATGTGGTTGTTCCCGGGGAAATCATCTACGTTTCCGATGGTGCTACCACCATGGTGGACAAGAACACAGTGTCCATCGCCCAGCCGGATGGCAACCAGGACGCAACCCAGTTGACCTATATTTTGTATAAGTAGGGTGGTTTGCTACTTGGTTTTTAACGATGTAACATAAGTTGTACCCGGTAACTCTTCTGGATGTGGGGTACTTTGGTCGCGGTCGGTACTTATGTGGTGCTTTGGCAGCACATTATGTACCGCTACCAGCGACCAGTAGCGAAAGCGTGCCCTACATGCAGAATGAGTTATCTGGGTGCAACGTAGAGTATATATAGATAGAGAGAGGAAAAAGTTATGGAAAAGACAATGGACAAGATTGTGGCTTTGTGTAAGTCAAGAGGTTTTGTATATCCGGGTTCTGAGATTTATGGAGGTTTGGCTAACAGCTGGGATTACGGTAATCTTGGTGTGGAGCTGAAGAATAATATTAAGAAGGCATGGTGGCAGAAGTTTGTGCAGGAGAACCCTTACAACGTAGGTATTGATAGTGCCATCATTATGAATCCACAGACATGGGTGGCTTCCGGACATCTTGGAGGTTTTTCGGATCCATTGATGGATTGTAGAGAGTGTCATGAGAGATTTCGTGCAGATAAGATTATTGAGGATTTTGCAGCAGAAAATGGGATTGAGCTTGAGACTTCAGTAGATGGTTGGTCGACAGATGAGATGATGGGATTCATTAAGGAGCACAGTGTTCCATGTCCAACCTGTGGCAAGCATGACTTTACAGATATCCGTCAGTTTAACTTAATGTTCAAGAGTTTTATGGGTGTAACTGAGGATGCTAAGAATACGGTATACCTTCGTCCTGAGACGGCACAGGGTATTTTCGTTAATTTCAAGAATGTGCAGCGTACATCAAGAAAGAAGCTTCCATTTGGTATCGGTCAGATTGGAAAGTCTTTCCGTAACGAGATTACACCGGGTAACTTTATTTTCCGTACAAGAGAGTTTGAGCAGATGGAGCTTGAATTCTTCTGTGAGCCGGGAACAGACCTTGAGTGGTTTCAGTACTGGAGAGGCTTCTGCCGTGATTGGCTGTTGTCTCTTGGTATGAAGGAAGAGGAACTTCGTCTTCGTGACCATGATCCGGCTGAGTTGGCATTTTACTCTAAGGGAACAACAGACATTGAGTTCTTATTCCCATTTGGATGGGGTGAGCTTTGGGGTATTGCCGATCGTACCGATTACGATTTGACACAGCATCAGAATACATCCGGTCAGGATCTGACATACTTCGATGATGTTAAGGGCGAGAGATATGTGCCATATGTTATTGAGCCATCCTTGGGGGCTGACCGTATCTTGCTTGCATTTCTTTGTGCAGCGTATGATGAGGAGAATATCGGCACAGAAGAGAAGCCGGATATGAGAACCGTGCTTCATTTACATCCGGTGTTGGCACCGGTTAAGATTGGTGTGTTGCCACTTTCCAAGAAGTTAAATGAGGGTGCTGAGAAGGTGTTTGCCCAGTTGTCTAAGAAGTACAACTGTGAGTTTGACGACAGAGGTAACATCGGTAAGCGTTATCGTCGCCAGGACGAGATTGGTACACCATTCTGTGTAACATATGATTTCGAGTCAGAAGAGGATGGTGCAGTTACTGTCCGTGACCGTGATACCATGGAGCAGGAGCGTATCAAGATTGAGGATTTAGAGAGCTATTTTGCCAAGAAATTTGAGTGGTAATTCTATAACGTATGGAAACTGTCATTTCAGTGTGCTGAAATGGCAGTTTTTTTGTGGAAAAAACAGAAAAAAACATTGATAAATTGCCAAATTATGATAAAATTGATAAGGACGCTTAGCGTCAGGAATGAAGTAATCAGTAAGATGAAATTCAAAGCTGTTACGAATTATGTGTTTTAGGAGGAAAAAAAGATGGCAAACAAATGGGTCTACACCTTCGCTGAAGGTAACATGTCCATGAGAAACCTTCTTGGTGGTAAGGGTGCAAACCTTGCAGAGATGACTGAAATCGGTCTTCCGGTACCACAGGGTTTCACAATCACAACAGAGGCTTGTACTCAGTACTATGAGGACGGTCGTAAGATCAATGACGAGATTATGTCACAGGCTATGGAAGGTGTAGCTTGGATGGAGAAGGTAAACGGTAAGAAGTTTGGTGATCTCGAGAATCCACTTCTTGTTTCTGTTCGTTCCGGTGCTCGTGCTTCAATGCCGGGTATGATGGATACAATCCTTAACCTTGGTTTGAATGACGAAGTAGTAGAGGCTATGATCAAGGGTAACCCAGATCCAGCTTTCGAGCGTTTCGTTTACGATTCATATAGAAGATTTATCCAGATGTTCTCTGACGTTGTTATGGAAGTTGGTAAGAAGTATTTCGAGCAGCTTATCGACGAGATGAAGGAGAAGAAGGGTGTTCAGTTCGACGTAGAACTTACAGCAGCTGACCTTAAGGAATTGGCTGGACAGTTCAAGGCTGAGTACAAGAACCAGATCGGTGAAGACTTCCCTTCAGATCCAGTAGAGCAGTTGAAGTTGGCTATTGAGGCTGTATTTAAGTCATGGGATAACCCACGTGCTAACGTATACCGCCGTGACAACGATATCCCATACTCTTGGGGTACAGCTGTTAACGTAATGCCAATGGTATTCGGTAACTTGAATGATAAGTCAGGTACTGGTGTTGCATTTACTCGTGACCCAGCTACCGGTGAGAATAAGTTGATGGGTGAGTTCCTTATCAACGCACAGGGCGAGGACGTAGTTGCCGGTGTTCGTACACCAATGCCAATCGCTGAGATGGAAGAGAAGTTCCCAGAGGCATATGCTCAGTTCATCGAAGTATGTGAGACTCTTGAGAACCACTACCATGACATGCAGGATATGGAGTTCACAATTGAGAACGAGAAGTTGTACATGCTTCAGTGCCGTAACGGTAAGAGAACAGCTCCAGCTGCTCTTAAGATTGCATGTGATTTGGTTGATGAAGGACATAAGACAGAGGAAGAAGCAGTTGCTATGATCGATCCTCGTAACTTAGATACACTTCTTCACCCACAGTTCGACGCAGCATCTTTGAAGTCTGCTACACCAATCGGTAAGGGTCTTGGAGCTTCTCCGGGAGCTGCTTGCGGTAAGGTTGTATTTACAGCAGATGACGCTGTAGAATGGGCTGAGAGAGGCGAGAAGGTTGTTCTTGTTCGTCTTGAGACATCTCCAGAAGATATTACAGGTATGAAGGCTGCTCAGGGTATCTTGACAGTTCGTGGTGGTATGACATCTCACGCTGCTGTAGTTGCTCGTGGTATGGGTACTTGCTGTGTATCTGGTTGTGGCGATATCAACATGGATGAGGAGAACAAGAAGTTCACATTGGCTGGTCAGACATTTACAGAGGGATCTGAGATCTCTATCGATGGTACAACAGGTAACATCTACGCTGGTTTGATCCCAACTGTTGATGCAACAATCGCTGGTGAGTTCGGCCGCGTTATGGCTTGGGCTGACAAGATTAGAACTCTTAAGGTTCGTACAAATGCAGATACTCCTGCAGATGCTAAGAAGGCTCGTGAGCTTGGTGCAGAAGGTATCGGTCTTTGCCGTACAGAGCATATGTTCTTCGAGGAAGACAGAATTGCTGCTTTCCGTGAGATGATCTGTGCAGATACAGTAGAAGAAAGAGAAGCTGCTCTTGAGAAGATTCTTCCATATCAGCAGGGAGACTTCAAGGCACTTTATGAAGCATTGGAAGGATGCCCAGTTACCATTCGTTTCTTGGATCCACCACTTCATGAGTTCGTTCCTACAGAGGAAGCTGACATTAAGAAGTTGGCTGACGCTCAGGGCAAGAGTGTAGAAGACATTAAGGCAATCATCGACAGCTTACATGAGTTCAACCCAATGATGGGTCACAGAGGATGCCGTCTTGCTGTAACATATCCGGAAATTGCTAAGATGCAGACTAAGGCTGTTATCCGTGCAGCAATCGAAGTTCAGAAGGCACATGCTGACTGGAACGTTAAGCCTGAAATCATGATTCCACTTGTATGTGAAATCGAAGAGCTTAAGAATGTTAAGAAGGTAGTAGTAGAGACAGCTGACGCTGAAATCGCTGCTGCTGGTGTTAACTTAGAGTACGAAGTTGGTACAATGATCGAGATCCCAAGAGCTGCTCTTACAGCTGATGAGATCGCTACAGAAGCTGATTTCTTCTGCTTCGGTACAAACGACTTGACTCAGATGACATTTGGATTCTCTCGTGACGATGCTGGTAAGTTCTTGGATGCTTACTATGATGCTAAGATCTTCGAGAACGATCCATTTGCTAAGTTGGATCAGAACGGTGTTGGTAAGTTAATGGAGACAGCTATCAAGCTTGGTAAGCCTGTTAATCCTAACCTTCACATCGGTATCTGTGGTGAGCACGGTGGAGATCCTTCATCTGTTGAGTTCTGCCACAAGATTGGTCTTGACTATGTGTCATGTTCACCATTCCGTGTGCCAATCGCAAGACTTGCTGCAGCTCAGGCTGTAATTAACAACAAGTAATTATTGCATTCGTGCATAATAAATCGCCCCGCATTTTGCGGGGCGATTTTTTGTGCCATTAGGGACGGATACTAATGGCATGCAGGTCTGTTCCCAATGGCTCCGGATAGATACCTGCTTGACAATTAGAAATGGTTGATATGAGACTTTTATTTTGAATGTACGTATATCACTTTGATGCAAATCCTTTCTCTTTCATAAATTATATTGATAAATCCCTGATTTTCACATATAATATTACAAACACATGCAAAACAACTACACAAAGTATGGTGAAGGAGGAATTGTTATGGCAGAACAGGTATTGATTCAATTTCGTGCAGATAAAGCATTAAAACAGGAGGTTGCAGAGATTTACGAGAGTCTTGGTATGGATTTACCAACAGCTTTCCGCATGTTTATGACTAGAAGTAAGATGGTTAAAGGGCTTCCATTTGAGGCGACATTACCAGACACAACTATTACAAGGGCAGAGGCTAAGAATGCATTCTATGAGCTGAGAGAGCAGGCTGCTGATGTGCCAGAGATGTCTCTTGATGAAATTAATGCTGAAATATCAGCTGTTAGAGCTGAAAGAAAAAGGTAAGTGCTTATGGTGTATTATGCAGTTATAGATACAAACGTTTTCATTTCAGCCTTGCTTTCAAAACGAGCAGATGCGGCAACAGTACGAGTATTAGATGCAATGTTTGATGGTAAAATTGTACCGTTGTATCATGAGGATATTTTGGCGGAATATGATGAAGTGCTCCATAGAAGCAAGTTTCATTTTAAAGAAGAGACAATCCAGCTGGTTATAAATTCAGTGAAGCAATATGGTGTGGAAGTGTTTCCAAAACCTACAGGTGAGATACTGGTTGACATGGATGATTTGGTATTTTATGAGGTTGCTATGGAGAAGAGAGATGATGATGCCTATTTGGTAACAGGTAATCAGAAGCATTATCCGATAAAGGACTTTATTGTAACACCAGCTGAAATGATGGAGATTATTGATAGCAGTTACGAATGTAGTAGAAGATAGAATAATGATTCGTGGAGGTGTAAGGATGAAAAAGAATGTGATATGTATTCTCATGTTGATAGCAGTCGTGGCTTTGGCAATTTGCTCGTGGTTTGTTTTGCCGGATGTTGTGACAGTGCAGATCAATCATAAGGGACAGGCTACCAACGCATTGCCAAAGGCTCTTGCAATTGCAATTCCAACCATAATCACATTTGCCGGTTCTATATGGCAAATGTGGTGGAAGGACGAGAAAAATGTAAAAGGGTATGTTGTTGCCATAGTTGGAATCTTTGTGATGATAGCAACGGTTTTATTTAACAGATAAATGGAAACATAGATGATGCAAGATAAACATTTAGGGGAAAACAATGAAAAATCAAATCAAGTACATTTTGGCATCCAATTCGCCACGAAGGCGCCGGCTTTTAGGACAAATGGGAATTGATTTTGAGGTACAGGCTTATGATGTGGATGAATCCACATCGCTCACAGATCCATCGGAAATCGTCTTGGAACTTTCAAAGAAAAAAGCAGAAGCCTACTTCAACCATCTGCCATTGGTAGAATACAATGAGCCGGCCTTGGAACGAATCGTCATAGCGGCAGATACCATTGTATGTGTCGATCAAAAAATTCTTGGCAAACCGGAGACAAAAGACGAGGCGTATCGTATGTTAAACCTTCTCTCAGGCAAGGTACATCAGGTCTACACGGGTGTGACCATCATATGGATCACACCTAGCGAGGGCTTAGAAAAACGATGCGATAAATTTACAAAGTCCTTTTACGAAAAGACCGATGTCTTTGTAAAGGAAATGAGCGATCAGGAAATCTGGGACTACATAGCCACGGATGAACCCATGGATAAAGCCGGGGCATACGGCATACAGGGAGTCTTTGCAAAATACATTGACCACATTGAAGGGGATTACAACAACGTGGTGGGCTTACCAACAGATAGATTGAGAAGAGAGTTGGACAATCTTGCTGATACAGATAACATAGAAAAATAAAAAAGAGTTTGATGGAGGAAACGAAGATGATTAAATACTTGACAATGACAATTGAAAAACAAAAAAATATTGCGCTGATTGCACATGATGGGAAAAAGGCAGATATGTTGAAATGGTGTATGGACAATAAGGATATTTTACAGCAACATAACTTGTCAGGAACCGGTACAACGGCGAGAATGATAGCTGATCACGTGGGGCTTACCATAAAGGGATATAACAGCGGTCCATTGGGCGGAGATCAGCAGATAGGAGCCAAAATCGTGGAAGGCAAGATTGATATGGTTATCTTTTTCTCAGATCCACTTGCGGCACAACCACATGATCCGGATGTTAAGGCGCTTTTGAGAATTGCACAGGTATATGACATACCGATTGCAAATAATATAGCAACGGCAGATTTTTTGATTCATTCCACATTGATGAATGAGCAGTATTCCCATGAGATAGAAAACTTTGAGAATACTGTGAAAGTGAGAGCGCAAGAAATGCAGTAATGTAAGTATGGAGTATTATCTTTCAATTCAAGGAAAACAGGCTCTATTTTTATATTGGAAAAACAAAGAAAAATCTTGTATAGTGAATGTATAAGGACAAAGGATATGTAAGGACAAACTTTATGGGGGAGACATTATATGATGGGTATCAATAATCAATTTCTGGAGGAAACAGTTTTTGCTGTGGCTAACGGTTATGGCAATGTGAATCTTACCAAGGATATCATTCAGGGGGAAATGATGTATCAGCTCATTGACGGGGAGCCAAAGAGCTTAAATAAAAAACTGGGATTACCGGCAAATTCATCATATACAGATTATTTGAAGCATAGTGTTATGGGTGTTGCAGAGGAAGACCGAGAAGAATTTTTACAAATGTTTGATCGGAATCATCTTCTAAAATGCTATGAAAACGGAGAACACCATGTGTCAAACCGGTATTGGATTCGCTTCCCGAATCAGGAACCACTTTATGTGGAAAATCACTTTGCAATGTTTCGGGATGAGGAAACAGGAGATATTCTTGCTGTAGATTATATTTTGGATCGGACCGAGCATTATCGCATCAAAAAACAGCAAGAAGAATTAGAAGAGAAGAATAAGAGACTGCAACATGCCCTTAGATATGAGCGGGAATATGCAGGCATGCTTTCAGCTCTTAAGAGAACATATTGGCAGGTTCTTTATGTGGATTTATCCACAGGTGTCTACAGCATCATCCATTCAGACAAGAACGTGGATGTGACAGGTAAGATAACGGGAGATGCAAAGGATGTCTTTCAAAAGTCTGCTATGTCATATGTTAAGGATGAGTACAGGGAAGAGATTAGCAATTTTTTAGACATCAACACCTTGTGTCATCGCATTGTGGGAGGCGATGTCATATCAGCAGAGTATATGGATAGCACAGGCGAATGGAAAGAGTGTGCCTTCATTGCGTTGCAAAGAAATAGCGAGGGGGCTGTTTTGTCAGCTCTATTTACGATACGCGATATTAGCAAAGAGAAAAAACAGCAGATGGAACATAATCGTTTGCTGGAGCTTCGCATGAATACCATTTCAGAGGCCATTCATGGTGGATTTAAGCTGGGAAAGAACGATGAGAAGTTTTCTTTCATCAGAGTCTCAGAACAGCTTGCAAATATGCTGGGATATGATACGGCCCAGGAGTTGGTAGAAGCTTCTGAGGGATGTATGGTTACAATCGTTCATCCTGAGGATGCGGCTCGTGAGATGCCGGGGGCAAAAAAATCCATTGAAACCGGCGAAATGTATACCATGCACTATAGGCTTCGCTGTAAGGATGGTACATGGAAGAATGTTGAGGACCGGGGGCGTCTGATTGTAAATGAAAAGGGTGAGGAGGAATTCTGGAGTTTCATTGTAGATCAGGATTTGTTGACGCAGTTGGAAACAGCAAACATTGCCAAGTCCAACTTCCTCTTTAATATGTCCCATGACATTCGAACACCGATGAACGCATTGCTGGGATATAACAAATTAATGAAAAAGGAGCTGAGTGATCCTAAGCTATTAGAGTATCAAGAAAAAATGGAGCAGTCAGGTAATTTACTGCTTTCCATTATTAACAACGTGCTGGATATGGCTCGTATCGAAAGTGGCAAGACGGAGCTGAATGAGGGATGTTATGCTGTTGATCATTTATTAGATGATGTGGTGTGCGTATTTGAGGAGGCGGCCCAGAAGAAGGATATACACTTTACCTATGAGCTTCATGTAGAACATACATACGTTATGTGTGATGCAACGAAGGTAAAGGAAATCTTTATCAATCTTATTAGCAATGCCATCAAATACACCCCGGAGGGGGGCAGTGTAACAGTTGTGACAGGGGAGATTCCTTGTGAAAAAGATGGATATGTCTGTATCAAGACAGAGGTTATAGATACAGGTGTTGGTATGAGCAAGGAGTATTTACCACAACTCTTTGAATCCTTCTCCCGTGAAAGAAACACCACAATGGGAAAGGTGGCCGGAACAGGTCTTGGCATGTCCATTGTAAAAAGCCTTGTGGATATGATGGGTGGAACCATTGATGTGGAAAGTGAGCTGGGAAAGGGAACAAAATTTTCAGTCATCCTTCAACACAGAATTTCCGATGAGATTAGCCGGAAACACAAGAATATGATATCGGAAGCCGAGATGAGAGAAGTGATCAAAGGAAAAAAGATTCTCTTGGCTGAAGATAACGAGATGAATGCAGAAATCGCCATGATTATTTTAGAGGATATGGGGTTTGTTGTGGAGCGCGTGGAAGACGGGTGCCAATGCGTGGCTAAGATAGAGCAGATGCCACCGGATGCCTACGACGTGATACTGATGGACATTCAGATGCCCAATATGGATGGCTATAATGCCACACAGCATATTCGACAGTTAAGTGATGGTGCAAAGGCAAATATCCCCATTGTGGCTATGACGGCAAATGCATTTTTGGAAGACAAGAATAGAGCTTTGGAAAATGGCATGAATGCTCATATTGCTAAGCCCATTGACGAGGAGAAGGTGATGGAGATTCTATTTACTATTTTTGAACAGTAGGAGAAAACTGTGGCAAGAACCTCGGAAGATGGTCTCTTGATGACATGCATAAGATTATATTACCATACACGGTTAACCAGGTCCTTACAGTAAGATAAAGAAAAGGAACTGTCTTGATTGCGAATCTCATTTTCGTTTGCCAGCGCGTCGGTGTATGCATCAAGGGGACAAACCGTTACACCATTTGTTCCTGTGGTTACGTGAGATACAAGCGGGATGATTTGGTGTTCATCGATGATAACGTTTCCCGTATCATCCTTTTTCAGTGTGACTTGCGCCATACCTCCAATCATGCGATTGGCTATGCCGGCACCACTATCGCTTGTCCAGTTTACGAAGTTGCCGAGAGAGTAGTAAACAAGCATATGATCTATTTGCTCCATAGGGCCAATGACGTGAGGGTGCGTGCCAAGAACAAGATCCACGCCATTTTCCGCAAAAAGCTTTGCCCATTTCTTTTGCATGGCGTCAGCTTCCAGATAGTACTCTGTTCCCCAGTGAGGACAAACAATGGTAAAATCTGCTTCTTCCTCGGCTCGTTTCATGTCTGCAATCACACTTTCTTCGGATAGATAATCTACGGCGTAGGGCATATCCTTTGGTGGGGCAATGCCGTTGGTTCCGTGACAAACCACATCAAAACCTGCATTCACCAGTGCATCTGCCATTT
>CAMFYL010000003.1 GCA_946002055.1 uncultured Roseburia sp.
ATGGCCCAAAGCGTCCTGACCCACATGGTGTCACAACGTGGCCTGGCAGAACAATTTGAAATAGACTCTGCAGCAACCAGCAGAGAAGAGATTGGCAACCTGCCTCATTATGGCACAAGAACCAAGCTTGCCCAGGAGGGGATTCCACTCATTCCCCACAGAGCTCGTCAGATGAACCGGGACGACTATCTGTATTTTGACTATCTCATCGGGATGGATTCTGCAAACATTCGCAATATGACTCGCATCGTAGGCGGCGAGGACACGAAGCGGAAGATTTATAAAATGCTATCTTTTGCAGACTATGACAAGAATCATCGACTGGTGGAAGCCCGTGACGTGGCAGACCCATGGTACACAGGAGATTTTGAAGCTACCTATCGAGACGTGGTGGCAGGCTGTGAGGGGTTCTTGCACTATCTAAAAGAGAACGGACAACTTTAAACCACCAGATATCGCATTTCGCAGAACACCATACATGAAAGAAATATCAACATCAAAAAAGCCGACCATCATATCTGATTCATACGATGGCCGGCCTTCTTACATTTCGTCTAAATCCTAATATCCCCAACTTCCCTCAACAAGAATCACCTTAATTCTCTCCGGATCACGGCTGTTTCTGGTGGTTACAATCTGGTTGCAGATGCAGTCGTCACCGAGACAATCACCGCACACTCCGGTAACAGCGCAAGGTGTCTTTTTGTCCAGACGGATGCAGTTTGGCGGAGATGCGATATTCCGAACCCGGGCCATGGCTTCGTCCAAATCCTTGCATACCTTGTTCATGCCCGCAATCACAATGACCTGTTTTGGTCCAAAGATGAGAGCGGCTACACGGTTTCCCGTGCCGTCAATATTAAGTAGCTCCCCGTCCAAAGTAATAGCATTGGTACTCATAATGAAGTTGTCAGCAGAGAATACCTGACGATATACGGCATCTACCTCTTCCTGTGTCTTTGCAGTAGAGCGGTCCAACACCTGCAAATCCTTCCGGCTCTTAATGGCGTCCAAAAGACCGATTTCTTTCATAGTCATGGTGCCGCCCCAGCTCACAGAGGAGCCTTCCTTCATAAGAGAGGATGCCAGTTCCACTGCCTCCTCAGCGGTTTTGCAGTAAAATCCCTGCATATGGCGTTTCGCCAAATTCTGAATCACTTGCTTTGCCACCAATTCATGGTGCTGTTCTAAAATACCCATATGTATCACCTTTCTGTTCCCTATAAAAATTGTTAAAAAATACACATATTTTCTTCCTCATTTTTAGGAAATTGACCTTTGTATGAGATAGAAAGTATGCTATAATTTTTACTAATATCGGATGAATGCATATCCATTGTTTCGCGATATTATTATTTTCTTACATTACATCCTAGAAAGTCAATAGAAAGAAGGCAAAGATTATGACAAAAATTGATATTATTTCAGGATTTTTAGGTGCCGGCAAGACCACCTTCATCAAGAAAATGATTGATGAAGTGTACGCAGGAGAGAAGCTTGTTCTTATCGAGAACGAATTCGGCGAGGTTGGTATTGACGGTGGCTTTTTAAAGGACTCCGGCATTCAGATTTCAGAGATGAATTCCGGGTGTATCTGCTGTTCTTTGGTAGGCGATTTTGCCAAGAATTTGCAGGAAGTATTAGAGACCTATACACCGGACCGCATTTTGATTGAGCCATCAGGAGTGGGCAAACTCTCTGATGTTATGACATCGGTTACCGATTTGGAGAAGAGCCATGACGTGAAACTAAACGCCCTGGTTACCGTTGTAAATGCCCTGAAGGCATCTAAGCAGATGCGTGCTTTTGGTGAATTCTTTAATAACCAGATTGAATATGCTACAACTGTAGTTCTTTCCAGAACCCAAAGTGCAACTCAGGATCAGCTGGAGTTTTGCGTAAAGCAGATTCAGGCTTTAAATTCTAAGGCAGCCATTATCACAACACCTTGGGATGACATTGCAGGTGCACAGATTCTGAAGGTGATCGAAGGACAGGATAACCTGGAGATGAAGGCTTTGGCAGAGGCAGCCCACGCGGCCCATGAGCACGAACATCATCACCATGATCATGACGATCACGAACACGATCACGAGCATCATCACCATGATCACGACGACCACGACCATGAGCATCATCATGACCATGGCGAGGGATGTACCTGTGGATGCCACGATCATGACCATGATCACGAACATCATCATCACCACGCAGATGACGTGTTTACCAGCTGGGGCAAGGAGACGCCACATATCTTCGAGAGAGAGACCATCGAACACGCTATGCAGGTATTCGCTGAGACAGAGGACTGCGGAACCATTCTTCGTTCCAAGGGTATGGTGCAGTCCACCGACGGCACATGGATTTACTTTGACTTAGTTGACGGAGAGTATGAACTTCGCACCGGTGAGCCGGACTACACAGGCCGTCTTGTGGTAATCGGTACAGACATTGATGAACACAAGTTAGAAGAGTTGTTTGGCATAGCATAATTTAGAAAAGAAGGTAAGACGTATTATGGCAGAGATACCTATTTATTTTTTTACAGGGTTTATGGACAGCGGTAAGACATCCCTGATTCAGGAAACCATCTTCGAAAATGGATTTGGAGAAGACAATGAGCGCATGTTGATTATTGCCTGCGAAGACGGTGATGTGGAATATGACGTTGACAAGCTTAAGGCGGCCAATACCTCCATCGTAATGATTGGAAATGAGGAAGACTTTACCACGGAGCGCCTGCAACAACTTCAGGATGAGTATCGCCCGGAGGCTGTTTTCCTTGAGTACAATGGCACTTGGGATGTGGGCAATGTCTACGAGATGAAGTTGCCAAAGGATTGGGTGATTGTACAGTCCTTAGCCACCGTAGATGCCACCACCTTTGATATGTATATGCAAAATATGCGTCCTATGATGATGGAGCAGTTCTTTAAGGCGGAGGTGGTTATTTTTAACCGTTGCGACGACAACACACCTAAGAGTCGTTTCCGTGGAAGCATTAAGGCGGTGAATCGTCCGGCACAGATTGTATATGAGCGAGCAGATGGTACCATCGACGATCGGGAAGAAGAATTACCATTCGACCTAAATGCCGATGTGATTGAGATTTCTGATGCAGACTATGCACTGTGGTTTATGGATTGTATGGAACATCCTAAGAAATACGATGGTAAGACGGTGCATTTCCTTGGCCTTGTTTACAATCCACAGGATGGCAAGTTAAAGCGTGGTGTCATTGTACCGGGACGTTTTGCCATGACCTGTTGCGTGGAGGATATTACATTTTTGGGTATGATGTGTAAGACCAGTCTTACTGAGACACCGGCCCATCGTTCCTGGATTGACTTAACTGCCAAGATTAAAGTTGAGTTTGCCAGAGAGTACAAGGGCAAAGGCCCAATCCTCTATCCGGTAGAGATGAAACCGGCAGAGAAACCAGCCGACGAGTTGGTGTATTTTAGCTAAATTTTGTGATGTGTGTTTTATGCATAAGAATAATTAAGAATCTAACGTAACGTCCTTGTTCCATATATTCAACCCAGTTGTATGTGATGACCAATTAGGTACGCCGGGTACTTCCGGCGCGGTCGGTACTTATGCGGTGCTTTTGCAACGCATTATGTACCGCTACCAGCGTCCGGGTAGCGGGAGCGTGCCCAGCGTATGAATTGGTCATCGCATACGACGGAAATATTTATATGAGGGACAAGTAGATGTTATGTGGGAATAAGAAAAAGGGAGGAAAATTAATGTATCCAATTGTAAGAAAAGAAAAGCTTGCAGACAAGATTTTCTTGATGGATGTAAAGGCACCAAGAGTCGCAGACTCCTGTTTGCCGGGACAGTTCATCATTGTGAAAATCGATGAGGTGGGGGAGAGAATTCCACTGACTATTTGCGATTATGATCGCGAGGCGGGAACCATTACCATTGTGTTCCAGACGGTAGGAGCTTCTTCAGAGAGAATGTCTTATTTGGAGGTTGGGGATTCCTTTATGGACTTTGTAGGTCCGCTGGGACAGCCATCTGAGCTCTGTGTGGAGGAGAATCTTGAGGAGACCAAGCAGAAGAGTATTGTGTTTATCGCAGGTGGTGTAGGTACTGCACCGGTATATCCACAGGTGAAATGGCTCAAGGAGCACGGTGTGGATTGCACGGTTATTATGGGATCCAGAACAAAGGATTTGCTCTTCTTTGTGGAGGAGATGAGAGCTGTTGCAGGACAGCTTTGTGTGACAACAGACGACGGTACATATGGCTTCCATGGTATGGGAACCAATCAGTTGCAGGCTCTTGTTGACGAAGGTCAGAAGTTTGATCATTGTGTGGCTATCGGTCCTATGATTATGATGAAATTTGTTTGCAAACTCACAAAGGAACTTGGCATTCCAACAGTTGTTTCTATGAATCCAATTATGGTAGACGGTACAGGAATGTGTGGTGCTTGTCGTCTGGTTGTAGGAGACAAAGTGAAGTTTGCTTGCGTAGACGGACCTGAGTTTGATGGACATTTGGTTGATTTTGACCAGGCAATGTCCAGACAGGCACAGTATAAGACAGAAGAAGGTCGCGCGATGCTTGCTTTGCAGGAAGGTGATACTCATCACGGCGGATGCGGACATTGTGGAGGTGACAAGTAATGGGTGATGTTTTAGTAAGAGTACCAATCAGTGAGCAGGACCCTAAGGTTCGTGCTACCAATTTTGAAGAGGTTTGCCTTGGATATAATAAGGAAGAGGCTATGGAAGAAGCAGCTCGTTGCCTTAACTGCAAGAATGCACAGTGTGTAAAGGGATGTCCGGTTTCCATTCAGATTCCTGATTTCGTGGCTGCTGTGAAAGACGGCGATATAAAAAAGGCTTACGAGGTGATTAGCCAGTCCTCAGCACTTCCGGCAGTATGTGGTCGTGTTTGCCCACAGGAGAGCCAGTGTGAGGGTAAATGTATCCGCGGTATTAAGGGTGAGGCTGTCTCAATCGGAAAGCTTGAGAGATTTACAGCTGACTGGGCCAGAGAAAACGGCATTAAGCCACAGGGTGCTCAGGAGAAGAATGGTCACAAGGTGGCTGTTGTAGGTTCCGGTCCTGCAGGTCTTACCTGTGCAGGTGATTTGGCAAAGCTTGGTTATGACGTAACTATCTTTGAGGCACTTCACGAGGCAGGCGGTGTACTTGTCTATGGTATTCCGGAATTCCGTCTTCCTAAGGAAAAGGTTGTTGCCGCTGAAGTTGAAAATGTAAAAGCTCTCGGCGTTAAGATTGAGACCAATGTTATTATCGGTCGTTCCATCACCATTGATGAATTGATGGAGAAGGAAGGATTTGAGGCTGTATTTATCGGTTCCGGCGCAGGTCTTCCTAGATTTATGGGAATTCCTGGTGAGCAGGCCAAGGGTGTGTTCTCAGCCAATGAGTTCCTTACAAGAAATAACCTGATGAAAGCCTTCAAGGAAGGCTATGACACACCAATTGCCCGTGGCAAGAAGGTAGTAGTTGTGGGCGGCGGCAACGTTGCTATGGATGCTGCCAGAACAGCACTTCGCCTTGGAGCAGAGGTTCACGTTGTATACCGTAGAAGTGAGGCTGAGCTTCCTGCCAGAGTGGAAGAAGTACATCACGCTAAGGAGGAAGGTGTTATCTTTGACCTTCTTCAGAATCCTACAGAGATTCTTGTGGATGAAAATGGCTGTGTTAAGGGCATTCGCATCATCAAGATGGAATTAGGCGAGCCGGATGAGTCCGGCAGAAGAAGTCCTGTGGAGATTCCGGGTTCTGAGTACGAGATTGATTGCGATACGGTAATCATGTCTCTTGGTACTTCACCAAACCCATTGATTTCTTCAACAACCAAGGGCTTGGATGTGAACCGCAGAGGTTGCATTATCTGTGAAGAGGATGGTGCCACATCTAAGGATGCAGTTTACGCCGGTGGTGATGCGGTTACAGGTGCTGCAACCGTAATCCTTGCTATGGGTGCCGGTAAGGCAGCTGCTCAGGGAATTCATGAGTATTTCCAGAACAAGTAAAAACATAATATACAAAAACAAAGAACCCTCCTTACCGGCAGTATAGCCGGTAAAGAGGGTTCCTTTATTTGTTACATTATCTCAGCAGACATTCTGCTAATCTGTCATTATCCTCCGGCTTCATAAAGCAGAAACGAATGAACTTGTCATTTAAGAATGGGAAGGTAGAACAGTCTCGGATCATCATACCTTCTCGAATGGCCCGATCGAACAAGTCTTGGCTGGTTAAATCATCATCCATAATCCGAAGCAGCATAAAGTTGGCGGTAGGCTTGTATGGGCGAAATCTTTCGGATTCCTGAAACAATTCATACATACGCTGACGTTCCGAGAGAACCAAGTCTCTGGTGGCAGCGATGTAATCCTTATCCTGAAACATCAATTCTCCGGCAATGACAGCAAGAGAGTTGATGGTCCAAGGGTTCTTGCGCTGATTCATATTGCGAAGCAAATCCTCGTTTCCCGTAATGGCATATCCCAGGCGAAGCCCCGGAGCAGCAAAAAACTTACTGGTGCCGCGAAGAATAATAATGTTGTTGTAGTATGCGGTGAGAGGAACAGCGCTGGTGTGTGCCACATCATCCACAAATTCAATGTAAGTTTCATCTACCATCACATAGATGTCGTGTTCCTTGCACACATCAAGAATCTTGCGCATATCATCAAGGGAGATGCAGCTTGATGTGGGGTTGTTTGGATTACAGAGAATCAACAGATTGAGACTGTCATCAAGCTTAGAGGTAAAGTGGTCCGTGTCCAAACGAAAACTATTCTCTTCTTTCAAAGGATAGTACAGAGTAGTTCCGCCTCCAAGAGCAACCTCCCGCTCATATTCAGAGTAGGTTGGTCCTAAAATCAGCGCTTTCCTAGGATGTTCAATCTGAATAAAGAGAGAAATTAGTTCCGTAGAACCATTTCCCACAATAATATTTTCCGGTTCTGTGCCAACGTAGTTGGCCATACATTTGCGAAGATTGCAGTACTCCCGATCCGGATAAGTGGTAATACAATCTATGTGAGTAGATAATTCTTCTTTTAATTTCTGTGAAATACCCAGTGGATTTACATTGGCAGAAAAGCTTGTAATGTTCTCTTTCTTAATACCGTAAATGCTCTCTATTTTCTCCAAATCACTGCCGTGAAAATGGTCTTTGTGCTTTATCATTTCCGCCTCCCGTATGGGACAAAGTTTATTGCATGTCCCCTGTAAATAGTTTATAATTTATTATAGTCATAAATACCAAAAAAGCAACCGGTATGACTGGCTAGATTAGACGGAAAAAGGGAGACATATTTTGCGTAAGCGTATCTGGCGAATGTCAGAAGACAAGTTTGATAACAGAAGAACGAAGCTGATTCTTCCCTCCGAGAAGCTTGAGATCATCGGGAAAGAGGGAGGCAAGGTTTCAGGCGAATTTTCTTTTTCCAGCGGTGATGACATTCCCTTGAAGGGCATTGTTTATTCCTCCAATCCATATGTGAGGATTATAAAGCCGCAGTTTGCAGGGACAGAGATTACCATTCGCTATGACGTAATAGGTCAGCATTATGCAGAGGGGGATTCACTCCGGGGTTATTTCACAATTGTGTATAACGGGGGAGAGCATCGCCTTCCTTTTGATGTTCATTTTCAGGGGGATAAACTTCTATGCTCCACAGGTGAGCTCACATCCCTAAAGCAGTTTGCAGAATTTGCCAAGGGCCATTGGAATGAGGCAATGCAGCTGTTTTATTCCGGGACGTTTGCCCGGTTTATGGAGCGATTTGATATACAATATCGCCTTTTATATGCAGGCTATCGCAGAGCGTTGCCATCATCAGCCAATATGGAAGAGTTCTTGGTGGCTGCAGGCGTAAAGGAAGCTGTTTCTTTTTCCGTAAATGAAACAGAAGTAAACTTCTACGGCGTAACAGAGAATCGAAAGGAGACCTTGCTGATTACAAAGTCTTCTTGGGGACACATTGAGATTTCCGTGGAAAGCGACAGCGATTTTGTTACGGTGGAGAAAGAATACATAACATCAGATTTCTTTTTGGGTAGCACGATGCTTCTCAATTACTATATTCACAAGAATCGTATGCATGCCGGCAAGAACTATGCTCGAATCACCTTTTCTTGTAAGGGGATCATCCACGAAGTACAGATTATGGCATCCTTTGAACGGGAGGGCGCTCAAAGACGGTGGAATCATCGCCAGATGAAACGCGAGAGAATACTTCTCACACAGATATACGAGGATTTTCGCTTCCGACGCATTACAACAGGTGATTGGTGCGAGCAGTCCATAGCGCTTCTTGAAGATATGATTCGAATGGAGCCGGATAACTGTTGGCTCCAGCTGATGAAAGCCCAGTGCTATATTGTGAATAAACAGCGTCAGGAGGCCCTTTGGATTATTCAGGATATGAAGAGAGATATCCCGGACAAGGCTGGGGCAGAGTGGGCGTATCTTTTATATTTGTGTACCTTGATTGAACAGGAAGAAAGCTATGTAAATCGTCTGACCAAGGAGATAGAAGTAATCTTTCGTCAGCATCCGGAGGATGACAGAATCTTTTGGTTCTTAAGCTTTCTTCGAGAAGAATATGTCAGTGATCATGCCAGAAGGCTTTCTGATATTTGTCAGTGGATTGCTTCGGGAAACGCATCTCCGTTTTTCCTAATCGAAGCCTATTCACTGATGCAACAGGACCCCTATCTGGTGCATGAATTTTTACCGGTGAATCTTCAGATTCTTTATTGGGCAGCCAGAAGAGGTGTCCTGACCAAAGAATTGGCCCTTCAGGTGTCACATATTATTGAGCGTGAGAATCACTTTTCGGAAAAGATTTGGTATGTGATCGAAAAAGCATATGAAGTATTCCCGGATGATGAGTTTTTCAGAAATATTGTTGCATTTTTGCTTCGCAATGAATTGTATCAGGAAAGATTTTTATCATGGTATCGCAAGGGGATAGAGGCAGAACTTCGCCTAAATGGTTTGTACGAGGCGTTTATGCTGACCTTGCCGGATAACAGCACAGAGAGTCTGCCGCCAATGCTGGTGCATTACTTCCGGTATAGCTGTAATCTACCCTATCAGAAGAAGGCACTTTTATATGCCAATATTATTTTGAACCGAAAAGATATTCCGCACTTATATCAGCAGTATCTTCGTGCCATGGAACTCTTTGCAATTGAGCAGATGAAGGCGAATCGTATGAACGATAATTTGGCTATTGTATATCAGAATGTGCTTGAGATGGGTGTTGTAGATAAGGATATGGCTGTGGCTGCAGCCGGTCTCATTTTTATGAAGAAGCTGGTTTGCATTATACCGGATATCACCCGGGTCTTTGTATACCAGGAGCAGTATGAAATGCCGATTGTTGTTCCGGTAACAGACGGCATTGCATACGTGCCTATCATATCGGCACATTTTCAGATTTTTATGGAGACAAGGCAGGGAACCCTTTTTACAGATAAGTTGGGATATACCTTACAGCGACTGATGTTTCCGGACGCATATTTGGCAAAGCTCAGGACACTGGCGCCTCTTTCTCTTTCCTTCATTCTTTCCGATTTTGCAACGAAGGAAAGTGCAGAGGAGTTTTCTGTTGAAGACGTGAATAAGATTGATACCTTTATTCATTCTTCCTTGGTGTCTAAGTCCTACATTAGAAGCAAATATCCTATTCTCATTCAGTTTTTGCGCATGCATTGCCGTGAGGAATTACTGGAGAAGCATTTTGACTCTGAAGTGGACTATGACACCTTGGATTATACCATGATGTGCTATGTGATAGAGCAAATCATAAATCGCAAGGAGTATCAGAGGGCTTATCAGCTCATGCAGGAATATGCAGCCTTAGAGGTGGATGCCAAGCTTATGCTTGAGATGTGCAAGGAACTGATTCTACAGACAAACTTTCAGCGAGATGAGTTTATGTTAAACTGGTGTGCATATCTTGCAAAACAGCATATGGCCACCCCGGAGACTATTATCTATTTGGCAGGTAATAGTGTGGGACCAACAAAGGATATGATTGAGCTTTGGAACATGGCCAAGGAAGAGGAGTTACACGTTCTTGACTTGGAGGAAAACATCTTGTTCCAGGCATTATATGCAGAAAATGAGTTGGACAACATCCAGCCAATCTTTGCATCTTATATGACCAAGGGTAAGGACAAAATGCTAGTGGAGGCTTATTTGAATTACTGGTCTCACGAATACATGTTAGCCCATGAGGGAATCCCGGAACAGTTCTTTACATATTTGGCATATTACTTCGATCGGGAAATCCCGTTGAAGGAAAGTTGCAATTTGGCATATATGAAATTTTTGTCCGGCTTGGAACTGCTAAGTGACAGAGAGTTTAAGATACTAGACAAACTTCTGCAGACGTATATTTTGCGAAATGTATATTTCAGCTTCTACCGCCAGGTGGATGAGAGACTTCGCATTAAATATCACTTGTATGACAAATACTTTGTGGAATATCGAGGAAATCCGGGTGATTGTATTACCATTGTCTATCGATATGGTGAGGGACAACCAAAGGAAGAGGAAATGGTTGAGATCTACGAAGGTATCTTTGTAAAACAATTTGTAATCTTCTTTGGTGAGACCATTGAATACGAGCTGTACTCAGATCAGATTTCCGATTTGCCGGTGGCAAAAGATAAACTTGTGATTTCATCCCAACTGCAGGAGGGTAAGGCAGATCGATATGATTTGCTGAACCGGATGCAAAATGAATGGATTTACAATGAAAGAGATAAGCTTGCCCGGGATATGAAGCAGTACCAGGGCCTTGATCAAGTGACGAAACAACTATTTACCACGATATAAGAGGACAAAATGGAGCAGGAAAACAAGGGACTGTATTTGGGAATTGATATCAACGCCAAATACACCATGATTAGCTATTATCAACTGCATATGTCAGAACCTCAGACCTTAAGTACGGTAATGGGCAGTGAGAGTTATCAGATTCCCACCTGCCTGGCCAAAAAGAGAGGGATGAGCCAGTGGTTCTTTGGACAAGAGGCCAAAGTAAAAGTGAAAAATAACGAGGCTCTTGCTGTAGACGATTTGCTGCCAAAAGCCCTTGCAGATGAAGAGATTTACGTGGAACACGAGAAATACGCTGCCAGAGATTTGCTGGTGATTTTTTTGAAGAGAATGCTTTCCGTCTCCGGTATTGCATACAGCAGGTGGCCGATTTCGAAGGTTGTTATCACGGTAGATACTGTAAGTATGGAGTATATGGAATTGTTCTCCTCTGTGATGGCAAAGCTTGAGATGGATGCAGCAAAGCTGATGCTGGTGGACTATCGAGAAGCCTTTTACTATTATGCACTCAACCAAAAGCCGGAGATTTTCTTACATGATGTGGCTATGTTTGATTACCGGGGCTCCGATATGATTTCTTGTATCCTAGAGCGCAATCAGAGAACAACACCGCAGATGATTCATTTGATTCAGCAGAATCACGGAAAACTATTTGACGATAAGGACAGACAATTTACAGAAATCTTAGAAAAGGTTTTTGAAGGCCGGATTGTCTCTGCTATTTATTTGATTGGTGACGGTTTTGACGGCGATTGGACAAAAGTTTCCCTACAATATATGTGCCAGGGACGCAAGGTCTTTGTGGGAAAGAATCTGTATTCCAAGGGTGCCTGTTATGCAGGTGCTGTGAAAGATAAACGGATTGACTGGCCGTTTGTATACATTGGAGAAAACGAACTTAAATTAAATCTATATTTAAAAGTTGTCCATAACAACGAGATGCAACTTCACACACTACTTACTGCCGGAGATAGCTGGTTTGAAAGTAAGGGGGAGTGTGAAGTGATTCTTGATGGTTCTCCGGAAATCGATATTTTTATTCAGGAGCCTGATAGCAGAGAGGCTCATATGGAGTCTCTGGAGCTTACAGATTTACCCAAGAGAGACAGACGAACCACAAGGCTTCGCATCACGGCAACACCCACATCAGATCGAGATGTAACGATTTTGATTCGCGACTTGGGTTTTGGTGAGATTGCATCCTCTTCCAACAAAACTTGGGAACATAGAATAACCTTACAGTAGGAGCAAATATGGGAGAATTAATACTTTGTACACAATCCATAGCGGCAAATCCATTTTTCCTGGAAGATACTTCTCTAAATATATACTCTATGGAGGAGATGAGCTATTATATTTACAACAATGTATATTTGTTAAATTCTGATTTTATTTCTGTCGAGCTTTGCAATTGGATGGGTAGAGAACTGGGGCTCCGTCAGTTGCAACAGCAGCTTCTAAATGCCAAGAAGGAAAATGCTCCCCTTCATGTATTAGTGGGAATGCTTCTTTCCCAGGTTGGATATTTATCCAAATCAGAGATTCGACAGGTTGTAGAGACCATTGCATCCTTTGAGAACAAAAGCAGTGTGGAATGTGAGAAGATGCGTGGGGATCGATTGATGGAGAAGGATAAAATTGTGGATGCCATCTTTGAGTATGAGCATTTGCTTGATGATAACCCGGCGGGCAAAATGCCTCGAGAGTTCGAGGGAGATATTTGGCATAACTTAGGAAGCGCTTATGCCAGACTCTTTTTCTTTGATGAAGCAGCTAAGTGTTTTGAGCAGGCCTATATGCGGAATCACAAAGCAGTGTCTATGAGGATGATGCTGGCATCTCTTCGCTGCAATAAGAATGAAGCAGCCTTTGACGAGCTGGTTGCTAAGTATTTCATTCCGGCAGATGAAGTGGCAAGCATTAAGGAAGAAGTAACTGCGTTAAGCAAACAGGCGGAAATTGCAGATTTTGGGCAACAGATAGATACATTGCTTCAAAATCATGAAGTCTTTGATAAAACTACATCTGAGATGTTGGGAAAGTGGAAACAGGAATACAATTTGTTGTGTCGTATTTAACATGGAGAACGTATGCTATTTTTTGGAAAAGGAAGCAAGAAAAACAAAAAATTAGATGATGCCTTCAATAAGGTGTATCAAGAGATACAAACCATTGAGGATTGGGATGATCCTAAGAAGCTGGAACACTATATCCTAGATGCATGTGAGCAGATTATTGCCATCACAAAAGAAATTGAAGGGGAACGTGCAGAGTACCGCATTGTTACATCCTACCTGACAGATATTCAAGCCATTGAAAAACTGCCAGAGAATAGGATGAAAGAACTTAAGGAAGTGGCGTCAAACATTGTAGACTTAAACAATGCCAGAACCAATTATCTGAAGTCTTCCCATAATATTACAGAAGAACAGTTTCTTTTGATGGAGCAGGAGGAGGAAGATGTTCCTGCCATCATTCATCGTATGCTGGAACATGAACGTTATCAGGATGCAGTAAAAAAGGATAAGAATATCTTAGAGGCCCAGAAGAATCAGTGGGAAATGGAGAGAGAATCCATTATAGGTAAGCGGAAGCTGTTGAAGAGAATCGGTGTTGTACTCTTTGGATTCTATGCCACACTTCTAGTACTGTTATTTGTAATTCAAGAATTCTCTAATTTTGATTTAACAATTGGATATCTCATACTTTTCTTCATTGGTGGCTTTGGCGCTTTTGGCATCTATATGCAGACCAATTTTATGAGGCGTGATATGCGTCAGGCCGTGCGTAATTACAATCAGGCTGTTAGTATGCTAAATGTCGTTCGTATGAAATATGCCAATGTAACAAAGTCAGTGGAGTATACCAAGGACAAGTTTGGTGTCCACAGCTCTACAGAATTGAATTACGTGTGGGAACAGTATGTGGATGCAGTAAAAGAACGAGAGCGATTTGAGAAAAATAATGATGATTTGGAATACTTCAATGGTCGTATGATGCGTTTGTTAGAAAAGGTAAACCTTCATGATCGAAAAATCTGGTTAAATCAGGCAAAAGCTTTGGTGGATGCCGATGAAATGATGGAAATTAAACATAATCTAGTTAAGCGGCGACAGAAAATCAGAGATCATATTGAAGATAACCGTCAGATTGTAAGAAGTGAGCGAAATGAAATTGATCAGCTTATGAAAGAGCATGAACACTATGTGCCTGAAATTGTTGAAATCATCAAATCAGTTGATAAGCTCTGCGGACTGAATGAAAAGGAGAGTTGATCTCTAGGAGGATACTTACATGGAAGTAATGGAAGTAAAAAAGGGAGAAAAGATTGTTTGCCAACGCGATAAGGTGAAAAACTGGTATATCATCCAAAAGGGTACCGCTATGCTGACCTATGAATTTATCCAGAGCAAGTTAGGCCCCAACAGCATCATTGGTATTCTGGAGCAGGATTGGTTCCTGTGTGACTATGTTGCTTGTACGGATATGACACTGCTTGTTTTTCCATGTTCCAGTGTACAGGAGTTAAAACGCTTCTTGACTGCGCAGCCCATGATGAGACGTATTTTCCTTCGCTCTGCTTTAATGCAGCGCCATCAGCTTCTCTGTATTTATGCGGATCTGTTTAACAGAATTCGTCAGAATCAGCATTTTTTGGAGCGGGCGTATAATGAATTTACCATGATGTGCGCCAAGAATAAGCTTGATATTAAATCTCCTTTTGATATGACACAAATCTCTCCTTTGGAAGTGACACATAAGGCTGAGAATTGGGAGATGAACAGCAGTAACAGCTTGATGACAGGTTACTTGGATGACTATCTCAATCTTTTAGAAAAGGATGAGAATATGTGTATCGGGGCTATTATGGAAGCCTCTGCCCAGATGCATCGTGTGGTTCGGGGTGTGGGTCAGTTGGCTGAGTATCTGAAGTACAATAAGCATTTGTTACTCAGCACAAAAAAAATGGATATGTTCCACGCTCTCTTTGAGGTGGAACTTCAGTTGAAAAGCCAGAGAAAAGATACCACCGAAGTGGAGTCCTTGATTGAAGAACTTTTTGCCATGGTGGATAAGCTGGGGATTTATGATGCCAAAATCATAGAAGAGATGCACGCAGAATATGAGACAAAGACAGAGGCTATGGCTCCACTTGTAGAAACAACAGATGAAGACGACCTGTTGTATATCTTGTCTTTTGCGGGATATAATGACAGCGAAAAGGCTGAACTTTACAGCTTAATTTCCTCATATCCAAAGGCATTAGAAGCTGGTGAAAAGGATGAGACCGCTTACCAGATCAGGAGAAAACTGAATGTTGTTTTCTATGAGATTTATGAGAAATGTTTCTTTGCTGCCATGGAACAAGGAGAACGGATTCCGGCAGTGCTGGAGATGTTTTTGAATTTTGGCTATATGGATCCAAAAGCGTTGGGAGAAGAAAACACAGATAATTTGTATGAGCTTTCTTCTCATATGGATTTGTGCGCATCCAACCACGTATTTACCGTGTATGAATGGCTGAAGGCTGTGTATCGCGGTGATAAAGAACCCTCCAAGAATGAGTTTGATATGGATTATCCTGCATATCTTCAGGAAATGTTCCGCTCCGGAGAAATCAAGAAGGAAGAGATTGCCATAAGAAAAGAGGATCCTGTGGCAAAGACACAGTTTGAGATTTCCAACATGTTTAAGGTGGTTAACCGCCTCACAAACGGAAATATATCAATGTTTAGCCCTGTATTATCCGATAGAGATATGATTAAGTTGCCGGATAAGATGCTTGTGACGGCGGCAAAGATTGATGAGGCACTGGATGCAATTCGCAAAGTAGATTATTCTGTCTTCTATCGTGAGATTAACAATCACGGACTGGAACATGAGATGACAAATGAAGTGCTTATGAAAGAGATTTTACCGGATGTTATCTTGATGCCTAATGTTGGTAGCAGAGCTATGATGTGGCAGGAGACGGCAAGTATTAGAAACGATACACCTGCCAGATTTATGCTTCCAATCTTTACCTCTGTAGGTGTGGATGAAATGATGCTTGAGACTACGGGGCGTTATCGCTGGGAAATCTGCCGAAAAATTCAAGGTGTTCACTGGAATGATTTGCGTGACCCATCTCTCACCAGCGAGTACACGGATTATTTGCAGTTTTACCGCAAGAATCGTGAGTTGTCTGCAGATACAAGAGAGCAGATTAAGAGCGCGCTGGTTCGAGCAAAGAATAACTACCGGGAGGTATTTGTAAAGGATTATCAGAATTGGATTAAATATGAGGCAAAGGGCGGTTTCCGTCTCAACAAATATGTGAGAAAAATTGTATTTACCTATTGCCCATTCTCGAAAGAGATTCGAGATGAACTTAAGAGTAATCCAATGTTTGGAGATTTTATCAATAAGCACGAGAGTAATATGAGACAAAAGCATAAACGCTTGGTGGCCGTGTATGAAAAGTATAAGCAGTCTGGTGGAGAGATTACACCAGAGATGAAGGCACATTTGCAGTACTTTGAGATGTAATGTTTTGGGAACCCTTACAAGAGGGTTCCCATTATTTGTTTAGTGAAGTTTATTCTTGTCACAGCAAGGCATATTCATTTCAGATGGAGGAATCATAGGCCTTGGCTGCTTCTGGGGACAATTAAAATCTGTTTTTGCAGAACCGCTTGGCAAATCAAATTCCGGATTGATGGCGTAGAAGTTCTTTTCATTTAACCGGTCTGTTGCGATGCGGAGTGCTTCGCCAAAACGCTGGAAATGCACAACTTCTCTTGCGCGAAGAAAACGGATTGGGTCAATGATATCAGGATCCTTAATCATTCGAAGAATATTGTCGTAGGTGGTTCTTGCCTTTTGCTCGGCCGCCATATCTTCATAGAGGTCTGTGATGGTATCGCCCTTGGACTGGAAGGATGCAGCGGTGTAAGGGAAGCCCGCTGCTGCCTGAGGATAAACTGCTAAGGTGTGATCCACAAAATATTTATCAAATCCTGCAGCCTTGATTTCCTCAGGGGAAAGGCCATCTGTCAACTGATAGACAATGGTTGATACCATCTCAAGATGGGAAAGCTCCTCAACTGCGATATCGGTAAGAAGTCCTGCAACCTCACGATATGGCATAGTGTATCGCTGTGAAAGATAACGAAGGGAAGCTCCCAGTTCACCATCCGGGCCACCATACTGGCTAATGATAAAGGCGGCTGCCTGAGGATTTTTCTGGGTAATGTTGATTGGATACTGCAAACGCTTTTCGTAGTTAAACATTAATCATTTCTCCTTTCCCATGGATTCTTTTGAAGTCCCCAGCACCAGAGATGATCAGGTGTTGCTGTGGACAAGGTTAGAGGACCGTAAGCGTCGGCATATTCCCTCAATGCTTTTTTGTATAGGGACTGATAGTGGTTAAAGTGGTCCATTGCTACTTCATCGCAGGGGTGGGTGTCTAAGTATTCTGTTAAATCCACTAACATCAAACTTACCATATCAATCCAGTGTAGAAGCTGTTCTTGAGAACGAAATTGTGCCATCATTTGATTCTCCTTCCTTCAAAAGGTTTATTTAGTTCCGGGAAAATGGTTCCCACCTGCAAAGCTTTGTCTGGCTCGTAGAGGGTATGAAGATTTTGCCAGGGCACATAACCCATTGCTACCGCAAGGCCTTCCAGTTCATCATTGTTGTTTCTGGGGCAAAGATTGTTTTTGCCTGAATATAAACAATTGCTCATACTACATTCCTTATTCATATCTTAGTAATATGTTATGAGAAAGGGATAGTTTGGTGCTGAAAAAAGACTACCCTTCATTGACAAAACAGGTAGATTTTTCTATGATAGGTTAGGAAATACGCACAAGACAGAAAGGAAATATCATGAGTAAAGTTAGAACAAGATTTGCTCCAAGCCCAACAGGTCGTATGCATGTTGGTAATCTGCGTACCGCACTTTATGCATATTTGATTGCAAAGCACGAGGGTGGAGATTTTATACTTCGAATTGAAGATACAGATCAGGAGCGCTATGTGGAAGGCGCCGTAGATATTATTTATCGTACCTTGTCCGGTACCGGACTGATCCACGACGAGGGTCCGGATAAAGACGGCGGCGTTGGTCCGTACATTCAGAGTGAGAGACAAGCCAGCGGCATTTATTTGGAGTATGCCAAGAAGTTGATTGAAAAGGGGGAAGCATATTATTGCTTCTGCGATCAGGAGAGACTTGACAGCCTTCGCCAGACAGTTGCCGGAAAAGAAATTTCTATTTACGATAAGCATTGCTTACATTTGACAAAGGAAGAAATTGAGGCAAATTTAGCAGCCGGAAAGCCATATGTAATCCGTCAGAACAATCCTCGTACGGGAACAACAACCTTCTCTGATGAGATATATGGCGATATTACCGTAGACAACGCTGAACTTGATGACATGATTCTGATTAAGTCCGACGGATACCCTACCTACAACTTTGCCAATGTGGTTGATGATCATTTGATGGGAATTACACATGTGGTTCGTGGGAATGAGTATCTTTCCTCATCGCCTAAATATAATCGCTTGTATGAGGCATTTGGGTGGGAGGTTCCTGTTTATGTTCACTGTCCGCTTATCACAAATGAAGAACACCAAAAGCTTAGCAAGCGTAGTGGCCATTCTTCCTATGAAGATTTGTTGGAACAGGGATTTTTGACAGAGACCATCGTGAATTTTGTGGCGCTTTTGGGATGGAGTCCGGAGGACAACCAGGAAATCTTTTCCTTGGATGAGCTGGTGAAAGCCTTTGATTATCACCATATGAGCAAGTCTCCGGCGGTATTTGATACAACAAAGCTTCGCTGGATGAACGGAGAATACTTAAAGGCAATGGATTTTGATAAGTTCTATGAAATGGCAGAGCCATACATCAAGGAAGTCATCACAAAGGACTATGATTTGAAGAAGATTGCCGCTATGGTTAAGACTCGTATCGAGACATTTCTTGACATCAAGGATCACATCGATTTCTTTGAGGGTGTACCGGAGTATGACATTGCAATGTATGCCCACAAGAAGATGAAGACAACCCCTGAGACTTCACTGGAAGTTCTCCGTGAGGTTTTGCCAACACTACAAGCCTTGGATGATTATTCCAATGATGCCATTTATGCTGCACTCAGCAATTTTGTGGCAGAGAAGGGTTACAAGAATGGTTATGTTCTCTGGCCAGTGCGTACAGCTGTTTCAGGAAAGCAGATGACACCCGGCGGTGCAACGGAGATCATGGAAGTCCTAGGCAAGGAGGAGTCTCTTACAAGAATTCAAAGTGCAATTGAGAAGCTTGAGATAGAACTAGCATAGGAAATTGAATATTTAGCGGATAGATGAGATAAGAGAAGAGTGGAAAGGATGATTATGCTTAGTACATCGCAACAACAGGCGGTGAATCATGTCAATGGCCCCTGTTTGACTCTTGCCGGCCCCGGAAGTGGAAAGACCTATGTCTTAACCCGTAGAATTTGCCATCTTATCTCAGAGGAAGGAGTGAATCCGGAGAGTATTCTGGTGATTACCTTTACGAAAGCCGCTGCTATAGAAATGAAGGAGCGCTTTTTCTCTTTGATGGGGGAAAGCGCTCCCGTTGTTTTTGGAACCTTTCACTCTGTTTTTTTACAAATGCTTTGCAGTGAGCCAAGGTTTAGAGGATATGAACTCATTACGGGAAAACGCAAATATGGAATTCTGAAGGAAGTTATGGCATCCTGTGAGATTCCCATAGAAAGTGATGAGGATTTGGACACATTGGAAAAAGACATCAGCTTTGTGAAAAATGCTGACACCTCTGTCTTAGAGTTTGCAAAGGAGACCTTGTGGGACCAGGATTTTGTAAGGCTATATGAGCATTATGAGGCTAGGAAAGCATCCTATAGATTCATGGATTTTGATGATATGCTCACAAAGGCCAGGGATATGCTAAAATCAGACATTACCTTTCGTGAGAAATGGCAGAGAAGATTTTGTTACATTCTGGTGGACGAGGTGCAGGATATGAATGCGATTCAGTATGAAGCGGTGCGCTTACTTGCCCTTCCGGAGAATAATCTTTTTGTGGTAGGGGACGATGACCAGTCTATTTATGGATTTCGTGGTGCCAATCCGGAGCTGATGCTACACTTTCAGGAGGACTATCCTGAGGCAAAAGTCATACGGCTTGGTGAGAATTATCGAAGTGACCGTCAAATTGTAGAGGCGGCAGGAAGATTGATTGCTCACAATACCAACCGATTTGCAAAAGAAGTGAAGACCCATAGTGAGGAGGCGGGCATATGGAGTGTGGTATCCTGCCGAGATGGAGATTGGGAAGCGGACTATATTTGTAAGACATTGCTTCAATGGCACGATGAGGGAGAAGCATTTGGAGATATGGCGGTGCTATTTCGCAACCACGCTCATTGTCAGAAGCTGGTGGAAGCATTATCAGATGCCAAGGTGCCTTGCTTTTTGCGGGAGCCGGCAAAGAATCCATATCAGCACTACGTGATGCAGGATTTGGTGGCGTATTTAAGACTTGGCAGTAAGATGCTTCACAGGAGAGATCTCTTTCGCATTATGAATCGGCCAAATCGTTACTTTTCAAGGGCTAGTGTGACGTCCGAATGGATTACCTTTGAGCATTGGAAGACATATTATAAGCAACAATCCTGGCTTTATGAGAGAGTGGAGCAACTAGAACGCCATGTGAACTTTTATGGAAGGCTGTCAGGAAAAGGGGCAGTGAAGTACATCCGAAAGGTAGTGGGATATGATGCATATTTATCAGAATGTGCCAGGTCGGAGGATGAGTTAGATGCTATGATGCAAGTGGCGGATGCCTTTGAAGATTTGGCAAAGGAGGGTGCGTCCATTGCAGAGCTTCTTCATCGCTGGGAACAGACGAAATCACAATTCGACCGAATGAATGAAGAAATAAACAAAGAAAACAATGGTGGGGTGGGGCTCTATACCCTGCATGGCTCCAAGGGGCTGGAGTTTTCCCGGGTGGTTATGTTGGGATGTAACGAAGGTAAAATCCCATCACGGCGGGCCAAAACAGAAAAACAGGTGGAAGAAGAGAGACGTCTGTTTTATGTTGGAATGACAAGGGCGAAAAAACAGTTGCTTTTCACCTTTGTGGAAAAGGAAAAAGACGAAAAAATAAGCCCCTCGCGATTCCTTGGGGAACTGCAAGAGGCAGTTGAGCTAAAGAATTAGTCCATTTCGTCAAACTGGGCTTCGTCTAAGAGTTCATCAAAACGTTCTTCAACAGCTTCGTACTCCTCGTCAGACTGAATGTTATCAAGGGATGGAGTACCGTTCTCATCCTCAAAATAACGATAGATGTAAACAGTATCATCGGTAACATTTTTGCCATTCTCCTGAAGTGGAAGAAGGGCGATGTAATCCTGTTCTCCAACATCAAAGATGGTAAGAATTTCACAGGTTACTTCAGAACCATCATCCATATTTATGGTCACTACCACGTCGTCATCGTTTTCATCAACAGGAAATACTTCATTATCTGCCATGCTTGGTCTCCTTTTTCTATTACAGTTTTAGATTTTTCATGAAAAGATTATACGAAAGAGTTTGGAAAAAAGCAACATTTCAAGTATAATGAACTTTATGAAAACGAGAATTGGTGATTTTGGAAAATTTGGTACAGAAGAAGTGAATGATGGCGTAATGTTCACCTTTGCGGTGGAAGGAGAAGATTCTTGCGCCATTGAGTTATATCGTGTGTCAAATCATTTGTTGAAGGAGACCGTTTTCCTACCGGAGGAATATCGCATTGGTGATGTATATTCTGTTGTTTTGTGTGGCCAGAATATCAAGAACTTTGGTTATCGCATCAGGCTGGGGGAAACCTCCTTTGTAGACCCCTATACAAGTGTAATCTACGGTCGCAATCGATGGAATGATTCTTCCCGTAGCGCAAAAGATTATGCTGTATTAGGTGGTGTTTCCCACGATTCCTATCAGTGGAAGCATGCTGCAAATGACATTGCACCTACAAATATGGTTATGTACAAGCTTCACATGCGTGGCTTTACGATGAATCATGGTCTGCCTGCCTCTAAGCGCGGCAATTACTTGGGGCTTTTACAGCATTTGCCGTATTTACAGGAACTGGGTGTAACCAGCCTTGAGCTACAGCCAATTTACGATTTTGAGGAAATCATGCTTGAGAAGCATCAGGAGATTTCTCCTAAGGGTGATGTTTCCTGGCGTGTGGAATCCATAGATAAGACCAATTATTGGGGATATGGAGATGCCTTTTATATGGCACCCAAAGCCAGCTATTTTGGTGGAAGGGATGCCGCAACGAACTGTAAGTCAATGGTGGATGCCATTCACGGAGCAGGCATGGAAGTGGTTCTTGAAATGTCCTTTGCAGAGACAATTTCGGAGGACTATATGCTGGACTGCTTGTGGCACTGGGTAAAGGAATATCACGTGGATGGATTTCATTTGCTTGGATGCAATGTGCCCATAAGACGCATTGCAAAGGACAAGCGATTGGCTCGCACCAAGATTTTCCATGATCATATCCCCCAGGACTTGCTGGATGCTGAGAAGGGAAGAAAACATCTATTCCTATATAATGACGGCTTTATGTGTGTTTGCCGTCAGATGCAGAATCATATGCAGGGTTCTATGGTGCAGTTTACCAATCATCTGCGTCGACAAAACGATAGATACGGCTTTGTAAATTATATGGCAAATACCAATGGGTTTACCCTTTGGGATTCCTATTGTTATGGAGAGAAGCATAATCAGGCCAATGGCGAAGAAAATCGAGATGGCAATAATGTGAACTACAGTTTTAACTACGGAGTTGAGGGAGAAAGCAAAAACCGTCATATCCATCAGTTGCGGATGCTTCAGATGAGAAATGGACTTTGTGCCTGCCTGCTGTCGCAGGCCATTCCATTGCTTCGATCAGGTGATGAGCTAGCTAATTCACAGCAGGGTAACAATAATCCATACTGTCAGGATAATGCTCTTGGCTGGGTCCAGTTTGCCAAGACAAAAGGACGGGCTCAGTTATTATCCTTTGTTCAGGGGCTTATTGCTTTTCGCAAAAACCATGCAATCCTTCACTGTGAAGAGGCAATGCATCTCAACGATTATCATCATCTCGGCGCGCCGGACTTGTCCTACCATGGCACAGAACCATGGCTTATGGGAATCGGAGAGGAGATGAAAGCGGTAGGTGTTTTCTATAATGGTGCCTACGAATCTGAGTCTGCTGACAATGTCTATGTGGCATACAACTACCACTATGAGGAAGCTACTCTGGCATTGCCAAAGATATCTGGCAATAGAAAGTGGTCCTTAGTGATGAACACCGCCTCTTCGGATACTTTTTCCTTCCTACCGGTGGAATTAGACAATCAACAAACCATCTCGATTCCAAGCGGATCAATTTCGATTTTGATATCGTAACGATTGTGGTATAATGTGGATGCGCTACATGTGGATAACATTTTGGATGCAAGGACGATTCGCGAAGCCCATCCTGCAGACAAAATGTTATTCATGTGTAGTGTTAATAAAAGAAAAGGTTATTGTGTGTCAGATGAAAGCGTGGGAACATTTAAAGACGATCAATCATCATAAGAGACTGGTGATGAAGGCGTGTTTTGAGGTTGGACTTTATAAGCAGGGATTGCTGCACGATTTGTCCAAGTACAGCCCGGTAGAGTTTTTGGTTGGATGTAAATATTATCAGGGGGATAGAAGTCCAAATAATGCAGAGAGAGAGGCCACGGGTGTGAGTATGGCCTGGTTGCATCACAAGGGTAGAAATAAGCATCATTTTGAATATTGGATTGACTATGGCGTTGGCAAGGATGTTGGCATTGTAGGTATGAAGATGCCGGAGAAATATGTGGTTGAGATGTTTTGCGACCGCATCGCGGCGTGCAAGAACTACATGAAAGACAGTTATACAAACAGAAGTCCTCTGGAGTATTATGAGAAAGGGCGCCACAAGTATATCATTCATCCGGAGACGGATCAGCTATTGAAGGAAATGCTTATGATGCTGGCTGAGCAAGGTGAAAAGCAGACCTTTGCTTATATTCGAAAAGAAATATTAAAGAATACAAAATAAAAGGAGAGATACAATGGAAAAGGAAAAGAAAATCTTATATAGCGGAATGCAGGCCACAGGCACTTTGACATTGGGCAATTATCTGGGAGCATTAAAGAACTGGGTAAACCTCTGTGATGAATATGAGTGCTTTTACGGTGTAATGGATTTGCATTCACTTACCGTTCGACAGAATCCAACAGAATTTAGACAGAACGCAAGAAAACTATATGCCCTTTATGTGGCAGCCGGACTGGATCCGGAAAAGAACTGTGTATACTATCAGTCACATGTCTCTGCCCACGCGGAACTGGGATGGATTCTTGACTGCTTTACGTATATGGGAGAGTTGAATCGTATGACGCAGTTTAAGGATAAGGCTGCAAAGCACGCGGACAACATCAATGCAGGATTGTATACGTACCCTGTTTTGATGGCTGCTGATATTTTGTTATACCAGGCAGATGTGGTTCCCGTTGGTGTAGATCAGAAACAGCATTTGGAGATTACAAGAGATATCGCTGAGCGATTTAATAATATATACGGGGATGTATTTACCATTCCGGAACCATATATCGGTAAGGCAGGAGCGAAGATTATGAGCCTGCAGGAGCCTACCAAGAAAATGTCAAAATCCGATGAAAATGTAAATGCAACCATTATGCTTTTGGATGACAGGGATACCATTATCCGTAAGTTTAAGCGTGCGGTTACGGATTCTGAGGCAGAGATTCGCTACGGTGAAGACAAGCCGGGCATTAGTAATCTGATGGATATTTACGGATGCGTAACCGGCAAATCACATGATGAGATTACAGCAGAATTTGCCGGAAAGGGGTATGGTGACTTCAAACTTGCTGTGGGTGAGTCCGTGGCAGATGAGTTGGCACCACTTCAGAAGCGTTACGAGGAACTGGTGAAGGATAAGGCCTACATTGAACACTGCATTAAGGAAAATGATGACAAGGCTCGTTATTTTGCAACAAAGACATTGCGCAAGGTTCAAAAGAAGGTAGGATTGACGGAATTAATTAGATAATATTTTTGATGGAAAGGCACTGTAAAAGGTGCCTTTTCATAATATATAAAAAATGATTTCCTGAGGACCCTTGAAAACATTTTTAGATCCCCTGGATGCAAAGGAAGAAGCTGCTCTCCTTCAGCAGATGGAAGCGGGAAGTCAGAAGGCAAAGCACAAGCTTATTGAACATAATATGCGTCTGGTGGCGCATGTGGCAAAGAAGTATTATAGTCCCAACGAAGATACAGAGGATCTTCTCTCCATAGGAACCATTGGTCTTGTAAAGGCGGTGGATACCTATAACGCCCAGAAGGGATATAAACTGGCAACCTATGCTGCCAGATGTATTGATAATGAGCTACTGATGTATTTTCGTGGAAAAAAGAAACAATCCAAGGATATCTCTTTGTTTGAACCGATTGGAAGAGACAAAGAGGGGAACCAGATTCGCCTATACGACGTGCTTGAGCAAGACAGCGTTGATATTGCAGAGGAGATGGACAAAGAGAGATGCATCCAAAGACTTAGCACACTGATGTGGTCTGTGCTTAATAAGCGGGAACAGGATATTCTCTGTAAGCGCTATGGCATTGGTCAAGAAAACCACTATACGCAAAAGCAGATTGCCGGTCAGCTGGGTATATCCCGTTCCTATGTATCTAGAATTGAGAAGAGGGCACTGGAAAAACTGCGCTATGCACTGGAAAATTAAATTTAGCATTTAAAAAAGATGGATTCTATGATAAAATAAATCCATCTTTTTTCAGTTGTTGTATTTTCACAACATATTTCCGTGAATACAAGTAATGATAATATGTATAGTTTGGTTCATACTGCCACCATATGTGGCATAGATTCTATGATGATATCAGTAGAAGCAGATATCAGCAATGGCATGCCCATGTTTTCCATGGTTGGCTTCTTGGCATCTGAGGTAAAAGAATCCAGAGATAGAGTACGAACAGCGCTAAAGAATACTGGATTTGAATTGCCTGTAAAAAGAATTACCGTGAATTTTTCCCCGGCAAATATCAGAAAGTCCGGAGCCGGTTTTGACCTGCCGGTGGCCATAACAATCTTGGCTGCCATGAATGAGGTGAGCCGAGAAAGGTTAGAACAAGTTATGCTGGTAGGGGAGCTTTCCTTGGAGGGCAAAATTTTTGGCGTGTCCGGGGTTCTTTCTATGGTGTTATGTGCCAAGGAGGCAGGGATGAGGTGCTGTATTGTACCCAGAGAAAATGAAAGGGAGGCCAAACTGATTCCGGGGATTGATATTATTGGAGTGACGAGTCTGGGGGAGGTTATCTGGTTTTTAAATACAGGGGAGAAGGCCATATACGAAGAAGAGACGCCGGAAGAGAAAAAGGAACAGAACTTACCCTGTCACAATTTCTCAGAAATCAATGGACAGCAGTTGCTGAGACGAGCCTGTGAGGTGGCGATTTCAGGTATGCATAATTTGCTGATGGTGGGACCTCCCGGGGCAGGCAAAACCATGGTTGCAAAATGCATTCCTTCCATTCTTCCGCCAATGACCTTAGAGGAGCAAATAGAGCTTTCAAAAATTTACAGTGTGTGTGGCCTGTTTCGCGAACGGGAAAGTCTCATGGAACAGCGTCCTTTTCGCAATCCGCATCACACCATATCGGAACAAGGCTTAACAGGTGGAGGCAAGGAGCCAAAGCCGGGAGAAATATCCCTTGCCCATAGCGGTGTTTTGTTTCTGGATGAGCTGACAGAATTTCGGAAAAATACCCTGGAGGTATTGCGACAACCCATGGAGGATAAGGAGGTTACCATTGCAAGAGTCAATGGCACCTATTGTTTCCCCGCAAATTTTGTTCTTGTTGCGGCTATGAATCCCTGTAACTGTGGCTATTATCCGGATATGAGCAGGTGCCACTGTTCCCAACCCTCCATCCAGCGTCATATGGACAAACTAAGCCAGCCGCTTCTGGACCGCATCGACCTTTGTGTGGAGGTGTCTGCTGTGGGATACGACGATCTGATACGTCCCGGTGGGGCCAATGAATCCTCAGAAGAAATCAGGCGGCGAGTGATTCGTATGCACCAAATACAAAAGGAACGATTTGAAGGGACGGACATTCTCTTTAACAGCCGTATTCCGGCCAGGGAGTTGCAACGCTATTGTCCTTTAGGGGAAAAGGAGATGGCATACATGGAAGCAATGTATAAAAAAATGGATTTGACAGCCAGAACCTATCACAAGATTGTTCGGGTGGCCAGAACCATTGCAGATATGGATGGCGCAAAGAATATTTCCAGAAAACACTTACAGGAGGCAATCTGTTATCGGGGCATGGATAAGCGCTATTGGGAGAACTGCCTATGATGTATCAATATTGGTTTTTGCGTCTGGCTGGGGTGGGAAATGCTAAAAAACGTAGCCTGATTGAGGCCTTTGGTTCGTCGGAGGCTGTCTACAAAGCAACCCGGGGAGATTTGCGCTCCTATGGTCTTTTGGAGGAAGGACAGATTCAAAGGATATTGGAACAGGGGAAGGCTTGGGATTTGGAAGGTGAGTACCGGAAGTTTTGTATGACGGGACAAAGTCTTGTTACCTTGGAACAGAAGGAATACCCGTCAATGCTTGCCAAAGTATTTGATGCACCATACGGGTTACATTTTCTGGGGGAGCTACCGCCGGAAAATGCCAATATGGTGGCAATTGTTGGGTCCAGAAACTGTAGTGCCTACGGGCAAAAAATGGCGCAGGATTTGGCAAAGGAGCTGGGCCGCAGAGGATACTGGGTAATCAGCGGAATGGCAAGAGGTATTGATGCCTATGCTCATCAGGGCTGTTTGGATGGAGGGGGCAAGACTGTGGCGGTCTTAGGATCCGGTGCAGATGTTTGCTATCCAAGAAGTAATCAGGTCTTATATGGCAGGATACAGGAGCGTGGCTGTGTGCTTTCAGAGTACGCTGCCGGCACACCGCCTTTGGCCAGACAATTTCCGGCTAGAAATAGAATTATCAGTGGAATGGCAAGATGGGTTGTGGTGGTGGAGGCAAGAGAGAAGAGTGGTTCCCTAATTACCATTGATTATGCGCTGGAACAGGGAAAGGATGTGTATGCTGTTCCGGGAAGAATGACAGACCCGCTAAGTCGGGGTTGCAATGGTCTCATCGCCCAGGGAGCAGGAATCATCACGTCGGTGGAACAATTCATTTCTAATATAGAAGAGATAGAGTTTTTAGGGATATCGTCCCATCTGTCGTGTCAGGAAGAAATTTTTCTCCTTGAAAAAGAAGAGTTGTTGGTGTATAGTTGTTTCGATTTCTATCCCAAAAACATAGATACGGTTTTGGTGGAGTCGGGACTGGAACTCTTGACACTGCTTTCTATTATTATGAATCTATGTGATAAAGGATATCTGAAAGAAATATTTAAGAATGAATACATCAAGTGTAAGTAGGAGAAGATGATGGCGAAGTATCTTGTGATTGTGGAGTCACCGGCCAAGGTGAAGACAATAAAGAAATTTTTGGGCAAGAATTATGAGGTTATGGCATCCAATGGACATGTGAGAGACCTTCCAAAGTCTCAGCTGGGATTTGACCCGGAACATAACTTTGAACCAAAATATATCACCATTCGAGGAAAGGGAGAACTGTTAGCAGGTCTTCGCAAGGAAGCGAAAAAGGCAGATAAGATTTATCTGGCAACTGACCCTGACCGTGAGGGAGAGGCCATTTCATGGCATTTGATTAAAGCCTTAAAGCTGGAAGATAAGAATGTAGCCAGAATTACATTTAACGAAATTACAAAGACAGCAGTAAAGAATTCGTTGAAGAATCCCAGAGAAATCGATATGAATCTTGTTGATTCTCAGCAGGCAAGAAGAATGCTGGATCGTATGGTGGGATATCGCATTAGTCCTCTGCTTTGGGCAAAGGTAAAACGAGGACTTAGTGCAGGTAGAGTACAGTCTGTGGCACTTCGCCTGATTTGTGACAGAGAAGAGGAAATAGATGCATTTATTCCTCAGGAGTACTACACACTTGACGTTACTTTGAATAATTTGGATACAAAAAAATCCTTTGTGGCCAAGTTCTATGGCAATAAGGATGGCAAAATGGAGATTGCCAATAAGGAAGAGCTTGATAAAATCGTTGCCTCCTTGGATCAGGCGGATTTTCGTGTTGACTCTGTAAAGACAGGAAATCGCGAAAAGAAGGCACCATTGCCATTCACCACTTCTACACTGCAACAGGAGGCATCCAAGGCGTTGAATTTCTCAATTCAGAAGACCATGCGAATTGCACAGCAGTTATATGAAGGAGTGGATATCAAAGGGGAAGGCACGGTAGGTTTGATTACCTATCTTAGAACGGATTCTGTACGTGTCTCTGATGAGGCAAAGGCTGCTGCGGCATCTTTTATTTCAGGAAATTATGGAGACGACTATTTGCAGAACGGGGCAGAGCGCACAAAGAAGACAGCCTCTAAGGTACAGGATGCCCACGAGGCAATTCGTCCTTCTTCCATTGAACGTATTCCTTCTGAGGTGAAGGATTCTCTTTCCCGAGATCAGTTCCGTTTGTATCAGTTGATCTGGAAGCGTTTTGTTGCCAGCCAGATGAGCAATGCAATCTATGAGACGGTAAGTGTTAAGATTGGCGCAGGGGATTATCAATTTTCTGTGGCTGATTCTAAGCGTTTGTTTGATGGAT
The DNA here is from genome assembly GCA_946002055.1 of uncultured Roseburia sp. Classification (GTDB taxonomy): domain Bacteria; phylum Bacillota; class Clostridia; order Lachnospirales; family Lachnospiraceae; genus Pararoseburia. The sequence continues at coordinate 29,692 of CAMFYL010000003.1, forward strand.
TTATGCTTGTGTACACCGATGCCGATGAGGAGAAGGAAGATAAGACCTTAAGTGCCCACAATTTGAACAAGGACACAAAGCTTGGTTTCCGTTCATTCGAGGAAAAACAGCACTTTACTCAGCCGGCACCACATTTTACAGAGGCCTCTTTGGTTCGCACATTAGAGGAGCTTGGTATTGGCCGTCCAAGTACGTATTCGCCAATCATTTCTACTCTTTTGAAGAGAAGATATATTACAAAGGAAGCAAAGAACATTTTTGTTACGGAGCTTGGTGAAGTAGTAAACGGCATTATGAAGGAATCATTCCCTACCATTGTTGATGAACAGTTCACAGCAACCCTGGAAGGACTTTTGGATCAGATTGAGGAGGGAAATGTGTCTTGGAAATCTGTGATCAGCAACTTCTATCCTGATTTGGAAGAGGCTGTTAAGGTGGCAGAAAGTGAACTGGAAAAGGTAAAAATCGAAGATGAGGTTACCGATGTAATATGTGAAGAGTGTGGCAGAAACATGGTAATCAAATATGGCCCTCACGGAAAGTTTTTGGCTTGTCCGGGATTCCCGGAATGTAGAAACACCAAGCCATATCTGGAAAAGATTGGTGTTGCTTGTCCAAAGTGTGGCAAGGATGTGGTGATGAAGAAGTCAAAAAAGGGCAGAAGGTTCTTCGGATGTGAGAATAATCCGGAGTGTGACTTTATGTCATGGTCAAGACCTGTAGAAAAGCCTTGTCCAAAATGTGGTGGCTATATGGTCATCAAGGGTAATAAATTAGTCTGTGAGAACGAAGCATGTCGCCATGTGGAAATTGCTGAAAAAACAAGTAATTAATACTTAATTTTCAGAAAATAGTTGTAATTGTGAGAATGGAATGTTAAAATCTCCTTATCCATATGTGTGGGCTTGTTTCAATAAGGAGGAATAGCATGAGTGTCCAGTTGTTAGATAAGACAAGAAAGATTGGCAAGTTACTTCACAACAATAGTTCGTCTAAGGTTGTGTTTAATGATATTTGTCAGGTTTTGACAGAGATTCTTGATTCTTGTATCCTTGTTATCAGTAAGAAGGGTAAGGTGTTGGGAATTAGTCATTGTAAAGGGACAGAGGATATTACAGAGTTAATCGTTGATCAGGTTGGAGGATTTATTGATCCGGCTCTGAACGAGAGACTTCTCGGTATTCTCTCAACAAAGGAGAATGTTAATTTACAGACCCTAGGCTTTGAGAGAGATGACATCGGTAAATATTCAGCTATCATTGCGCCACTGGACATTGCCGGGGAGAGACTGGGTACTTTGTTTGTATATCGTTATGATCATCAGTATGATATTGACGACATTATTCTTTGCGAATACGGAACCACAGTTGTTGGTCTTGAAATGATGCGCTCCGTGAATGAAGAGAGTGCAGAGGAGAACCGGAAGATTCAGATTGTAAAATCCGCAATTTCGACCCTGTCCTTCTCAGAGCTGGAAGCGATTATCCATATTTTTGATGAGCTTGACGGCTCAGAGGGCATCTTAGTTGCGTCTAAGATTGCAGATAGGGTGGGCATTACCCGCTCTGTCATTGTAAATGCGCTGCGCAAGTTTGAAAGTGCAGGTGTTATCGAGTCAAGATCCTCCGGAATGAAGGGGACATATATTAAGGTTTTGAACGATGTTGTGTTTGATGAATTAGACAGAGTGCGTCGTTCGAATAAGTAACACATACGCAGGGATGGTATTGATAAAGGGACTTATGAGTTTTCATAGGCCCCTTTTTTGTTTCTCTTATTTTTGCCACAAAATGGTAATTCAACAACTCCTAGTGTGTTGACTGGTAAAAAACACAATATCGTGTAAAAAACACTTGTGTTTTTGGGAATATATTCTATAATTATATATGATTAGGTGGATACTAGCCGAAAAAGGAGGAAAAGGAATGATTCATTCAAATGCATTTAGTTACATCAATGTGTTGGATAAGGCTGCGGATGCCAGCTGGATTCGCGAGAATGCCATTGCCAACAACATAGCGAATGTGGACACACCCGGCTATAAGAGACAGGATGTGCAGTTTGCGGATATTCTGGAGAGAGAATTGAAAAGCAGCAAGTACAATACGCTGCAGGAAGCAGTGAACAAGGTTCCGCTGGAACGTTTGAATTCTAAAATCTACACCGACCATGAATCCTTTTCCTATCGCTTGGACGGCAATAACGTAGATATAGACACAGAGAACGTAGAACTTGCGTCTGAACAGTTGAGATATCAGACGCTAACCACGGCAGTTACTCAGGATTTCAGCCGGTTAAAGACCGCTATGACAACACCATAGGAGGTAAAGTAATATGGGATTATTTCAGTCTTTTGATATTTGCGCATCCGGTATGACAGCCCAGCGTTTTCGTATGGATACCATTGCGGAAAATATTGCAAATGTAAATACAACCAGAACAGAAGATGGCACTCCTTATCGTCGAAAGATCGTAACCTTTGAGGAGAAACAGCTAAATCCTGCATTTTCTGAGGTGTTGAATAAGGCCACACAGTTTCAGGGTAATGGAGTTAAGGTGGCAAAAGTCAGTGAGGACTATGAGACGGATTTGATTATGGAATATGATCCATCCCATCCGGATGCTGATGAGAATGGGTATGTTTCCTATCCCAATGTTAACACCGTTACAGAGATGACAAACCTGATTGATAGCAGTAGAGCGTATGAAGCTAATACCACAGCCTTTGATGCCATGAAGAAAATGGTGCAGGCGGGACTGTCTATCGGCCAATAATGTTAGGAGGAACCTATGGATATTAGTGCGATTTCCGGATTATACAAGGGCTCGGCTCAGTATACAACTCCTGTTACCACCAATGCAGGACAGGGCTTTGACAGTATTTTAAGCAATGCTATGAAATTGGTGGAAGATACCAATACACTTCAGAATCAGGCCTCTGCACAAGAGGTTGCCTTTGCGTTGGGACAGACAGATAACGTCCATGATTTGTTGATTGCAGAACAGAAAGCAAATATGGCAATTCAGTACACGGTTGCAGTGCGTAATCAGTTCATTCAGGGTTACAACACAATTATGAATATGCAGATTTAATTAAGAGGAAATAAACCATGCCGGAGAGAATACAACAGATGATCAACAAAATAGTTGAGTGGTGGAAGAATTTCAACACAAAGCAGCGGGCTTTGATTATTAGTATCGCAGCTGTTGTGGCTGTTGCTTTCGCAATTTTAGGGTATGTGGTCACTAGGCCGACCATTGTACCTTTGGTTACTTGTACCACAGCGGAAGAGGCTTCTAAGGTAAAAGAACTTTTAGAGGGTGAAAACATATCATACGAAGTTTCTGATGACGGCATGAGTTACAGTGTCAACAAAGAGAACCAGGCTCAGGCAAGCATCTTGCTTGGAACTAATGATATCCCAACAAAGGGATATAGTTTGTCAGATGCCATTGATGGAAGCTTTAGTACCACAGAAGCAGATAAGCAGAAGAAGTATCAGCTATACTTGGAGGAGAAGTTTGCAGATGACTTGTCTAACATTTCTAATGTGTCTTCTGCCAAGGTGACACTTTCTTTGCCGAAGGATGATGGAACCATTATTTCCAAAAAAGAAGAGGCTTACGCAAGCCTTATTCTGAAGTTAAGCGCTGAGATGGATGAAGAGCAGGCTGCAGGTATAGCCTCTTACATGGCAACACAGCTTGGCAATGATTCTACGAAGAATATTTTGATTTTGGATGGAGATGGCAATGTGTTATTCTCCGGTGGCGATGAAGCCAGCACAGCGGGAAAGGCCAGCTCTAATTTGACAGCAAAGCAAAAAGCAGAAAGCTATGTGTCCAGTGCTGTAAAAAATGTGGTACTTGGCACCAATGTTTACGATAATGTTGAAGTTGGTATGAACCTGGTTATGGATTTTGATGAGCAGGAAGAGACCAAGTATGATTACTCTGTAGATGAAGGTCGTACGGAGGGATATTTGGACAGTCGAACAGAATCTACATCTGAGAGCACCTCTGGTGTGGGAGGCGTTCCAGGGACAGATACCAATGATGATGATACAACCTATGTGATGCAGGACGGCAATCAGACAAGCTCTAACACATCAGATATTACAGAGGACTATTTACCGGATGAGACCATTACCAATACCAAGAAGGAAGTTGGTAAGATTATATATGATGAATCCTCTCTTACAGTGGTTGCCACCAACTATGTTACATATAACGAAGATCAGCTAAAGGCAGATGGAACCTTAGGGGATAAGTCCTTTGACGAATTTGTGAAAGAAAATTCAGCTAGGGTCAAGACAGAAGTGGATGAGGACTTCTACAATATGGTTTCCAATGCAACAGGTATTAGCACGGATAATATTTCCATCGTTGCTTATGATATTCCAATGTTTCAGTACTCTGAGGGCAGTGGCAGAACATTGACTGACTATTTACAAATCATATTGGCAGTTCTTATTTTTGCAATGCTTGCCTTTGTGGTATTTAGAAGTATGCGTGGCGAAAAGGAGGAGGAGCTTGCAGAGGAAGTTACTGTGGAATCTCTTCTTGAGATGCAAGAGGAAGAATTGGAAGACATTGGATTTAACGAGAAATCGGAAGCTCGTGTATTGATTGAAAAATTTGTTGATGAGAATCCGGAGGCAGTGGCAGCATTGCTTCGTAACTGGTTGAATGATGATTGGGGTTAAAGATGATTGGAAATGAAGAATTATCAGGTGTACAAAAAGCAGCGATACTATTGATTTCTCTTGGACCGGAGAAGTCTGCAGATATCTTTCGTCATCTGAAAGAGGAAGAAATTGAAGAATTAACCTTAGAGATTGCCAATACACAGAGTGTTTCACCCAAGGTAAAGGATGAAGTGGTAAATGAATTTTACCAAGTCTGCTTAGCACAGCAGTATATTGCTGAGGGTGGTATTGGATACGCCAAGGATTTGTTGGAAAAGGCGTTGGGTGATGAGGAGGCAAAGCGTGTAATTACCAAGCTTACCGCTTCCCTTCAAGTACGCCCATTTGAATTTATCCGTAAAACAGAGCCGTCTCAGGTATTGAACTTTATTCAGGATGAGCATCCTCAGACCATTGCTATGATTTTGTCTTACCTTGCGCCAGGACAAGCATCTTTGATTTTAGGTGCTCTAAATCCAGAAAAACAGGCGGACGTTGCAAAGCGTATTGCCTTGATGGATCGTACTTCTCCAGAGGTTATCAAAGAAGTGGAGCGTGTACTTGAGAGAAAACTGTCCTCCCTCATCAATCAGGATTACACAATTGCCGGTGGTGTGGATGCCATCGTTGCAATCTTGAATACGGTAGACCGTGGTACAGAGAAGCGTATTATGGAGTCCTTAGAGATCGAAGAGCCGGAATTGGCAGACGAAATCCGCAAGAAAATGTTCGTATTCGAGGATATCTTACTTTTGGACGACAGATCTATTCAGAGAGTGCTGCGTGATGTTGATAACAATGACCTTGGTATTGCTCTTAAGGGTGCCAATGAGGAGGTTCAGTCTGCTGTATTCAAGAATCTTTCCTCTCGTCTTGCAACTATGATCAAAGAAGATATGGAATTTATGGGACCTGTACGTATCAAGGATGTGGAGGAAGCACAGCAGAAGATTGTTGGTATTATCAGAAAGCTGGAGGATGCTTCCGAGATTGTTATTTCCAGAGGTGGAGGTGACGAGCTGATTGTCTAATATACTTTATCGAATGCAAATCAAGCCACAGGATGAGACAGAAACCTGTATAATTGATTCCAATGATGTTTTGCTGGAAAAAATCGAAGAACATCAGAAGCTGCAATTGGAGCGCGCTGGCGGAAAACAGAGGTCTTTGGAAGATGGTGAAGAATTTTCTGGGGATGGCGGAGAAGAATGCTATGAGGATGATTTTACCGGCTTAGAGGATATGGTCCCTCAGGAGGCGGAGCCTCAGGAGCCTGAGGTTGATTATGTGGCAGAGGCACAGGAAGAAGCGGAGCGTATTTTAACAGAAGCACGCATGCAGGCAGATGAACTTTTGGTTCAGGCTGAGAATCAGGCGGAGGCTATGAAATCTCACGCTGAGGCAGAGGGCAGGAAGGATGGATACGATCAGGGGATTTTAGAGGCTGCGGCTACCCAGGCCCAGTGGGAAGAGGAGACAGAAGCGCTTCGTCAGCAGTTACAGCAGGATTATCTTGCAAAACAGGAAACCATGGAAAAGGAACTTGTCTCTGTTGTCTGTGATGTGGTGGAGAAGGTTTTTCTTGTTCAGTTTGGCGATAAGCGCGAGATTATTCTGCATTTGCTAGATAATGCACTGGCAAACATTGAAGGAAGTAAAGAATTTTTGATCCGTGTCAATGAGGCGAATTGCGAATTTCTGCGTGGACATAAGAATCAGTTACAGGATAAGGTGGGGCAAGAAATTGTCTTGGACATTGTGCAGGACCCCCTCTTAGATGATACCCAGTGTATGATTGAGACGGATGGTGGCCTGTTCGATTGTGGTATGGATACCCAGATGCGCAATTTGATCAAGGATATTAAGTCCTTAAGTTAATGGAGTGAAACTGTGGGAATAGACGAAAGAAAGTATTTGTCCCTTTTGGACAATACCTACTTTGATAAATTGGGTCGTGTGACAAAAGTGGTGGGTTTGACCATTGAGTCTGTTGGGCCAGATGCAAAACTAAATGATTTGTGCGAGATTATCGTAGAACCAAAAGAGAATCGTCGCGTGTTGGCGGAGGTGGTTGGATTTCGAGACAAACACCTTCTTTTGACACCCTTTGAAAGTGTTGAGGGCGTAGGGATTGGATGTGTTGTGGAAAACACAGGAAGGCCTTTGTCAGTTCCTGTTGGGGAAGATTTACTTGGTCATACCTTAGATGGTATTGGTCGGCCTACTGATATTGAGGAACTATCCCATACTGATTTTTATCCGGTAGATAGTACCCCTCCCGATCCCATGGAGCGGGAAATCATTTCAGAGGTGCTTCCCCTTGGAGTAAAGGCAGTGGATGGGCTCATTACTGTTGGTAAAGGACAGAGAATTGGAATTTTTGCCGGCTCCGGCGTTGGTAAGTCTACCTTGATGGGGATGTTTGCCAGAAATACCAAGGCGGACATTAATGTCATCGCTCTCATTGGCGAGCGCGGTCGTGAGGTTCGTGAATTTATCGAACGAGATTTGGGACCGGAGGGTATGAAGCGAAGTGTAGTTGTTGTTGCCACGTCTGATAAGCCTGCATCCATTCGAAAGTGTGCGGCGAAAACAGCAACAGCAATTGCAGAGTATTTCCGTGATCAGGGAAAGGATGTTCTTCTTATGATGGATTCCCTGACACGTTTTTCTATGGCACAGCGGGAAATTGGTCTGGCGGCAGGGGAACCACCGGTGACAAGAGGATACCCACCAAGTGTGTATTCTGAAATGCCAAAGCTTTTGGAAAGAGCTGGTAATTCTGATAAAGGTTCCATCACAGGTCTTTACACCGTCTTGGTTGACGGAGATGATTTCAATGAACCAATCACCGATACCGCCAGAGGTATCTTGGATGGTCATATTGTGCTGTCCCGCAAGCTGGCACAGAAGAACCATTATCCAGCCATTGATGTGTTGGCTAGTATATCCCGTGTTATGAGTGCTGTGGCATCCAGAGAGCATAAGGCGGTGGCCGGACAGCTGAAAAATGTTCTTGCAACTTATCAGGAAGCGGAAGATTTGATTAATATTGGTGCATATAAGGCGGGATCAAATAAAAACATTGATTTTGCCATTGCAAAAATTGAACAGGTGAACGATTTTCTGATGCAGAGCACGGAAGATAAGTTTGATTTTGAAGAGATTACAGATGCACTTTCGGCAATCTTTGTGGAAGCTTAAATGAGGTGAGAGACTGTGGCTAAGTTTATTTACCGCATGCAGAATATCCTGGACATCAAGGAAAAACTAGAGTCTCAGGAGAAAATTGCATATAGTATTGCCAATGGTAAGCTGATGGAGGAGCAGGAAAAGCTCCAAGGGCTTTTGAGGCGCCGGGAGGACTATGAACTGCAACTAAAAGAATTGGAGACAGGCAGGTTGAATGTAAAAGAAATTCAGGCTTGTCGTAGAGCAATCAATTCTATGAAGTCTATGATTCGGGATCAGATGATGGCGGTGCACACGGCACAGCGTAACTTAGAGATGGCCCGCAGACGATTAGACGCGGTTATGAAGGAACGCAAAACCCACGAGAATTTAAAAGAAAAAGCATTTGATGTATTTAAAGAAGAACTGGCTGCGGAAGAAAAGAAACAGACAGATGAGCTGGTAAGCTACACTTATCAGCAACGACAAGAGGACACGGAGTAAGGTATGGCTGAAGAAGAGAAGAAGGATAAAAAAGCAGAGAAGAAGGCTGCAAAGGCTGCTGCAAAAGAGGCAAAGAAACAGGAAAAAGAAGCAAAGAAGCAGGAAGATGTGCTGGAGGAAGAGGAAACTACTGGTGGAAAAATACTAATCGGCGTTGTTGCTGTTTTTATTGTTGCTATTTGGCTTTTGATTCTGGGACTACTCATAAAGATGGATGTGGGTGGATTTGGTTCCACAGTGCTTTATCCTGTATTAAAGGATGTTCCTGTGGTGAGCAAGATTTTACCGGATGTAAAAGAGTATGCAAAGGAAGATGAGGCATATACCTTTGATTCTATGGAGGATGCAGTCAAACGGATTAAAGAACTTGAAAAAGAAAATGCAGATTTAAAATCCCAGCAAAGCGATAATGATGCTTATGTGGCAGATTTGGAGTCCCAGTCCGCGGAGTTGAAAACACGCAAGGATGAGGAGGCTGCATTTGAAGCAAAAAAAGAAAAGTTCTATGAAGAGGTTGTGTTTTCCGACAAAGCACCCGATATAAATGCATATAAAGAGTATTATGAGAGTATAGAACCGGCAAATGCAGAGGCAATTTACAAACAGGTGGTTCAGCAACAACAGCAAACCACCCAGGTGAAAGAGTATGCTGATACATACGCGAAGATGAAACCGGCCCAAGCAGCTGCCATTATGAATACTATGACAGATAATCTCCCGCTGGTTGGGAAGATTCTCTGGGCAATGGATGCCAAATCGAGAGCTGGTATTCTTGGAGCCATGGACAAAGACATTGCTGCGGCAGTGACCAAGTTGATGGAACCTTAAGAATAGATATCTGCAAATGCAGAAGTTGCACATTGATAACTGAATACGGAAGGAGGAAGATGCCATGACAAGTGCAAATGTGTCGAACATGACGATGCAGGTTGCAGTCTCAACAAGCGTGGCTGGCAAAGCAGATGCTCAGAACCAAAGTTCTGATTTTATGCAGGTGATGAGCCAGAGCCTACAGGGTGATAAGCAAAGCGAAACTTCAATGCCTGATATGGATAAGAAGGATTCATCTGTAAGGGTCGAAAGTAAGCCTAGCGAAATCAAAGCTGCAAAGAAGCCGGAAGCTGACCAAGAGACCGCGACAAAAATCATGGACGAAGCCGAAGAGTTTGCTGAAGAAGTCAAAGATGTGATTTCAGAGGAATTGGGTGTTCCCGAAGAAGCCATTGAAGAAGCAATGGAAATTTTGGGATTGACAATTCTTGATTTGACAGATAAGACGAATTTGGCACAGTTGGTTTCAAAACTCACAAATTGTGAGAGTAATGTGGAATTGTTGATGAATGATAATTTCGTAGATATCGTAAGCCACATTAGAAATTTGACAGAGGAATTGTTGGCAGACACCCAGTGTAGTGTAAAAGAGCTTCAGACAGTTCTCGATGCAAATATCCAAGTGGATACAAGCGATTTGGTGAAAACAGACGAAGTCGCAGCAGAAATGCCGAAACTAGCAGAAACGCAACAGGAACAGGATGTACCTGTGGTGAATCAAGAAGAAGCAATGCCTGAGACAGAAGAGGTTGCTCCTGTCATCACATCAAGTGTTGATACAAAGAAGAGTGATGTATCTGACGAGGCGGAAGAGAGCACAAGGGAGATGAAGCCCCAGGAGGATGTTACAACCACAACCACTCAGAATTTGGCAGAAAGCAAGAATGATTTCGGAAATGAGCATATGTCAAGAAGAGATGATAATCTTGTATTTCAGCATCAGGAACATGGTTTTGGCTTGACAGAACAGACAGTTGTTAGCCAGTATGAACCAATGACAGGTGAGATTACTTTACAGTCAGGCGAAGTGGTAGATGTTCAGAATATCATCGATCAAATCGTTGAAAATGCAAGAACAACCATAAGCACAGAGGATACTACAATTGAGATGCTTTTAAATCCGGAAGGGTTGGGCAAAATTCTGATGGAAGTCACACACCGGGACGGAAAAGTAATTGCACACATTTACACACAGGATGAAAATGTGAAAGAAGCTTTGGAACATCAGATGATTCAGTTGAAGGATCAGATGAATCAGGGCGGAACAAAGGTTACATCCATTGAAGTGTCTGTGGGAACACATGAATTCGAGAGAAATCTTGAAGAAGGCCAACAGCAAAGACAGCAGGAAGAGGCAGAAACAAAGGGGGAAAATCGCAGAACCCGCAATCTTAATTTAAACAATTTGGACGAGCTTTCCGGTCTTATGACAGAGGAGGAAGAGCTGGTTACGAAAATGATGCGAGAGAACGGTAATTCCGTTAACTATACCGCATAGAAAGGAGAACAGATGGCAATTATTGCACCGGTTGAAAACGGTAAGGTTGTAGAAGATACAACGAAGGCTAATAAAAAAGACGACAAAAACACGGCAGACAAGGAAATGTTTTTGAAGCTTTTAGTTGCTGAAATGCAGTATCAGGATCCATTGGAACCTACCAGTAATACAGATTATGTGAAAGAACTTGCATCCTTCTCACAGATAGAAGCAGTTCAGGCTGTACAAGAACAGATGTCTACCATCCAAGCAAATTCATTGGTTGGTAAGTATGTAATCTTAAATACCACGGGAGCGTCCGGTAATCAGGAATATGTATCCGGTAAAGTGGATTACGTAATGACGGATGAAGAGGGTAAGATGTTCCTCTCGGTAAATGAGAAGCTCTATAGCATTGATGATCTGGATAGTGTTTGCGATGATGCATACTATACAGCAGTCACTGGCGCCACTGAATTTCATATGGCAATTGAAACACTGCCAAATGTATATACATTGACCTTGGCCGATGAGGAAAAACTCGTAGCTTGCAGAAAAGTTCTTGATGAGATGTCATCTTACCAGCAACAGTATATTTCACCGGATGATGTGAAGAAACTGACTGCATTAGAAGAGCGTATGGCAGAGTTGAAGAAAGCAGCGGAAGGAGTTGAGGAATCATGAATCAGATAGGAAATTCTTTCACCTCAATTGAACAAGTTGCCAATCAATATCTGAATCAACCCAAAGAGGTTAACAGAGAACAAAGCGCATCAGGTGTATCTTTTCAGGATATTTTGCAACAGCAACTTGGAGCGAAGGAAAGAGTTCAGGAACTAAAATTTTCCAAACACGCCACCCAGCGATTAGATCAGAGAGATATTGCGTTATCGGCTGATCAAAGTCAACGCTTAGAGGCAGGGGTACAGAAGGCAAGCGAAAAGGGAATCAAGGAATCCTTGGTCATTGTTGATTCCTTGGCATTTATTGTAAATGTACCTAATCAGACAGTAGTAACAGCCATGGATCAGACAGAATCTATGGACAACGTATTTACAAATATTGATGGAGCTGTAATTATTTAGCTGGACCTTATGGAAGCTAATGTCGCCGACTGACAGAAGCGACAGATTTACAGCCATTTAGGAGGTCACAAATTATGATGAGATCATTGTACTCTGGAGTGTCAGGCCTTAAGACACACCAGACAAAGATGGATGTTATCGGTAATAACATCGCCAATGTTAACACGGTTGGATTTAAATCTTCTTCCGTTACGTTTTCAGATATTATGTATCAAACCACATCAGGTGCTTCAGGAGCAACTGCTAATGTAGGTGGTAAGAATGCAAAACAGATTGGTCTTGGTGTTGCAACAGCAGCAACGAAAGTTAGTATCACAGCATCAGGTGCTGCACAGACAACCGGTGAAGCGTTCGATTTGAAATTAACAGATAGCAATAGTACAAACTTCTTTATCGTGAGCAACGGTACAGAAAACTTGTTTACAAGAGCCGGTTCTTTTTACATCGATGGAAGTGGTAACTTGGCTATGACATCCACAGGATACTATGTTATGGGATGGCAGGTGGATCCTGCCACAGGAGATATCCGCAAGGATACGGTATCAGCACTTCGCGTAATGCAGGCAGACAATATGACATCTGCACCGGAGGCCACAACCAATGCAAATGTATCAGGTATCATTGACAAGAACGATACCAATGTAACCAGTGATGACGGATATTTCAGAACATTGACATTTTTTGATAATCTGGGTTATCCATATACTGCAAAGTTTTCTTTTAAAGCTACAGATGTGGACGCCGGTCAATACACAGTTGAGTTGGTTAATTTGTACGACAGTGCAAATAACGATATTTTAAAAGAGTATTTAGAAGCAGATCCTGCCAATAACAATTTGAGCGACATTTTCGGAAGCCCAACCAATGCAGTGAAGAAATTCTCAGTAAACCAAAAGGATGGCTTTGTGGCTGGTCCTGGTACCATTACAACCACCATTGGCAATAAAACATACAGTGCTCTTGGCACAGATCTTACAGATCCTAGTGTATGTGTCACAGATGGTAGTGGAAGAAAATGCTTGAAATTTTCAGATGGCGCAACACCAACACCGACAATCAAAGAAATTCCACTTGTGGATATCTTTGGTGGGTTAGATGATGCTACTGCAGCAAGTACTGCATTAGTGATCAATGCCAAAGGTCAGTTGGAATATACGTATCCAACAACAAACTATGGTATTGAGTTTAATACCAATGACGGTACATTTCGTTCCATCGATGGTCGTAGAGATGGACTTGTTATGATGAATCTGAAGGGTATCCTGGGAGACAGTTTTGAGAATATCGAGATTGATTTTTCGCATATGCTGAACCAGAATAATGGTGGTAGCTCTACTGCAGAAATCGAAAAGGGTGCTGCAGACGGTAAGACGGGTATTGGTAAGAAGCTTGGTACCTTAACAGGATTGTCAGTTGATGGTAGTGGCCGCATCTATGGTTCCTATGACAATGGTAATACGGTTCTTTTGGGACAGATTCCGGTGGCACAGTTTGCCAATGCATCCGGTTTGGAAAGCTTAGGAAATAATTGCTATGGAACCACGCTAAACTCCGGTGATTTTGATGGTATCGGCGTTGAGGTCACTGCGGATGGCGGTAGTATGAGTACAGGTCAGTTGGAAATGTCAAACGTTGATTTGTCAGCTCAGTTTACAGAGATGATTACCACACAGAGAGGTTTCCAGGCAAACTCAAGAATCATTACCACATCTGACACGATGTTAGAAGAACTTGTTAACTTGAAACGATAATTAAAATACTACATATAGGGGGTCTGCTTTTGCAGACCCCCTATTGCTATGTAATGAACTTTGTTTTCAAATGCCGAAATTATTGTAGAAATTTAGCAAATAATTTGAATAATAAGTAGACAAAAATGATAAAGTCTAGTAAGATTATATAAAGGTGTAACTGTGTGATTTTCTGTGTAAAATCAACGGTTTCACGAAATTTGACATTAAGGTGGTGAGATAGTTTGGATTTAGCATCGTTAGTAGGTTTGATTCTGGGTGTTGTCATGGTTGTCTTTGGTATTATTTCCAGTGGTGGTACCGCAGCACTTGGTAACTTTATTGACCCTCCATCCATTATCATTACCATTGGTGGATCTCTGGCCTCTACATTGTTCTCACACAAGTTGCCGGACTTTATCAATGGTCTAAAAGGAATTACCCTTGCCATTAAGGAGCCTACCGTTGGCAATCCGGTAGATGTTATTTCTAATATTATCAATTTGTCCAATATTTCTCGTAAAGAGGGACTTCTTGCACTGGAAGAGGCCACTCACGATATGGATGACGAATTCCTGAAGAAGGGTATCAATCTTGTGGTAGATGGTACGGACCCGGATTTAGTACGAGGGATTCTGGAGACAGATCTCATCAATCTGGAAACAAGACACAAGAAGGTGATTGGTTTCTGGGAGAAATGGGCTGAGATGGGTCCTGCCTGGGGTATGATTGGAACCTTGGTTGGCCTTGTTAATATGCTAAAGAAGTTAGATGACGTCTCTACCATTGGCCCTAATATGGCAGTTGCGTTGTTGACCACGTTGTATGGTTCCTTGATTGCAAACTGGTTGGCATCACCTACAGCTGCCAAGCTAAAGGTAAACAGCGAGATGGAAATCATGATGAAAGAGATTACGGTAGAAGGATTATTGTCAATACAAGCAGGAGAGAATCCTCGAGTTATTGAGGAAAAGTTGAAGTCCTTCTTGGCACCTTCTCAGCGTAATACAAACGTTGAGGAAGATGGAGGTGAAGCATAGTGGCTAAGAAAAAGCAAGAGGATGCACCGAAGGGTTCACCGGCATGGATGGCCACCTTCAGTGATCTGATGAATTTGTTGCTTTGCTTTTTCGTTTTATTATTCTCTATGTCCACAGTTGATGCACAGAAGTTCGAGATGGTTGTGGCTTCCCTACAAAACAGTTTCAGTATTTTGCCATCTGGAGGGACCACCATTGGAGAGGGAGAACTGATTTCTTCGGGAGTAAGTGCATTAGAGATGTTTGATGATTTCTTCAACTCATCTTCGGCACTTCCAGAAGGAGAATATGAGCCGGAAGATGAAGTGGTTGAGACGCAGAAGATTACCACCGAACAGGCAGAAGAGGTAATTGATAAGAAGGGCATGGCAGAGAGTGAGCAGATGGCTCAGCAAATAGAACAACTCTTAGAAGCCTATGGGATGGAAGATACTGTTGAGATGGAATTCAATGAACAGTATGTTTTGATTAATCTTAACGGAGCGCTTTTGTTTGAAGCGGGAGAGTACAAGGTAAGGGAAGAGGCCCAGCCCATACTCCAGAAAATATCCGTAATTCTTGGTAATTATACCAATAATCTCATTGAAGTAGAGGGACATACAGATAATGTGCCAACTACCGGAGGTGCATACGAGAGCAACGATGTGTTGTCTATGTATCGAGCACTTTATGTTGCGGATTATATAAGAGGACATTCTAATATTCCAGCATCCCACGTGAAGTCATCAGGTAGAGGGGAATATGCTCCAATTGCTGACAACTCCACACCGGAGGGACGTGCCCGTAACCGAAGAGTCGAGATTAAGATTTATAATTCGCTTAATACAAAAGGAATTGAATAAAGGGGATTGACATGAAGAAGAATCTAGTTACAGTTATTACACTTGCATTGGTTCTGGTGAATTTAGTTTTGACAGTGATCTTAACGATTTCCATTGTTCCGGAAACAAAGAAAGCCAATGAATTAATTACAAAGGTATGTGGAGCCATTGATCTTGATTTGGAATCTGGCAGCGCTACAAGTGGCGAGAATGTACCGATTGAAAATTTGGAAGTATACAATGTTGAAGATAAAATGACAATCAACCTTAAGAAGGGTGAAGATAACAAGGATCACTTCGCTATCATTACCGTATCTCTTTCTATCAACAAGGAACATGATGACTACAAGAAATTGCAACCACAGCTTGCTGAGAAAAAGAATTTGATTAAGGCCGAGATTAATAGCGTAGTTTCGAATTATACCATAGAAGAAATTAAGAGTAATCAGCAGGCAGTTGAAGAAGAACTGTTGAAGAACTTGCAAAAAATGTTTGGTTCTGATTTTATTGTGTCAGTTGGATTCCCAGATGCACAGTATCAGTAAGATACACAGTTAGTTTAGTTGACAGGTGGTGAGAAAACTTGAGTGATATTTTATCACAAAATGAGATTGACAATTTATTGCAGGCTTTGAGTAGTGGTGAAGTAGACGCTGAAGAGATTAAGGCCAACAGCGAGAAGCAGGTGAAAAACTATGACTTTTCCAGACCTTCCAAGTTTTCAAAGGAACATCTGAGAACCCTTGAAATTATCTTTGAGCATTACAGTAGATTGTTATCAACCAACTTGCCGGTTTATTTGCGTAAGAATATCCAAGTAGATGTGATGAATTCCGAGGCAGTTACTTATATGGAATTTTCTAATTCTCTATCTAACCCGGTAATCTTAGGGATTGTGAATATGGAACCCTTGGAAGGAAATATCATCGTGGAAATAGCAGCCAAATTGGGATATGCCATTGTTGATCGAATGCTTGGTGGAGAGGGTGAACCTCTGGATAAGATTCGTGAGTTTTCCGAGATTGAGTTGTTGATTATAGAACGCATTATGACTGCATGTGTGCAGTTGTTGCGAGAGCCATGGGAGAATGTAGTAGATATCAATCCGAGATTGGAGCGTATTGAAACCAACTCTCAGTTTGCTCAGATTATTTCGCCATCTGAGATGATTGCCATTGTGACAATCAATATCAAGATTGGTGAGGTGGAAGGCTTGATGAATATCTGTCTTCCATACATTACATTAGAAGCCGTCATGGACAAGTTAAATACCAAGTTCTGGTATGCAAGCATGCAGGAGAGGGCAGGTATGGAATATGCTGAGAGCATTGAAGCACTTATTTCAAAAGCCTCTATTCCAGTAAAGGCTATCTTAGGCAGTAGCACAATTTCCGTTAGTGATTTTTCGGGGTTACAAGTCGGCGACATTGTAAGACTTGACACCAAGGTGAATCAGGAATTGGATGTTTATGTGGGAGATATAAAGAAATTTACTGCTTTGCCTGGCGCAAGCGGAGATGATTATGCAGTTAGAATTACATCAGTCATAAGGGAGGAACAATAACAGATGAGCGACGGAGTATTATCCCAGGAAGAGATTAACGCCCTCTTAAATGGCGGCGGCGATCTCGGCGGATCTGATGCATCAGGTATGGATGAGTTGACGCCTGATGAGAAAGATACCATTGGCGAAATTGCCAATATAAGCATGGGAACAGCAGCAACAACACTGTTTTCTCTGGTCAATAAAAAAGTAGACATTTCCACTCCGGTAGTTTCAGTTGCTACATGGGATGAAGTGGTGGAACGATATGAGAAACCTTGTGTGCTGGTGCGTATTGCCTACACAAAAGGACTTGACGGCAGTAACATCCTGGTTTTAAAAGAAAATGATGTTAAGATCATTACCGATTTAATGATGGGTGGTGACGGAACCAATATAGATGGTGAGATTGGAGAAATTCATCTTAGTGCCATCAGCGAAGCAATGAACCAGATGATGGGTTCATCTGCAACATCACTTTCCTCAATGCTTAACAAAATGGTGGATATTAGTCCACCTTCATCAGACTTGATTGATTTACAAGAGTCTGCTGACGGAGGAGAGATTGATGCTTTCTTGAATCATACATTTGTAAGGATTACCTTTACAATGTTGATAGAAGATTTGGTAGATAGCGAGATTATGCAGCTATACCCAGTCTCATTGGCCAGGGAGATGTGTGCAAGCATTCGAGCAAATATGGAGAGTGATTCGGCATCAACAGTCGACGACGTGGTTGAATCTCAACCAACGGGGGCAGCACCAGAGGTCGCACCTGCTCCGGCTCCGGAGGCAGCACCAGCTCCGGCACCACAGAGTGCACCGGCAGCGGCACCACAGCCAATGCCGATGCAACCGGATATGAGTGGAATGGGGGGCTATATGCAACCACCACCATATCCGCAACAGCAGGTGAATGTACAACCTGCGCAGTTCCAGCCATTTGCTGGGACATATCCAGCACCTTATCAGCCGGAAAACATCGATTTAATTATGGATGTTCCGTTGGAGGTTACCGTAGAGTTGGGTAGAACTCACAAATCGATTCAAGATATTTTGGATTTTGCACCGGGAACCATTATAGAGCTGAACAAAATTGCCGGCGAACCCATTGATGTTTTGGTCAATGGCAAATATGTAGCAAAAGGTGAAGTAGTAGTGATTGAAGAATCCTTTGGTATTCGAATCACTGAGATTATGAATTAAGAAATAAGGAGACGAGACTAATGGCAAAGAATATTTTGATTTGCGATGACGCAGCTTTTATGAGAATGATGATTAAGGACATCCTTACCAAGAACGGATACAACGTTGTTGGGGAAGCAGAAAATGGCAAAGTGGCAGTTGATAAGTATGCTGAACTTAACCCTGATCTTGTATTGATGGATATTACAATGCCTGAGATGGATGGTATCGAGGCTTTAAAGGCAATTCGTGCGAAGGAACCGAATGCAGCTGTTATTATGTGTTCTGCAATGGGTCAGCAGGCAATGGTTATCGAAGCAATTCAGTCTGGTGCAAAGGATTTTATTGTGAAACCATTCCAGGCAGAGCGTGTTATCGAGGCGGTTAAGAAGGTTATCGGATAACTATGATTTTATTGACATCAACAGGCGAGAGTATATTTCAGCTACTTGTTGTTCTGTTTTGTTTTGTTATTGTATTGGCACTTACATATTACACAACTAGGTGGATTGCAGGCTATCAAAAGAGTCATAGCTTTCATAAGAATTTAGCTGTTGTTGAGACGTTGAAGCTTACCAATAACAAGTTTATTCAACTGATCCAGGTTGGAAAGGATACCTATTATGTGATAGCCATTGGCAAAGATGAAATTTCTTTCCTAGGACAGGTTGATCAGGAACAATTAAAAGAAATATCTTTAGAGACCGAAGAGATTCCCACCGTAAAGGGTGATTTTGAGGATATCTTAAACAAGGTCAAAGAACGATTACCGAAGAAATAGGCAGAAGTATTATGAGCAAAAAGAAAAAAACATACTGTATTTTTAGCATGGTATTTGCAACCATTGCAGTGACGCTCTGTGTTTTCTTTGCTGCAACAAGTACAGTACATGCATCCCAATATGGGGCAACACAAAACGCACCAAATGCCAGTGACGTTGTCACGGGAGAAGGGGGCGTTTCGTTAAATTTTGATTCCGACTCAGGAACTCTTTCTTCTACAGTGCGTATCTTATTGGTACTCACTGTGTTGGCGTTAGCACCATCTATTTTGATTATGCTAACATCCTTTACTAGGATTATCATTGTGTTGCACTTTGTAAGATCTGCTATTGGAACGCAGACCTCACCGCCGAATCAGATATTAATTGGCTTGGCGTTATTCTTGACATTGTTCATTATGTGGCCAACGTTTAATACCATAAATGAAAAGGCAATTCAACCTTTAGATAGGGGCGAGATTACCCAGGATGAAGCATTGACTGCGGGGTTGGAACCTATTCGTAACTTTATGTATGGTCAGACACAGGAAAAAGATTTAAATCTGTTTTGCGAGATCGCTGATGTGACTTATGAGGATTATGATGATGTTCCCTTTGTGGTACTGGTTCCAAGTTTCATTATCAGTGAGCTGCGGACGGCATTTATCATTGGTGTATTGATTTACATACCATTTATTGTAATTGATATGGTTGTGGCTTCTGTTCTTATGTCTATGGGTATGATGATGTTGCCACCCACCACAATTTCATTACCTTTTAAGATTCTATTATTTGTATTAGCAGATGGATGGAATCTGGTGGTTGGTGGTCTCGTTAAGACATTTTATTAGTAAGTAGAATGAGGTGAGTAGTTTGACACAAGGACAAGTTTTAGACATTGTCAGAGATGCTATATATACTACTATCATATGCGCAGCACCGATTTTGTTGATTTCACTTGTGGTTGGTTTGATTGTTAGTATCTTTCAAACCGTTACCTCAATTCAAGAACAAACATTGACATTTGTCCCCAAGATTATAGCAGTCTTTCTTGGAATCATAATATTTGGTGCGTTTATTCTGACGGATTTAACTGATTTTATGACGGAGTTGTGGTCTAATTTCAGTAAATATTTAGGCTAGTAACATTATGGTAGAATACACCTTTGACATAAAAACATTAGAATATTTTTTGCTGATTTTGGTTCGTATTTCATGTTTTGTGTTCATTGCACCTTTTTTTGGCGCAAGGGAAGCGCCTGGAAGGGTAAAAGTTGGCTTTTCTGTATTTGTGGCCCTCTTGATTTTCAACTTTATACCTGTAGAAAGTGCAACCTATGAAAACGAAATTGGATACGCCATATTAGTGTTAAAAGAGGGAATTACAGGGTTGCTCATTGGATTTGCAGCAAACATATGTAATTCCATTATTTTATATGCGGGTACTTTGATTGATATGGATATTGGATTATCTATGGCTATGGTCTTTGACCCTAGTTCAGGAGCTCAAGTAAGTATCACAGGCAATATGTATAGCAAATTTATCCTGCTTATGTTGATTGTTACCAATATGCATCAGTTTATCTTACGAGCATTGATTGATACGTTTTCGCTATTTCCCCTTGGAGGGCAAGTGTTCCAAATGGATGAACTAATGGTATCTATGGTGAAATTCTGTGGTGACTTATTTGTAATCGCCTTCCGCATTATTCTGCCGGTATTTGCTTGCATGATGATATTAAATGCTGTTCTAGGTATTATGGTTAAAGTAGCACCGCAGATGAATATGTTTTCCGTTGGTATCCAGCTTAAGCTTTTGATAGGACTGGCTGTTTTGTTTTTGACAGTATTCCTTTTGCCGGATATCGCCAATTTCATCTTTAAAGAGATGAGAGTTATGATGGTTTCGTTTATAGAAGGAATGTACTAGGATGCAGTTGGATAGAACACTGTTATTAGAATACAACCTGCAATGGTTTGCAAAGGATGGACCGGGCGGTGAAAAAACGGAACCCGCCACAGCTAAGAAATTAAGCGATGCCCGAAAAGAAGGTAAGGTTGCCAGAAGTCAAGAATTGAGTGCTGCTGTAACCTTAATAGCGTTGTTTTTATTACTGCGTATTTTCATTTCCTTTTTGGGGCAAGGGTTTCTGGGAGTCTTCCATTGGATATATGATTTGATTCCTGATATTGTGGAGTCGGAGCGCAGTGGATTGACGGTCCATACCATGTCATCAATTATTACAGAAGTGCTGTTTCAATTGTTAAAGCTTATGGCGCCATTTTTGATTGGCGGCTTTGTTGTGGCGATTGTAATAAGCATTGTACAGGTGGGATGGCAGGTTTCAACCAAGCCGTTAGAGCCCAAGCTAGATAAGTTTAATCCCATTAATGGATTTAAACGTATCATATCAAAAGAATCGATTTTTAACCTTTTTAAGTCCATATTAAAAATAATTTTAATTTTTTACGTGGCTTATTCTTGTATCAAAGATCAAAAAAATAATTTGTTTATGCTTTATGAGATTCCATTGAAGCAGGCGGTGGCTTTGATTGGCAGCATTATCATTGATACAGGATTTCGTATCAGTCTGGTTTACTTGATCATAGGTCTCGCTGATTATATATATCAGAAGTATCGCTTCCAGGAAGAGATGAAG
The DNA here is from genome assembly GCA_946002055.1 of uncultured Roseburia sp. Classification (GTDB taxonomy): domain Bacteria; phylum Bacillota; class Clostridia; order Lachnospirales; family Lachnospiraceae; genus Pararoseburia. The sequence goes on from CAMFYL010000003.1 coordinate 51,187, forward strand.
ATGACCAAGCAGGAAGTGAAGGACGAATACAAGAATACAGAGGGAGATCCACAGATCAAGAGTAGACAGAGACAGCGAATGCGTGAGGCATCCCAGCGCCGTATGATGCAGGATGTTCCAAAGGCAGATGTGGTTATCACAAACCCAACGCATTTGTCTGTTGCCATTCGCTATGATGCAACCCAGGAGAGTGCACCTACTGTGCTTGCAAAGGGTGAGGATTTCCTGGCTATGAAAATTCGAGAGACAGCAAAAGAGCACAACGTTCCAATTATGGAGAATAAGCCTCTTGCCAGAGCAATATATGCAACGGTAGATGTGGGACAGCAGATTCCACCAGAACTTTATCAGGCAGTGGCAGAAATCTTGGCTGTTGTATATAACAATCGATAAAAGAGGAAAGGAGGAATGGAACAATGGATTTATCTAATGTAAAGAAAACTGACCTTGGCGTAGCGGCATATCTGCTAGCTGCCATTATTTTCTTTATTGTTCCAATTCCTTCTATATTATTAGATGTTATGTTGGCGCTGAATATTTCCTTTGCGCTGATTATTCTAATGAATGTGTTGTTTGTACAGGAAGTTCTTGATATGTCCTTCTTCCCAACATTACTTTTGTTTACAACCATTTTTAGAATTTCCTTAAATGTAGCATCAACAAAGCTGATTTTAACAGATGGTTCCCCGGGAAATGTTGTAACCACCTTTGGTCAATTTGTGGGTGGGAATGATTTGATTATTGGTGCCATTGTTTTTATTATTTTGATTTTGATTCAGTTTATGGTGATCAATAAAGGTTCTGAGCGTGTGGCTGAAGTATCAGCTCGATTCACATTGGACGCAATGCCTGGTAAACAGATGGCGATTGATGCTGATCTGAATACGGGAGCGATTACAGAGAAGGAAGCTAGAGAACGAAGAGAAAAGATTCAGAATGAATCTGGATTCTTTGGCTCTATGGATGGTGCCACAAAGTATGTAAAGGGAGATGCCACAGCAGGCCTTCTGATTACGTTTATAAATCTAATTGGTGGAACCTTAATGGGTGTACTTCGTGGTGGCATGGAATTTACAGATGCCATTCAGCAATACGGTATCCTTACGATTGGTGATGGCCTCTGCTCACAGATTCCGTCCCTTTTGATTTCACTTGCAACGGGTATTCTTGTTACTAAGGGTTCAAAGGAAGCTGACTTTAGTGGTGTTCTTGTTAAACAGCTTTTTGGCATTCCAAAAGTTCTCTACATTGTTGGGGGAACTATGGTGTTTCTTGGAATTTTTACACCTCTTAACATTGTACTTTTCTGTGCATTTGGCGCAGCGTTTTTGATTGCTGGTCAGTCTATTTCCAAGAGCATTGGAGAGGAGAGTATTGAAGAGGAGGTTGCAGCGGAGGAATCCGAAGCAGAAGAAATCCGTCGTCCGGAAAATGTGGTTTCTCTGTTACAGGTGGATCCAATTGAGTTGGAGTTTGGATATGGTATCATTCCACTGGCAGATGTGAATCAAGGTGGCGATTTGCTAGATCGCGTGGTAATGATTCGTAGACAGATCGCACTTGAGCTTGGTACTGTGGTTCCCATTATTCGTTTGCGCGATAACATTCAGTTGAATCCTAACCAGTATATTATAAAAATTAAAGGTATTCAGGTGACGGAAGGGGAAATACTTTTTGATCATTACATGGCCATGAACCCAGGTTACGTTGAGGAGGAGATTACAGGTATTCCAACCTTTGAACCTTCCTTTCATTTGCCGGCACTTTGGATTACAGATGGACAGAGAGAACGGGCGGAAAGTCTGGGATATACCGTAGTGGATCCGCCGTCCATTATTGCCACTCATTTAACAGAAGTAATTCGATCACATATTTCTGAACTTCTTACGAGACAGGATGTGCAGAATCTTATTAACAATTTGAAGGAAACCAATCCTGCACTGGTGGACGAATTGACGCCGAAATTGTTGGGGCTTGGTGAGATTCAGAAGGTATTACAGAATTTATTAAAGGAAGGTGTGTCTATTCGAGATTTGCTTTCTATTTTTGAAATCCTGGCGGATCACGCACAGACCACGAGAGATACGGATGTATTGACAGAATATGTTCGTCAGGGGTTGAAACGTGCCATATCTAGCAGATACTTTATACCAAATGAAGTTACAAGCTGCGTTACCTTAGATCCTAAGGTGGAACAGGACATTATGGGATCCATCAAACAGACGGAGCAGGGGGCATATCTTACCCTTGATCCAGAACGTATTCGCGGTATTATGACCTCCTTAGAAGAGGAGATTTCCAAGCTTGAAGAGTTGGGAAAGCCACCAATTGTTGTGACTTCACCAATTGTTCGTATGTATTTTAAGAAGATGTCGGAAGACTATGTAAAAGATTTGATTGTAGTTTCATACAATGAGATTGAATCTGATGTTGAATTACAGTCAGTGGGGATGGTGACAGGATAAAATGACCATTAAGAAATTTCAGGGAAAGACAAAAGAAGAGGCGATTGCATCGGCAAAGGCAGAGATGGGTGCCGGCGTAGTTATTATGAATGTAAAAGAGCTTCGCCCTAAGGGGCTGTTTGGCATTTTTAAAAGCAGTTCCTATGAAGTAACAGCTGCCATCGAGGATGATGCAGTGGTTCCACAGCCTTTTAGCATAGAAAAAACGGAGCCACAGATGCAGCGTCACAGAAATTTTGACGCTGTGGTAGATGAAACACTTCCTTTACCGGGACTGGGAAGTCCAGATACTTTAAGGGATGCTTTTGCTGCAGTAAATCAAGTGATTGAAGAAAAGAAGGGGCAGCCAGATGCTGCGCCTAGGACACAGAGTGTAATGACAGAGGCTGTAAAGCCTGAACCAATAAGGGCGAATACTGTAAAAGTGGAACCGGAACACAGTGCTGCAACACAGCCGTTTATGCCCCTTGAACATATGCCTTTTGTGGAAGAAGTTTCTTCGGAACGTGAGAGTGAGAGTCAGGCATTTTATAAAATGCTATATCGCGTACTTTTGGATAATGAAGTGGATGAGATTTATATCAATCAGTTTATGGATGATATGGATCGGGTATCACACAGCACCAATGGTTTAGATTATTTGATTTCTAACATATACCAGAAGATGATTCTGAAATTAGGACAGCCAGAAGTGATTACCCTAACAAAGAAGAAACCCAAGGTTGTTTTCTTTATTGGACCAACTGGTGTTGGTAAGACCACAACCATCGCAAAGATAGCGTCCAAATTTAAGATTGAACAGGATAAAAAAGTGGCTCTGCTCACAGCGGATACCTATCGTATCGCTGCTGCGGAACAGTTGCGTACCTATGCAAACATCCTGGATACACCCCTTTCTATTATTTATTCTCCCGAGGATATAGGAAAGGAAGTAGAGAAACTTTGTGACTATGATTTGATTTTAGTTGATACAGCTGGCTTTTCTCACAAAAATGACGCACAGCGTGAAGATATGAAAAAACTTCTGCACAGCCTACCGGAGCAGTACGAGAGACAGATATATCTTGTGCTTAGCTCTACAACAAAGTACAAAGACTTGCAGGATATTACAGAAATATACAATGGATTTTGCCAGTTTAGTCTTATATTTACCAAGTTGGATGAGACCAGCTGTTATGGCAATATTCTGAATATGAAATTAAAAACTGGAGCACCAATTTCTTACCTTACCACTGGTCAGAATGTGCCAGACGATATTGAAATTGTTGACACACAGAAGTTGGTAAAGCAGTTGTTGGGAGGCAAGTAAATGGATCAGGCCGAACAATTACGAAATGTGATAAAACAGAAAAATCAACATAATGTAAATAACGCAAGAGTCATTACCATAACCAGCGGAAAAGGTGGCGTGGGTAAGTCTAATATGGCTGTAAACCTTGCCATATGGTTCCGAAAAATGGGACAGCGTGTCATTATCTTGGATGCAGATTTCGGATTGGCTAATGTGGAAGTAATGTTTGGAACTGTGCCAAAGTATAATCTCAGTGATTTGATTTTTGGCGGCAAGAGCATACGCGACATTATTACCAAGGGACCTATGGATATTGGGTTTATTTCTGGCGGTTCAGGGATTGTAGATTTGAATAATCTTTCCAAAGAACAGATTACATACCTTGTTCACAGCTTATCCCTGCTCAATGATTTGTGCGACGTGTTAATCATTGATACGGGAGCTGGCGTTTCAGACGCGGTTTTGGAATTTGTTTTAGCTAGTCCGGAAGTTGTTATGGTAACAACACCAGAACCCAGCTCTTTGACGGATTCATATTCTCTGCTAAAAGCCCTATATAAGAATCCTAAATTCATTCGAAATGGCACCAACATTCATTTGGTGGCCAATAAGGTGAATTCAGAGGCAGAGGGAGAAGCAGTTTACCAGAAACTAAGTTCTGTGGTTGAGAAGTTCTTGGATGGAAAAATTCATTATTTAGGAATGATTCCAGCGGACCCAGTGTTAGAGAAAGCAGTGAGAAATCAAAAGATGGTTTCCTTATCAGCACCAAACGCCAGATCCACCAAAGCCTTCGAAATTATTTCTCAGAATTTGATTACGGGTGATGATAAGAATCGTTATCGTTGGGGGATTACCCAGCTGTTTAGCAGTTTTGTGAATCATTAATAAGTACTCGAGGAGTCGTTTTATGCAAGTAAGGGACCTGATACCAGGTAGTAAAGTAGAAATTCATCTAATTCAAAAATTGGAACAGACAAAGGAGTCTAAGGATAAATCAGGGACGTTTCTTTCTGCGATTTATGACATCAACGATGACGATACGATAGATATATATATGCCAACGGAGAACGGCAAGCTTTTGGCTCTGCCAAAGGGGATTCGCTTTGTTTTTGAATTTATTCAGACAAAGGGTATCTTTCAAGCAGAGGGAACAGTGAAAGAGCACTTGAAAAAGGGCTCTGCGTATTTAATCCGCGTTCAACTTTCACAGTCAATGAAGAAGATACAGCGCCGTGAATATTTCCGTATGGAATGCTTGCTGCCATTGATGTTTACAGGTATTGATGAAATGACAGCTTCTTATCGTACATTAGATGAGATTCATGGATACTTGGATTTTACCAATGAACTTAAAGTCCGTGGTATGGGTACTATGCTTGATATCAGTGGGGGAGGCGCTAGATTTGTTTCCACCAATTCCTTAGAAGGCATTGAATATCTTTTGATGCAATTTACAATTGAGCATGAGGGGCGTCAGCAGGAAATTGAGACCGTTGCCAGAATGATAAATTCAGCAAAAATGCCAGACGATAACAAATATGTACATCGCGTACAATTTGAATATAAAGAACTAAAAGTAAAAGAGACAATCATTAGTTATATTTTTGAAGAAGAAAGACGTATTAGAAAAAAAGGACAGGGTATATAATGCAAAAGATTCTTATTGTTGATAACTCTGCACTCATGAGAAGGTTCCTCTGTGATATAATTAACGCAGATAAGGATTTTCATGTAGTTGACATGAGTGCGGACGGTGAAGATGCCTACAACAAAATAACGTCTAACAGCTTTGACTTGGTTGTGATGGAGATGATTCTTCCCAAGATGGATGGCTTGACCATTCTCAAGAAACTGAAGGAAGAGAATATCACATGCAAAATTATTGCATTGACCACCTCCATTCGCGAAGACGCGGAAGAGACAGTAAAAGCGTTGGAATATGGTGCCTATGACTTTGTATCTCGCCCTGCCAGGTTGGGAGGCCAAAAGGGTGCTTTTGGCGAACAGCTCCTCTCCATTATGCATAACGCATCGGCGGGATATCCAAAAAAATCAGTGCCACCAACAATCAACAATACTGTAGCTAAGGTAAGCAATGTCGGATGGAAGCCAGAAATTGTATTTATTGCAAGCTCTACTGGTGGACCGAAGGCATTACATACCGTGTTTGAAAGGTTAAATGGCAGCGTTAACGTGCCAATTGTCATTGTCCAGCATATGCCGAAAGGATTCACCGGTGCTCTTGCACAGCGTTTAAATCAGTTGAGTGATTTGAAGGTGAAAGAGGCCGCTGACGGAGATATTCTTCGCCCGGGATGCGCGTACATTGCACCAGGGGGATATCATATGTTGATTGCTGAAAATCACAATAAACAAGCGTATCTTAGCATCAATAACGACCCACCGATAAACAGCTTGCGCCCATGCGCAGATGTTACAATGGCTTCCTTTAACAAGACAACCTATCGCAATATTTTATGTGTTGTTTTAACAGGTATGGGAGCGGATGGCACCAATGGCATACAGGAAATGATGAAACACAAGAACCTTTATGTTATTACAGAGAGCCAGGAGACCTGTGTCGTTTATGGCATGCCAAGAAGCGTAGTACAAAACAATCTATCTAATGAATCAGCTCCGATTGAGAAGATCTCGGAGGCAATTATTAAGAAACTGGGGGGTTAGAAGAATGGATGTAAGTCAATATTTGGATATTTTTATCGACGAAACCAATGGACATATTCAGGATCTGAGCGACAGTATTATGATTCTGGAGAAGGAGCCAGAGAACAAGGATGTAATTAATGAAATCTTCCGTGCTGCACATTCTCTAAAGGGAATGGCAGGAACCATGGGATTTAAGAAAATGCAACGTCTTACCCACGATATGGAGAACCTGTTCTCAGAAATACGTAATGACAACATCAAGGTTAACAGTGCTTTGATTGATATTTTGTTTAATTGCCTTGATGCAATTGAAGAATACCTTGAGACTGTGAAGGCTACCTCTAACGAAGGGGACAACGGTAACGAAGCGTTGATTCAACAATTGAATGATTTCTTAAATGGCAATCACGATGCACCGGCTGCAGAGCCCGCAGAAAATGAGGCTGCACCTGTTAAGGATGATGCAGATAATGCTGATGCAAAGTTTTTATCCATCGATGTGGATGACATTACATGTGGCAAAATGAAAGAAGCAGAGCAGGCAGGACAAAATGTCTATGGATTAACCGTACATATTCAGAAGGATTGCCTTTTGAAGGCGGCAAGAGCTTTCTTGGTATTTAAAGCCATTGAGGACTTTGGAGAGATTTTAGTATATAGTCCAAGCTCTCAGGATATTGAAGATGAGAAATTTGACTTGGATTTCAGTTTGATTATTTGTTCTGAAAGCCAGCTGGATCCTATTTTGGCAGCAATCAAGGCTGTTTCAGAAATCGAAAAGGTAGATGCGGACAAGGTGTCATACAAAGACTTTGAAGAGAGCGAAGAGGAGAAACCACAGGAAACGGCTGTAGAAGAAACTGCAGCGCCAGCTCCTGCCAGTGCACCAGCTAGTAAGACAGCACCAGCACCACAGAAGAGTTCTTCGAGCAATAAGGCTGCTACAACCAACAAACCGGTAACAGCCCGCACGGTTCGTGTTGATATTGAGAAGTTAGACGCCTTAATGAATCAGGTCAGTGAGCTGATTATTGCTAAGAATAGTTTGGTTTCCATTAGTGACTCAGAACAGAATAGCGAATATAATTCTCAGACATTCCATGATCAGATTGAATATTTGGAGCGTATCACAACAAATCTTCATGAATCTGTTATGAAGGTTCGAATGGTTCCAATCGAAAGTGTTGTGAACAAGTTCCCGCGTATGATTCGCGACTTGAGCCGCAAGCTGAATAAGCCAATGGAACTTTATATGTCAGGTGAGGAAACAGAACTTGACCGTACGGTAGTGGATCAGATTGGTGATCCTTTGCAGCATTTGCTTCGAAACTCTGCAGATCATGGTATTGAGTCCGCAGATGAGCGTCGTAAGATAGGCAAACCAGAGACAGGAAGTATTTTCCTGAAGGCCTTCCAGGAAGGCAATAACGTTATCATCGAGGTTCGTGATGACGGTGCCGGTATCAATACAGAAAGAGTAAAGGCTAAGGCCATTGAGCGTGGCCTTGTAACGGAAGAGCAGGCTGAGAATTTATCACAGAAGGAAATCATTGACTTTTTGTTTATGCCTAGCTTCTCTATGGCGAAGCAGATTACTGATATTTCAGGACGAGGTGTTGGATTGGATGTTGTTAAATCCAATATCGAAGCATTAGGCGGCGACGTTGAAGTCAAGAGTGCCATGGGACAGGGCACAACCTTTATTGTGCGATTGCCATTGACACTTGCCATTATTCAGGCATTGATGGTTGAGGTTCGCAATGAAAAATATGCCATTGCTCTTGGATCTATCCAAAACATTGAAAACATTTCCGTGAATGATATCAAGTATGTTCAGGCAAAGGAAGTGATTCATCTGAGAGGACTTGTTATTCCATTGATTCGTCTGGACGAGCTTTTGGACTCTGCGCCAAAGGAAGATAATCCGGAGAATCTTACGGTTGTTGTTGTTAAAAAGGGTGATAATTACGCAGGTATTGTGGTTGACAACTTGATTGGACAACAGGAAATCGTTATTAAGTCTTTGGGTAAATGCATTGATAACAACAAGATAATCAATGGTGCAACCATTCTTGGTGATGGTGAAGTTGCTTTGATTCTTGATGTGAATGCAATCTTTTAAAGGGGAGGTAAATAGTCATGGCAGAAGAATTGACCTTAGATGGCGTTGAGAAAGAAAAAGTACAATATATTGTTGTTTCTATTGGAAACGAGCATTACGGATTGGATATTTCCTATGTGGACAATATTGTTCGCATGTGCAAGATCACCAGAGTGCCAAAGGCGCCATTCCATTATATTGGAATTATCAACTTGCGCGGCGAAGTTGTACCGTTGATGAGTCTTCGAAGAAAGATGAAATTAGATGATGATGTATTTACCGATCTTTCTCGTATTATCATCTTAAAGACTGACGAACAAGGTCTGATTGGTGTTGTTGTTGATGAAGTGAAAGAGGTAATCGCTCTTTCTACTGATGAGATTGATCACAACACCAAGTCATCAAATACAGATAAAGACAACTATATTAATGGAATCGGCAAAAATGGTGATGAGCTGATTTCTATCTTTGAACTTTCATCCATATTAGATGAGGTGGAAGCTTCATAAGCCGGAGGAAATCGATGATTAGCTTACAGGAAGTTAACGAGAAATATATTGACGTATTAAAGGAGATTGGAAATATTGGTGCTGGAAATGCAACAACAGCTATTGCCAATATGTTGGGTCTTCGAATTGATATGAGCGTACCACAAGTACAATTCTTACCGGTGGAGGAGATTGGCTCCTCCATTGGTGCAGAAGATGATGTGATTGTAGGTATTATGTTAGGCGTGGAAACAGATATCGAGGGTAGTATGATGTTCCTTTTGGATATGGATTCTGCCCATCATCTGGTAAATCGTCTGATGATGCGTCCTGACGATTATGCAGAGGAGTTCGATGAGATGGACTTATCTGCAATCAAAGAAATTGGAAATATCATTGCTGGTTCATATTTGTCAGCATTGTCAGGACTTACCAATTTGGTTATTACGCCAACAGTTCCTTTTGTGGCTGTAGATATGGCCGCAGCGATTCTTAGTGTTCCTGCGGTTCAGTTTGGTATGTTTGGCGACAACGCGTTAATGATCAAAACAGAGTTTAGCGATGAATTGAAAATCAATGGCTATTTTATTTTAATGCCGGAAGAAGATTCGTACGAGAAGATATTGTCAGCATTGGGATTACCAGTTTAGGGGAAAAATATGGGACAGTTAATAAAGGTTGGAATGGCAGATTTGAAAATATGCAAGTGTCCTGATGTTTTGACAACAATTGGATTGGGGTCCTGTATAGGAATAGCCCTGTATGATCCAACGACCAAAATCAGTGGCTTGGCACATATTATGCTGCCGGATAGCACGCAGATTCGCAACAACACCAACGTGGCGAAGTTTGCGGACACGGGGATTCAAAAACTATACGATGATATGATTGCTGCGGGAGCCTGTAGGAGTAAGCTTGTGGCAAAGATTGCCGGTGGAGCTAAGATGTTTGAACTCAGTAATGCAAGCTCTCAGAGCATTAATATTGGTGAGAAAAATGCAATAGCATCCAGGGAAAAGTTAAAGGAATTAGGAATTCCTTTGATTGCTGAGGATACGGGATTGAATTTTGGCCGTACTGTTGAACTTAACAGTGAAACGGGGGCTTATCTCATTAAGGCTGTTGGAAAACAGGAAAAGACAATTTAGAGGACATAATATGAAAACAAAATCAATTCCAGTGATTATTGTATTGATTGCAGCTGCAATTTCATGCTTTGCATCTGTAATACAAGGCGTTTCTTTTGATGTTTTCACCAAGAGACTGTTTTGGACTGTTATAATTTTTACAGTGATTGGTGTGGTTGTAAGCATTCTAATGAATCGTGGGTTTCAAACCATGGTGGAGGATGTCCGGGAAGATGCGCAGGAAATAGAAGAGGAGAATATCGAGGATATCTCTGTTGATGAACAGGAAAAGTAGATTTTTGACGGGGGAAAAGGATGAAGACGGTAGACAGAGACAAGCTATGGGATTCCTATCGTGAAAAACCCACGCCTGAATTGCGTGAACAAATTATAATTGAATATGCACCCTTGGTTAAAGTTGTTGCAGGACGATTGAGTATGTATCTTGGCAAGAATGTGGAGTTCGACGACTTGGTAGGATATGGAATTTTTGGCTTAATTGATGCCATAGACAAGTTTGATCTTGGTAAGGACGTAAAGTTCGAAACCTATGCTAGTTTGCGCATACGTGGTTCCATCCTAGACCAGATTCGCAAAATGGACTGGATTCCTAGAACAGTACGCCAAAAACAGAAGAAAATTGATGAGGCCATCAAGGCAGTGGAGATGCGTACAGGAAAGAATGCTACAGACGAAGAAATTGCCATAGAATTAGGTGTATCTGAAGATGAACTCATAGATTGGCAGTCACAGCTTAAGGTGACAAATGTTGTTTCTTTAAACGAGTATGTTGAGCAGGGAGCAGAACCTGTGATGGATGCCCATAGTAATTCACATTTTATTCAACCTGAGGAGATGGTGTCTCAGCAAGAGTTAAAGCAAATGCTGGAGGAGGCGCTGGAACTCTTGACTGAGAAAGAGAATAAGGTTGTTTTAATGTATTATTATGAGGAATTGACTTTAAAAGAAATTAGTGAGGTTTTGGGGGTTTCAGAATCTCGTGTATCGCAGTTGCACACGAAAGCAATTGTTAAAATGCGTAAGAGAATGGGCAATTACCTTGGTATTCTAACCAAGGAGTAATGGAGAAGCGGATGGAACAAAAAAATGGATATTACAAGCTTACTTGGGAAGATAAAACGGCACACTTACAAATATATGCTCCAAAGGATGATGGTTGCCCGGTAACATACAAAGAGGTCGCGAATTTTTTGTCGCGTCACGGCATTGAAGAGTATAAAGAATATGATCTTCATCAGGCAATTCAGTCCAATCAAGATTGCGAGATTACATTAGGTCTTGGAAGTGGTATTGAGTTTTCAGAATATGTGGATACCATTATTTCCTTAGATAAGATGAAAATTACCTGTAAGTTTACACCACCTTCCGGTAACGGCAATCTTTTGACGAAGCAGGATATTATGGCGGAGCTTACTACTCGTGGTGTGAAGTTCGGTATTCGAGAGGATCATATTGATGAGTTTCTCGCGCATCGTGTGTATAATACGGAATACATAATGGCAGAAGGAAAAGCACCTCGCCACGGTAAAGACGCTTCCATAGAGTACTTTTTTAATACAAATCCATCTTTAAAACCAAAGCATAATGAAGATGGGTCGGTTGATTATCATGATTTGAATACAATCTGTCCGGTGCAACAGGGACAGAAACTTGCAAGCCTGCATCCAATGGATCCAGGGGAACCGGGACAGGATGTTTTTGGCAAGGCCATTCCGCCTCGCAGTGTGAAAAATCGTAAGTTAGAATATGGTCTCAATATTGTTGCCTCTGAGGATGGAAATGATATTTTCTCAGATGTAACCGGACATGTATCCTTGCAGGGTGGCAAAGTGTTTGTGTCGGATGTGTATGAAGTGCCGGCAGATGTGGATGCCTCTACAGGTGATATACACTACAAAGGTAGTGTTCATGTGCGAGGAAGTGTACGAGGTGGCTTCACTGTTATTGCCGAGAATAACATTGTGATTGAGGGCAGTGTGGAGGATGCTCTTTTGCAGGCAGGGGGCGATATCATTGTCCGTCATGGCATTCAGGGCATGCAGCGTGGCGTTATGGAAGCCAAAGGCAATGTAATCACAAAGTATATTGAGAATGCAAAGGTTTTTGCTGGCGGATACATTGAGACGGGTTCCATTATATATAGTGAAGTTGGTGCCGGTGAAGATGTTATTGTTGCCGAGCACAAGGGATTTATCAACGGTGGTGTGATCCGTGCCGGTGGAAAGGTACAAGCCAATATGATTGGCTCTACTATGGGGTCTAAGACCACAGTAGAAGTGGGAATGGCACCTGAAAAGAAAGAGCGATACAACATTTTGCAGAAGGATTTGGAGCAAAATAAAGCGGAATTAGAAAAGATACAGCCTATTATTGACAAATATAAAAAGGTTATTTTGGCCGGAACAAAATTAGATCCTAAAAACAAAATGTATTTCAATCAGTTGATGGAAAGAACCAAAGAGTTAGATACAATGATAGCTGAAGATCAAGAAGAGTTTGCTTCATTGCACCAGGAAATGATTGCCGGAAAGCATGCCAAGGTTACCGTGCGAAAGGATATTTATCCGGGAACGGTTATCTCCATTTCCAATACGATTCACATTGTAAAAGAAAAACGTTCCTTCTGTTGTATTGAGCGTAAAAATGGTGAAATTGTATTTTCGAATCTGTAAGGAGGATAGGTATGTCAATTCGCCCGGTTGATTTTAATGGCATGATTCAAAACACCTCTGAGGTATCTCATGCCAAGGCAAATGAAGATAACAAGGGATTGATACAACAGCAGAATATACAATCCACTGTTGTGAAGGAAGAACAGCAGCAAAGCTCTACTGTCAGGAATTTGGAAGAATCCAGACAGCAGGAGTATAATTATAAAGAAGGCGGCGGCAACAGAGGAGGCTATAACGGCAAGAAAAAGCAGAAGAAATCCTCAAAGGAAGAGAAAACGAAGAATTCTGATGGGTCAGTAACCATAAAGAATTCACATCCAACCTTTGATATGAAGATTTAAGGAGAATAAGATGACAGCATTACAAATCATTCTTTTGGTGATTGGGCTTGTCTTTTTAGTGGGCAGTTTTTTTGTTTCAGAAAAACTGTCTTCTTCTGATTTAGAAGAGATGAAAAAGATGAGCCAGCAGGAAATCAAAGTGATTCTGGACAAAGAATTACAAAGTGCAGACAGCACAATCGAAGAGAAAATACAAGGGAAACTAGACGACGTAATCGAGGACTTGGAACGTAAAAGCGACAAAGAGACCAATGACAAAATTATGGCAATCAGTGAGTACTCGGACACGGTTCTAAATTCTATGAACAAATCTCATGAAGAGATCATTTTTATGTATGATATGTTAAATGACAAGCAAGAGAGAATTACTGAGATTGTAAAAGAGATGCAGGCTATGGAATCTGCCATAACACAGATGGAAGAGGCACTTGATGAAAAGATTGAACAGGTCGGAGAAGAAGTGCAACGTCAGATTGAGCTGACCAAAGTGAAGGAAGAGATGCCAACAGAACCGGAGATTTCTATGGAAGAGGCCTTGCAGACACAGCTTTCCGCGCAAGAGGAAGACAAGACCTTGGGAGATAATCAGGAAATTCTTTCTTTATTCAATGAGGGAATGACGGAAGTAGATATTGCCAAGAAGCTGGGACGTGGCTTAGGTGAGATTAAATTAGTACTTGGATTATTTAGCGAGGGAGCAAAGGAATGAAACTGAAATACTATTTGCGTGGCGCTGGGATAGGTGTGATTGTCACGACTTTGATTCTTACCATCGCATTGGCGTTTGAGGGGCCCACCATGTCAGAGGAGGATATTATTCGAGAAGCAGAAAAACTGGGCATGGTGTCTCAAGAATCTCTGGATAAAAAGACAAGCAGTACCGACGACAACAAAAAGGATGATCAGACGGATGACAAGGCTGAAAACAAAGAGGATTCCGGTAAGCAGGAGAATGCTACAGAGGAGATGATTTCCTTTCATATTGATAGGGGAGATTCCTCTGCTGTGGTTTCCAAGCGATTGCAGGAAATGAATCTTGTAGATAATGCTGAGTCATTTGATTCGTTTTTGTCTGAGCAGAATTTCGATAATTTATTGCAACCCGGAGAGTACCAAATTCCAAAGGATAGCTCTTTCTTGGAAATAGCAAAGATTTTAACAACAAAAAAAGAATAAAATCTTGCATGGAAACCTTGGCTGTGATATAATAACCAACGGCTCAAAATTAATCACACATAAGGATTGAAAAATTGGTGCCGCCCAAGCGGTTGTTTTTCAAGAAGAATTATGTGGAAGTAAATAACCAGGAGGTAAGAAAATGAGTGTTATTTCAATGAAGCAGTTATTAGAAGCAGGTGTTCATTTTGGACATCAGACAAGAAGATGGAACCCTAAGATGGCTCCTTACATCTACACAGAGAGAAATGGTATTTATATCATCGATCTTCAGAAGTCAGTAGGTAAGGTTGACGAAGCATACGATGCAGTATTTGATATTGCTGAGCAGGGTGGAATCATTCTTTTTGTAGGTACAAAGAAGCAGGCTCAGGATGCTATCAAGACTGAGGCAGAGCGTTGCGGCATGTACTATGTTAACGAGAGATGGCTTGGAGGTATGCTTACAAACTTCAAGACAATCGAAAGCAGAATTGCAAGATTAAAAGAGATCGAGGCAATGGAAGCTGATGGAATCTTTGATGTTCTTCCTAAAAAAGAGGTTACAAACCTTAAGAAAGAGCAGGAGAAGCTTGAGAAGAACCTTGGCGGTATCAAGGATATGGGAAGAATCCCGGATGCGATCTTTATCGTAGATCCTAAGAAGGAGAGAATCTGCGTACAGGAAGCTCACGCACTTGGTATTCCATTGATCGGTATTGCTGATACAAACTGTGATCCGGAAGAGTTGGATTATGTAATCCCTGGCAACGATGATGCTATCCGTGCCGTTAAGTTGATCGTTGGTAAGATGGCAGATGCTGTTATCGAAGCTAAGCAGGGAACAGTTAACGTTGATACAGAAGAAGTAGCAGACGAGAACGTAGAAGAGTAATATAATCATTTATTGGAGGAATTCACAATGGCTATTACAGCAGGAATGGTAAAAGAATTGCGTGAACTTACAGGCGCAGGTATGATGGATTGCAAGAAAGCTTTAGGTGAGACAGACGGCGATATGGATGCTGCTGTTGAATATCTTGCTAAAAAGGGATTGGCTAAGGCTGAGAAGAAGGCTGGTCGTATTGCTGCAGAAGGTATTGTTGCACTTAAAGTTGCTGATGATGCAAAGAAGGCAGTTGCAGTTGAGGTTAACTCAGAGACAGACTTCGTTGCTAAGAATGAGAAGTTCCAGACTTATGTAGCACAGGTTGCTGCACAGGCGATGGATACAAAGGCTACTGATATTGATGCGTTTTTGGCTGAAACATGGGCTTTGGATACAACAAAGACTGTTAGTGAAGAACTTGCCAGCCAGATTGCTGTTATCGGTGAGAACTTGAAGATTCGTCGTTTCTCTCAGCTTGAGGAAGCAAACGGATTCATCGCTGATTATGTACACATGGGTGGAAAGATCGGTGTATTGGTTGACATTGAGACAGACGTTGTAAACGACGCTGTTAAGGAAATGGCTAAGAACCTTGCAATGCAGGTTGCAGCTTTAAACCCAGCTTACACAGATCGCTCAGAAGTTAGCGAGGAGTACATCGCACATCAGGAAGAAATCCTTCGTGCACAGATCGCTAACGATCCTAAGGAGTCTCAGAAGCCGGCTAACGTTATCGAGGGCATGATCAAGGGCCGTATCAACAAAGAGTTGAAAGAAGTAGTATTGCTTGATCAGGTTTATGTTAAGGCTGAGGACGGAAAGCAGGTTGTATCTAAGTATGTTGAGGAAGTTGCCAAAGCAAATGGCGCCAACATCAAGATTAAGGGCTTTGTTCGTTTCGAGACTGGTGAAGGAATTGAGAAGAAGGAAGAAGATTTCGCTGCAGAAGTTGCAAAGCAGATGGGAATGTAATCTTTTTCGATTTATAATATGAAATGATAATCCTCGGGAACCGTTTGTTCCCGGGGATTTTTTGTAAAAAGGATAAAATGTCCCTTTTTGCGAAATAATATAATAAATAATGCACAAAATATTAGTGTACAAACTATATAATGTCAACAAATAGTACAACATTAACAAAAAAAGAGACTTTAGTCCTATTCTTGTTTTGGGACATATGTCATAATCTCATTAGAAATTGGTTGAAATATATAAGGAGGAGGATTTCAATGAAAAAAAGACTTATTTCAATTGTTCTTGCTGGAATGATGGTTTTATCTCTGGCAGGATGCGGTAGCAAATCTGATGAAGCTAAGAAGGGTGGAGACAGTGAATCTGGCGAAGAGATGAACGTTGCAATGATTACTGACTCTGGTGATATTACAGATGAGAGCTTCAATCAGACAACTTATGAGACCTGTAAAGCATGGGCTGAGGACAATGGCGTAGAATTCAAGTACTACAAGCCTGAAAGTGATTCTGATGAGGCAAGAAATGCCAGTGTGGATCAAGCAGTTGCCAATGGAGCTAACGTTGTTGTAATGCCGGGATATATGTTTGCTGCAGCTGTTGTTTCACAGTCTGAGTTGTACCCAGATGTAAAATTTGTTGCCCTTGATGTTTCTGCAGGAGATATCTGCGAGAAGGGTGTTGGCGAAGGATACACATACAATCCTGACGACTATGATGTAACAGAGTATTACAACACTGACAATGTATACTGCTGTACTTATCAGGAAGAGCTTTCCGGATATATGGCAGGTTATGCAGCTACAAAGTTGGGATATAAGCATCTTGGATTCCTTGGTGGTATGTCTGTTCCTGCTGTAACACGTTTCGGTTACGGATATGTTCAGGGAATTGATGCAGCTGCAAAGGAACTTGGAATTGAGAACGAAGTTGAAGTTGAGTATGTATGTGGTGGCCAGTTCTATGGAGATGCTGATATTACAGCAGCAATGGATACATGGTATGGTACAAAGGATGTAGAAGTTGTATTTGCTTGCGGTGGCGGTATCTATAAATCTGCAGTAGAGGCAGCTATTAAAACAGATGGCAAAGTGATTGGTGTAGACTCAGACCAAGCTCCTGTTATTGATAAGGAAAAGGAAGGCTTGACAGTAACATCTGCTATGAAGGGTCTTGCAGCAACAGTTAACACAGTTCTTACAGATATTAAGGCTGGCAAATGGAATGAATATGCAGGTAAGATTGATAACCTTGGTTTAGTATCTGACGATCCAGAACTTAACTATGTTCAGCTTCCAATGGAGAGCACACAGTGGGGTGATGGATTCACAAAGGATGATTATATTGCGCTTGTTAAGGATATGAGATCTGGAAAGGTAAAAGTATCTAACGATATTTCTGCTATGCCTAAGACATCCGTTAAGGTAACCGACTACGGTAGCATTAAGTAATTATCATATAGGTTTTTGATGGTAGGGGGAGCAGGTGAAGCGCTTGCTCCCTTATTTTATAAAAAAGTGTCATGGTAAGAGAGGAGGAGGCAAAGGATGGATAATTATGCAATTGAGATGCTGAATATCACGAAAAGATTTCCGGGAATCATTGCAAATGACAATATCACTTTGCAGCTTAAAAAAGGAGAAATCCATGCTCTTCTGGGAGAAAATGGGGCGGGAAAATCCACACTGATGAGCGTTTTGTTCGGATTATACCAGCCGGAAGAGGGTGAGATCCACAAGGATGGAAGGAAGGTAGTTATCAATAATCCCAACGATGCCAATGAGTTGGGAATTGGTATGGTGCACCAGCATTTTAAGCTGGTGGAGTGTTTCAGCGTATTAGACAATATTATCCTGGGTGTTGAGACTACAAAAAATGGTTTTTTGCAAAAAGGGGAAGCAAGGAAAAAAGTATTGGACTTGTCTGAAAAATATGGGCTATCGGTAGATCCGGATGCTCTCATTGAGGATATTACTGTTGGAATGCAACAGAGAACAGAAATCCTTAAGATGTTATATCGGGACAATGAGATTTTGATTTTTGACGAACCAACGGCAGTGTTAACTCCACAGGAGATTCAAGAATTGATGACCATTATGAAGAATCTGGCGTCCGAAGGTAAGAGCATTTTATTTATCACACATAAACTTGGGGAAATAATGCAGGTGGCAGATCGATGTAGTGTACTCAGAAAGGGGAAATATATCGGTACGGTAGATATTAAAGATACAACTCCGGAGAAGCTTTCATCAATGATGGTAGGTCGTGATGTAAACTTTATTGTAGACAAGAAAGAGTGCAAACCGGGAGAGGTTGTTTTAGATATTGAAAATATGACGGTTGCATCAAAACGTCACAAAAACAATGCTGTTAACGGCGTCTCATTGCAGGTTCGCCGTGGAGAGATTGTTTGTATTGCAGGTATTGATGGCAATGGTCAGACAGAATTTGTTTATGGATTATCAGGTTTGGAACCCTTAAAGGGCGGAAAAATTGTTTTGAATGGGCAAGATGTCACAAACAGCTCTATCCGTAAACGTCTCACATCGGGAATGAGTCATATTCCGGAGGACAGACATAAGCACGGGCTTGTCCTTGATTATTCCTTGGAGGATAATCTGGTTCTTCAAAGATATTTTGAACCGGAGTTTACCAACAAATTTGGCTTTTTGAAACGAAAGGCCATCCGCGAGTATGCCAATAAACTGATTGATCAATATGATGTTCGTTCCGGTCAGGGTCCAATTACCAAAGCTCGTTCTATGTCCGGTGGTAATCAGCAAAAGGCAATTGTTGCCAGAGAGATTGACAAGAATCCGGAACTTCTAATTGCAGTTCAGCCCACCAGAGGATTGGATGTGGGAGCCATTGAAAATGTACACAAGGAGTTGGTTGCCCAGAGAGATGCAGGCAAGGGCGTACTTCTTGTAAGTTTGGAGTTGGACGAAGTCATGAACGTTTCCGACAGAATATTGGTTATGTATGAGGGTGAAATCGTAGGAGAATTTGATCCTAAGACAGTTACCGTGGAAGAACTTGGCCTTTATATGGCTGGATCCAAGCGAAAGGAGGTAAACACCAATGACTAGTGCATCTAAAAAAAGAGAAAGCCTTCTGAGAAACAATGCATTGCAGACAATTCTTGGATCATTGCTTTGTATTGTGATTGGTCTTTTGGTAGGGTATGTTGTTTTGCTGATTATTAATCCAAGTGGTGCGGCAGACGCTATTCTTGCCATTTTAAAGAATTTTATGTACTACCCAAGCGCAGTGGCTTCTATGAAGTATTTTGGAACTACGCTGGTAAAGGCATCAGCACTTTTGATGTGCTCCCTTTCTGTGCTGTTTGCGTGGAAAGTTGGATTATTCAATATTGGTGCGGCAGGTCAGTATGTGATTGGCGCAGGAGCTTGTATTTATTGCGGAATCAAATTTGGCTTGCCTTGGTATGTCTGTCTGTTGGCTGGTATTGTTGCAGCTGCTTTGGTTGGTGGTATTTCCGGAGCGCTGAAGGCGTACTTTAACGTGAACGAAGTAATTTCCTGTATCATGTTGAATTGGATTGGATTGTATTCGGTGAACATGTTGCTCTCAAAGGTGAAGGAGCAATCTACCCCTTATACAAAACCCCTTTCCAGCGTGAACAAAAGTGCACTGCTTCCAAATGCAGGTCTGGACACTTTGTTTTCCAACAATCAATTTGTAACCATAGGTCTTCCATTGGCAGTGGCTATGGCAATTATCGTATGGATTGTTTTGGAAAAAACAAAATTTGGCTATGAGCTCAAGGCAACAGGTATGAACAAAAATGCTGCTAAATACTGTGGTATGAAAGAAAAGAGAAATATTATCATTACCATGATGATTTCAGGTGGTCTTGCGGGACTGGGTGCAGGTATCTTTTATTTGACTGGTATTGAGCAGTGGATGGTACAGCAGACCAGCATCCCCGGAATGGGATTTAACGGTATTGCAGCGGCATTCCTAGGTGGTTCAAATCCAATTGGTGTGATTTTCTCCTCTTACTTTATACAGCACATTACCAGTGGTGGTAGCTATGTTGATAAGACAGTGTATTGTTCTCAAATATCCGATTTGATTTCGGCATTTATTATTTATCTGTGCGGATTTGTACTCTTCTTTAAAATATGGATAAACAGATTCTTGGACAAAAGAGATGAGAGACAGGCTGCAAAAGAACTGAAAGGAGGGGAAGAATAATGTTGTTATTAATTCAATATACTTTGATTTTCGCTTCCGTTCTGATACTTGTAGCACTGGGAGGATGCTTTTCGGAACATAGTGGTGTGATTAACATTGGCTTGGAAGGAATTATGGTTATGGGGGCACTGGGAGGTGCGCTAACAATGAAATATCTGCCAGGCAGTATGGCAGCACCCCTTGTTATTCTTCTGGTGATTTTGGCCAGTGTCCTGGTGGGGATGATTTTCTCCTTATTGCTTGGGGTTGCGGCAATCAAATTTAACGCGGATCAAACGCTGGTTGGTACTGCGCTAAATCTTCTTGGACCTGCTATTTCAGTTGTTTTAGTTAGAGCAATTAATACAGCAGAAAGTGCTGATAATGTATCGTCAGCAGTTGCGTATGGTCAGACAAAAAAGGCATTTTTAGCCAATATAGGTCAATTTGAATTCAACTGGTTTATGTTGATTTCATTTCTTGTTTTGGTTGTCTCCTATATTGTGTTATACAAGACGAAATTTGGGTTAAGACTTTGTGCGTGTGGTGAACATCCCCAGGCGGCAGACTCTGTTGGTATCAATGTTTATAAGATGCGCTATGCAGGCGTACTGATTTCGGGAGCCCTTGGTGGATTGGGAGGTCTTGTTTATATCACGGCAGGTGTTAGCGAATGGAAATTTGAAAATGGAGTGGCAGGATTTGGTTTCCTGGCTCTGGCCGTTATGATTTTTGGCCAGTGGAAGCCGGTGAATATTGGCCTGGCAGCGTTGTTGTTTGGGCTTTTTAGAGCTCTCTCCAATGTATATACCGGTTTTGATACACTGGTTGCCCTGAAAATTCCAAGTACAGTTTATAATATGTTGCCATATATTATTTCCCTGATTGTTCTTGTATTTGTGTCTAAGAAATCAAGAGCACCAAAGGCTGAAGGTATCCCATATGACAAGGGACAGAGATAAAAAGGGGGAACAGTTGATATGAAGAATTATTCAGAAGACGCAAGCAGACAATATCATATACAAGTAGCACAGGGGGAAGTGGGCAGATATGTTATTATGCCCGGAGATCCCAAGAGATGTGCAAAGATAGCAGAGTATTTTGACAATCCGGTACTGATTGCGGACAACAGAGAATACGTAACCTATACAGGAACACTGGATGGGGTAAAGGTAAGTGTTACATCCACAGGAATTGGCGGCCCATCAGCTTCCATTGCCATGGAGGAATTGTACCGTTGCGGGGCGGATACCTTTGTGCGTATTGGAACCTGTGGAGGTATGCAGACAGATGTGAAAAGCGGAGATATTGTGGTTGCTACCGGTGCCATTAGGATGGAAGGGACCAGCAAAGAGTATGCACCGATTGAATTTCCGGCTGTAGCTGATTTGACGATTACAAACGCCTTAGTGGAAGCCGCTAATAAAAAAGGCTATCCATTCCACACGGGAGTAGTGCAGTGCAAGGATGCGTTTTATGGACAGCATGAACCTGAGACCAAACCGGTAAGTTACGAATTGATGAACAAATGGGAGGCATGGAAACGTCTCGGATGTCTGGCCTCCGAAATGGAATCCGCAGCACTGTTTGTTGTGGCAAGTCATCTCAAAGTCAGAGCCGGTTCCTGCTTTTTGGTAGTTGCAAATCAGGAGCGAGAAAAACTGGGATTGGAAAATCCGGTGGTACATGATACGGATATGGCCATTCAGGTGGCTGTAGAAGCAATTCGTACGCTCATAAAAAATGACAATAAGTAAGAGATAATCAGGAGAATAGATTATGAATGAAAAGGAAATTTTAAAGCATGTAGATCATACACTGTTGTTGCAAACCGCTACATGGGATGAGATAAAGCAGATCTGTGATGATGCCATACAATATGGAACCGCGTCTGTGTGCATTCCTCCAAGCTATGTGAAACAAGCTGCTGAATATGTAAAAGGGAAAATGCCTATTTGTACGGTGATTGGATTCCCCAATGGATATATGACAACAAAGACCAAAGAATTTGAGACAAAGGATGCCATATCAAATGGTGCATCAGAGATTGATATGGTAATCAATGTGGGATGGTTGAAGGACAAGAAATACGATTTATTGGAAGAGGAAATCCGCACACTGAAAGCAGCTTGTGGAAGTAATATCCTAAAAGTAATCATTGAAACTTGCTTCCTTACCGAGGAAGAAAAAGTGAAAATGTGTGAGATTGTCACAAAAGCCGGTGCAGATTACATCAAAACATCTACAGGCTTTGGTGGTGCCGGAGCAACCTTTGAAGATATTGCATTGTTCTCAAAACATATTGGGCCAAATGTGAAGATGAAGGCGGCAGGTGGCATAGCTTCTCTGGACGATGCAGAGAAATTCCTTTCTTTAGGAGCTGATCGTTTGGGCACCAGCAGAATTATCAAGTTGGTAAAAAATCAGGAAGCAACGGGATACTAATATAGGGAGGGCTATAGTATGGAGACCAAGCAAATTCAAGAAATGATTGATGTGGCCATAGAACAGCTTGCTTTTTCCTATACACCATATTCAGGATTTAAAGTTGGGGCATCTCTTTTGACAAAGAGCAATCGTTTGTTTACAGGATGCAATATTGAAAATGCAGCTTATACACCCACCAACTGTGCAGAGAGAACAGCATTTTTTAAAGCTGTAAGTGAAGGGGAGCGAGAGTTTCAGGCTATTTGCATCGTGGGAGGTCAGGATGGAATTCTGAAAGAGTATGCGGCTCCATGTGGCGTTTGTCGCCAAGTAATGATGGAGTTTTGCAATCCTCATACCTTTCAAATAATTCTTGCTACCAGTAGAGAACAATATGAGATTTTTACCCTGGAAGAACTTCTTCCCAAGGGATTTGGACCAGATAATCTGGCATCATAATAAAAAATCGCATGGATTTTTTGATGAGGTGAAAGAAAATGAGCACATATAATAGAATATTTGTAATTGTGTTAGATTCACTGGGTATCGGTGCAATGCCGGATTCTCAGAAATTTGGTGATGATGGTGTTGATACCTTTGGGCATATTCTAGAGCAGATGGGAACATTGGAAATTCCAAATCTTCAAAAATTAGGAATGCTCAATCTCCATCCAGGTGGAAAAATGCAGGGTGTAGAAAATCCTTTGGGACGTTTTCTTCGCATAGGAGAAGCCAGCAACGGAAAAGACACCATGACAGGACATTGGGAAATGATGGGCCTTAAGACGGAAAAGCCCTTTCAGACTTTTACTGACACCGGATTTCCACCGGAATTGATTGCAGAGCTGGAGAGAAGATGCGGCAAGAGAGTTATCGGTAACAAGAGTGCCAGTGGAACAGAAATCATAGAGGAGCTGGGAGAAGAAGAAATTAACACAGGGGCAATGATTGTTTATACATCAGCTGACTCAGTTTTGCAGATTTGCGGAAATGAAGAAACATTTGACCTGGATAACTTGTATCGCTGCTGTGAAATTGCCAGAGAGATTACGCTAAAGGATCAGTGGAGAGTAGGCCGTGTGATTGCAAGACCTTATGTGGGCAAGAAAAAGGGAGAATTCAAGCGCACCAGCAATCGTCATGACTATGCCCTCAAACCTACCGGCTTTACAGCATTAAATGCATTGAAGGACGCGGGGCTGGATGTGATTGGCGTGGGAAAGATTAATGATATTTTCTGTGGCGAAGGTCTTACAGCTACCCACCGTTCAACAAGTTCTGTTCACGGAATGGAGCAAACCATTAAAATCTGCAAAGAAGATTTTCATGGACTTTGTTTTGTGAATCTGGTGGACTTTGACGCATTGTGGGGCCATCGCAGAGATGTGGAAGGCTACGGAAAGGAAATAGAAAAGTTTGACAAAAATTTAGGTGTTCTGATGGAGCAGATGAGAGAGGATGACCTATTGATTCTGACTGCTGATCACGGGAATGATCCGACGTATACAGGAACGGATCACACAAGAGAATATGTTCCTTTTATTGCATATGCCAAGGGAATGAGTTGTGGTGGTCCTCTGGAAGATGAAGATACATTTGCCATTATTGGAACAACTGTGGCGGATAACTTTGGGGTGAATATGCCGGATGGAACCATTGGTCACTCTATATTAGACAAATTAGTATAAGACAGAAGGTAGTGTTGTGAAAAATATTAGTATAGAAAAATTGATGCTGGCAATGATAGGCATCCTTCTAGTTGGGATAGGTGTTGCTTTTAATGCAGCAGCTGCCTTGGGAAATGATCCTATTGGTATTGTGTACGACGGAATCCGAAGCGCGGCACACTTATCGCCGGAGCAGTTGGGTATGGCATCTAACATAGTAAACATTGTACTTGTAGTCATTGTTTTTTTGTTAAACCGTCATTACGTAAATGTGGGTACATTGATTTATATTATTCCCTATGGGATTGTAGTTACTCTTGGAGGAAAATTATACCAGTATCTATTTACAGGACAGTCTATTCTGACGCAGATGATGGGAGCATTTTTGGGATGTACCTTGCTTTATACTGGAGTTGCTCTGTATATTGTAGCAGACATTGGCTTGGACCCATTTACCGGGTTGGTTATGGTGCTTAAAGACAAAACAGGTAAGGAATACAGAAAAGTAAAAATTTGCTTTGATCTTACATGCATCGTACTTGGACTTCTCTTAGGTGGTAAGCTGGGAATCATTACCATTATCACAGCGCTGACAGCCGGCCCGGTGATTCAGTTTTTGTCAGATGCAATCAATAACATTTTAAATAAAAAGAGTAAGAATAATAAATGTGCTGTATAGGGAAGGGGGATGTGTGTGAAATCCAAACCTTTATATGATGCGTTACCATTTTTGGAACATATAGATAGAGATAGGCAGGAGCAGTTTGAGAATTATTTTCAAAGTGCGCCCCTATGGCTATTGGATGCCTTTCAGATAGAGGAGTTACCAAAGGGTGAAATCTTTATTCGAGAAGGGGATGTAGCCGATACCATATTCTTCATCGGAAAAGGAATCATTGAAGCCACCGACTATCGCGTATACGGAACGCCATATGACTTTATGCAATTTGACAGAGTATATGCCTTTGGTGGAATGGAATTTCTTATGGATTTGGAATACTATATGACAACCCTTCACACAGTGACGGATTGTACCGTTGTCAGATTGCCCCGTGAAAAATTTGAAAAATGGTTGTATTCGGATATTCGTGCGTTGAAGCAGGAGTCGAAGCTTGTGAGCGAATATCTGCTAAAAGAAAGTCGCAACAGTAGACTGTTCCTTTTCTTAGAAGGGGCTGACAGACTAGCCTTACTGCTTGTAGAACGATACGAAAAATACAACAAACAGGGGCTGTTGCATGTAAAAGGTAATCGACAGAATCTGGCTGATGAAACGGGGCTTTGTCTGAAAAGTGTAAGCCGTGGTGTAAAAAAGTTTCAGGAGGAAAATCTGATTACCAAAGAAGGCAATCAAATTTTCATCAACAGAGAGCAGTATGAAGGGTTAAAGAAAATTGTTTCTCAAAAAATTGATTTAGGATAAAGGAGATATGTAATGGGAGCGGTTTATGATAAATTGGAAACATGCTTAAAAAGCTTGAGAGAAAAGACACAATTTCAACCGGAGGTGGCTGTGATTCTAGGATCCGGCTTGGGAGATTATGCAGATAGCATTACCATAGAACAGACTGTGAACTACACAGACATTGAAGGATTTCCGGTATCTACTGTAGCCGGGCACAAGGGAAGATTTGTCTTTGGTTATGTCAATCAGGTACCTGTTGTTATTATGCAGGGAAGAGTTCACTACTATGAAGGATATCCAATGACGGATGTGGTTCTTCCCACCAGATTGATGGGGATGATGGGTGCTAAGAAGTTAATTCTAACAAATGCTGCAGGTGGGGTTAACTATGATTTTCATCCGGGAGATTTTATGTTAATTACGGATCACATCACAACGGCTGTTCCAAGCCCTCTCATCGGAGAAAATATTGAAAAATTTGGTCCCCGTTTCCCTGATATGAGTCAGGTTTATAGCCTGCGTATGAGAGAGATTATCGAGAGAGAGGCTGACAGGTTGGGAATTCCACTTCAAGAAGGAGTGTACGCGCAATTAACAGGACCTGCTTATGAGACGCCTGCGGAGATACGCATGTGCAGATCATGGGGAGCAGATGCCGTTGGAATGAGTACAGCATGTGAAGCCATGGCAGCGCGTCATATGGGGATGGAAGTATGTGGAATATCATGTATTACAAATTTGGCTGCAGGAATGTCAAAACAGCAGCTTGACCATAAGGAAGTGCAAGAAACGGCAGACCGTGTTGCAGTGCAGTTCAAAAAATTAGTCACCGCCATTGTGAGCAACGTTTAAAGATAAAAATACCCCCTGAGTGGACTCGCCCAGGGGGTATTTTGTGCGTTCTATTTTCTATTCTTATGAGCCTTAACTTTCATTTCGTACATGCGACTGTCGGCAAGAGAATTAACCTTGGCGGCAGACCTTTCTTTTACTTCATTTCTCGCAGCAATACCATAGGAAGCTTCGATGGGATAGTTCAATTCTTTGGAACCTTCTTTTTCGAGAATTTCCATTCTGTCAATGCAGGAAGGAATAAAAGCAGCACTTTCTTCCGGAACGATAACAATAAATTCATCTCCACCCATTCGATAGCAGGTTCCCACATTCTCGAAGGCCTTTGTCAATATTTCTGCAAAGGACATTAAAAGCTTGTCTCCGGCAGCATGTCCCATATTGTCATTAATTGCTTTTAATCCGTTTAAGTCTAAATTCACAAGAGAAAAATTTTCGTCGCTGTTGTCCAAGCGATCAAATTCCTTATCACACATGGCACGGTTGTAGATTTTACATAAATCATCGTGGTACGCAATATATGAAAGCAACTCCTGTTCTGCTTTGTCATGAATCATTGCCAAGGTTGACTGGCTGAAGCTGTAAAGCAACAATATGATAAACAGAAGAGTTCCGATTGGAATAAAACTGTCGTACAAATGAGGGTTGTTTGGCATAAGATACTTTTGCACGTTAAATCTTACCAAGTCGGCCGCAAAGGATAAACAAAGCACCAAGAAGCCCAAAGACATTACAATCTGTGCTGTTGTTCTCTTTCGACGGTTGCGAATGCCAACAACTGCAAAAACAATCAGTGATAGGGCAACTAACCCGTGGAAGAGAGAGAGCATCTGTGAGAAATGTACGATTTTGGTAAAATGTAAAATACTTGTCACTACAACAAAAATGGTGAAGACCAAAGCAATCAGGCGAATGGCCAGGCGACTTTTTGGTGTGTCGTCTTTTCTGACGGTGGATAACAGCAAAACCAGTGGAATGGTAGCTGCAAAGAGAGAAAGATACTCCACGCTGGCACAGGAAGACAGGTTGATATTAAATATCTGTAGTACCTTTACGTTACACATAGACCATATGCCCATAAAGAAACTGAATAAACCAATATAGGTCAACTGGAAATTCCTTGAATTGGAAAGCAAAGTGATGGCACCCACAATAGAGAGGATGATTCCAAGAATAACAAGGAAAAAGCTGACAAAAATGGTGGTTGCTTTTTTATGGGTATAATAACTATATGCATGTGTCGTTGGAACAAAGGTAATGGTTTCCATATTCGTAAACGCATTATCTTCACGAGCTGTTATATTAATATGAACCGTTTTTCCGGAACTATTTCTGGGTATAATTACAAAATGGCAACCACTACCGATAATATCTTCGGCCTCATCACGCTTCATAGCGTATTGATAAATGGAAACATCATTAAGGATAACATTGACAGATGACAAATAGGTGTTAAACATCATAGTCTGATTGCCAACCACCCGGTCCGGTATGGTGTTAGAGAGAGAAACCACATCTCCCTTTTTTAAGTTTATAAATTCAAATTCAGACAGAGACACATTGTGATATGTAGAGCCATTGTAGGAGATGTCCCAGTTATCAATCAATTGAATGTTGGATGGTGCTACATATTTATCTGTCAATATGTAAAAAAAGGCATAAAAGCATAGGAAAAGCATCACCAGAGTGACGGCGAAAACCTTTAGATTCTTAAGATATTGTTGTGTCATTTTGATTCCCCCATATATTCCCCTTGTTTCTTTGCTCACATTATATCATTTATCCTGCAATCCACCAACCATTTTTGTTGCGTTAATTTCTAAATATGGTAAAATGAATTGAACAACTTGAGAATACTTAGATAGATGAATTTAGGAGAAGTACAATGAAAGATAAAGAGGTCAAGGTCTTAAAGGACCAGAGAGACCGTCGCAAACGCGTGCAGCGCATCAGAACAGGTATTATTACGGTGATATCTGTCTGGATGGTGTTGTCCATTGTGTTAACTGCCCTGATGTGCGTGAAGATTGTGTCCCTTCAGAAGCAGATAGATATTCTGTCAGGGAGATACGATGATTCCGGTGATGTGAAGAATCAAGTGACAGGGTCTTCCGGGGAAGATAAGGGAGTATTGATTCAGACCACAGATGATAAGGACAATTTAGCGAAAGAAGGAGATGTACATCAGGTATATTTAACCTTTGACGATGGGCCAAGTGAACAGACCAATGAGATTTTGGATATTTTGGATGATTATGGTGTGAAGGCTACCTTTTTTGTCAACGGGCGACAAGACGAAACATCTATTGCCGCTTACAAACGTATTGTTGACGAGGGACATACCATTGCCATGCATTCCTATTCCCACAAGTACAGTGAAATCTATGAATCAGTGGATGCCTTTCAGAAAGACTTTGAGCGTATTCAGAATTTGATTTATGACACTACAGGTGTGGAGTGTACCTATTATCGCTTTCCCGGGGGAAGCAGTAATCGCGTAAGTAACGCCAATATGTTGGATTACATCAACTATCTGAATGGACAGGGCGTTACGTATTTTGATTGGAATGTGTCCAGTGGAGATGCCACATCACAAGCATTTACCGTCGATGAACTAGTTGAAAATGTGATGAAAGATGTGGTAAAATACAAGACGTCGGTTGTGCTTTTGCACGACGCCAATAACAAAACCACCACAGTTCAGGCTCTGCCTACTATGATAGAGTCCTTACAGGAAAGTGGTGCGATTATTTTACCTATTGATGAGAATACTCAGGTGATACAGCATACAAGTATTCAAAAATAAAACACGGAGGAATAAGAAATGGGATTTTTTAAGGAGTTTAAAGAAGACTTCTCAGAAGCAGTGAATGATTTGGTTCCAGGCGGAGAGGAGATTGAGACACCGGAAGATGATGCTATGGTGGATACATTGAGTGAGAACATTGATGTGGAATCAGAGTTGTCTAAGCTTGATGGTTTGTTAGAGCAGGTTTCTAAGAGGGTTGATGAGGATGAAGCAGCGGTAGATGCTACACCAGTACAGAATAAGGAAGTTAAAGTGGAGGAAGAAATTAAGATGAATACAAATGTAGAAAGCACACCAGTACAGCCAGTTGCACAGCCAGCTGCACCAGTTTCAGATGAGACTGCAGTAATCACAAAGGGAATGGCTATTAAGGGTAACGTTGAGAGCGCTGGTTCTGTTGAAGTAGAAGGGTTGATTGACGGAGATATTGCTTGTAATGGTAAGCTTGTTGTTACAGGTTCCATCCATGGCAACAGCTCTTCAGCTGAATTTTTCGCTGACGCAGCAAAGGTGGAAGGTGAGGTTTCTACAACAGGTACAGCAAAAATAGGTGTTGGATCTGTTATCATTGGTAATATTTCAGCTACTTCTGCAGTTATTGCAGGTGCTGTAAAGGGAGATATTGATGTTCAGGGACCAGTTGTTGTTGATACATCAGCAGTGGTTATGGGTAACATTAAGTCTCGTTCTGTACAGATTAACAACGGTGCAGTTATTGAGGGATTCTGCTCTCAGTGCTAT
Source organism: uncultured Roseburia sp. (assembly GCA_946002055.1). Lineage (GTDB taxonomy): Bacteria > Bacillota > Clostridia > Lachnospirales > Lachnospiraceae > Pararoseburia. The sequence goes on from CAMFYL010000003.1 coordinate 81,477, forward strand.
TCAGACGTTGATGTTGAAGGTTTATTCGCATAGAATTCGAAGGAAGTTTGTATGAATAAGAGAGTATTATTAAAGTTAAGTGGCGAGGCCCTGGCCGGGGAAAAGAAAACCGGATTTGACGAAGCTACTTGCATTCAAGTTGCCAATCAGGTTAAGAAGTTGGTTGATGATGGTGTGCAGGTTGGTATCGTTATTGGTGGAGGAAATTTCTGGCGTGGTCGTACATCAGAGACCATTGACAGAACAAAGGCAGATCAGATAGGTATGCTTGCCACCGTTATGAATTGTATTTATGTATCTGAGATTTTCCGTTATGTTGGAATGGAGACAGAGGTTCTGACCCCATTTGTTTGTGGTGCCTTTACCCAGCTATTCTCAAAGGATACAGCAAATGCTTGCTTTGCAGAAGGTAAGGTTGTGTTTTTTGCAGGGGGAACAGGACATCCATATTTCTCAACAGACACAGCAACCGTTTTGCGTGCCATTGAGATTGAAGCGGATGTTATTCTTTTGGCTAAGGCCATCGATGGCGTATATGACAGTGACCCTAAGGTAAATTCTGAGGCAAAAAGATATGATACACTAACCATTCAAGAAGTAATTGAACAGCAGTTGGCTGTGGTAGATTTGACAGCATCGATTATGTGTATGGAGAATAAGATGCCAATGTATGTATTTGCATTACAGGAAGAGAATAGTATTGTAAAAGCCATTACAGGTGAGTTTAACGGAACAAAAGTGACCGTATAATGGAGGATATTATGGACGAAAAGTTACAGGTATACGAAGACAAAATGAAAAAGTCATATAACGCCTTGTTGGATGAATATGCTACCATTCGTGCCGGCAGAGCAAATCCACATATTTTAGATAAGGTTATGGTGGATTACTATGGTGCTCCAACTGCGTTACAGCAGGTGGCAAATATTAGCATTCCGGAGCCTAGAATGATTCAGATTCAGCCTTGGGAAGCTTCTTTGGTAAAAGAAATTGAAAAGGCCATTCTTGTTTCTGACTTGGGATTGAATCCTACAAACGACGGCAAGGTGGTACGTCTGGTATTCCCAGAGCCTACGGAAGAACGCCGAAAGGAATTGTCTAAGGATGTTAAGAAACGCGGCGAGAATGCTAAGGTAGCAATCCGCAACATTAGACGTGATGCCAACGATTCCTTTAAGAAGTATAGTAAGGAAGCTGATGTTTCTGAGGACGAAATCAAAGAACTTGAGAATCAGGTACAGAAGCTGACAGACAAGTACATTGCAGAGATTGACAAAGCAGTGGAGACTAAGACAGAGGAAATCATGACAGTATAAGCTGATATGGACAAAAGGACACTGTAGTGCGGTGTCCTTTTTCATATATGATGGAGGATTGCTTATGAGTGTTCCAGAACATGTAGCCATTATTTTAGATGGCAATGGAAGATGGGCAAAAGCTAAAGGATTGCCTAGAACGGCAGGTCATACTGCGGGAGCCAAAAATGTTGAAGTGGTGTCAGAGGCTGCCTACAATATGGGAATCAAATACTTGACTCTGTATGCATTTTCTACAGAGAATTGGAATCGCCCGGAGGAAGAAGTAAGAGCTTTGATGACCCTTCTTGACAGTTATTTAAAGAATTGTCTCAAGACAGCAAAAAAGAATAATATGCGTATTCGTGTGATTGGAGACATATCACGCTTGGATGCATCTTTACAGGACAAGATTATTCAGCTGGAAAAGGAATCAGCTGTCTATACAGGATTAAATCTTACCATAGCCATCAATTATGGAAGTAGAGATGAAATGGTCCGCGGTATGAAACGCATGTACAAAGATATTGCAGAGGGTAAGATGGCGCAAGAAGAAATAACGGAAGCGTCCTTTAGCCGGTATTTGGATACATGGGATTTGCCGGATCCGGATTTGATGATTCGAACCAGCGGAGAACAGCGCCTTTCCAATTATTTGTTGTGGCAGTTGGCATACGCAGAATTCTATTTCACCTCTGTGCCATGGCCGGATTTTCACGAAAAAGAATTAAAAGATGCCATTGAGGCATATGAAAATAGAGACAGACGATATGGAAAAGTATAGGAGATAAATTCATGTTTAAGACAAGATTGATAAGTGGAATTATATTGGTTATGATTGCCCTGGCAGTGATTATCACAGGGGGAGACTTGCTTTTGGGAGTTACGGCAGCAATCTCTATCATTGGAATGTTTGAGTTATGCCGAGTATTCAAAACAGAAAAATCCATTGCCGGATTTTTATCATATGCGGCGGCTGTTATATATTTCTTAAATTTGCGTTTGCATTTTACTGCCGATACTATGATGCTTGTGATTGGATTTTTGATTTTACTGTTAGCGGTATATGTATTTACTTACCCTAAGTTTAAGGCAGATCAGATTATGGTGGCATTTTTTTGCTTCTTCTATGTTGCCGTTATGCTTTCTTTTATTTATCAGACAAGAATGCTTGATGCCGGTAAGTACCTTGTATGGTTGATATTTCTCTGTTCATGGGGAAGCGATACCTGTGCATACTGTGTGGGAGTATTATTTGGAAAGCATAAAATGTCCCCAATCCTCAGCCCTAAGAAATCCATAGAAGGAGCTGTAGGTGGTGTTGTGGGCGCTGCACTTTTGACAGCATTATATAGTTATATTTTCAAAGAACAAATGGGAATTCAGTTGGCAGAGGTTTGGCTTTTGGCAGGAGTAAGTGCAGTTGGTGCATTGATTTCTATGGTAGGTGATTTGGCAGCCTCTGCAATCAAGCGGAATTATGAAATCAAAGACTACGGCAAATTAATTCCGGGCCACGGAGGAATTTTGGATCGTTTTGACAGTGTCATTATCACAGCTCCGATTATTTTCTTCCTGGCATCTTCCGTGATGAGATAATTGGAGGAAATACATGAAACACATAGCAATTCTGGGCTCAACAGGGTCCATTGGAAAACAGACACTTAACATTGTTGATCAGAACAAGGATGAGCTTAAAGTTGTTGCCCTTGCAGCTGGTAGCAATATCAATGAATTAGAGCATCAGGCAAGAAAGTATCGGCCTAGCATTGTTGCAGTATGGGATCAGGAGAAAGCGGCTGACTTAAAGCAGCGATTGTCTGATATTGAAGTGGATGTATATAGTGGTATGGATGGCCTGCTTGCCGTAGCCACAGCCGAAAAGGCAGAGATGCTGGTGACGGCTATTGTAGGTATGATAGGAATCCGACCTACCATTGCAGCCATTGAGGCCGGGAAAGATATTGCACTGGCAAATAAAGAGACACTGGTGACAGCAGGTCATATTATTATGCCCCTTGCCAAGAAGCATAACGTAAGAATACTTCCTGTGGACAGCGAACACAGTGCGATTTTTCAGTCCTTGAACGGAGAGCGCGGTAATAAGATAGACAAAATAATTTTAACAGCTTCCGGGGGCCCCTTTAGAGGTAAAACATACGAAGAACTGGAAAAGGTTACAGTAGAGGATGCCCTGAAGCATCCAAACTGGAGTATGGGCAAAAAAATCACCATTGATTCTTCTACAATGGTGAACAAGGGTCTGGAGGTTATGGAGGCGAAGTGGCTCTTTGATGTGTCCTTGGGACAGATTGAAGTGGTGGTTCATCCCCAGAGTATTTTGCATTCGGCAGTGCAGTTTATGGATGGTGCTATCATTGGTCAAATGGGCACACCGGATATGAGACTGCCTATTTTATATGCATTGTTTTATCCCGAACGTCGTACACTGTATGCAGAGGAACTGGATTTGTTCTCTGTAGGTACCATGACATTTGAACGCCCGGATATGGAGACATTCTTTGGTCTGTCGCTGGCATATGATGCCGCAGATGCAGGTGGTAATGTGCCTACTATCTACAACGCAGCCAATGAAAAGGCAGTGGCAATGTTTCTTGATGGCAGAATCTCATATGTGGAGATCCCAGAGATTATTGCAAGCAGTATGATGGAAGTCTTTTATAAGGAGAACCCTACCTTAGAGGAAATCCTTGAAACAGAAAAGGCAACATATGAATTTATAGAGAGTCGGTGGTAATTTGAGTATTATTTTTGCAATTATAATCTTTAGTTTAATCATTTTGTTTCACGAGCTTGGCCATTTCCTTGTTGCCAAGAAATGTGATGTTAAAGTGAATGAATTCTGTCTCGGATTGGGACCAACCTTACTTCATTTTCAAAAAGGGGAGACCACATATTCCCTGAAGTTGTTGCCCTTTGGTGGCGCATGTATGATGGAGGGAGAGGACGAAGACAGCAATGACAGCAGAGCCTTCAATAAGAAAAATGTTTGGCAGCGTATGGCCATTGTGGCGGCCGGACCATTGTTTAATTTTATTATGGCATATGTGCTGTCCGTGATTCTCATAGGTTGTATTGGGTATGATGCACCTGTGATTACCGGCGTCATGGAAGGCTATTCTGCCGAAGAACAGGGAATGCAAGCGGGAGATACCATTGTATCCCTAAATAATTATCGTGTACATTTCTATCAGGAAGTCAGTGTGTACTCCTTCTTTCATCCGGGTGAGGAAATGAAAGTAACCTATCTGCGCAACGGAGTGGAGCATACGGCAACCATAACTCCTAAGTATCATGAGGAGGATGGCAGATATCTTCTTGGCATTACAGGAAACTATGCAAGGGAAAAGGGAAATGTGGTTGACACTCTTTGTTACGGCTTTTATGAAATGAAATATCAGATTTATACTACGTTTCAGAGTCTGAAAATGCTGGTGACAGGTAAGCTTTCGGTCAATGATATGTCAGGTCCCGTTGGCATTGTAAAGACGATTGGAGATACCTACGATGCATCGGTATCATCAGGTGCGTTTTATGTGCTTATGAATATGTTAAATATTGCAGTGTTGCTTTCGGCAAATTTAGGTGTGATGAATTTGCTTCCCATTCCGGCATTGGATGGAGGAAGACTGCTGTTTTATATTGTGGAGGCTATCCGAGGAAAACGCATCAATGAAGAGCTTGAGGGGCGGGTGCATTTGATAGGTTTTGCCCTTCTGATGGCATTGATGGTAGTGATTATGTTTAATGATATTCGCAAACTGTTTTAGTGGGAGGATATGATGGTACGAAGATTAACAAGAGAAATTCATATTGGAAATACCGTGATTGGTGGAAGAAATCCGATTCTGATACAGTCAATGACAAATACCAAAACAGAGGACGTAGAAGCTACTGTTGCCCAAGTGGAGCAATTGCAAAAAGCAGGATGTGAGATTATTCGCTGTGCTGTTCCCACTATGGAGGCGGCAGAAGCGCTGAGAGAGATCAAAGCTCGCGTAAGCATTCCCGTTGTTGCTGATATTCATTTTGATTATCGTCTTGCTATTGCGGCCATTGAAAATGGAGCGGATAAAATTCGTATTAATCCGGGGAATATTGGTTCTCCCGATCGCATTAAGGCTGTTGTTGATGCAGCAAAAAAACGCAACATTCCCATTCGCGTAGGCGTAAATAGCGGCTCCTTGGAGAAGGAGCTTGTTGAGAAATACCATGGGGTGACAGCAGAGGGGATTGTAGAAAGTGCTCTCGATAAGGTGCATATGATTGAAGAACTTGGCTATGACAATTTAGTTGTCAGCATTAAATCTTCTGATGTACTTATGTGCGTGAAGGCTCACGAAATCATATCAAAAGAAATTGATTATCCACTTCACGTTGGAATTACGGAATCCGGTACCCTTACAAGCGGAAATATCAAGTCATCCATTGGACTGGGACTGATTCTAAATCAGGGTATTGGTGATACGATTCGCGTATCCTTAACCGGTGATCCCGTTGAAGAGATTAAGTCAGCAAAGCTCATTCTTCGCACCCTTGGTTTGCGCAAGGGTGGAATTGAAGTGGTGTCTTGCCCTACTTGCGGCAGAACACAGATTGATTTGATTTCTCTTGCCAACCAAGTAGAGCAGGTAGTTGCAGACTATCCTCTCGATATTAAAGTTGCCGTTATGGGCTGCGTTGTAAACGGTCCGGGCGAAGCGAAAGAGGCAGACTTAGGTGTTGCAGGTGGCATCGGTGAGGGGTTACTGATGAAACACGGAGAAGTGATAAAAAAAGTTCCGGAGGAGCAACTTTTAGATGCCCTTCGTTATGAATTAGAACATTGGAGTGAGTAATTTTGGATAAAAGTTTTCAGGAGATTTTTCCATCATTACAACTTGATACAGATTTGGTACATGCACTGGAGGGTGCAGTTGTAACCAAGGTGAGTGCTAATCGTGATCGCACGGCTATGCGTATTTATCTCCATTTGCAGGCACTGGTTCCAAAACGTCGCATTTGGAAGCTGGAGCAGGAGATTAAGAAGCAGTGTTTTCCGAGAGAGAATATAAGGATTCATGTGATTGAATCTTTTTCTTTGTCGTCCTTATATACGCCTGAAAAGTTATATGAAGCGTATAAGGACAGTATTTTGGAAGAGATGGATGCCTTTAGTTCCCTGCTTCTTGGTATTTACAAAAAAGCAGATATTGCATTCTCACAGGAAAATCATATTACGGTGACGCTGGAGGATACGGTAGTAGCAAGAGGTTATGAAGATACCATACATGATCTTTTACATAAAGTTTATTTCGATCGCTGCAATCTTCCGGTGATGATTGACTTTGCATACAAGGAACCAAAGAAGAGTAAACATCGCGCCAATTCACAATTACAGATTGAAGAGCGTATCGCTGAGATTACCAGACAGAATATTATGATGCGCAATCAGAAAGAGCTGATGGAACAGGACAAGGATGTGGAGGAAACAAAGGTGGCTTCTTCTGCAGGAGACAAGGGCGGAAAAGATAGCGCACCTGCACCGGAGCGCAAGCGAAGTATGCCTCTAAAACGTTCTTCAAGACCGGATGTTATCTATGGAAGAGATTTTGATGATGCGTGTATCGAGATCAAAGACATTCAGGGCGAAATCGGAGAGGTTTGCATTCGCGGTCAGGTGTTAAGTGTGGATCCTCGTGAAATTAGAAACGAGAGAACCATCTATATTTTTACGATGACTGATTTTACCGACACCATTGTAACCAAGCTGTTTCTTTCCAATGAGCAGGCTGCCGAGATTTCCAAGACACTTTACAAGGGGGCTTTTATCAAACTGAAAGGCTCTCCCATGATTGACAAATTTGACCATGATCTTACTATGGGCTCTGTCTTTGGCATTATGCAGATTCCTGATTTTACCACAGCAAGAGTAGATCATGCTCCGGAAAAGAGAGTGGAGTTGCACTGCCATACCAAGATGAGTGATATGGATGGTGTGTCGGATGTGAAGGATATTATCAAACGTGCCGCATCCTGGGGACATAAGGCCATTGCCATTACGGACCACGGTGCAGTGCAGGCCTTTCCCGATGCCGACCATGCCATTCACGATTTGCCCAAGGATTCTGACTTTAAAGTGATTTATGGTTGTGAAATCTATCTTGTGGATGATACCAAGGGTATTGTTACAGACTCTAAGAATCAGAATTTGGATGGTAGTTACGTGGTGTTTGACTTGGAGACCACAGGATTTCATGCAGGAAAGAATAAAATTATTGAGATTGGTGCTGTTCGTATTGAACAAGGACAGATTGTATCTCGGTTTTCAGAATTTGTAAATCCTCAGGAGCCTATTCCATTCCATATTACAGAACTGACAAGCATCAGAGACGAGGACGTCATAGATGCTCCTACCATTGATGTGATTTTGCCAAAATTTATTGAGTTTTGCCAGGGGACTGTGATGGTTGCCCACAACGCTGACTTTGATATGGGCTTTATTCACGCCAATTGTTTGGCACTTGGCTATCCTTGTGACTATACCTATGTGGACACCGTGGCACTTTCCAGATTCTTGTTGCCGTCTATGAGCAAATATAAACTGGATAATGTGGCAAAGGCTTTGGGGGTATCTCTGGAGCATCACCATCGGGCGGTAGATGATGCAGAGTGTACAGCTCAGATTTATGTAAAATTCATTGAGATGCTTAAGGAACGAGGCTTTGTAACCTTAGATGATGTGAATGAAGGGGGAATGGCTTCTGATGAGACCATTCGAAAGATGCCTTCCTATCACTGTATTGTTCTTGCAAAGAATGACATTGGACGAATCAATTTGTATCGGTTGGTGTCTCGGTCACATTTACAGTATTATTTCCGTCGTCCTAAGATTCCAAAGAGTCTGCTGATGGAATACCGAGAAGGATTAATTATCGGCTCTGCCTGTGAAGCGGGAGAACTGTATCGAGCGATACTTAGCAATCGACCGGAAGAGGAGATTGCCCGTATTGTAGATTTTTATGATTATTTGGAGATTCAACCTCTAGGTAACAATGCGTTTATGCTGCGTAAGGATGACGATACGATTAAGTCTATGGAGGACTTAAAGGATATTAATCGAAGGATAGTAGCCTTGGGCGAGGAGTTTAAGAAACCTGTTGTGGCTACTTGTGATGTGCATTTTCTGGACCCCCAGGATGAGATATATCGTCGCATCATTATGGCGGGAAAAGGGTTCTCTGATGCGGATGATCAGGCACCGCTATATCTTCGTACTACAGAGGAGATGCTAGAGGAGTTTGCTTATCTAGGCAGTGATAAAGCAGAGGAGATTGTTATCACCAATACCAATCGCATTGCGGATATGTGTGAGCCGATTGCTCCTGTGCGACCGGATAAGTGTCCGCCGGTTATTGAGAATTCCGATGAAATGTTGCGCAAAATCTGCTATGACAAAGCATATGCTACCTATGGTAAGCCGTTACCTCCTGTGGTTGAGGAACGATTGGAGAGAGAGTTGAAATCCATCATTGGCAATGGATATGCGGTGATGTATATTATTGCCCAGAAATTGGTGTGGAAGTCCAATGAAGACGGGTACCTGGTTGGTTCCCGTGGATCTGTAGGTTCCTCCTTTGCGGCAACTATGGCAGGTATTACGGAGGTGAATCCTCTAAGCCCACACTATGTGTGTGAATACTGTCACTTTGTAGATTTTGATTCAGAGGAAGTCCTTTCCTATTCAGGGCGTGCCGGCTGTGATATGCCGGATCGGAAGTGCCCTGTGTGTGGCAAGGATTTAAAGAAAGATGGATTTGATATTCCATTTGAGACATTCCTGGGATTTAAGGGTAACAAGGAGCCGGATATTGACTTGAACTTCTCGGGAGATTATCAGAGTAAGGCTCATAAATATACAGAGGTTATCTTTGGTGAGGGCCAGACGTATAAGGCCGGTACCATAGGCACACTGGCAGATAAGACGGCTTTCGGGTACATCAAAAACTACTATGAGGAACGTGGCATTCATAAACGCAACTGTGAGATTGATCGTATTGTTCAAGGATGTGTCGGAGTTCGGAGAACAACAGGACAACATCCGGGTGGTATTATCGTACTTCCTGTGGGAGAGGATATCGATTCCTTTACTCCGGTACAACATCCGGCAAACGATATGACATCAGATATTATTACAACCCATTTTGATTACCACTCTATTGACGCCAACTTATTGAAACTTGATATTCTGGGACACGACGATCCTACCATGATTCGAATGCTGGAGGACTTGACAGGTTTGAATGCCCAGGAGATTCCACTGGATGATGCTACGGTTATGTCTCTATTTAAGGGGACAGAGGCCCTAGGAGTCACCTCCCAGGAGTTAAACGGTACACTGATGGGCACCCTGGGTATTCCGGAGTTTGGTACAGATTTTGCTATGGGAATGTTACGTGATGCAAAACCTCAGGAGTTTACAGATTTGATTCGCATTTCCGGGTTGTCCCATGGTACAGACGTATGGCTTGGCAATGCCCAGACTTTGATTGAAGAGGGGACAGCAACGATTTCCACTTGTATTTGTACCCGTGATGATATTATGACTTACTTGATTCATATGGGACTTGATAGTGCCGAGGCCTTTGATATTATGGAGAAGACCAGAAAGGGTGTTATCGCCAAGGGTAAATGTAAAGAGTGGCCGGAGTGGAAGCAGGATATGATTGATCACGGAGTACCGGAATGGTATACATGGTCCTGCGAAAAGATTAAATATATGTTCCCCAAGGCACATGCGGCTGCCTATGTTATGATGGCGTGGCGTATTGCCTACTGTAAAGTATTTTATCCATTGGCATATTATGCTGCATTTTTCAGTATTCGTGCCACTGCATTTAGCTATGAGCTGATGTGTATGGGAAAAGACAAACTGGAATTTTACATATCCGAGTTTAAGAAAAAAGAAAAGCTTTCCCAAAAAGAAGAGGCTACCATGAAGGATATGCGTATTGTTCAGGAAATGTATGCCAGAGGCTTTGAGTTTTTGCCTATGGACTTATACAAATCCGATGCCAGATATTTCCAGATTGTGGATGGAAAATTGCTACCGCCATTTAATTCCATTGAAGGAATGGGAGACAAGGCGGCGGAAACCTTGGCCATTGCGGCGGCTCAGGGCAAATTCCTATCTAAGGATGACCTTCGTGAGAGAGGAAAGGTAAGTAAATCAACCATTGAGCTGATGAGTGATCTAGGCATTATTTCAGATTTGCCGGAGTCTAATCAGTTATCCTTCTTTGATTTTACAGCTTAACATACAGGAGATTATTTGTAATGAAAGATTTATTGGAGATTCGACAGGAAATAGATGAGATTGATCAGGAAATGGTTCGCCTCTATCAGCAGCGAATGGGACTTGCTGAGGAAGTTGCTGCGTACAAGATTGCCAATCACAAAAATGTCTATGATAAAGAAAGAGAACAGCAAAAGTTAGATAAGTTATCCGGTATGGCAAAGGATGATTTCCTTCGACAGGGTGTCTTGGAATTGTTTGAACAGATTATGTCCACCAGTCGAAAAAGACAGTATAAGATTATGGCTGAGCAGGGACTAATGGATACAAACCTTCATTTCACGTGCTGTGACAGTTTTGATTATACGGATAAGAAGATTGTTTTCCAGGGCGTGGAAGGAGCTTATGCCCAGATGGCTATGTATGAATTCTTTGGAGAGGACTGTATGGGATCTGCCGTTGCCACTTGGAGAGATGCTATGGAGGCGATTCATTCTAAAGAGGCGGATTATGCAGTGCTTCCAATTGAGAATTCTTCTGCAGGTATTGTGGGAGAGAATTACGATCTTCTCAACGAGTACGATGTCTGCATTATTGGCGAACAGGTGATTAAGATTGAGCATGCACTGCTTGGATTGCCGGGGGCATCTATTGATGATATACAGACAGTGTATTCTCATCCACAGGCATTGATGCAATGTGCAAACTATCTTGAGGTGGAGCATCCCCAATGGGAAAGCAAAGCCAAGAAGAATACGGCTGTATCTGCGTTAAAGGTTAAGGAAGATAATGATATATCAAAGGCTGCCATCGCCAGCATCCAAAATGCGAAAATTTATGATTTGCAGGTACTACAGGAAGCCATTCAGGACGAGGCGGATAACGAGACAAGATTTATCATCGTATCAAAGGAAAAGAAATATTTAAAAGATGCAGACAAGGTAAGTCTGTGCTTTGAACTGCCTCACGAGAAAGGTTCTCTGTATCACATCTTGTCTCACTTCATATTCAATGGCGTTAACATGACAAAGATTGAATCCCGTCCGAAGAAGGGCGTGAACTGGGAATACCAATTCTTTATCGACGTACAGGGAAATCTTGCAAATGATGACATATTAAGTGCGCTGCGCGGATTGAAAGAAGAAACCGGATCATTCAAAGTGATTGGTAATTATAAATCATTTGACTAGCGTGAAATAAGATTGTGTTTCATATTGAATTACGACTGGAGTTGTACATAACTTGATGTAACAAGTTTTGTGCAACTGTAGTTTTCATAAGGGGGAAATAACTTGAAGGGTGAAGTTGGTTTTAGCAAAACAGCATACTACGACAACCGGGAACTAAGCTGGTTAAAGTTTGAGCATCGTGTGTTGAATGAGGCGAAGGAAGAAAAATCTCCCATTTTGGAGAGATTGAAGTTTATTAGTATTACTTCGTCGAATTTAGATGAGTTTTTCATGGTGCGTGTGGCTTCCATTAAGGATATGGTCCATGCCCACTACAAGAAGAAAGACTTTTCCGGGCGCACACCGAAAAAACAACTGTTGGATGTGCATAATGCGACCCATCAGTTGGTGGAAGAACAGTATGAAATCTATATGGATGCCCTACTTCCCATTTTGCAAGAGAAGGGCATACGTATCATTCAAGCCTATGAGGAGCTGAATTCTGAACAGCTAAACTTTGTCAATCAGTATTTTACGGAACATGTGTATCCGGTTTTAACTCCTATGGCTGTTGATGCCTCACGTCCATTTCCTTTAGTTCGAAATGGAAGTCTTAATATTGCTGCGCTTCTGCGGGCAAAGCATCCGAATCTGAAATTTACGCAACGGGGAAAAGGCGAGTTTGAGTTTTCTACTGTTCAGGTGCCGGAAATGCTACCGAGGTTGGTGCCAATTCCCGGAGAGATTGGCGAAGAGTACACCTTTGTGTTGCTGGAGCAGGTGATCGAGTGTAATATAGACAAATTATATCTGAATTATGATGTGGTTTGCGCACATCCATATCGTGTGATGAGGAATGCGGATTTATCCTTTGACGAGGATGAAGTGGCAGATTTGTTAAAGGAGATTCAAAAGCAGTTAGTTCGACGACAGTGGGGCGAGGTGATTCGTCTTGAAGTAGAAAAGAAGACGGATAAAAGACTGCTTCGCTATTTGACAGAAAAACTAGATGTGAGTCAGGATGAGGTATATGAGGTTGCCGGACCCATTGACTTGACCTTTTTGATGAAGCTACAGGAATTGGAAGGCGTTAACTCTCTTCGATTGAAACCTTTTATTCCACAGCCGAATCCAAGACTTCCGAAAGGGACGGATGTTTTTACGGAGATTCGCAAGGGGGATATTTTCTTATTCCACCCGTATGAGACATTTGACCCTGTGGTGGATTTTATCAAACAGGCTGCAGAGGATCCGGATGTATTAGCTATTAAGCAGACCCTATACCGAGTCAGTGGTCATTCGCCAATTGTCACAGCACTGGCAAAGGCTGCACAAAATGGCAAGCAGGTTACTGTTTTGGTGGAACTGAAAGCCCGTTTTGATGAGGAGAATAACATTGGGTGGGCAAAGAAGTTAGAACAGGCAGGGTGCCATGTAATCTACGGTTTGGTGGCGCTGAAGACCCACTGCAAGATTGCACTGGTGGTTCGCCGCGAAGAAAACACAATTGCCCGCTATGTACATTTAGGCACAGGTAACTATAATGATTCTACTGCAAAGCTATACACAGATTGCGGTATCTTTACCTGTAGCGAACCATTTGGGGAAGATGCTACATCCCTGTTTAATATGCTGTCAGGATATTCAGAACCTGCGGCTTGGAACCGATTTGCTGTGGCACCAATTTGGCTAAGAGACGCTTTTTTAACTTTAATTCAAGGGGAAATTGACCATGCCAATGCCGGTAAGAAAGCCAAAATTGTGGCGAAAATGAATTCTCTCTGTGATGGGCAGATTATCCAAAAATTATATGAGGCATCTGTGGCAGGGGTGGAAATCATACTGATTGTTCGAGGGATTTGCTGTCTTCGCACAGATATTCCCGGTGTCAGTGAGAATATTACGGTAAAATCTATCGTGGGAACCTTCCTGGAGCATAGTCGTATATTCTATTTTTACAATGATGGAGAAGAAGACATCTATATGGGAAGTGCTGACTGGATGCCAAGAAATATGGAGCGCCGAGTGGAACTGTTATTCCCGGTAGAGGATGAAAAAATCAAAAACAGATTGATGCATATTTTAGACGTGTTGCTGCAAGATAATTTAAAGGCCTATCAGATGCAACCGGATGGTTCTTATGCGAGAAATGCACGCAAAGACGGCATCAGTGCACATCTAACCTTTTGTAAAGAAGCAAAGAAGGCAAATGCAAAGGATGAACAAGATAACAATGGAAGGAGATTCATTCCTATATGGGGAGTGGATGTAAATGACAGTGAATAAAATACTTTTTACAGATTTTGATGAGACATTATTAACTACGGATAAGAAGATTTGTAAGGAAAACTATGATGCTATAGAAGAATTACTTGCTCGGGGAAATTATCTGGCCTATACTACAGGGCGGCCTTGGCGGGGGGCTGTTAAGTTGATTGAGCAACTGGGACTTCCTAAGAAACATTGTTTTCTTATCTGTTTTCAGGGATGTTTTGTCTATGATTTGGAACACGAAGAGACGGTGGGAGGCAGTCCTATGGATACTGAGGATATGCTAAACTTGGTTCGCGTGTTGAGAGAACGAAATATTTATCTTGAAGCATTTGGAAAAGATAAATTTTATTGCTTTGAATATACGGATGCAACGAAACGATACAATGGCTTAACCAATGAATCTTATGAAGTGATTTCAGATATGGATGTTTTAGCATCCCAGCCCATTTACAAGGTGATGGCAATCGATTTTGATAACAGGGCACCTTTGGAACAACTGAAAAAAGAGGCAGAAGAGGGTGTGTATCCATTTGACAGCTTCTTCTCCAGTGATTGGTTTTATGAATTCTGTGGCAAAGGTCAAAATAAGGGAACCGGATTAAAAACCCTGGCCGACTATCTTCAGATTACTATGGAACAAACGGTTGCAGTAGGCGATGAGGAGAACGATTTATCTATGATACTTGCTGCAGGAATCGGTGTTGCTATGTGTAATGGAAAGGACATTGTAAAGAGTCAGGCGGATGTGATTACAACACGTGATAACAACCAAGGTGGTGTTGCAGAGACGATACATCGCTTTATTTTGGGGAATGAACAATAAAAAAACGCAAATGAACACTATATCTTGTGTTTTATTCTTGCCAAAACCCAAATCTCGTGGTATATTATAGTAAAGTATTGGAAGAATACTTTAGAAACCACTTAAAATATGCACCGAGGAGGGGATCAAAGCTATCGTATTTGATGAGTATTTTAAGGTGTCGGCAGTAGCCGAGTACGCGGGTTCCGAAGATTCTGGCCAAAGAAACCTGTTCTGGTATTCGAGACGGAGGGAATCTTCTAATGAATTCGGGAACATATTCAGAATTGCCTGTGATGAATTAAAACAAGAATCAGGCGACACACACCAAACAGAGGGTTATGTCCCTACAATGAGTGCCGGCCTAAGGGGTATGGCATTCATAAGATAGTCACAAAAAGGCTAGAGAAGATATTGCGGCAAGGTTTCCTTGTCGCAATTCTTTTAAAAAACAGTTGACTCCGCCAATATTCTGTGGTAGAGTATTCGTGTTGTGAAAACCAAGTAGAGTATCCACTCTCACCTAAGCACATTGGTGACTTAGTGTTCATATTCCAGCATTTTAGATTTGATTTGTTGTGAACTTGATTGTGGATAGTCTGCCTATCCACTTTTTTTATGGAGGTATAAGACCATTAGCGATTTAATGATTAACGAACAAATCAGAGACAAAGAAGTGCGTCTGATTGGTTCAGATGGAGAACAGCTTGGCATTATGTCAGCAAAAGAAGCGATGAAATTGGCAGAGCAGGCAGAACTTGACTTAGTTAAGATTGCCCCAAATGCAAAGCCGCCTGTTTGCAAGATTATAGATTACGGTAAGTACCGTTATGAGCTTGCTCGCAAGGAAAAAGAAGCAAAGAAGAAGCAGAAGACTGTTGAAATCAAGGAAATTCGTTTGTCTCCAAATATCGAAGCTAACGATTTGAATACCAAGGTAAATGCAGCGAAGAAGTTCATTGCCAAGGGTAACAAGGTAAAGATTACACTTCGTTTCCGCGGTCGTGAGATGGCTCACATCGCTCACAGCAAGCATATCTTAGATGATTTTGCTGCTGAGATGGAAGAGGTTGCAGTAGTGGAGAAAGCACCAAAGCAGGAAGGTAGAAGTATCAGCATGGTGCTGGCAGAGAAAAGATAATTTAAGGAGGATAATGACATGCCAAAGATCAAAACAAAAAGAGCAGCTGCAAAGCGCTTTTCTACAACAGGAACAGGAAAGTTAAAGAGAAATAAAGCTTACAAGAGCCATATCTTAACCAAGAAGACTACTAAGAGAAAGAGAAATCTTAGAAAGTCTGCAATGACAGATGCAACAAATGTTAAGACAATGAAGAAGGTTTTACCTTATAGCTAATTAATCGGTTAAGGAGGATATTAAGATGGCAAGAGTTAAAGGCGGAATGAACGCTAAGAAAAAGCATAATAGAGTATTAAAGATGGCAAAGGGCTACAGAGGTGCTAGATCTAAGCAGTATCGTGTAGCTAAGCAGTCAGTGATGAGAGCGTTGACAAGCTCTTATGCTGGTAGAAAGCAGAGAAAGAGACAGATGCGTCAGCTTTGGATCGCTCGTATCAACGCTGCAGCACGTTTGAACGGATTATCATACAGCAAATTTATGTATGGCTTGAAGCTTGCAGGTGTTGAGATGAACCGTAAGATGTTGGCAGAGATGGCTGTTAACGATGCAGCTGGTTTTGCTGAGTTGGTTGAGCTTGCAAAGACAAAGGTAGCATAATAATATATGATACACAGATGACTCGGATGAAAGTCCGGGTCATTTTTTATGCTTTTCGAAAACTGAACAATTATTTTGCGTTTCCCAATTGAAAAAGAGGAAGATATTGTTATAATAAGATGTGTAAATAATCATTAAGGAGGAACCATATATGGCAGTATTAGTTACCGGTGGTGCTGGTTATATCGGTAGTCACACATGTGTCGAGTTGTTGCAGGCAGGTTATGAGGTTGTTGTTTTAGATAATCTTTGTAACTCCAGCGAGAAGTCTTTGGAGCGTGTGAAGGCTATTACAGGAAAGGATGTCACATTTTATAAGGGGGACATTCTTGATAGAGAGCGTTTGAATGAGATTTTTGCCAAGGAGAGCATTGACAGTTGTATTCACTTTGCAGGACTTAAGGCTGTTGGTGAATCAGTGGCTAAGCCTTGGGAATATTACGAGAATAACATTGCAGGTACGTTAACTCTTGTAGATGTTATGAGACAGAACGGATGTAAGAATATTATCTTCTCTTCGTCAGCAACGGTATATGGTGATCCGGCAATGATTCCTATTACAGAGGAGTGCCCTAAGGGTCAGTGTACCAATCCATATGGATGGACCAAGTCTATGCTTGAGCAGATTCTTTCTGATATGCAGAAGGCAGATCCGCAGTGGAATGTGGTATTACTTCGTTACTTTAACCCTATCGGTGCTCACAAGAGCGGTACGATGGGAGAAAACCCTAACGGTATTCCTAACAACCTGATGCCATATATCACACAGGTTGCTGTAGGTAAGCTTCCGGAACTTGGCGTATTTGGTGATGACTATGATACACCGGATGGAACCGGTGTGAGAGATTACATCCATGTTGTGGACTTGGCTATTGGTCATGTGAAAGCTTTGAAGAAGATTGAGGAGAATGCAGGACTTAAGATTTACAACTTAGGTACCGGTGTGGGCTATAGTGTTCTTGATATTGTTAAGAACTTCGAGGCTGCCAACGACATTAAGATTCCATATGTGATTAAGCCTAGAAGACCAGGCGATATTGCCACCTGCTATGCTGATGCAACTAAGGCAAAGGAAGAGTTGGGTTGGGAGGCGCAGTACGGCATCAAGGAGATGTGTGCTGACTCTTGGAGATGGCAGAAGAATAATCCGAACGGATACGAAGATTAAAAAATAAATTTTTTAAAAAAAAGTGTTGACATGTATATGTCATATAGTGTATTATCGTCTTGTTGTCGCGGTGAGATACACAGTGCGACGACAAGATGTTATGGTTCGTTGGTCAAGCGGTTAAGACGCCGCCCTCTCACGGCGGAAACAGGGGTTCGATTCCCCTACGAACTGTTAGCGGTTAGCAAGAATATTGTTACTAGATTAAGAGTGGACAGATGTCCACTCTTAATTCATTATTTAGGGCAATTTGCTGACTGACAAACTTTGTAAAGGTGGTGGATTGTGTGTCACAGAGAGAACTCTATGAAAGCAAAACAGAGGAACTGATACAGCCAATCTTAGATCGAATGGGATTTGAGCTGGTGGATGTGGAATATGTGAAAGAAGGGCAAGAATTCTACCTTCGCGCATATATTGATAAGCCGGGAGGAATTACCATTGACGATTGTGTTGCTGTCAGTCGGGAGATGAACGAACTTTTGGACGAGAAGGACTATATTGCTGGAACATACACCTTTGAGGTGAGCTCGCCGGGACTTGGCAGACCTTTGAAAAAGGAAAAGGATTACGTTCGCAGTATGGGAAAAGAATTGGAGATTCGAACCTATAAGGCTATTGACAAGCAAAAGGAATTCTACGGAATTCTAACGGCCTATGATCAGGATACCGTTACC
The DNA here is from genome assembly GCA_946002055.1 of uncultured Roseburia sp. Lineage (GTDB taxonomy): Bacteria > Bacillota > Clostridia > Lachnospirales > Lachnospiraceae > Pararoseburia. Next base: position 99,896 of record CAMFYL010000003.1, read on the forward strand.
ATTGTTACAGAGGATGATGAGACATTAGTGTTTAACAAGTCAGATATCGCATTGATTCGTCTGGCATTTGATTTTTAGCGTACAATAACAAAACTAATTTAGGGAGGATAACAAAATGAAGAACAATGAATTGTTAGAAGCGTTAAATATGTTGGAGTCTGAGAAGAACATTAGCAAGGCAGTTTTGCTTGAGGCTATTGAAAACTCATTGCTCATTGCGTGCAAGAACCATTTCGGCAAAGCCGATAATGTGATTGTTTCTATCAATCCGGAAACTTGCGAGTATCACGTAATGCTTGCTAAGACTGTTGTTGAGGATGTAGAGGACAATGTAGAGCAAATCAGTTTAGAGGAGGCCCAGAACATCGACGGAAGTTACACAATTGGTGATACTGTAAATGTTGAGATTAAGTCTAAGGACTTCGGCCGCATCGCAGCTATGAGCGCAAAGAACACAATCTTGCAGAAGATTCGTGAAGAAGAGCGCAAGATGATCTTCGATGAGTATTACACATTGGAGAAAGATGTTGTTACCGGTATTGTTCAGAGATATGTAGGTAAGAACATTAGCGTAAACCTTGGTAAGACAGATGCTTTTCTTGCTGAAAACGAACAGGTCAAAGGTGAACATTTCAATCCAACAGAAAGAATTAAGGTTTATATCTTAGAGGTTAGAGATACAACAAGAGGTCCTAAGATTCTTGTTTCCAGAACACATCCTGAGCTTGTTAAGCGTTTGTTTGAGGAAGAGGTATCTGAGGTTCGCGAAGGTATTGTTGAGATTAAGGCGATTGCCAGAGAGGCTGGAAGCAGAACAAAGATTGCTGTTTACTCTGCAGATGAAGATGTGGATCCGGTAGGAGCTTGCGTTGGTATGAATGGAAGTCGTGTCAATGCAATTGTTGATGAGCTTCGCGGAGAGAAAATTGATATTATCGAGTGGAATGAGAACCCTGCTATGTTAATTGAGCATGCACTTAGCCCGGCAAAGGTTATCTCTGTTATTGCGGATGCTGACGAGAAGACAGCTAAGGTTGTTGTTCCTGATTACCAGTTGTCACTTGCCATTGGTAAGGAAGGACAGAATGCCAGACTTGCTGCTCGTCTTACCGGATTTAAGATTGATATTAAAAGTGAGACACAGGCAAGAGAGGCCGGTGACTTCATGGATTACGAGAATGATTATGATGACGAGTACTATGATGACGACGAGTATTACGACGATGATGAATACTATGATGATGAGTATGCAGATGAGGAAGTAAATCCTGGAGAGGATGAGTAATTCATGAATGGCAAACAAAAACCTATGCGCAGATGTGTTGGTTGTGGCGAGATGAAGGAAAAGGCGTCATTACTTCGCGTAGTAAAGACCCCGGAAGATGTCTTTATTGTTGACAAAACAAATCGTGCAAATGGACGTGGCGCATATGTGTGCAAAGATGTTAACTGCTTTAAACTGGCGTCAAAAAACAAAGGTTTAGAGCGTTCCTTGAAATGTAAGATACCAGAGGATATTATTTCACAGTTGGAACAGGAGATTGAAAATGCAAGATAGAGCATTATCTATGTTGGGGCTTGCTGAAAAAGCCCGTAAAGTTGTCAGTGGTGAGTTTAGTGTAGAAAAAGCAATCAAGACAGGTATGGCTTGTCTTGTAATTGTATCTACGGATGCCTCTGAAAACACCAAGAAGAATTTTTCCAATATGTGTGAGTTTTACGAGTGTGAATTATGTTTTTATGGCACAAAGGAAGCGTTGGGTGCTGCTATCGGAAAGCAGTTTCGCGCCTCTGTTGCTATTACAGATAAAAATCTGGCCAATGCCGTAAAGAAACAGATAAATCTGGTATAACAACTGAATAATGGAGGATATAGTATGGCAAAAATAAGAGTATATGATTTAGCAAAACAATTAAATGTTGAGTCAAAGGATATCGTATCTTTTTTGGCTGGTAAGGGCATAGAAGTTAAGAGTCAAAGTGGTGTTGAGGGTGAAACCTTAGCTATGGTGGAAAAGCAGTTTGGAAAATCAACGGCCAAGGCTCCTGCAAAAAAAGAGGAGAAGCCTGTAGCTAAGGAAGAGCCAAAGGCAGAAAAAAAGCCTGAGCAGAAGAAGGAAGCTTCTGAGAAGAAACCTGCTGAGGGTCAGGCTCGTCCTAAGAAGAAATCGAGCATCACGGCTGTTTACAATGCCCAGTACAGCAAGCAGCCAAGACCAAGAAGAGAAGGCGAAAGAGGTGACAGACCTCACAGAAGACCTGACGGAACCAGACCAACGAGACCGGGTCAGGAAAGAGATGGGGCTCGCAAACCTGCACAGCAGGGAAGAATCTCCATTCGCCCAGAGAGTGAACGCTCGGTAAGACCGTCTCACCGTATTGCTGAGGAACAGGAGAGAGCACGTCAGCAGGAGCGCAGAGAAAATCAGCAGAGACAACAGAATAGTCGTCCTGTATCAGACGATAGAAACAATAATCGTCCAAATAGAGATAACAGAGATAACAACAGGGAGGAGCGTAGACAGCGTCCAAGCGATGGAAACCGTAACAATGGACCAAGAAATAATTTCTCTAATGACAATCGTCGCGGAGGTAATGCTGCTACACAGCCAGCTCCAAGTGATATGCGTCAGAAAGAGGGAAGAGATCGTGATAACAATCGTAACAAGAAAAAACACGATTATGATAACCTTGGTGGTAAGAAGCAGGAGCGCTACGTAAACCTTGAGAAGAACGGTGGTAAGAAGAAGACAAAGCCACAGTCAAAGCAGGTTGAGAGAGATCCAAATGAGATCATTACATTGACATTGCCGGAGCGCATTACAATCAAGGATTTGGCTGACAAGATGAAGGTGCAGGCTTCTGTTATTGTCAAAAAGTTATTCCTTAAGGGTGTTATGGTTACTGTAAACCAGGAAGTAGACTATGAACAGGCAGAGGAAATTGCATTGGAGTTCAACTGCGTATGTGAGCCGGAAGTTAAGGTTGATGTTATCGAAGAACTCTTGAAGGAAGAAGAGGAGAACGACGAAAACATGGTTGCCCGTCCACCGGTAGTCTGTGTTATGGGCCACGTTGATCACGGTAAGACCTCCCTTCTTGATGCTATCCGTGATACGAAGGTGACTGACCGCGAGGCAGGTGGTATTACACAGCACATCGGCGCTTACATGGTTCCTATCAATGGTCAAAAGATTACGTTCCTTGATACACCGGGGCATGAGGCGTTTACTGCTATGCGTATGCGTGGCGCCAATGCTACGGATATTGCAATCCTTGTTGTAGCTGCAGATGATGGTGTTATGCCACAGACAATTGAAGCCATTAATCATGCTAAAGCTGCCGGCATTGAAATTATTGTAGCGGTTAATAAGATTGATAAGCCAAACGCTAACATTGAACGCGTAAAACAGGAACTTTCCGAGCATGAATTAATCCCAGAGGATTGGGGTGGAAGCACAATCTTTGTACCGGTATCAGCACATACCCACGAAGGTATTGATACACTCCTTGAGATGATTCTTCTCACTGCGGAAGTATTAGAGCTTAAGGCAAATCCTAAGAGAACAGCTAGAGGTCTTGTTATTGAGGCACAGCTTGATAAGGGAAGAGGTACCGTGGCAACCGTTCTTGTACAAAAGGGTACACTTCACGTGGGAGATCCAATTGCGGCAGGAAGCTCATATGGTAAGGTTCGTGCTATGATCGATGAGAATGGTCGTCGGGTTAAGGTTGCAACACCTTCAACACCAGTTGCTATTCTTGGTCTTAGTGATGTGCCAAATGCTGGTGAAGTTTTCGTTGCTCATGATTCTGAAAAAGATGCAAGAAGCTTTGCGGAAACATTTATTTCAGAAGGAAAGAACCGTTTGATTGAAGAGACAAAGGCTAAGATGTCTCTGGATGATTTATTCTCTCAGATTCAGTCTGGTAATGTGAAGGAATTGAACATTATCGTTAAGGCTGATGTACAGGGTTCTGTGGAGGCAGTGAAGCAGTCTCTTGTTAAGTTGTCTAACGAAGAAGTCATTGTTAAGGTGATTCACGGTGGCGTTGGTGCTATTAACGAAAGTGATGTTATCTTGGCATCAGCATCCAATGCTATTATCATAGGATTTAATGTTCGTCCGGATGCTATGGCTAAGGCAACAGCAGACAGAGAAGGTGTGGATGTACGCCTTTACAAGGTTATCTACAATGCAATCGAAGATGTAGAAGCAGCCATGAAGGGTATGCTTGATCCTATTTTCGAGGAAAAGGTGATTGGTCATGCTCAGGTTCGCCAGGTATTTAAGGCGTCTGATGTGGGTAATATTGCTGGCTCTTATGTATTGGATGGTAACTTTACAAGAGGTTGCAAGGTTCGCGTTTCGCGAGAGGGCGAGCAGCTCTTTGAAGGTGATCTGGCATCTTTGAAGCGTTTTAAGGATGACGTGAAGGAAGTGAAAGCTGGATATGAATGCGGTCTGGTGATTGATGGATTCAACGATATTCAGGAAGAAGACATTATTGAAGCATATATTATGGTAGAAGTTCCGAGGTAAAATATGAAAAAAAGAAGCATTAAAAACACGAGAATCAATGAAGAGGTTCTTCGTGAATTAAGCAATATTTTGCGGGGCGAAATCAAGGATCCCAGAGTGAGTCCACTCTGCAGCGTCGTTGCTGTAGAGGTGGCTCCTGATCTTAAGACAGCTAAGGCATACATTAGTGTTCTTGGCGATGAAAAGACCCAGGCAGATACCATGGAAGGTTTGAAGAGTTCAGCCGGATTTATCCGCAAGAAGCTCGCTTCCAATGTAAATCTTAGAAACACACCGGAGATTCACTTTATCTTAGACCAGTCCATTGAGTATGGTGTTCGCATGTCTAAGATGATTGACGAGGTGAATGGAGTATAACAGGAGGCGTCGTATGCGCTTAGATGAAGAATTACAGGGAATAGGTAGTGTAGGTATTGCAGGTCACATTCGTCCTGACGGGGATTGTGTAGGCTCTTGTCTTTCTGTGTACAACTACATTACCACCTATTTCCCACAAATAGATGTAGACGTTATTTTGGAGCCGATTCCGACAATTTTTCATTTCTTGCAGGGGGCTCATGAGATTAAGGAAGCCCATGAGGTGAAAAAGAATTATGATTTGTTCCTTGTATTAGATTGCGGAGATGCCAATCGTTTAGGGGATGCAGTTGCATTTTTTGAAAACGCAAAACGCACCATTTGTATTGATCACCATGTGAGCAATCAGTCCTTTGCAGATAAGAATCACATTGTTTCATCTGCCAGCTCAACTTGTGAACTGGTTTACGGAGTTCTTGATGCTGATAAAATTACAAAAGAGATTGCCGAGTGTATCTATACCGGAATGGTGCATGATACTGGTGTGTTCCAGTATTCTTGTACAGCCAAATCTACTATGGAAATTGCGGGTGTCCTGATGGAAAAGGGGATCGATTACCCATCTATTATTGATAAGACATTTTACGAGAAAACTTATGCGCAAAACAGAATTTTGGGTCAGGCACTTTTAAAGAGCCGTCTCTATGAGGAGGCAAAATGCATTGCCACGGTAATCACTCAGGAAGAGATGGCGGAGTTTGGTGTTCTTCCCAAGCATTTAGATGGCATAGTAAATCAACTTCGTGTTACCAAGGATGTGGAAGTTGCTATTTTCCTTTATGGATTGGAGGAAGGTTCCTATAAAGTTAGTACCAGATGCAAGGGAGACGTGGTTGACCTTTCGAAAATTGCCGTGAAATATCATGGTGGTGGTCATAAAAAGGCTGCCGGATTTACTATGGAAGGTAATAATCCATGGGAGTTGGTTGATAGGATTGTCTCTGACGTAAAGGAACAGCTTTAAATGGGTGAGTCTATGAAAAGTGGAATCATTAATGTTTATAAGGAGGCGGGATATACCTCCTTTGATGTGGTGGCAAAGCTTCGTGGTATCCTTGGGATAAAAAAGATCGGGCATACCGGAACACTGGATCCGGATGCTACCGGTGTTTTACCTGTTTGTATTGGAAAAGCCACGAAGGTATGTGATATGCTTACGGACAAGGATAAGACATATTGTGCAGTTATGCGCCTTGGTATTGTGACAGACACTCAGGATATGTCGGGTTCTGTGTTAGAAGAACGAGACGTTACGGTATCGGAACAGGAAGTGAGAGGTGTTCTGATGAGCTTTGTGGGTCCATCAAAGCAGATTCCTCCTATGTATTCTGCATTGAAGGTCAATGGGCAAAAACTCTGTGATTTGGCAAGGAAAGGAATCCAGGTTGAGCGCAAACCGAGAGATATCGTGATTCATCAGATTGTTTTGGAAAATATTGCACTTCCCCTAGTTAAATTTTCCGTGACTTGCTCAAAGGGCACTTACATTAGAACACTTTGTCAGGATGTGGGTGAGAAGCTTGGGTGTGGTGCCTGCATGGATTCGCTGGTGCGTACGCGAGTGTCAAACTTTGCTGTGGAGGACAGCTTGAAGTTGGATGAGATTGAAGCTTTGAAACAGAAAGGAAAGCTAGAACAGCATTTGGTAGCTGTTGATGAAGTGTTTGCCAAGTATCCGTCGGTGCATGGCAAGCCGGATGCGACGGCAAAACTATCGAATGGGAACGGATTGTATCCGGAGGAAATCGCAGAAGCAGATTTACAGTTGACAAATGGGAACTTGGTCCGTATGTACATGGATGATGGCCGATTTGTCGGAATATTTGTATGGAAGGAGCATCTTTTAAAGCCTGAGAAGATGTTTTTGGAATAGAATGGAAGTACGAACCTCACTGGATGATACAATTGAAAATGAAACAGCTATAACCGTTGGAAAGTTTGATGGCATTCACAAGGGTCATGATATTTTGACGAAACATTTGCTAAATCAGGAAAAGAATGGCTTAAAGTCCTTGGTGTTGACCTTTGATGTTTCTCCGAGAATTCAACTAAAGAAGGATTTGGAAAAACAGCTGATTACCAACGAAGAACGTAAGAATTTGCTGCAAAAGCAGGGGATTTCTTACTTGGTGGAATGCTCTTTCTGTGAGATTATGCCACTTGAACCGGAGGATTTTGTTGAGATTCTTGTTAGGCAATTCCATATGAAATATATGGTATGTGGAACGGATTTTCGCTTTGGAAAATTAGGGCGAGGAGATGTGAATTTGCTGAAGCAACTATCAGAGACCATGGGCTTTGAACTTGAGGTAGTAGAGAAGTTAAAGTCGGGTGAAAGGGATATCAGCAGCACCTTTGTCAGGGAAGAGATTTCCAATGGAAATGTTCGCAAGGGCAATCAATTGCTGGGATATGAATACTTTATTTGGGGTACCGTAGTTCACGGCAATCATTTGGGAACAAAAATTGGTATTCCTACCATTAATCTGATTCCGCCGGAGGACAAGCTGCTGCCAAAGAACGGTGTATATATTACCAAGGTAGAAATAGATCATCGGACATTCCACGGTGTGACCAATGTTGGCGTGAAGCCAACCATTGATGGAAAGCACCAAATTGGAGTGGAAACCCACATTATAGATTTTAAGGAAGATGTGTACGAGCGCCAGGTATGCGTTACCTTTTTAGAACGCATTCGAGATGAGATACGCTTTGACTCGGTGGATGCCTTAAAGGAACAGATGCATTTGGATAAGAAAAAGGCTCTCAATTATTTTAATCAATTATAACACGAAATATTACATAATTGTTACAAAAGTGTTGACAATATAATACGTGGTTGTTATAATGTGCAAGAACAGTGGTATGAAGCTACTGTTCTTTTTGATTGTTTAATATAACAGGAGGCAATATGAAGAATCGAATCATTCGTGCTTTTTCATTGGTATGTGTTTGCTGCTTAATGTTTTCCGTTTGTAAGCAGGATAATGTAAAGAATAATTGTTCCACTACAGCAGGTATTGTTACTGCGTCTAAGGTGGATTTGGATCATGTAGCTGAGCCACAGGTATCAGAGTCTAATGTTGTTGCTACAGCAAGTAGCCAGTTATATGGATATACAAACCTTGGTGTTGCCAATGTGGAGGGTAACATTAATGTTCGTCAGGAACCTAGCGAATCAGGAAGTATTGTCGGCAAGCTTCCGGAGAATGCCGGCTGTGAGATTCTTGGTACAGAAGGGGATTGGTCCCATATCACATCCGGAGAGGTAGAGGGATATGTGCTTTCCGGTTTCCTTTTAACAGGAGATGAGGCTAAGGCAAGAGCAGATGAAGTGGCACAGTATTTGGCCACCGTAACAACGGATTGCCTGCGGGTGCGCTTAGAACCCAACACCACATCGGAGATTTTGAGTACCTTGCGTGAGGGAAGCACTCTTGAAATCATTGAGAATATGGGAGACTGGGTAAAGGTTAATATTGATAACGAGGAAGGCTATGTAAGTGGAGAGTTTGTAACTTGCGCCGTGCAGCTTCGAGATGCAATGACATTGAATGAAGTTCGTTTCGGTGAAGGTGTCTCTGACGGAAGAATTGCCTTGGTATCAGAAGCTGTTAAATACGTTGGAAATCCGTATGTGTGGGGTGGTACTTCTCTTACCAGAGGTGCAGACTGTTCCGGATTTGTATTGTCTTTGTATGCTCAGTATGGTATCTATTTGCCACATTCATCAAGAGCTCAGGCTAACTGTGGAAGAAGAATTAGCACCAGCGAATTAAAGCCGGGTGATTTGTTGTTCTACGGAAGTGGCGGCGGAATTAATCATGTTGCTATGTACATTGGCGGAGGTCAGATTGTACATGCCAGCACACCAAACACCGGTATTATTATTTCCAGTGCATTTAGCCGTAGTCCGATATGCTGCGTAAGCCTTTTGGATTAATGGTTTGAAAGTAAAATAAAGGTTTACAACTTATACTTCCTATGGTATCATTGGGTAGTATGAGTTTACCCGTATTCGGTAAATGGAAACTCCGACCTTTTGCTGAGTACAGGCGAATATAATTTTTAGGAGGTATTGACAATGATCGCAAAAGAAAAGAAACAGGCTATTATGGAAAAGTATGCTAGAACACCTGGTGATACAGGTTCACCTGAGGTACAGGTTGCTGTACTTACAGCTAGAATCCAGGAGTTAACAGAGCATCTCAAAGAGAATCCTAAGGATCATCACTCAAGACGTGGTATGCTTAAGATGATTGGTAAGAGACGTAATCTCTTGGCTTACCTTAAGGAGATTGATATTGAGAGATATCGTTCTTTGATTGAGCGCTTAGGCTTAAGAAAATAATATGCAAAAGAATGGGCGGAGTAGGTTCTATTCCGTCCTTTTTTCGTATTATTTTGTTTTTGATTGTGAACAGAGATACATCCGAGACCACTGATAAGTTTAGAAGCTTATCTTGATTTATCAGTAGTTTCGGCTCTCTGTTTCAAAATAAAAAATCTAAGGAGAGAGAAACAATGACAAAAACATTTACAATGGATTTGGCAGGAAGAACACTTCGTGTTGACGTTGGACGCGTTGCTGCACAGGCTAATGGCGCTGCATTTATCCAGTACGGTGATACAACAGTTCTTTCTACTGCAACCGCATCAGAGAAGCCGAGAGAAGGTATTGATTTCTTCCCACTCAGTGTTGAGTTTGAGGAGAAGCTCTATGCTGTAGGAAAGATCCCTGGCGGATTTAACAAAAGAGAGGGTAAGGCATCTGAAAACGCGGTTTTGACAGCTCGAGTTATCGACAGACCAATGCGTCCTTTGTTCCCAAAGGATTATCGCAATGATGTGACTCTTAATAATATGGTTATGAGTGTGGACCCTGAGTGTAGACCAGAGCTTGTTGCTATGCTTGGTGCTGCAATCTCTACCTGTATTTCTGATATTCCATTTGATGGTCCTTGTGCAATGACACAGGTCGGAATGATGGATGGTCAGTTTATCGTAAACCCATCTCAGGAACAGTGGGCAAAGGGTGATTTGAAGTTAACGGTAGCTTCTACCTCACAGAAGGTCATTATGATTGAGGCTGGCGCTAACGAAATTCCTGAGGATAAGATGCTTGAGGCTATTTATGTGGCTCATGATGTCAACCAGACGATTATTGAGTTCATCAATCAGATGGTTGCTGAGGTTGGTAAGCCAAAGCATGCATATACAAGCTGCGCAATTCCGGAAGAGATGTTTGCTGCAATGAAGGAGATTGTTACTCCGGAGGATATGGAAGAAGCTGTATTTACAGATGTAAAGCAGGTTCGTGAAGAAAATATCCGTCAGATTACAGAGAAGTTAGAAGAGGCATTTGCTGATAAGGAAGAATGGTTAGAAGTTCTGGGTGAGGCAGTATATCAGTATCAGAAGAAGACTGTTCGTAAGATGATTTTGAAGGATCACAAGCGTCCGGACGGTAGAAGAATCGATCAGATTCGTCCGCTGGCTGCTGAGGTTGATTTGATTCCTAGAGTACACGGCTCTGCAATGTTTACCCGTGGACAGACACAGATTTGTGATGTTGTTACATTGGCTCCACTTTCTGAGGCACAGAGAGTTGACGGCTTGGACGGAAACGTAACTGAGAAGCGCTATATGCATCATTACAATTTCCCATCATACTCTGTAGGTGAAACAAAGCCTTCCAGAGGTCCGGGACGTCGTGAAATTGGTCATGGAGCTTTGGCTGAGAGAGCATTGCTCCCGGTATTGCCTTCAACAGAAGAGTTCCCTTATGCGATTCGTGCTGTCTCTGAGACATTTGAATCAAACGGATCAACTTCTATGGCATCCACATGTGCATCTTGTATGGCACTTATGGCTGCAGGTGTACCGATTAAGAAGATGGTTGCAGGTATTTCCTGTGGTTTGGTAACAGGAGATACAGATGACGATTATATCGTACTTACAGATATCCAGGGCTTAGAGGACTTCTTTGGAGATATGGACTTTAAGGTAACTGGTACAAAAGATGGTATCACAGCAATCCAGATGGACATCAAGATTCACGGTTTAACAAGACCTATCGTTGAGGAAGCAATCAGAAGAACAAGAGAAGCTCGCTTCTTTATTATGGATGAGTGTATGTCTAAGGCTATTGCAGCTCCACGCGAGACTGTTGGTCAGTATGCTCCAAAGATTATTCAGATTCAGATTGATCCTGCTAAAATCGGCGATGTTGTTGGACAGCGTGGTAAGACCATCAATGAGATCATTGACCGTACAGGTGTGACAATAGACATTACAGATGAAGGAAATGTTTCTGTGTGTGGTACGGATGCCGCTAAGATGGATGAAGCTGTTGAGATGATTAAGATTATCACCACAGACTTCGAACAGGGACAAATCTTTACCGGTAAGGTTATCAGCATCAAAGAGTTTGGTGCATTTGTTGAGTTTGCCCCTGGCAAGGAAGGCATGGTTCATATTTCCAAGATTTCCAAGGAAAGAATTGATCATGTGGAAGATGTTCTTACACTTGGTGATGTTGTTAAGGTTGTATGCCTTGGCAAGGACAAGATGGGAAGAATCAGCTTTAGTATCAAAGATGTGCAGTAATTGATATATGAGTGAGTGAGAGGTTAGACCTTTGGGTCTAGCCTCTTTTTTATGCTGCATACATATGATAATAAAAAAGATAAAAACAAATGGATAGAGTACGTGAATATGTAGGATATGATTTGTGCGAGAAAATAAAAGGGGGAAAGCCCTGTAGTATATGTATTCTGGATAGCGGCATTATAGCTCACAAGGATTTTGATCATAGAATTATTGAATTTAAAGATTTTGTAGATGGAAGAATTTCCATAAGTGATCCATATGGCCATGGAACCCATATCGCAGGTATATGCGCAGGAAGTGGAATTCTTTCAAATGGGAAATATCAGGGAATGTCGCCTACAAGTACCCTTGTAATTGGTAAGGTGCTGGGTGATGCCGGCGAGGGGAAAATCGAGACTCTCCTTGATGGGATACAGTGGTGTATTCGCAATCAAAGAAAATATAATATACGACTGTTGAACATATCCGTAGGCTTAATTCAAAAAGTGGATTTGGAGAAACAGCAGGCTCTTCTGAATGCGGTTGAGCACGCCTGGGACTTGGGGATTGTTACGGTGTGTGCTGCCGGAAACAATGGACCGAAACCGGGAAGTGTCACCATTCCGGGAACCAGTGCAAAGGTCATTACTGTTGGCAGCGTGGAACTTCATCATCATTATGAGAGTTTAAGTAACTATAGCGGGCGAGGACCAACGACACAATGTGTGGCAAAGCCGGAAATATACGCTCCGGGAAACAACATTATGAGCTGTGCAAATAATGGATGGTACACAAAGAAGACGGGGACATCTATGTCTGTTCCAATTGTAGCAGGAGGCATTGCTCTTTTACTACAGAAGAAACCATATCTTTCCCCGGTGGAAGTGAAGCTCCGGCTGTTTGAGAATTCTAAACAGCTTCAAGGGTTAGAGCATCACTCCTGGGGGACATTTTATTTGCCTTATTTCTTGTCTGATAGAGATAGCTGAGAAAAGAGTGACTGTACGTAATAGGAAAAGGTTGCTTTCTTGACAGATTGAGTAGCGATGATTGGAACGGAACCAATCTTGTTATCTCCTATAAAATAGTCTACGTGTCCTGCGACGGTACCTTTTTTTATGGGTGCTTTTATCTGTTTTGGAAGCACTTCCTTTTTCTTGATATCAGCAATGTTTTCTCCTTTTATGGCAAGAAAGTTAAAATTACTCTGAGGTTTTACGGTAATGTGCTTACTGGTCCCCTTGATTACAGGTATGGTGCGAGTATCATCGGCTATGTTGTCACGATATAGAGAAGTGTTGGCAAACCCATATTCCAAGAGTTTCGTGGCGTCTTTAAAGCGATTTTTTGGTGTATCGGCAGCCATAACCACTGCGATAAAGGATAAACCGTCTTTTTCGGCAGTTGCAGAAAGACAGAATTTGGCAATGCTGGTGGAACCGGTTTTCAGTCCTGTGGCGTAGGGATATTGTTTGATTAGTTTGTTTGTGTTTGTCAAAGTGAAAGGTGTGGAACCTTTTTTGGTTGTATGTGTAATGTCCTCCTGCCATATTTTACAGTAGTTGTGAATTTCCGGATGGTTTGTGATTAGTTCCCGGCTGACCAGAGCTAAATCCTTTGCGCATGAAAAATGATTGGGATCATCCAAACCACAGCAGTTCACAAAGTTGGTATGTTTCATATGTAAATCTTTTGCCCGTTGATTCATAAGGGAAACGAATTGTTCTTCGGTACCGGCCACAGCTTCGGCCATGGCAACAGCAGCATCATTGGCACTGGCCACACTGATGCATTTGATGAGTGTGTCCACAGTCTGTATTTCACCGGGTTCCAAAAAGACCTGAGAACCGCCCATAGAAGCTGCGTGGTCAGAGATGGTAATCTGTTGGTCTAATGATAGCTTCTTGTTGTCCACAGCATCGAAGATAAGTAGCATCGTCATTACCTTTGTGACACTTGCCATAGGAAGTTTTTTTTCGGCATCCTTTGCATAACAAATGGTCCCTGTTGTTGCTTCCATTAGAATGGCACTGGGAGCTGAAATTTCTATGGCAGCGTCTGTGGCAGTATTTGACGTGGTTTTGTTTTTCGCAAATGTACTACATATGGTATTGCACCAAACAATGGTAAGTAACAGTGTGAAACAAATAGATTTTTTTTTGAAAGATTTCATACAAGGCCAAAAGAAAGGAATTATTATCTAATATATGATGCAGGACTATGCAATTATGATTACTAATTATAGTGTTGGCGTTGCTTAAAAGATACTAAATCTTGTAGAAACACCTTGAAATTCCATTTGAAAACCATTATAATAGCAAAAGATGAAACGAGGTACAAAATGAACTTAGAATTTAAATTACAGGTATTTGAAGGTCCTCTTGATTTGTTGTTACATCTTTTGGACAAGAATAAAGTAAGTATATATGACATTCCCATTGTAGAAATTACCAACCAGTATATGGATTATATTCGTCAGATGAAAGAGAATGACTTAAACATTATGAGCGAATTTATGGTAATGGCTGCAACTCTTTTGGATATTAAATCCCGTATGCTGCTTCCGGCTGATGAGACAGAAGAGGACGAGGCAGAGGATCCAAGAGCAGAATTGGTTCAGCAGTTGTTAGAATATAAACTCTATAAGTGTATGGCCTTTGAATTAAAAGACCGTCAGGTAGATGCATCTAAGGTGTTTTACAAAGAGCCTTCGATACCGGAAGAGGTTGCGGCATATCAACCCCCAATTGATACACAGGAGTTGGTGGCTGACTTGTCATTAAATCAATTAAATGATATCTTTAAGTCTGTTTTAAAACGTCAAAAGGATAAAATTGACCCCATTCGTTCCAAGTTTGGTGAAATCAAGAAGGAAGAGATTTCTATGGAAGATAAGATGTCATATTTGACGGATTATGCCATGGCACATCGTTCCTTCAGTTTCCGTCAGCTGTTGGAAAAACAGAGCTCTAAGCTAGAAATCATTGTGACTTTTTTGGCTATTTTAGAGCTGATGAAGGCGGGGACTATTTTGATTTCACAGGAACATACTTTTGACGATATTAAGATTACATCAAAGCTTGCAGCTTAGAGATAAGGAGCATTTATGGACAGAAATAAAATGGAGTCTGTTATTGAAGGGATTTTGTTCACTTTTGGTGAGGCAGTAGAACCATCCCGTATAGCAAAAGCATTAGAAGTTGAGACAAAAGAAGTCGTTGACTTGATCAAGGATATGCAGAAGCGTTATGAAGAGGAAGAGCGAGGTATTCGTATCTTAGAGTTGGACGGTGCATATCAGATGTGTACCGCATCGGATTTATATGAGTATTTGATTCGTATTGCAAAACAACCTAGAAAACAGGTTCTTACAGATGTTTTGCTTGAGACACTTTCTATCATTGCATACAAACAGCCGATTACAAAGTCTGAAATCGAAAAAATCCGCGGCGTTTCCTGCGACCATGCAGTGAGCAAACTTGTTGAGTACTCTCTTGTGACAGAGCTGGGAAGACTGGATGCACCGGGTAGACCGATGTTGTTTGGCACCACAGAAGAATTCCTTCGTTCCTTTGGTGTTTCTTCTATCGACGAGTTGCCAACACCTTCATCAGATATGGTAGAAGAGTTTAAGCAACAGGCGGAACAGGAAATCAAGCTTGACGTAGGAGGCGAATAAAATAGGAATGATTTGTGTCTTTTCACATATGATAAGTCTATAAAGGTGAAAGGACATAGAATATGATTGTAAAAGATAAGATATCTCTGAAGGTTCCGTGGGGACGAATGGGAGGTATCTTTTTTTGTGTCTGTATTTTGTTTTCAACTTTATTTACCAAGGAGGCTTTTGCGAAAGAAGCTCCGCCAACGCCCGGTACGTTGCATGCGCTATCTGCGGTGCTTTATGATGGTGAATCGGGACGCATTCTTTATGGAAAGGATGAGGAGATCAAACGAGCCAATGCCAGTACCACAAAGATTATGACCTGTATTCTTGCACTGGAAAATGCAAAATTAAACGATATGGTCTCGGTGACGTCCTATGCAGCCACTATGCCGGATGTTCAGCTTGGCATTGTGGAGGGTGAGTATTATCGCATGGAAGATCTTTTGTATTCTCTTATGTTAGAATCCCATAACGATGTGGCGGTTGTCATTGCAGAACATGTTGGTGGGGATGTTTTGGGGTTTTCTCAGATGATGAATGAGAAAGCAAAAAGCCTGGGATGCAATCAGACCACTTTTTTTACACCTAACGGTTTGGATCAAAAAGAAGGAGATTCCTTTCACGGAACTACGGCAAAGGATTTGGCAAGGATTATGTCATACTGCGTTTGGGAATCTCCGCAAAAGGATCTCTTTTTGCAGATAACACAGACAAAAGAACGCGCATTTACAAACTATCGAAAAGATAATAGTGGAAATTATCAACCGGGAGACAGAAGCTTTCAAGTGAGGAATCACAATCGTTATTTAGAACAGAATGCAAAATGTATCTCCGGTAAGACGGGATTTACCGGAGAGGCAGGCTATTGCTACGTGGGGGCTGTTGAGTCTGAAGGGAGACATTTTGTCGTTGCTCTTCTGGGATGTGGATGGCCCAACAATAAGAACTATAAATGGGAAGACTGTAATCGACTTTTTTCCTATGGTGAGAAACATTTTCACTATCGCAAGATACCGAATGTTTCAAGAGAGTTGGATAAAGTTACCCTCTTAGATGGGGCAAATGCAAGCTTTGACTTTGGTCAAAAGGTAACCATGAGACCTTACGTTAAGGAATGTGACAAACAGGTGCTGTTATCGGATTGGGATGGGATAGATATTACGGTGGATTATCCCAAAAGTGTGATTGCAACGAAAAAAGGGGTAAAGCAAATCGGAAGTCTTAAGGTGTGTGTGGGTAATACTACCATATTAAAACGAAATATCCTGGTGAAATGTCCGGTTGGGAGAAGAAACTTGGCATGGTATTTTCAGGGAGTATTACGTGTTTTTGCAGGCTGTGCAGGTGGAAACTAAATGGCATAGAATAGTGTTGGAAAAATAGTGAAATTCTTAACAAAAAACATTGAAAAAGATAATGTAAAAGGCTATTATTATTGTAGACAAATTTGATTTTTAATAAATGGAGGAAAGAAGCATGACAAACAAATCAGACAACACTGCTTTGAAGAGAATTGAACAGTTGCTTGATGAGCACAGCTTCGTGGAACTGGGAGCCCTTGTGACATCCAGAAACACAGACTTTGATTTGAAGCAGCAAGATACACCATCTGATGGTGTAGTAATTGGCCATGGTTTGATTGATGGTAATCTTGTATTTGTATATAGCCAGGATGCGTCAGTCTTAAATGGTACGATAGGAGAAATGCATGCAAAGAAAATCCTGTCTGTATATGATATGGCAATGAAAATGGGGGCACCAATGATTGGACTTTTAGATTCCGCAGGTGTTCGCTTGCAAGAATCTGTTGATGCATTGGAGAGCTTAGGTGCAGTTTATGCAAAGGCTGTTTCAGCGTCAGGAGTGATTCCACAGATTGTGGGGGTATTCGGTAACTGTGGCGGAGGACTTTCTGTTCTCGGATCCCTTAGCGATTTTACACTTATGGCGAAGGATGCCAAGTTGTTTGTAAACTCACCGGATGCAATTCCCGGTAACCGTCAGGAAGTGCTTGATACGGCAGGTGCCACCTTCCAGTATCAGACAGCCGGAAACGTTGATTTTGTAGGCGATGAGACTGAGGTCTGTGATGCAATTCGTCAGTTGGTTTGTGTATTGCCTGGTTCTAATGTAGAAGAAGGTTGTGTGGAAGAGTGTATGGATGACTTGAACCGCGCTGCGGAAGGTCTTGAGGGTAAGGTAAAAGATATTGCCTTGTTCGCAACAGAGCTTTCTGATAATCGCCTCTTTGTTCCGGTGAAGGGCGGATATGCAAGAGAGATGCAGACAGGCTTTATCAAGCTTGGTGGCATTACAGTTGGTGTTGTGGGAAATAGCCAGATGGCTGGAGATGATACCTTTGATGCCGTACTTACTGCTGATGGCTGTGAGAAAGCCGCTGATTTTATTTCATTCTGTGATGCATTCGATATCCCGGTCCTTTCACTGACAAATGTTGCCGGTTATGAGGCTTCTGTAGCTTCTGAACAGAGACTGGTAAGAGCACTTGGCAAGATGGCATATACCTTTGCGAATGCTACAGTTCCAAAGATTTCTATGATGATTGGACAGGCTGTAGGAAGCGCATATGTACTTATGAACTCTAAGTCGTTAGGCGCTGATCTTGTATATGCATTTGCTGATGCAACGGTTGCTCCTATGGATGCTTCTTTGGCAGCAAAGATTATGTATGCTGATGCATCTGCAGACGTTATCGCTGAGAAGGCTGCAGAGTTTGAAGAGAGCAATTGTGGTGTTACAAACGCTGCAAGAAGAGGTTATGTTGATCGTATTGTAGAACCTGTGGATACCAGAAAGTATTTAATTGCAGGTTTTGAGATGCTGTTTACTAAGAGAGTAGATGGCCCATACAAGAAACATGGAACAAAATAGAAAGGTGAGCATATGAAAAAGAGATTCATATTAATGGTGAGTGTTCTGGTATGTATGTTTGCATTGTGTTCATGTGGTAAATCATCTGATGACGTGAATTATGAACAGGACGCTCAGCTGCAAGCAACATGTGTGCAGTCGGCAAGTGTTCTTTCAGAGATGACGCAAGATGAGGCTGCTTACTATCAATCATACTACAGCGCGCAAGAAGATGGCGAGATTTATGCAAACCTGATGGGCCAGTGGCAGGAGATTCAACCTCAGGTTGGCAAATTCGTTGAGATGAAGGACTACAGTGTAACCCAGGCTGGTAAGACGGTTACAGCTGTACAGGTTATGGCATTTGAGAAACGTGACGTAAAACTTGTTTGCGTTTTGAATGCGCACAAGGGCGAAGTTACTGCAATTAACGCACAGATGGTATACACCATGGGCGAGACTATGAGCAAGGCAGGACTGAATACCTTGATGGGAATTGGAATTGTATTTATCATTCTGATTCTGATTTGTTTAGTTATCTATTGTTTCAATATCATCCCGGTGATTCAGAACAAGTTGTCTGGACAGAGTAAGTCTGAGACAAAAGTTAAGATTCACACATCCAACCCGGTTGTTGTTGAGAATCAGACAGATGATTTAGAATTAATTGCTGTTATTGCAGCTGCCATTGCAATGGAGACAGGAGCATCTACAGATGACTTTGTAGTTCGCTCCATTAAGAGAAGATATTAAGTAGGAGGATATTAGAATGAAGAATTATACAATTACAGTAAATGGAAATGTTTACGACGTTACAGTAGAAGAAAAGGGTGGTAGCGCAACTACATCTGCACCTGTTGCAGCTGCAGCCCCTGTTCGCAAGGCGGCACCTGCTGCAAGCGCCGGAGCAGGAAGCATTAAGATTGAAGCAGGAGCAGCCGGTAAAGTATTTAAGATCGAAGCAGCTGCCGGTACTCAGGTAAAAACTGGCGACACCATTGTAGTCCTTGAGGTTATGAAGATGGAAACACCTGTAGTAGCGCCTAAGGATGGTGTGGTTGCAAGCATTGATGTAAC
Organism: uncultured Roseburia sp.; assembly: GCA_946002055.1. Taxonomy (GTDB): domain Bacteria; phylum Bacillota; class Clostridia; order Lachnospirales; family Lachnospiraceae; genus Pararoseburia. The sequence continues at coordinate 119,003 of CAMFYL010000003.1, forward strand.
AGAAGGTCAGGCAGTAGAGGCTGGTGCATTACTGGCTACAATGAACGAGTAATCACCGAATCATAGGAGGAAATTTTTATGAGTTATGTTGTGGAAACACTGAGCCATCTACTGGATCAGACCGCATTTGCAAACTTGAATTATAAGAATTTTATTATGATTGTAGTTGCATGTGTGTTCCTGTATTTAGCAATTAAAAAAGGGTTCGAGCCACTTCTTTTGGTGCCAATCGCATTTGGTATGTTGTTGGTTAATATTTACCCGGATATTATTGCTAGTCCAGAGGAAACCTCCAATGGAGTAGGTGGACTTCTTTATTATTTTTATTCACTTGATGAATGGTCAATTTTGCCGTCTCTGATATTCTTGGGGGTAGGAGCAATGACTGATTTTGGGCCACTGATTGCAAACCCTCTTAGCTTTTTGCTTGGAGCTGCTGCACAGTTTGGTATCTTTAGCGCATATTTGCTGGCTATTTTGTTTGGATTTAACGATCAGGCAGCTGCCGCTGTATCTATCATCGGTGGTGCTGATGGTCCTACATCTATTTTCCTGGCCGGTAAATTGGGACAAAGTGATTTGATGGGACCAATCGCGGTGGCGGCATATTCTTATATGGCCTTGGTACCTATTATTCAGCCGCCGATTATGAAAGCATTAACAACCAAGAAGGAACGTGCCATTAAGATGGAGAATCTCCGTCCGGTGTCAAAGCTTGAGAAGATTTTATTCCCAATTGTTGTTACCATTATTGTATGTTTGCTTCTTCCAACAACAGCCCCACTTGTAGGTATGCTGATGTTAGGTAATTTGTTCCGTGAGTGTGGCGTTGTACGTCAGTTGTCAGAGACAGCATCCAATGCTTTGATGTATATTGTAGTTATCCTACTTGGTACTTCTGTAGGTGCGTCTACCAGTGCAGAGGCATTTTTGAACTGGACAACAATTAAGATTGTTATCCTTGGTCTTGTTGCATTTGCCGTTGGTACAGCAATGGGTGTATTGTTTGGAAAATTATTGTGCTTCCTTACAAAGGGCAAGATCAATCCTTTGATTGGTTCTGCAGGTGTATCTGCGGTTCCTATGGCTGCCCGTGTTTCACAGAAGGTGGGAGCAGAAGAGGATCCAACCAATTTCTTGCTGATGCATGCAATGGGTCCAAACGTAGCCGGCGTTATCGGTACTGCAGTTGCAGCCGGTGTATTTATGGCTATCTTTGGTGTGTAGTATAAGGAGGTAGATATGGCAGAAGTAGTAAAAAAACCTGTAAAAATTACAGAGACAATCTTAAGAGATGCACATCAGTCTTTGATTGCCACAAGAATGACAACAGAGCAGATGTTGCCTATTATTGCTGAGATGGACAAGGTTGGCTACCACGCAGTAGAGTGCTGGGGTGGTGCTACCTTTGATGCGTCTTTGCGATTTTTGAAAGAAGATCCATGGGAGCGTTTGAGAAAACTTCGTGACGGATTTAAGAACACCAAATTACAGATGTTGTTCCGTGGACAGAATATTTTGGGATACAATCATTATCCGGATGATGTGGTAGAATACTTTGTTCAGAAGTCCATCGCCAACGGTATCGACATTATACGTATTTTTGATTGCTTAAATGATGTCCGCAATCTTGAGACAGCTGTTAAAGCTTGTAACAAGGAAAAGGGACATGCGCAGATAGCACTTTCTTACACCTTGGGGGATGCTTATACCTTAGACTATTGGACAGATATGGCCAAGAAGATCGAGGATATGGGAGCTGACTCTCTTTGTATCAAAGATATGGCAGGACTTCTGGTTCCACAGAAGGCTGACGAGCTTGTTCGTGCACTTAAGGATGCAACAAGTCTTCCAATTGAATTGCATACACATTACACATCAGGTGTTGCTTCTATGACATATATGAAGGGCGTTGAGGCAGGATGCGACATTATTGATACTGCAATGTCACCATTTGCTCTTGGAACATCTCAGCCGGCAACAGAAGTTATGGTGGAAGCATTCAAGGGCACAGAGTTTGATACAGGACTTGACCAGGATCAATTGGCTGTTATTGCAGATTACTTCAGACCAATGCGTGAGGAGGCTTTGGCTTCCGGTCTTTTAAATCCAAAGGTTCTTGGTGTAAACATCGCCACCTTGCGTTATCAGGTTCCCGGTGGTATGCTTTCAAACCTGATTTCTCAGTTGAAGGAGCAGGGTAAGGAAGACAAGTACGAAGAGGTTTTGGCTGAGGTGCCACGTGTTCGTAAGGACCTTGGTGAGCCACCACTTGTCACACCTTCCTCACAGATTGTTGGTACACAGGCTGTATTTAACGTTTTGATGGGTGAGAGATACAAGGTTGCCACCAAAGAAACCAAGGATATCTTGTTAGGTAAGTATGGACAGACCGTTCGTCCATTTAATCCGGAAGTTGTAGACAAGGTATTAGGAGAAGACAAGGATAAGGCAATTACTTGCCGTCCGGCAGATTTGCTTGAGCCGGGATTGGCTAAGTTTGAGGAAGAAATGAAGCAGTGGAAACAGCAGGATGAAGATGTTCTTTCCTATGCATTATTCCCGAAGGTTGCCACAGAATTCTTCCGGTATCGTCAGGCACAGCAGACTGGTGTGGATCCTGCAAAGGCCGATACAAAAAATGGAGCATATCCTGTTTAATTTTTTGGAAAATAGTTGTATAATAAAGTCCGTTAGTGTGTTTTTCATACTAGCGGACTTTTTTTGAAATGGAGTATTCTTATGAGTAACACAAATGATTTGAACAGTAAGATGAATGAAATGTACAAATCAATGAGTAAGGGGCAGAAATTACTGACCAATTATATTACAGATAATTACGATAAAGCTGCGTTTTTGACAGCAGCCAAGCTGGGTGAAACAGTAGGTGTCAGCGAGTCTACAGTTGTGCGTTTTGCAATGTTTTTGGGATATAAAGGATATCCGGAATTCCAGAAGGCATTGGAGGAGACGGTTCGAAATAAGCTAAACTCTGTGCAGCGTATGGAGGTCACTTATGGAAGGATTGAGAAAAATGCGGTACTGAGTTCCGTATTGTCATCGGATGCAGATAAGATTCGTGAGACAATGGAAACATTAAATGAAGCAGTATTTCAACAGGCGGTGGATACTATTTTATCAGCCAGAAGAATTTATGTCATTGGTATCAGAAGCTGTGCACCACTTGCTTCTTTTTTGTCCTTCTATCTCAATTTGATGTTTGATAATGTCATATTGCTTCAGACAAACAGCTCCAGCGAAATCTTTGAGCAGATGGTACATATGACACAAGACGACGTGGTGATTGGAATTAGTTTTCCAAGGTATTCCATGCGTACTCTAAAGGCTATGGAATTTGCTAATAATCGCAGTGCCAAGGTGATTACTTTGACAGACAGTGTACATTCCCCAATGAATCTATATTCGTCCTGTAATTTGATTGCCAGCAGCGATATGGCTTCCATTGTGGATTCCTTGGTGGCACCTCTTAGCGTGATCAATGCTTTGATTGTTGCCTTGTGTATGAAGAAACAGGATGAAGTTTCTAAGACATTGGAGACGCTAGAAGATATCTGGGACGAATATCAGGTATATGAGAGTGATGAGATTGATCGGGTGGATGATTCCATCAAGATGCGTTATGCCAAATTAGGAGATTCGGATGAGTAAAGTGATTGTTGTTGGTGGCGGAGCTGCAGGAATGATGGCTGCCTATGCCGCGGCAATGGTGGGTCATAGTGTGACGCTATTGGAACAAAATGAAAAACTTGGCAAAAAAATATATATCACGGGAAAGGGGCGCTGTAATTTCACCAATGCATCTGAATTGGATGAAATTATGAAAGCTGTGGTAACAAATCCTAAATTTTTGTACAGTGCCTTTTATACCTTTTCCAATGATGCGGTGATGGATTTTTTTGAGAGCAATGGAATGCCTTATAAGGTGGAAAGGGGCAATCGTGTATTTCCTGTTTCCGACCATTCCTCTGATGTAATTAAAACCCTGGAAAAGGTCCTTCGAAGCCAAGGAGTCAAAATTTGTTTGCACACCAAGGTGAAAAAGGTTCTCTGTGATAACCATACCATTTCCGGTGTTCTTCTGGATGGGGGGGAAACCTTACAGGCAGATAATGTTGTTATTGCCACCGGAGGCAGGTCTTATATCACAACAGGGTCTACAGGTGATGGTTATCAGTTTGCCAATGAACTGGGGCATCATGTGGTCCCGCAGCATCCGGCTCTTGTACCTCTTGTTACAAAAGAAGATTATATTGTTCAAATGCAAGGGCTGTCTTTAAAGAATGTTACTCTTACGGTTAAGAAGGGAAAGAAAACCCTGTATCATGAATTCGGTGAGATGCTATTTACCCATTTTGGCGTGAGTGGTCCGCTGGTTCTTTCGGCAAGCAGCCTGCTTACAAAGGAATTGCCGGGTGAGCTGGAGGGTTACATTGATTTAAAACCGGTGCTTTCTGACGAACAATTAGACCAGAGACTTTTGCGGGAAATATCTCAACATCCCAAGGGTCATATTAAGAGTATACTTCAGCAATTACTGCCTTCCAAAATGATTCCTATTATGATACATTTATCTGGAATTTCACAGGAAAAGAGTATGTGTGATTTGACAAAGGAGGAACGAAGTGCGTTGATACCTCTTTTGAAACATTTCCCCTTTACGATTGTTGCCGCCAGAGGATATCATGAGGCGATTATCACCCAGGGGGGCGTGGATGTGAAGCAAGTGGATCCTTCGACCATGGAATCAAAGCTTGTTAAGGGATTATTTTTTGCTGGAGAGGTTTTGGACTTAGATGCAGTGACCGGAGGATATAATTTACAAATTGCATGGTCAACAGGTTATTTGGCCGGCATAAATACAATATAAGGATGGTTAGAATATGAGTTTTAATGTTGCAATCGATGGACCGGCTGGAGCTGGAAAAAGTACAATCGCAAAGCTTGTTGCAAAGGAGATGGGTTACATCTATGTGGATACAGGTGCTATGTATCGCGCCATTGCCCTTTATCTTTTGAGACGGGAAGTGTCCGCAGATGACGAATCTGCCATTGCTTCTCTTATCAATGATATTTCAGTGGAAATCAAATACCAGGAAGGGGCACAGCAGGTGTGGCTAAACGGCGAGAATGTTACTACAAAAATCCGCCAGGAGGCTGTGGGAAATATGGCGTCAGCCACAAGTGTATACAGCTGTGTTAGAAGTAAACTATTATCTTTACAGCAGGATTTGGCGGCAAAGACAGACGTTATTATGGATGGTAGAGATATCGGAACCTGCGTGTTGCCAAATGCACAGGTTAAGATATATCTTACGGCAAGTGTAAAAACCAGAGCACAGCGAAGATATAACGAATTGCAGGAGAAGCATGTTACCTGTGATATCAATGATATTATGAAGGATATCGAAGAGAGAGACTACCGTGATATGCACAGAGAGATTTCTCCCCTGAAGCAGGCAGAGGATGCTATCCTTGTGGACTCTTCAAACATGACCATTGAGGAAGTGGTAAACTGCATTGTATCACATTGTAAGGAGCGTATGTAATGGAAATCAAGCTGGCGAATAGTGCAGGCTTTTGCTTTGGTGTAAAACGAGCGGTAGACCTGGTCTATGATGAGGTGGCTAAGAATGAGGGCAAAATTTACACCTACGGCCCCATTATTCATAATGAAGAAGTTGTGAATGAACTGACAGAAAAGGGTGTCACTGTGATACCGGAAGATGCAGATCTTTCATGCTACGAACCAGGGACAGTGATTATTCGTTCCCATGGAGTGTCAAGAAGTGTAAAAACGGACTTGGAGGAAGCTGGATTTTCTATTGTGGATGCCACATGTCCTTTTGTGCTAAAGATTCATCGCTATGTAGACAAGTATTCTAAGGAGGGATACCGCATTATTGTTGTGGGAAATGAGCATCATCCGGAAGTGCAGGGTATCATTGGATGGATCAACGGCGATAAGTATTTGGTGGTTTCAAAACCGGAAGATTTGGAGCAATTGCAAGATCTCTCAGATGAAAAACTATGTATTGTCTCACAAACGACATTTAACTACAATAAATTTCAAGATTTTGTTGAAATTATAAAGAGAAAAGGGTATGATATAATTGTTTTGAATACTATCTGCAACGCAACAGAGGAGAGACAAAAAGAAGCTGCGAATATTGCTAAGACAGTGGATGCAATGATTGTCATTGGCGGTAAGAGCAGTTCTAATACACAGAAGTTGTTCGAAATATGCAAAAAAGAATGTGAAGATACTTACTACATACAGACAAAAGATAATCTCGATTTGTCGGTACTTCAATCCATTGGCAGTGTAGGTATTACCGCAGGGGCATCTACCCCAAACAAAATTATTGAGGAGGTTCAAAAGAAATGTCAGAAATGAGTTTTGAACAAATGCTAGAAGAATCATTTAAAACAATAAGAAATGGAGAGGTAGTTGAGGGTACCGTAATCAATGTTAAGCCTGATGAGATTGCAGTTGATATCGGATATAAGTCTGACGGAATTATCCATCGTAGTGAATATACAAACGAAGCTAATGTAGACTTGACAACCATGGTATCTGTTGGTGACAAGATCGACGCTATGATTATTAAAGTAAATGACGGTGAAGGTCAGGTTGTTCTCTCTTATAAGAGACTTGCTGCTGAAAAGGGCAATAAGCGCTTAGAAGAGGCTTTTGAGAATCAGGAAGTATTAACAGCAAAGGTTTCTCAGGTATTGAATGGTGGTTTGAGTGTTGTAATTGATGAGGCTAAGATTTTTATTCCAGCCAGCCTTGTTTCTGATTCATATGAGAAGGATTTGAACAAGTACAACGGACAGGAGATTTCTTTCGTTATTACTGAGTTCAACCCTAGAAGAAGACGTATTATTGGTGACAGAAAGCAGCTTTTGGTTGCTGAGAAGGCAAAGCTTTCAGAAGAATTATTCGCTAAGATTTCTGTTGGCGATGTAATGGAAGGCACTGTAAAGAATGTTACAGACTTTGGTGCATTTATTGACTTGGGTGGAGCTGACGGTTTGTTACATATCTCTGAGATGTCTTGGGGACGTGTTGAGAATCCTAAGAAGGTATTTAAGGTAGGAGATACTGTTAAGGTATTCATCAAAGAAATCAACGATAAGAAGATTGCACTTAGTATGAAGTTTGAAGATGAGAATCCTTGGAAGGATTCAGCATCCAGATTTGCTGTTGGCACTGTTGTAACCGGTAAGGTTGCAAGAATGACAGACTTTGGTGCATTCGTTGAGTTGGCACCAGGTGTTGATGCATTACTCCATGTTTCTCAGATTTCAAAAGATCACGTTGAGAAGCCATCGGATGTACTTGCAGTTGGACAGGAAGTAGAAGCTAAGATTGTGGAGTTCCGCGAGGACGACAAGAAAATCAGCCTTAGTATCAAAGCATTGGAAGAGCCGGAAGAGGAAAAGAAAGAAGATGACGCTGAATTTGCTGATGTTGATATTGAAGCTGTAGCAAACGAGATGGAAGAGACAGAGGAGTAATTATTTCTCTGAGGGTGAGACTTTATGGATAATTACGAGGCATTTAAAGCTGACGTGTTTCGGTTGACAAAGATTGATTTGAGCTCCTATAAAGAGAAGCAAATGCGTCGACGCATTGATTCTTTGATTAAGAAGAACAACTGCGATTCTTATAATGCATATGTGAATCTTTTGAAAACAGACACAACAGTTTTTGAAGAGTTTGTAAATTTCCTTACCATCAATGTTTCTGAGTTTTATCGCAACCCGGAGCAGTGGGATTTACTTACAAATGAGTTTATTCCTGAATTAATTGGTAAGTTTGGAAAGAATTTAAAGATTTGGTCAGCAGCCTGTTCCACCGGCGATGAACCATATTCACTTGTTATGGCTTTGTCTAAGCATTTAGATCTTCGTCAGATTAAGATATATGCTACGGATATTGACAAGCAGGTGATTGAAACGGCAAAGCGCGGCCTTTATTCTGAAAAGAGTATTGCCAATGTGCCGGATGAATTTAAGCGCAAGTATTTTACACAGATTGGAAAATCCTATCAGATATCTGATGAGATTAAGAGATGTGTTGAATTTCACCAGCAGAATCTTTTGGAGGATAATTATCCAACAAACTGCGATTTGATTGTGTGTCGCAATGTTTTGATTTATTTTACAGACGAAGCTAAGCATAATGTCTATGTGAAATTTGCAAAATCCTTGAAGAAGGAAGGTATCCTGTTTATTGGAAGTACTGAGCAGGTTGCTGATTATAAGCAGATAGGATACAAGAGAAGATATTCATTCTATTACGAAAAGGATGGGGAGCAATAATATAACAAAGGGTTCAGGCGATTTGCCTGAACCCTTTTTATGATAAGTTTTGAAGAAAACAGAAAAGATATTGCTCCAGGAAGGAAGCGTCCACGGTTTCTGTGTCATAAAGCATAAAAGGTGAGCCGGACTTAGGACTATCATAAAAAAGATATATGTCATCCGATAGTTGTATGTGGTCAGGAAGGGGGATGAAGAAACCGTCTTTGTGGATGCAACAGTTTTCTGCGGTAGCTTTCTCCTTTTCACAGGTTGGAATACAACTTGCCATAGACTTTAAGACAACCATGTCTTCTTTGGGCAAATACACATACTCTTTATAATTGGGGAGGTAATGATTTAGAGTTCCCTGATAGAGCAAAATGGTTCCGTGCAAGTTATCTTCTTTAAGAAACAGATGGACATACGGACGATGGATATGTATGGCAACCGGAAGAGTGACAGGAATTTTGGCATGAAAAGATAGCTCCTGTTGCGCAACACCGCTCAAATCTGTGTATTCTTTGATTTCAAAGGATGTTACTTCAAGTGGGATATGAAGCATTTCATGATAGGAGAGAATGGGTAGTATCTCTACCATTTTAGCCACATCCTCGTAATTATGTAGCAGCAAAAGATCTAATGCTTCAGAAGATTTGCTGATAACGTAATCCTTGTATACTTGTATCAGCTGTCCCCCATCATACAAATCTTTGCGCTGGATACCTAAAAATGCTTCTACGGAGGTTTGCTTGCATGAGTTTAACCCAAGCAGAGCTTTGATTTTCTTACATTCCAGATAAATATCAAGATGATCCGGAGGAAGTAGATGGGAATCGAAATGATAATAGCTGCATTTTTCTAATACAAATGGAATGTCAAAGCGTTTGCCGTTAAAGGTGATGAGCTTTTTGTATTTGCCGGCCAACTGCAAAAACTCCAGGATAATATCAGCTTCCTCCGCCGGACTTTCCGCGAAGAATTGATGGATGGTAATTTTTTCTGCACTGCGATGGGCACATCCTATCAGATATATCTGATGATTCTTCTTTGATAGACCTGTTGTTTCAATGTCGAAAAGAAGACTGTTCTCATCAAAAAATTGAAATTCCACAGAGGTGGGATTGTAATCATAGTTTTTTGAAAAAATTTGCATGTTTATCTCCAAAAAACAGGGGAGAAAATACACACACAGCTCGCCCTGTCCATAGTTATTTTTTTCACAAGAAATCCTTGTAAATTCAGTATATCATAAATTGAAAAAGTACTCAAAAAGATACAAAACTTACTTCTCTTAGCGAGGAAAAGTTGCTATAATTGAGTATAGTGTTTTTACACAAAGATCGAAAGAAAGAGGGGTACAGTTCATGGGCCTAAAGACATTTAAGGGTGGCGTTCATCCTAAGGATGGCAAAGACTTATCTAAGTCTAAGCAAATCAAAGAATTGTTACCGGAGGGAGAATTGGTTTTCCCTTTGTCACAGCACATTGGTGCACCTGCTACACCTATTGTGGCGGTTGGTGATGAAGTATTAAAGGGACAGAAAATTGCGGAAGCAGGTGGATTTGTTTCTTCCCCAATTTATTCTTCTGTATCTGGTACAGTCAAGGCAATCGAGCCAAGACGTGTTACAGTTGGTGATATGGTGAATTCCATCGTGATTGAAAGTGATGGAGCGTTTAAGGAAGTCTCATATACAGAGACGGAAGATATCACTGCGCTGAGCAATCAGGAGATCATCGACAAGATCAAAGAAGCCGGTGTTGTTGGTATGGGTGGAGCAGGTTTCCCAACCCATGTAAAACTTTCTCCAAAGGAACCGGAAAAGATTGAATATATTATTGCAAACTGTGCAGAGTGTGAACCATATTTGACATCTGATTACCGCAGAATGGTAGAACAGCCGGAAAAGCTTGTGGAAGGTATGCGTATTATCTTGCAGCTCTTCCCAAATGCCAAGGGAATCTTTGGTGTTGAGGATAACAAACCGGATTGTATCGAGAAACTCTCAGCCCTTGTTTCTGCGGAGCCACGTATGGAGGTTTGCCCGTTGCAGACCAAATATCCACAGGGTGGTGAGCGTCAGCTGATTTTCGCTACCACTGGTAGAAGTATCAACTCTAAGATGCTTCCTGCAGATGCCGGTTGTATTGTTGATAACGTGGAGACCATGGTTGCTATCTATAATGCAGTTAAGCTTGGCAGACCACTTACCAATCGTATCTTTACCGTTACCGGTGATGCTGTAAGTGATCCACGTAATTTTTACATAAGCATTGGAACAAGCTACAAACAGCTGTTAGAGGCCGCTGGTGGTTTGAAGAACCCGGCGAAAAAGATGATTGCAGGCGGCCCTATGATGGGATTTGCATTGTTCTCTATTGATGTGCCTACAACAAAGACAACTTCAGCGCTTCTTTGTATGACAGAGGATGAGGCTTCTTTGTATGAGACAACCGCTTGTATCAACTGTGGTCGCTGTGTAGAGGCTTGTCCTGAGAACTTAATTCCATCCAGACTTGCTGATTTTGCAGAGCACAAGCAGATGGATACTTTTGAGAAGTGGTATGGTTTAGAGTGTGTTGAGTGTGGCAGCTGTAGTTATGTTTGCCCGGCTCGCAGACCGTTAGCACAGTCAGTTAAGACCTACAAGAAGATGGTTTTGGCTGAGAAGAGAAAGAAGAATTAGAAAGGGGTGTAATGTAGTGAGTGATTTATTAAATGTTACATCTTCGCCACATGTAAGAGATAAAGTTGATACACAGAAGGTGATGGCACTGGTTATTATTTCTTTATTGCCGGCTTCCATCTTCGGTATTTATAATTTTGGCGTGAAAGCATTGGTACTGATTCTTGTGACCATTGGAAGCTGCGTTGCTTCTGAGTGGATTTACGAGAGAATCGTACATAAAAAGAACACCATTAACGATTTGAGTGCTGTTGTAACAGGTTTGTTGTTGGCATTGAACTTACCGCACACATTGCCATGGTGGCAAGCAGTATTAGGCGGTGTATTCGCTATCATTGTTGTAAAGATGTTATTCGGTGGTTTGGGACAGAACTTTATGAACCCGGCACTTGGAGCAAGATGCTTCCTTTTGATTTCCTTTACAGGATCTATGACAAGCTTTACATACGATGGAACAACAGGTGCAACACCACTTGCTTTGTTAAAGGCCGGAGAGCATGTTGATACCATGAAGATGCTTCTGGGTACAACAGCCGGTACCATCGGTGAGACAAGTGTAATCGCACTTTTGATTGGTGCCATTATTCTTATCTTGTTTGGTGTCATTGATCTTAGAATCCCCGGAAGCTATATTCTTACGTTTGCAGTGTTTGTTTTGCTTTTCGGTGGACACGGATTTGATATGAACTATTTAGTTGCCCAGCTTTGCGGTGGTGGTTTGATGCTTGGTGCCTTCTTTATGGCAACAGATTATGTAACATCTCCAATCACACCAATGGGCAAGATTGTGTTCGGTATTATTCTTGGTATTTTGACAGGTATTTTCCGAATTTTTGGAGCCTCTGCTGAGGGCGTATCCTACGCTATTATCTTCGGTAACTTGTTAGTGCCATTGATTGAGAGAGTTACAATTCCTAGAGCATTTGGTATTGTAAAGGAAAAAGGAGGCGAAAAACAATGAATAAATTAGTAAAAGACGCCTTAATCCTTACAGCGATTACACTTGTTGCAGGTGTATGTCTTGGTGGTGTATATGAGATTACCAAGGGACCAATCGCACAGGCTCAGGTTGCAGCAACACAGGCGGCATACAAAGAAGTATTTGCAGATGCAGCAAGCTTTACAGATATGGAAGGATTTGATGCAGCGAAGGCAACAGCAGTTGTGAATGAAGCCGGTTATACAGATGATGAGATTAATAACTGTGTGGTTGCAGTAAATGACAAGGGTGAAACCTTAGGTTATGTGATTACACTGACATCACATGCAGGTTATGGTGGAGACATTGTATTGTCAATGGGTGTTACCACAGATGGTGTGTTAAATGGATACTCCATCACAGAGATCAGTGAGACAGCCGGTCTTGGTATGAAGGCGAAAGAAGATGCCTTTATGAGTCAGTTCAAAGGCATTACCGCACAGATTCTTGATGTGACCAAGGGAAACAAGAGTGCTGATAACGAGATTGAGGCCATCAGTGGCGCAACCATCACATCAAAGGCTGTTACCTACGGCATTGACGCAGGTCTTTCATATTATTCTAGTATTGTAGGAGGTGCGTCAAATGAATAAGATTGTAGAACGTTTACAGAACGGTATTATCAAAGAGAATCCTACCTTCGTATTGATGCTTGGTATGTGTCCTACATTGGCGGTTACCACATCAGCTATGAATGGTCTTGGAATGGGACTTTCCACAACCGTTGTTTTGGTTATGTCTAACTTACTCATTTCTCTTTTGAGAAATATTATTCCGGATAGAGTTCGTGTACCTGCATTTATCGTAATTGTTGCTTCTTTTGTAACAATCGTTCAGTTCTTGGTACAGGGCTTTATTCCAAGTTTGTATGCATCTTTAGGTATTTACATTCCACTGATTGTAGTTAACTGTATTATTCTTGGTAGAGCAGAAAGCTATGCATCTAAGAATCCTGTTGTGCCATCTATTTTTGATGGTCTTGGTATGGGCCTTGGATTTACCCTCGGTTTGACCCTCATCGGTATTGTCCGCGAGATTCTTGGAGCTGGCCAGATTTTTGGGGCACAGGTATTGCCACTGGCGGATGCCGGTAAGGCAGGTTATACACCAATTACTATCTTTGTTCTTGCACCCGGTGCATTCTTTGTCTTAGCTGCTTTGGTGGCTCTTATGAATGTGATTCGTGCTAAGGCAGATGCTAAGGGTAAGACCATTGCACCAGCTACCGGATGTTTTGCAGGGGACTGCGAGAGCTGTTCTATGGGTTCATGCTCAGGCAAGTCATCTGTTAAGGCTGATAGCGTAGCAAAGGAAGAGGAATAGGAGGAGAAAGACAATGAAAGAATTGATTTTGATTTTAGTTGCGTCTGCAATTGTCAATAACGTTGTACTTAGCCAGTTCCTAGGCCTTTGTCCTTTCCTTGGTGTTTCCAAGAAGGTTGAGACAGCGGCAGGTATGGGCGGAGCTGTAATTTTCGTATTGACAATTTCATGCTTTGTTACAAGCGTGATTTATAAGTTAATTTTAGCGCCTACAGGTTTTGCGTACTTGCAGACCATTGTATTTATTCTTGTAATTGCTGCATTGGTGCAGTTCGTAGAGATGTTTCTTAAAAAGCAGATGCCTGCTTTGTATCAGTCCTTGGGTGTGTATCTTCCATTGATCACAACCAACTGTGCAGTTCTTGGTATTGCTTTGAAGAATATTTCTAATAACTATAACATCATCCAGAGTGTAGTAAACGGACTTGGAACAGCAATCGGATTTACCATCGCTATTGTGATTATGGCTGGTATCCGTGAGAAGATTGAGTTTAATGATATTCCAAAGCCGTTCCGTGGTTCTGCCATTGTTCTTGTAACAGCAGGTTTGATGGCCATGGCATTCTTTGGATTTTCAGGTGTAATTTAGGAGGGCTGACAAATGAGTATAGTAGGAGTTATTGTAGCTGCTGTAATTGTCGGCTGCACAGGATGTTTGATGGGATTCTTCCTTTGCTTTGCTTCTGAGAAGTTCAAGGTACAGGTAGATGAGAGAGAGACAGCTATCATTGATGTATTGCCGGGAAACAACTGTGGTGGTTGTGGTTATGCCGGATGTTCTGGTTTGGCTGCAGCTATCGTTAAGGGTGAGGCTCCGGTAAATGCCTGCCCAGTTGGTGGTGCTCCGGTAGGTGCTAAGGTTGGTGAAATCATGGGAGTTGCTGCAGAAGAAGGAACCAAGATGGTTGCTTTCGTAAAATGTGCAGGAACCTGTGAAAAAGCTAACAAGGATTATGAGTACACTGGAGTAGAAGATTGTCAGGCAATGGCATTTGTTCCGGGTGGCGGTCCTAAGTCTTGTAATTACGGTTGTATGGGATATGGAAGCTGTGTAAAGGCTTGTCCGTTCGATGCTATCCACATCATTGATGGTATTGCTAAGGTTGATATTGAAGCTTGTAAAGCCTGCGGCAAGTGCGTGGCTGTATGCCCGAAGCAGTTAATCGAACTTGTCCCTTACGAGGCGACACACTTAGTACAGTGTAACTCTAAGGACAAGGGCAAAGATGTAATGAGCGTATGCTCTGTAGGATGTATCGCTTGTCATCTCTGTGAGAAGAATTGTGAACATGACGCTGTTCATGTGGTAGATAATATCGCTTACATCGATCAGGAGAAATGTGTAGGATGTGGCACTTGTGCTGAGAAATGTCCTAAGAAAATTATTCTTGCAAAATAAGAGAAACAAAAACCAGGGGAGTGTATCCCCTGGTTTTTTCATGTCTATTGATTCGTCTGAAAGGGAATGGTTTTTCCCATGCCGGATGTGGTTGAGATGTTCCCATCCTTCGCAATAAAAATGGCCTCGGTATCCGGAAGATTCTCTACATATTCTAATCCTTCCTTCAGACCCATAAGAAAAACAGTGGTGGATAAAGCATCGCCATTTATGGACTTATCGCAGATGATGGTGACGGAATCCAAATCATTTTCACAGGGATAACCGGTAGTCAAATCTAAGATGTGGTGATACACATGGTCTTCGACGTTGAAATATCGTTGATATGTTCCGGAGGTCACTACCGATTGGTCTGTGATTTTAACAGATGCAATGGCCTCTCCATTCTCAGAAAATGGAGTTTGGATGGCAATATGATACATTGGATGATCCGATGACTTTGGGCCCACAGCCAAGACGTTTCCGCCTAGGTTAATGAGACCGTTTGTAATCCCTTGATCTAACAGGTATTCCTTCATTTTGTCTGCGATGTAGCCCTTGGCGATACCACCCAGATCAATTTTGGCACCGTTTAAAAGTTGCACGGTGTTGCCATTGATGACAATGTTTTCGTACGAAACCGTTGAGAGAGCAGATGCCACATCACTTTCCTTGGGCAATTTCTGCTCTTTTATAGCATTTTGCCAAATGGTGGAGAGATTACCAACAGTAACATCGAAAGAACCATCGGACTCCTTAGCATATTTGATTCCTTCCTCAATCAAACCTATGGTTTCCGGATTCAGGGTTGTCACTTGTCCGTTGTTGTGATTTAGATTATAAATGTCACTGCCTTCCTTTGTGGCACTAAACAAATTTTCATATTCCCCAGCCATGGCAAAGCACTCATCCATATACTGTTCTGCATTATCGCAATACAGTGTAATGGTAATCACCGTGTCAAAATAGCATCCGGTCTTTGAAACAGGCTCCGGGTCCCTGCTACAAGCAGTGGTGAATATACAGGTGCAGATAAGGCATAAGGTTATTATTAAACAATATATTTTTCTCATAGAAGGTATCATACCATAAAATACTTTGACTGACTATGAAAATCATAGCTGTTTTCCCCTACAAAGGAATTGCAATACAACAAAGGTTTCGGTATAATCTAATTTGGTTTATTAGTGTATAAAAATAGGAAAGAACAATGAAGAAGAATCGTTTTAAAAACAAAAAGAGAATTGTAGTAAAGATTGGTTCATCCTCTTTGCAGCATGCAAAGACGGGACAATTGGACTTTATTAAATTGGAGAAGCTGGTGCGGGAGCTTTGTGATATGAAGAATAAGGACATTGATGTATGCCTTGTTTCCTCCGGTGCCATTGCGGTGGGGCGTAAGATGCTTGGTATTACAAAGAGACCAAAGAATATCTCTACCAAGCAGGCATGCGCCGCTGTGGGACAAGCCAGTTTGATGATGACCTATCAGAAGCTTTTTGGAGAGTATCATCAGGCCTGCGGACAGGTTTTGATGACCAAGAAGACTATGACAGATAATGTGGCTCGCAAGAACGCACAGAATACATTTGAGGAGTTGTTTCGCCTGGGAGTTATTCCTGTTGTAAATGAGAATGATACGGTTAACACCTATGAGATTCAATTTGGTGACAATGATTCCCTGGCTGCACTTGTGGCTTCCCTAATCGGAGCAGATTTGCTTGTTTTGCTTTCCGATATTGACGGACTCTTTACCGACAATCCAAAGGATAATCCTGAGGCCAAATTGGTGGAGCATGTGGATGTATTGGATGAGAAGTTATTGCACATGGCAAAGTCTAAGACCGGAAGTGATGTGGGAACCGGTGGCATGACCACCAAGTTAAATGCTGCTCGCATTGCAACCTATTCCGGAGCTGATATGATTATTGCAAACGGTAAGGATGTGGGAATCCTACATCGTATATTAGAGGATGATTTTGTTGGAACGATATTTACAGCCAATCCTAAGGATGATTTCTTTATCGCAGATTTTATTGAGGAGAATATGGATTAATGACAGAGGAAAAAATAGCACGTATCAACGAATTGGCCAGAAAATCAAAGGCAGAGGGATTGACACCGGTGGAAAAAGAAGAACAGGCCGCTCTTCGCCAGGAATTTTTGGCTTCTGTTCGTAATAACTTAAAGCAACAATTGGATAATATTGATATGGTGGAAGAGGATGGAACCGTTGTAAATCTCGGTGAGAAATATGGACACAAAAAGCAGTCTTAGAAGACAGTTAATCGAAAATCGTAAGCTTTTATCGGAAGAGAAGCGTATCCAAGAGGCAGAGTTTATCCGTCGGTATTTAATGGGACATAGCAAATTGCAGGAAGCTGATGTATTGATGCTGTATGCGGCGAAACTTCCCGAGGTAGATATGGATGCCTTGCTTGATTGGGCGCTGATGCAAGGAAAACGTGTCTGTTTTCCAAGGGTAAATGGTGATGACATGGATTTTTACTTTGTGAAAGATGCATCTTCACTTTCACCGGGAAACTTTGGAGTGAGAGAGCCAGTAGAAAACTGTGAGATTGCAATGCCTCAAAGGGCAGTATGCCTTGTTCCCGGTGTGGGATTCGATAGGTTAGGCAATCGCATGGGATATGGCAAGGGGTATTACGATAAGTATTTTCATAAGTCAAAAGCAGACATTGTTAAGATAGGGGTCTGCTATGATGAACAACTGTTAGATGCCCTACCGGCTGAAAAACATGATATCAAAATGGATATGGTCATATCGGCATCAGAAGTGATTGATGTGGTAAATGAGAAAGGACAATGCAGTATATGGATTTGATAGAAATTGGAAAAGGAGCAAAAACTGCTTCCAAAGAATTACAAATTATGGGAACGGCCCGAAAGAATGAGGTATTAAAGCAGGTGGCAGTAGGCCTTGTCGAAGATACGGCTGATATCATTGCAAAGAATGAACTTGATATGGAAAGAGGCAGAGAAAATGGTATGTCTCAGGGGCTTTTGGATCGTTTGCTGTTAACTCCGGCAAGAATTGAGCAGATGGCAGAAGGGCTGCGCCAGGTGGCTGCACTTGATGATCCTATCGGTGAAGTGCTTTCTATGAAAAGTCGCCCCAATGGTCTTCGTATTGGTAAGAAACGTGTGCCAATGGGGGTTGTAGGTATTATTTACGAGGCAAGACCTAATGTGACAGCGGATGCCTTTGGCCTTTGCTTTAAGACAGGAAATGCTGTGATTTTAAAGGGAGGCAGTGATGCTTTAAATTCCAATATGGCTATTGTTGAGAGTATTCACAAATCTCTTGCAAAGATGGGAGTAGATAAGAATTCCATCAGCTTGATTACAGATACCAACAGAGAGACAACTACAGAATTTATGAGAATGAATGATTATCTGGATGTGTTGATTCCGCGAGGTGGTGCCGGTTTGATTCAGGCTGTGGTGAAAAATGCCACCGTTCCTGTGATTGAGACGGGTACCGGCAACTGCCACATTTATGTGGATGAGACAGCAGACCTTGCTATGGCAGTGGATATCATTGAAAATGCGAAAACACAGCGTATTGGTGTGTGTAATGCCTGCGAATCCTTGGTGGTTCACAAGGATGTGGCAGCACAAATCCTTCCTATGATTCGTGAGAGACTACTTCCTCATAATGTGGAATTGCGTGGAGATGAAAAGGCCCTTTCTATTTGTCCAGATTTTACAAGGGCTAGCCAAGAGGACTGGGGAACGGAATATCTTGACTATATCATGTCAGTGAAGATTGTCTCTGATATTGATGAGGCCATTGCACATATTAATACCTATAATACAGGTCATTCTGAGGCTATTGTAACAACGGATTACAACCATGCGGAACAGTTCTTAAATGAGATTGATGCGGCTTGTGTTTATGTAAACGCATCCACAAGATTTACCGATGGTTTTGAGTTTGGATTTGGTGCTGAGATTGGAATTAGTACACAAAAACTCCATGCCAGAGGACCTATGGGATTGGAGGCACTTACCAGTACCAAATATATCGTATATGGAAATGGACAGATTCGTCCATAAAGGAGATGATATGTATCGTTTAGAAGACGTATTTGCAGAGAATAAAATGCCACAGACAGAGGTGG
>CAMFYL010000004.1 GCA_946002055.1 uncultured Roseburia sp.
ACAGCAACTCTGATATAATATCATTTATTCAGTGTCGTGTCAACAACTTTTTTAAATTTTTTGAAGCTTTTCAACTTCATTTGCTGCCGTTTTGCGTCAGCTAGATAATAGTAGCATTTCAATCATTTGTTGTCAACAGCTTTTTGAACTTTTTTTCAACAAATTTTGAAGAACTATTATCAAACGGAGAAGGGGGGATTTGAACCCCCGCGCCGCTATTAACGACCTGCACCCTTTCCAGGGGTGTCCCTTCGGCCAGCTTGGGTACTTCTCCTGATTCTCGCAACGGTTCCTCCGCCCACGAGGCAAAAAATATGCTCGCCACATCCGTGACAAGCATATTAGCGGAGAGGGTGGGATTCGAACCCACGCGCCCTTGCGGACAAACGGTTTTCAAGACCGCCTCGTTATGACCACTTCGATACCTCTCCGTGTCTGTTTTTTCAGCACGAATAGAATGATAACATTCTTATCCTCAACTGTCAATCGCTTTTTCGCAATTTTTTAAATTATTTAGGATCTGCTCTCCCAGCGTCAAATCCTCCGGTGTGGTCACCTTAATATTATCATAACTTCCCTCAATAAGCTTCACCGGAATATGAAGCATTTGCTCCACCACCATAGCATCATCTGTCACGTCTGTCTTGTCAGATAACTGTAACTGCTCATATGCTTTTAATACCAGATCATAGGCAAAGCACTGCGGTGTCTGTACACTCCAGACAAGGCTTCGCTTCGGGGTGCTGGCCACATAATTCTCCTCGTCTGCAAGCTTAATGGTGTCTTTGACAGGCATACCCACAACACAGGCTTTATACTTTATCACAGAATCCATAGCGCGGCCAATGATATCCTGAGTCAAAAATGCCCTTGCACAATCGTGAATCAACACATAATCACTCTCGGCTGCCAAAAGCCCCCGATAGACAGAATCATAGCGCTCTGCTCCACCTTCCACAATTGCTACCACCTTTGAAATATGGTACTTCTCAACAATCTCTTGTTTTACATAATCTACTTCTCCCGGTGCCACCACCAGTACAATTCCATTTACATTGCTCTGTTCAAACGCTTCAAGAGAATACACCATGACAGGTTTTCCTGCCAATGGCAAATACTGTTTTGGCACATCTGCTCCCATACGTTTTCCGGCACCTGCTGCCAAAACAATTGCATTTGTTTCTTCCATTATAAAGAATCCCTCTTCTATATATAGTAGTAACTACAATTATCTCTGTCCAAGAGGAAGATTCGGGATGGCATTCAAATCCCACCCATCTCGCCTTCCCGCCACATATTCATAATATGCCGCCGCGCCAATCATGGCAGCATTATCTGTGCAAAGAATCGGGTCGGGATGATAGAACTCCACCCCCTCTTCCTGACACATGGTCTCCATGGCCTCTCGCAGAGTCCCATTGGAGGCCACGCCACCTGCAATAGCAAATTTATCACATTCAAATTCATGAATTGCCCTTCTCGCATTTCCTGTTAAGGCCTCAATCACAGCTTTTTGGAAGGAAGCAGCAATATCTGCTTCATTTACCGTCTCCCCTTTCATCTGGGCGCCATTCATATAATTGAGTACCGCAGACTTTAACCCGCTGAAGCTGAAATCATAGGGGCCATCCGCCACCTTTGCCACCGGAAAAGCGATGGCCTCCGGATCACCCTCCTTTGCCTTCTGTTCAATCTTAGGTCCACCCGGATATCCCAGCCCAATAGCTCGAGCCACTTTATCAAAGGCCTCTCCTGCTGCATCGTCTCTGGTTCTTCCCAGAATTTCATATTCACCGTAGTCCTTCACCCGTACCAGATGCGTATGTCCACCGGACACCACAAGGCAAACAAATGGTGGCTCTAAATCCACATTCTGAATATAGTTAGCGCAAATGTGCCCTTCAATATGATGGACACCAATCAAAGGAATATCCTTCGCAAAGCAAATTGCCTTAGCGGCAGATAACCCCACCAAAAGAGCACCTACCAGTCCGGGACCGTAGGTGACGCCAATCGCATCTATATCATCCAAGGTACAGTTTGCCTCTTTGAGTGCTTCCTCAATCACCTGATTCACCCGTTCAATGTGCTTTCTGGATGCAATTTCAGGCACCACCCCTCCATATAATGTATGAAGAGGAATTTGGGTGGAGATTACATTACTGAGAACCTTACGTCCATTAACCACCACCGCTGCTGCCGTCTCATCGCAGGAACTCTCTATCGCTAAAATGTAAATATCTTTATTGCTCATTTTCTTCTGCTTCTCCCTGTGTTAAACGGAAGGTAAGAATTTTCCAATTACCCTTGCTATCCTTTCTCAGGACAAACTCCTGATAGGATCGAGTATAATCACTGCCTTCCTTTACAAAATAATATGTGTTCACGTAGGCGCAGGAGTATCCTTTCACCGTTGCGTAACGAATATCATTGCTGTCGCAAACTTTAGACTGCACAATCTGTCTCTTGCGATTCTTGTAATTCTCAATATCTGTTTTCACCGCCGCCATATAGCTCTCCTTGCTGTTATAGGATAGCAGTTCCTCATCCATAAGCATACGAGCCTGATCCGCCATCTTATCAAGCTCTTCATCACTATACTCTTCCTTATAGTATGCTGTGATGATGCGGTTATACCATTTTACAACCTCTCTTGGTGTTGTTGGATATTTGTCCTTAAAATCCCGGCTGATAATCTTGTCCACCTCCGACATCTCCTCCCTCTCCTCTGAGGCCTGGTTGTCATTCTTTCTGGACAGATAATAATAATACCCAACTACAATCGCTGCACAAATTACAATTGTAACACCAGTGCGCAATACCTTCTTCATCTAATCTTCCTCCTGAAAATCCAGTTCCACCGTCTTTCCATCTTCTCCCAAATATGCATTCGGAAAGATTTCCTTTACTTGTTTCATATATCCCTTTGCCCCAACCAGAGACGGGCTAAAATGCGTCAGCCATAGTTCAGAGACCTCTGCCTCCTTTGCCAGCTGTGCCGCTTCATAAAAGGTCATATGTTTATACTGCTTTGCCTTTTTTAATTTGTCCGGCTCTGCATACATACCTTCACAGATAAACAAATCTGCTCCCTTTGCAAAACGAGAAATTCGCTCCACCGGTCTTGTGTCTGTGCAATACGCCACTTTCAAGCCCTTTCTCTCAGGTCCCATTACCATATCCGGAGTGTAGGTGTTTCCCTCAAAGGAAATTGTCTCTCCCTTTTGCAGTGGATTCCACATCTGTACCGGAAGCCCCAAGGACTTGGCTGCTTCCACATCGAATTTACCCTTTCTTGGGATTTCAATGGAGTATCCATAGCAGAGCACATTGTGATTTACCCGATACGCTTTGATATGATAACCAAAAAGTTCCAACTCTTCCTCGTCTTTCGACAGCTCGTGAAATACAATTTCAAACGGCAGTTCCGGTGCGATAACGCGAAGTGCATTTACCACACGCTGTAATCCCTTGGGTCCCACCATAGTCACCGGCTCTTTTCGATCTGAATTGCCCATAGACAAAAGCAGCCCCGGCAAACCACTAATATGGTCCGCATGGTAATGAGTAAAACAAATCACATCGATTGGATTTGGACTTAATCCCGCTTCCTTCATTGCAATCTGGGTACCTTCCCCGCAATCTATCAACAAACTACTTCCATTATATCTTGTCATTAACGCTGTAAGCCATCTATGTGGCTGTGGCATCATCCCTGCTGTCCCCAGCAAGCAAACATCTAACATATGTCCTCCTATTGCTGTGGCTGCACCTGGCACATCATTACCAGGGCATCCTCCGTAGGAAATCGGTAAAAATCCTTGCGTTTTCCCACCACTTCAAATCCGCATTTATGATATAAGCCCTGTGCCTTCCGGTTGCTTACGCGAACCTCCAAAAAAACACGCTTAATGCCTCTTTTGTTACACTCCTGTAACATGCATTTCAGTAAATCGGTACCAATCCCTCTATGCATAAACTCTGGGTTCGTTGCAATGGTTGGTATTTCTCCTTCATCCATGGTTCCATAGCACAGAGCATAGGCCGCTACCGTATCATCACATGTTGCCACTAAAAAAATATTCTCCTGGCGTTCTCTTGCATCCTCTAGATTCTGCTGACTCCATGGCTCCGAAAAAATCTGTTGCTCTAACTGTGCAACCAAGCCAATATCTTCTTTTTCTGCAGGTCGAATAAGCACTTCCTCTCTCATGCCTTTCCTTCCTGTTGTTCTAAGCGTTCTCTCTCAGCCTGGGAAAGTCTAAGATAATCCGGGCGATGCTCAGCGGCACTTTCCATTTTACCCTCTTGGTAATACGCTTTCGCTCTGGCCAAAAGTGCTGCCGCATTCTGGCGATTCATATGTGCCGGCGCAAAGAAATATGGAACTTTACACCGTTCTGCAATCTGACTTTCGAAAACAGGTACGCCGTCTCCCAAAAAAATGACAGGTCGCCCTTCCTCGTTCACCGCATCAATAATCTCACCAACATCCACTGCACACTGTTTCACAATGGTCTTCATCTGACCTTCTTCAAATCGATACACTCCCGTATAGGTTTGATTGCGTCTGGCATCCATCAGAGGACACACATCTGCCTCTGCCCCCCACAGGTTCATCGCCAATGCCTCTACGGTAGGCACAGAAATGATTGGCACATGAAGTGCCAGTCCCAGTCCCTTTGCAGTAGCAGAGCCAATGCGAAGTCCTGTAAAGGATCCCGGTCCCCCTGCAACAGCAATAGCATCAATGGACTCCATATCCAGATCAATCATTTTCTTAAGTTCATCAAGCATGGGAAGAAGCGTTTGAGAATGGGTCTTCTTAAAGTTAGTCGTATACTCGCCAATAATCACATCATCCTCTAAAACTGCAACACTTGCCACCAAACCCGAACTGTCAATTCCTAATAATTTCATACAATATCCTCAACTGTAATTTTTCGATAATCAAATCCCCGCTCCAAATTCTTTTCAATGGTGATGCGGGTATACTCCCTCGGCAAAATTTCTTCAATCAGATTAGCCCATTCGATCATAGTAAGTCCATCACCATAGACGTAATCATCAAATCCAATCTCATCCATTTCCTCCACATCGCCAATGCGATACACATCGAAATGATAAAAGGGCATGCGACCACTGTGATATTCCTGCACGATTGTAAACGTAGGGCTACAGATGGGCTCTTCAATCTCAAGTCCCTGAGCAATCCCCTGGGTCAATACAGTTTTGCCCACACCCAAATCTCCTATTAATGTATAAACTTGTCCCGGCTTAGCCTCTTTCGCCAAACGAATGCCAAGGGCTAAGGTCTCTTCCGGTGAAAAACTCTCTACTACCATAGTTCTCCTATCTCTTAATCTTCAGACGATATGCTTCACAATGCTTCTCAAATGCATCATAGATTTCCGAAAGTTTATCCTCAGTCTGGGCTTTCGGAATAATGTAAGCATTCACCCGATTGCTATAGATCAAAAAATTATTCCTTGTTGTGATGGCCTTATATACCTGCCCCCAAGGAAGAAGCGCCTCTTCATCTAAGGCATCTGATTTGACTACAATCCCTTCATCCGTCAGTTCATAGTGCAGGTTTTCTCTCAACACTTCCGACATAGCAATCTGTCTTTTGGAACGAAACCATAGTGTAATTGGAATGTATAAAAAAAAGACTAGCGCCAAGGCCACATATGGCAATACCGAGATGAAATCCCGAAACTGATCCGATACGATAATAACTGCTATGATAAATACACCAAGCACCAAGGATAAGATTCCCTGCAGGGATGTGTAGGCGTGGTGAATATTGAATCGATACATATCCTGACTTGTAAGTTTTACATCAAATTTGACTGACATACACAGTCCTCCTAGTATTACTTTTTCTCTAATCTATCCTATCACATTTCCTATAAATACAAAAGACCCAATCCTTTCGGACCGGGCCTTCCCTTTTATTTGTTTGTTCCCTTAAGAATCGGTGACAGCTTCTTGTAAATCAACATGGTAATTACCACCGATGCCAACGCCTTCACAAAGGTGAATGGAACATTAAACATAAGCAGACATTGTGGCAATGTCTTTACCGCTGGGACGATTGCTTGATAGGCAGCAATGATCACCTCTCTTGGCATAAAGTTCTCGTAAATCGGATACACCACAAACAAATTTGATGGAAAACTAATGATTGCCATGGCAGCTGCTCCAACAAGAGAACCTACAAGTGCGCTCTTTCTGTTCTTCTTTGCCTTGTAAATCAATCCTGCCGGGAGAACAAACGCTGCCCCAAGGACAAAATTGCTAAGCTCCCCTACGCCACCTGTTGATGTCATCAAAAGGTGAAGCAAGTTCTTGATCAGACATACCATCACACCACAGGCTGGACCCATAGCAAAGGTTCCAATTAAAGCAGGCAGCTCCGACAAATCCATCTTGATAAATCCCGGCATAACCGGAACGGAGAAATCAAGAAACATCAGCACGAAAGCTACTGCAGATAACATGGCTGTTATTGTAATATAGCGAACGCTCATTTTTGATTCTCTTGCACTCTTTGTCCTGTTGTTCAATGATACATGGTTTGTGTTACTCATTATTATGTACTCCTTTTCCTTTTCTTAGAAAAATTCGGCAGGTACGCAATCCGTATTCCGGCAATAAAAAACCCGAACGCCAAAAGGCGTTCGGGGTATACTACGCACGTACTCACTGGCTTATCTTCTCTCATCCAGACTATACTGTCGGTACCGGGTTCTCACCGGTTCAGCTGCAAATACAACTCACGGACTGGCCACATAGGTGACATCACCGTCGGTCGGGAATCTATACAATGTATATCACCCTGCCCCGAAGATTTCTTAATATATTTCTTAAGAATTATAATATACAATTCCTATCATTTCAACACAAGATTACATCTTCTCAAACTTGGCAACCTCCCCTGACAAGCCATCAGAAATATTCTTATTCTCTCCCGCCTGTAAGGTGATGGATGAAATTGCCATTACAAGCTCAGAAATCTCTTCTGCAACAGATGTCACTCCCTGTGCAGACTCTTCTACAGTCAGTGAAATTCCTCCTATGCCTTCATTCATATGCTTCATTGTGCCCACACTATCTTCGGACATGGCTGCAAATTTTCTAAATGTAGAACTTGCCTCATCGGAATCCATCTCATAGTTCTCAATGATCTTAACAAAGCAATCGTAATCCTCAACAACTTCATCTCCTACGAAGCGAATCATCTCAGTAGCATTACCTGCAAGATCTGACACTGCATCAACAACCAGTCCACTGATTTCCTGAATATTGTTTGCTGTTTCTCTGGCATCGTCAGCCAGCTGTCTTATCTCATCTGCAACCACAGCAAAGCCTTTACCTGCTTCTCCTGCTCTTGCAGCTTCAATGGATGCATTTAATGCAAGCAGGTTGGTCTGCGCCGCAATACTCAAGATATTCTCTGTCAGCTCCGTAATCTGATCAACAGATTTGGAAGCCTCCACCGCACCAACCACATTCTTTTGAATGTTATCGAATTTGGAAATAGTTTTTTCTTTCGCAGATACTGCTTCTTTGTACTTATCCTCTGCTCTCATTTTTACTTCGTCCATTTGAACAGCGGAAGCGTTTGCACTCTCATTAATTTCCGAAATCTTTCCAAGCATATCAGAACAGCTCTCTGTCAATTTATGAAGCGATTCTGATATCTCCTGCATAGATGCAGCTAACTCCTCTGATGTGGCGCTGACATTAGAAGCATTCTCATTGGACGCCTCCGCCTCCTCTGTCACAAGATTGACAGATTCATTCATATTAGCAGATGCATCCTGTATCTTTGTCATCAAGTCCTGAAGAACATCAATAAATTTATTAATTCCTCCGGCTAACTGGCCAATCTCATCACCTGTTTTGTCAAAGACGCGCATTGTGAGATCACCTTTTCCGGATTCAATACCACTGATTATTTCATCCAAATCCTTCTTTGCATGCTGTGCAGGGCGAACCACTGTTTTGCGAATCACACAACACAAAACCACAATAACGACACCATTGAGAAATATCAGTGCCATATCAAACTTATAGGTGCCATCTATTCTGATGTTACTGTGCCTTATAGAATAATCAACAGTCTCTTTCGCAGAAGAAATAGCAGCCTCATCTCCCGAAGCAACCGCCGCCTCATATTGGGAAAAAGCGCTTGAAACATTAGCATTAAACTGTCCAATAATTTTCAGGGCACTAACATTTGCAAAGGTAATCAGCAATGATAATAATCCCAGAATTACCAACATCCCCACTAATTTTCTGTTTAAACTTTTCTTCTTTCTCATATATATCCCCTCTCTGTCTCTTAAAGTATTATATATTCATGATTCCCCTGCCATTCCCTCATCTCAAACAGAGAAATCCATCTTTCCTCCTATTAAACTTGCTCCATCCAAAGACTTTTGGTTCCTCCCATAAGGATTCCCCTCGTTATACTTAATCGTAGTCCGTGTAGTTCCGCCTGACACGTAGGTTCTGCCACATTCCGGACACACCGCCGTGTGAATAGACACACTGGCATTCACCACCCGGCCATTCCCCTGTGCTGCCTTATCATAGGCGTTAGCCACATGTTCCCCTTCATGTGCCATAACACGCCCCATGGCAGCCTCCGGGGAAATATGTGTAGCCGACTTAAATGACACATTCTCATCGGACCCATCCACATACTTGCGTTCCTTGCAAGTCTGGCACTCTACCGGGCTAGACTTAAATCCTGCTTTCACCTGATTCTCGGCCTGTCCAACGCCCTCGACCGTGGTTCCCTGCCTGCCGGCACCTATCATGCCGTCACCATAAGGAGTGCCAACAAAACCTATTTGATATGCAGTTGTATCTACACCACCGATACCGCCGATTTGCATAAACGACTCCTTTCTACTTATGTGAATTAATTATACTCTAATTTTTCTACATTTTCCATACAAATATTTAGATATATTGTATAACTATTCATTGCTAACATGTCGCAAGGCACAACTCTTTCCCAATTCATAGGAAAAATGATACAATGAAGCAAGCATATTGCAAAATCAACATTTTACATATGGAGAGGAAGACAATAACTATGTCTGTCATTAAGGATTTCATATATCGAATCTTAGGCTTTACACCGGAATGCATTTTTCATAAAGTTACCGGCTTGTATTGTCCCGGATGTGGGGGAACACGGGCAGTCATTCTCTTCTTTCGGGGAGAGTGGCTTCGTTCCATGATGTATCATCCTATGGTACTGTATCTGTTTGTTGCTTTTTTATATATCTTCACCAGGTATG
The DNA here is from genome assembly GCA_946002055.1 of uncultured Roseburia sp. Lineage (GTDB taxonomy): Bacteria > Bacillota > Clostridia > Lachnospirales > Lachnospiraceae > Pararoseburia. The sequence continues at coordinate 9,321 of CAMFYL010000004.1, forward strand.
GCATTGTGGCATATCAAAAGAAGCACAACAAAAAAGCACACCCCTACCGACCCAGTCCCTGGTGGCTGTGGGGTGCACTTGTTGTATTATGTATCAACTTTGCAATCAAAAATATTGTTTTGCTTTGTTTTCATACAGATTTGTTGCAGCCTTTATGACTACTCTTCTTCCTCTTCCTGACGAGCCCAGCCGTAAGCATACTTCACGGCTTTATTCCAGCCCTTGCGTTTCGTAGCGCGTTCTTCAGAGTCAATAGAAGGAATGAACACACGATCATACTGAACGTTCTTCATAACCTCTTCCTTGCTGGACCAGTATCCCACTGCAAGGCCGGCCAAGTACGCTGCACCAAGAGCAGTGGACTCTACACATGCAGGACGATTCACAGGCTTATCTAACATATCCGCCTGGAACTGCATCAAGAAATCGTTGGCGCTGGCACCACCGTCCACATTCAGTGTGCGAAGATCTATCTCAGCGTCAGCCTTCATAGCATCGATAACATCACATACCTGATATGCAATAGACTCCAAGGTTGCACGGATGATATGGTTCTTGTTGGTTCCGCGGGTAATACCAACAATCGTACCTCTTGCGTACTGATCCCAGTGAGGAGCACCAAGACCTGTAAACGCAGGTACCACGTAGGTTCCATGAGTACCCTTGGCTTTCTTAGCCATGTATTCAGAATCCTCTGCGGAATCAATAAGCTTCATTCCGTCCCGAAGCCACTGAATGGCTGCACCTGCAACGAAGATAGATCCCTCCAGAGCATAATTAACCTTGCCGTCAAGTCCCCATGCAATGGTGGTTACAAGACCATTCTTAGAAAACACCGGCTTCTCACCTGTATTCATGAGCAGGAAACAACCGGTTCCATATGTATTCTTAGCCTCGCCTTCCACGAAGCATGTCTGACCAAACAATGCCGCCTGCTGATCACCTGCTGCTCCGGCAATAGGAATCTCTGCTCCAAAGAAGCTGGCGTCTGCCATACCGTATACACAGCTGGATGGCTTTGGTTCCGGCAGCATAGACTTTGGAATGTCCAAAATCTCAAGAATCTCTTCATCCCACTCCAAGGTGTTGATGTTAAACAACATGGTACGGGAAGCGTTGGAATAATCTGTCACATGAACGCGACCCTTGGTAAGCTTCCACACAAACCAGGTTTCAACGGTTCCGAAAAGCAAGTCTCCTGCTTCCGCCTTTTCTCTGGCGCCCTCAACATTATCCAAAATCCACTTAATCTTGGTTGCTGAGAAATAGGCATCGATACGCAACCCTGTCTTAGAGCGAATCGTATCTTCCAAGCCTCTGGCAATCAACTCATCTGCCATCTCTGATGTACGACGGCACTGCCATACGATTGCATTGTAAACAGGTTCACCTGTATTCTTATCCCAAACAATCGCCGTCTCACGCTGATTGGTAATACCAATGGCTGCAATGTCCTCTGCAGTTGCTCCAATCTTAGACATGGCTTCTACCGCTACACCAAGCTGTGTAGACCAGATTTCTCTGGCGTCATGCTCTACCCAACCCGGATTTGGAAAAATCTGACGAAATTCCTTCTGTGCCTTTGAGCACACATTACCCTCATGATCGAAAAGGATACAACGGTTACTTGTAGTACCTGCATCCAATGCCATAATGTACTTTGGCATAATAAAATCCCCCTTACTAGTTATCTTGTACAATTATAAAATCAAATCACAACTTTTATTATAAAAAATTTCCCTAATTATTTCAATAACTAGGGAAATCTTCTACTTATCTGTTTTTTTGTCCATTTTCTTTTTGCTTATTTTGTGAAAAAGTAATCAATCAGCTTGTGGCCCTCTGCCACATAGTTGCCACTAGCCTCTGCTTCCTTCTCGTTATACTGCCAGTTCTCCACCTTTTCCTCCTTGCTGTTATATAGCATATAAGGAACGCTGTCCCCTGTATGTGTTCTGATGCAAATTGGTGTTGGGTGATCCGGAAGAACAAGCATTGCGAAGTCTTCACCTGCAGCAGAAAGTCCCTCATATATAGGACGAATCACTTCCTGATCCAAATGTTCAATAGCCTCTACCTTGCGGGAAACGCTTCCCTGGTGCCCCATCTCATCCGGAGCCTCTACGTGAACGTATACAAAATCATAGCCATCTTTTGTAAGAACATCTACAGCTGCAGCTGCCTTACCCTGATAGTTTGTATGCAGACCTCCATTTGCTCCTTCTACAGTAATCACCTTCATAGAAGAACCAACGGCGATTCCTTTTAACAAATCCACTGCTGAAATCATAGCACCGGATTTTCCTGTCTTATCCTCGAAGGAACTAAGAGCCGGTTTCGTTCCGGCGCCCCAGAACCAGCATGAATTGGCCGGGTTGAGTCCTGCTTCTTTGCGAGCAACATTAAGAGGATGACTCTTCAAAACCTCATAACTCTTTTCCATCATTTCACGAAGGACTTCGTCCTTTGGCAAATACTGACCGATGGTCTGGCCCAACACATCATGTGGAGGTGTCAATGGCATTACGGTGCCCTGATCAATCACCAAACAGTGGCGATAGCTTGTTCCAAGATAAAAATCATATCCATCTTTTTTCAGAGCTTCCTTTACTGCATCAAGCAATATGGCCGCATCTTCGGTACTAATTTCACTGGAGCTGTGATCAATAATCCTCTGCTCCTCATAAGAAACATTCTCCTCAGAAATGGTAACCAGATTACAACGGAGTGCAACATCTGTCGCCTTCATTGGTACACCAATGCTAAGAGCCTCTAATGGTGAGCGGCCGGAATAGTATTTCTTAGGATCATAGCCAAGGACAGACAAATTTGCCGTGTCACTTCCCGGACTCATTCCGTCCGGCACTGTATGCACCATACCAATTTCACTCTTTTTTGCCAATATATCCATCATTGGTGTCTTTGCAAATGCAAGAGGGGTTTGATCCCCCAGTTCTGATATTGGCTGATCCGCCATACCATCCCCTAAAACAACAACATATTTCATTTTTATGCTCCCATGCGAATCATTTGTTTTACGTTTCCAAGTTCAGCCGCCTTAGCCGCATAGTCATTTTCTGTCATAGCACTTGTCACAAAACCGATTTCGTCTGCAACAGAAGCATCCACATACGCAACCTGTCCAAATACCTTTTCGATGTCAGCCTTAGAAGCAGAGCTTCTCACAAAGAAACTGTTTACCTGCTGACCGGCATCTGCCAATGTAAGCTTCTCCTTCTTCCATTCCAGGAAAATGTTCTTGTCGATATGACGAGCAGTCTCAACCATATCACCAACAACGGCACTGGCTGTAGGAAGTTTGCCTGCGCCACTTCCGTAGAACATCGCATCCCCAAGCATATTTCCATGAACGAAAATTGCATTAAACACATCATTTACATTGTAAAGTGGATGGTTTGCCGTCAAAAGATATGGAGCCACTCTAGCCACATAACTTCCATCCTGTGCCTTGCTGGTAGCAAGTAACTTAATATTTCTTCCCATAGCCTTAGCATACTTGATATCTGTAGCACTGATATGCGAAATTCCCTCTGTTGGGATATCTTCAAAGTCAACCTGCTGACCGGATACAAGAGATGTGAGAATAGCAATCTTTCTGCAGGCATCATAACCTTCAATATCTGCTGTTGGATCCTTTTCTGCATATCCCTTTGCCTGCGCATCCTTTAACACGTCATCAAACTCAGAGCCTTCCTGGGTCATCTTTGTCATCATATAGTTTGTTGTACCGTTTACAATACCGGCGATTTCTTCAATTACATCGCCAGTCAAGCATTTCTGCAAAGGACGAATAATTGGAATACCACCGCCAACAGAAGCCTCAAACATAAAGTTTACACGGTTGTGTCTAGCAATCTCAATAAGTTCCGCGCCCTTGTCAGCCACAAGAGCCTTGTTGGATGTTGTCACATGCTTTCCGGCCTCTAGCATTGCCTTCACAAAGGTATATGCAGGTTCTACTCCACCCATTGTCTCTACAACGATAGAAACCTCCGGATCCTCAGCGATAATCTTATAATCGTGAACGATCTTATCAGCGATGGGATCCCCCTCAAAATCTCTCAAATCAAGAACATACTTTAACTCTAGGGGCTCACCACTTCTCTTGGCAACAACCTCCTTGTTCACCTCTAAAATCTCTGCTACACCTGAACCAATGGTTCCGTATCCCATAATTGCAACTTTCATCTGTATCACTCCTTGGCTAATATTTTAACAAATTGAATTCCCTGTGTCTGTTCCATGGTTTGCACCATCTCTGATACATCCCCCGTCTCAGGCAGCACATCCACACTAAGTGTTAATGATGCCACACCATTGACCGGAATACTCTGATGGATGGTAAGAATATTGGCATGATATTTTGCCACGGTCTGCAGAATCTCTGACAGAACCCCCGGCTCATCCTCCAACTGAATCACCATAGTGATGGTCTTGCCCCGCACATTCTCACGAAATGGGAAAATGTCCTCCTTATATTTATAGAAGGAACTGCGACTGATTCCCACCTGCTCTGTGGCCTCCTGCACGGAAACACACCGACCGGAATCCAGCAATCGCTTGGCTTCCACCACTTTCAACAACACTTCCGGAACTGCTTTTTCTTTTAAAACAAAATAGGTAGTCTTATCTGACATAAATCCTCCAAGTGTCTTTAATAGAAAAACATTTGTCTTCACTCGAAAGATAATATCATAATAAGGCTACCTATGCAAGGGTATTTCCCAATTATTTCTTTATGGACGAGGCGCCCCGCACTCGCTGCAGAATTTGCCTGTATTCACATTGCCGCAGGTACATGTCCACTGACTTTGCGACTGTTGTGGAGCAACTTGTTGCGGTGTTGCTTGTTGATTCATCATTCCACCAGCCATTCCTGCTGTCATTTGATTCACGCTATCCATCGTAGCGTTCATGGCATTCATTCCCATGCCAACTCCCATGAAACCAGCCATAGAACCGGCATCGTTGCTGCCTGCATTTTTCACGCCCTCAGTCACATTGGAAATAGCAACACCACGGATAACACTTGGGTCGGAGCCAATCATAGCACCGCGGTTTCTCATATTGATAAGCTCCTGTGAGGTTTCGTCGTAAGAAATACTAGCAACACCCACAGCCTGCACTTCCATACCACGCTGTTCCCTCCAATCCTCATCAAGAACATCTCTCATATATTTACCAAGCTCAACCGCCTTAGATGACACATAGGAAATTCTTGTGCCATCTGCAGACATCTGATTGATTGCAGAAGAGAATGCCTCCAAAAATTCAGAAAGGTACTGCTCGTTGATATCATCAATACTCAAATTAGAGGCATTTCTAGGAACCACTTCGCTGTAAAATTTCAACGGATCAACGATCTTGATGGAATATGTACCGTGGGCACGCAAGAAAAGCTCTGCATTATAGAAATTATCAAAGTAGTTCACAGGGTTTCTCGTACCAAACTTGATTCCCTTGATTTCCTGCATATTTACAAAGAACACCTTCTGCTCCTTTGATGACTCACCGCCGTACTTAATACGGCTAAAGGTGTCTTTGATGGACTCTCCCAATTCACCATTAAACAGAGATGGGCTGCTGGAATTTTCCACCTTGTAGTATCCCGGTTCCGCAGTGTAATCCACCACCTTGCCACCATCCACAAGCATCATAAATTGATTGTCATACACACGAATCACAGAGCCGTCCGATACCAAGCCTGCGGTTCCTTTGGTATTCTCGCCTTTTCTCACAAGCTTGCCCTCTGTAAACACAGTGTGCTCGCCCATCTGGCCAGCTTCCACAACCTCAAGCCACTGGTCCGCAAATGATTTTCCTACAGCTTCCCCTGTCGCTTTAATAATACCCATAACACACTCTCCTTCTCATTGTTTATTCTGCATCCATAGTACCACGATTTGGGCACCCTAAAGATAACCATTTCAAGTAACTGTTCATAAACGGTGTAAGAGCACCATCCATCACAGCATCCACATTACCTGTCTCACATCCTGTTCGCAGGTCCTTCACCATGGTGTATGGTTGCATCACATAGGAGCGAATCTGATTGCCCCATCCGATATCTGTCACCTCACCACGAATACCCTGTGCCTGGCGTTCCTGTTCTTCCTTCTCTAAAAGATACAGCTTCGCCTTCAGCATCTGCATAGCCTTGTCCTTATTCATATGCTGAGATCGCTCATTCTGACACTGCACCACGATTCCTGTAGGAAAATGGGTGATACGAATGGCAGAAGATGTCTTGTTAATATGCTGACCTCCAGCACCGCTGGAACGATACGTATCAATTCGAATATCTTCATCCCTTACTTCGATTTCAATATTGTCATCTAACTCCGGCATCACATCACAGGATGCAAAGGATGTTTGACGTTTGCCCGCCGCATTAAATGGAGAAATACGCACCAAACGATGCACGCCCTTCTCCGACTTCAGATATCCATAGGCATTATCGCCATTCACCTGAAATGTCACCGATTTAATTCCGGCCTCATCACCATCCTGATAGTCCAAAACCTCCATAGAGAATCCTCTATCAGAGACCCATCTGGAGTACATGCGATACAACATGGAAACCCAATCGCAGGCTTCCGTGCCCCCTGCTCCTGCATGGAGAGATACAATTGCATTATTTCCGTCGTACTCTCCCGACAACAGAGTCTTCATGCGCAAATCCTCAAGAGCCTGCTCAAACTCATCAAACAGTTCCTCAATCTCCGGCAGCAATTCCGGATCATTTTCCTCATACCCCAAGGCAATATACGTTTCAATCTCTTCAAAGAGTTCCTCCAGACGTGCAAACACACCCACATCATCCTTCAGACTCTTTAACTCTTTCATCTTGGCTGTTGAGGTGGTGGCATCATTCCAAAAATCTGCCCCTTCCATCTCTCTTTCCAGCTCCTCAATTCTCCTTGACTTATTTGCTAAGTCAAAGTGAATCCCTCACTTCCTGTAGTGGAGATTCATAAGCTTGCAGCTTCTGCTTGTAAGCATCTAATTCAACCACAGTATTCACCTCTTTCTTTTTTTATTTACGTTGTGTATGATAACCGTTCCCATCACCGGGCACGCTTTCGCTACCTGGTCGCTGGTAACGGTACTAAGATGCCACTTCGTACCATCTAAGTACCGACCGCGCCAGAAGTACCCAGTATTGGGAAAGCTTATCATACACAACTCATATCAAAATGATACCCCAAAATCATAACACCTATCCTTAGTTATATGGGGATTTTCTGTAATTATGAATCTGCTGGAAACACTAATCAATACTAGCATCCCCAGCAGTTACACTTTACTTCATTTCATCTCGTAAGATTTCGCAGGCTTTTTGAATCTGATTGTCCAGAGAAGTGCTGTACTCCTCATCATCGCCACCCATGAATTCATATTCCAGTTCCACGTCAGGCTTGATGCCCTTCTTGTGGATACACTCACCACTTGGGGTAAAGTAGGATGCAATGGTAATCTTGATGGCACTGCCGTCGGACAATGGGACGGTAGTCTGCACGATACCCTTGCCATAGGTCTTGGTTCCAATCAGGGTTCCGTATTCATAATCGCGGATGGCACCTGCAAAAATTTCTGCCGCACTGGCTGTATTCTTAGAAGTTAAAACAGCAATAGGCATATCCAAATAATGCTCCCCGTCGGAAGTGTAATCGGTGCGCTTGCCATTTTTATCTTCCATATAAACGGTGATGCCTTCCGGCAATATCTCATCCAAGATTTCTACCACAGAATCCACAAGTCCGCCGCCGTTATAACGCAAATCAAAAACAACGGCCTTCATCCCCTGGGCTTGTAAATCTTTCATAGCTTCATCATACTGTTCCTTTGTGTTACTGCTAAAGTCAGCAATGGCGATGTAGCCAATATTTCCCGGTAACATCTCATGTTCCACACTAGGAACCTTTACCTCAGCACGGGTGATTTCCACCACGTCCTGCTTTCCCTCTCGTTCATATTCAAGAACAATTTTAGTTCCCTCTTCACCGCGGATATATCGCACGAACGAATCCAGTTCCTCACTTTCTCCCCGATGACCATCTACAGAAACGATGATATCTCCCGCCTGAAGACCTGCCTTCTCAGCAGGGGTGCCCTTATAGATACTAATCACAGTAACTTGGCCAGTCTCAATATTCTTAGAAAGCACCGCTCCGATCCCTGCATAATTGCCGGTGGTATCAATCATCATATCTTCATATTCATTCTTGGTGTAATACACAGAATAGGGGTCTTTTAACCCTTCCATAACACCTTTGTATACCCCCTCACCCAAGGCCTTAGAATCGGGGTCTTCGTAGTAATAATAATTGATTAAACCTGTGATGTATTTCAGTTTGCCAAGGCTGAAACCTTCCAAGCCGAGACTTCCCAAGCTTCTGGCAAAATAGATGGCAACACCGGCAACAACAGCCCCCAAGATTAGGATGGTGCAGAGTATCCCTGTAAGAACACCCTTTTTAAAGGCTTTGTTCCGCTTTTTTTCTTTCTTTGATTCCTCTGTTGCCAATGCTCTATCTATGTTTTCTTCTTCGAATTCATTCATATTCTTTACGCCTCAGTTATACCTTCAAATGCTTCTTCAATGTCATACGACTTCCCACATATCCAATTCCAACACCGAGAACTAACGACACCGGAACAAGAATTCGGAATACATCAGCCACTGGTACAAACTGAATCATACCTCCAATAAACCGGAATTTTTCTGCCACATAGCCAATCAACCCCTGATACAGGAAAAACAAAAGTACCAGCGGAATGGCAGAACCAATCAGCCCAATAAATACACCCTCCACAATAAATGGAGCGCGGACGAATTTGTCCTTGGCACCAATCAGCTTCATAATAGCAATCTCCTCTCGACGAACAGAAATACCAACCGTTACGGTATTGTTAATCAAGAATACTGCTACCGCTATCAAGATTATGATAACACCTGCAAAAATATATCCAATTAAACTATTAAAATCCGATAAAGTATTGGCTGCAACCTCAGACTGATGTACCTCACGCACACCGTCTAATCCCTGTAAAAATTTCACCAACTCCTGCTGCTTTGACACATCATTCAAATAGATTTCAAAGTGCTCAGAGTTCGCAAGGGGATTATCCTGTGAAAAACCTTCTGCCAATTCCTCTTTGCCCTTGAAATAGTCTTTCTTAAAAGATTCCCACGCCTCTTCTGCCGTTACAAAATGATACTTGGCAACCTCCGGACGTTTCTTAATCTCCTGTTCTACAGCACTCACCTTATCCTTGCTTACGCCTTCTGTAAAAAACACTGTGACGGCCACGCCTTCCTCAGCTGTTTGAACCATCTCAGAAAAATTTACACCAATGGAATAAAATACACCAAACAAGAAAATACATGCTGACATTGTGGCAATAGATGCAAGGGAAAAAAGCTTATTACGCCAAATGTTTTTCAGTCCCTGTCCCAAGTTATACCACATTTGACTCACCTGCCTTTCTGTCCTCTACCACAACACCTTTCTTAATGGTAATGACACGCTTATTCATTTTATCTACGATTTCACTGTTGTGGGTTACCACCACAACGGTAGTGCCACGTTCGTTAATTTCTTCCAGCAAATGCATAATTTCCCATGCGTTTGCACTATCCAAATTACCGGTAGGCTCATCCGCCAACAAAATCCGTGGCTCACCAACAAGAGCTCTTGCAATAGCCACTCTCTGCTGCTCTCCACCGGATAACTGCCTTGGCAAAGATTTATATTTTGCAGCCAAACCAACCATAGAAAGCACCATTGGCACCTTCTTTTTGATCTCTTTGTTTGGAGCCTCCACAACCTTAAGGGCGAAAGCAACATTTTCATAAACATTGCGATCGGGCAACAATCTAAAGTTCTGGAATACTACGCCAATATCTCTACGGAAGTTAGGAACCTTCTTTCGGGGAATCTTAGACAGCTTCTGCCCATTAATGGTAATCTCTCCTGAAGTTGGTTCTAACTCCTTTAACAACATTTTAATTAAGGTAGATTTGCCGGATCCACTGGATCCCATAATGAAAACAAATTCACCTTGTTCAATGTGAAGATTCACATTATCCACTGCAGGTACGCCCTGCTGATAGGTCTTACTAACATTTTCTAGTCGAATCATTTGAATTCCTACTTTCTATTAATAATCCTGGTTCTCCATATACTTCATATACCGAACCACCATCAACGCAATCTTAAATGTGATGGCATCCTCAAAGACCCTTAAATCCAGGCCTGTACTCTTTTGTAATTTATCCAGGCGATACACCAACGTATTTCTGTGTATGTATAACTGACGGGATGTCTCAGAAACATTTAGGCTGTTCTCAAAGAACTTGTTGATTGTTGACAGAGTCTCTTCATCAAAATCATCCAAGGCCTTTCCATCAAAAATCTCTTTGATAAACATTTTACAAAGAGGGATTGGCAACTGATAAATCAAACGGCCAATTCCAAGAGCAGAATATGCAATGATATTCTTCTCCTCAAAGAAAATCTTTCCTACATCAAGGGCCATGCCTGCTTCTTTATAAGAGCGAGACACTTCTTTGATCTCTCCAACAATGGTTCCGTAGGATACACGAATTTCATCTCCCCGTTCCCCGAAGGAGTCGATAATCACCTCAGCTGTCTTCTGCACATCTTCATAAGACTCTTTGGCTGTCAATTCCTTTACAACGATAATATTGCGCTCATCTACTGCTGTAACAAAATCCTTCGTCTTGCCGGAAAAGATGCTGCGAATGCGATCCATCTCATCGCCTTCCTTCTGCTTTCCTGTCTCCACAATCATAACAACACGACGAGCATCCACATCGATATGCAATTTCTTGGAACGATTATAAATATCCACCAGCAGCAAATTATCCAAAAGAAGATTCTTGATAAAGTTGTCCTTATCAAACCGTTCCTTGTATGCCACCATCAGTTCCTGAATCTGAAATGTTGCAATCTTGCCCACAAGAAGAGCTTCCTCTTCATCCATGCCTTTTGCTAAAACCACAAACTCCAGTTGCTGTTCATCAAACACTTTAAAGAACTGGCAACCTGATACCACCTGGCTTTCCGCTTCTGATGTGGCAAAGGTCATCACTGACTCTCGATACTGCTTTGTGTCAGCAAAGGTAGATGCCAAAACACCGCCCTCGCTATCTACCACTGCGAAGTCAATTTTGGTAATCTGATGCAATCCATCAATTGTACTTTGTAGCGTCTGATTTGAAATCATAAACCGCCCTCCTTCATCTATGCAATTTCCACAATCGGGAAACAATGTTTTTAAAACATTTTCACATACCTATCAGTCATTTTAATATAAACCACCAAAAAAAGAAAGGGGTTACGCCTATTTTTTATGCAAATATTCCTTATTCTGTCCACATCACCTCCTTATATGATCATTCTAAGTTCGCTCTCCACTTCAACCAATGAAATTGTCAGATATTTTATCGTTTCATTTATGTGTTTTTTGTCATTTTCTGACTACTTTCGACATATTTTCACTTTTTAAATGTCAACACAAAATCAGAATTCGACATTTTTTATCACTACTCGACAAAACAGGTGTTCTTTTTTTTCGATACAAAATCCGGAAATAATCTCGATTTTCTGTGGATAAAGTTGATAATTCCGTGTATAAGTCCTTTTTTCGCACTTTTTCACCCTTAATTTTGTGGATAACTTTTTTGAGGCATCCTTGGGCATTTGGGGGTTTCCATCTGAATTTTTTCATTTTTTGTGCATGTTCACCAAAATCTAAAACCCTGTCCATTATCTCATTTTCTGAAAATTTGCCAATTACACAGTTTGTTGCAAATATACGTTAATTACATCAAAAAAGGAGCCAGACCTTTGTCTGACCCCTAACATCTCAATAGAAATTAGTAAATACGTCTTACTGCCAAGATAGGGCTGTAATTAACGTTGGTATATGTAATACCATGCTGCTGGTTCAATGCATTAACAATTGTTCCATTACCGGCATAAATTCCAACGTGACCACTATAGCATACAATGTCACCCGGTTGCATTGCATTTACATCAACGCCATAGCCAACGCTTCGCATTGCAGCTGACGAATGAGGCAATCCAACACCAAAGGCAGAATAAACACTCATAACAAATCCTGAACAGTCTGTTCCATTGGTCAGACTGGAACCTCCATATACATAAGGGTTACCTACAAACTGAGCAGCGTAACCTACAACAGCAGCTCCGCCGGCACCACTCGGTGCAGCGTATGAGGCATTGCCATTGCCGGTGTAACGTGTGCCCTGCTGGCTCTTTCTTCTGGCAGCGGCCAAAGCAGCCTGACGCTCTGCCTCTTCTTTAGCAAGTCTTCTGGCTTCCTCTTCCTTGGACTCAGCCTGAACAAACTCTGTAGACAATGTTACAAACTCTGTGGAAACATATCCCTGTGTATCCTGTGCGTTAACAAGCACCCAACCTGTATCAGCCATAGATTCATCAACAACTACAAGGTCATCTCCCTCAGGAACCATGTATAAAATCTTAGAATCTGTAGTAGCTTCTTCTCTAACATAAAGTGTCTGTGTTGTTACCGTGGCAAGACGGGTGGAAACCGACTTAGCTAATTCCTCATCACCAACAACCACGAACTCTTTCTTAACATATCCTGTACAGCTTCCGGATGTGATCTTGTACCAATCACCTTCCTCGCCTTCTACAGTAGCTGCTGACTTGTTATACAGCTTACCAACCACATCTCCATCCTCACTTGCGATGGTTCTGATATTTACATAATTATCAACCTGGGCAATGGCGATTCCCTCGTAGATTGATTTAGCCACAACTGCAGCTCCATTGGCAGCAACCTCAGATGCCTTACCTGAAGATGCATCCGATAATATATTAGCAACAGTCAATGAAACACCGGCTAAAGTAGAATAAGAATTCTCTTCAACGGTAGTCTGATTGGTAGATGTCATTCCTACAACACCGGCAATCGGTGAGGCAAATGCGGTAAAGGATACTGTTCCCAAAACGGCACCTGCTGCAATTGCATAAGACACTCTCTTCATTCCATTACGTTTCATTGTATCTATACCCTCCGTAAAAATTACATTTGTTACAAACTTGTTACATTTCGTTTTTCATTATAACAAAGGCCTTTTTCCCTGTCAACCCCCGCATTTTGGGAAAATATGGAAAAAATTCCATGTTATTTCTTACGGGTTTGTTACATTTCATATAAATAGCGTTCCACAGATGTTACAGCATTTGCACCGTCTGCTGTTGCAGTAATCACCTGACGAAGCTGCTTTGTTCTACAATCACCTGCCACAATGAATCCCGGAATATCTGTCACACCGTCTTCTCCTGCAATCACATAGCCGGCCTCGTCCATACTAGGCAGTCCCTGAATTCCTTCTGTATTAGGCTGTATACCCACAGCGATAAATACACCATTTACATCCAAAACATCCTGACTGCCTGTCCTCTTATTAGAAATAAGAAGATGTTCCACCATATCTTCTCCTTGAATTTTTGATACTGTGGTATCCATGCAAAGCGTAATGTTTTCTGTATCCATCACCTGTTTCTGTAATACCTTGGCACCTCGAAACGCATCTCTTCTGTGAATCAGAAATACTTCCTTACAGCCTCTGGCCAAAAATAGAGCGTCCTCCAACGCCACATCACCGCCACCGATAACAGCCACGGTTCTATTTTTGAAAAATGCCCCATCGCAGGTGGCGCAGTAGGAAACCCCCATACCGCAAAGCTCATCCTCTCCGGGCACACCTAATCTTCTATGGGAGGCACCTGTTGCAAGAATTACGGTCTTTGTCTCAAACTCACCCTTATTTGTCATCACCCTGTGATATCCATTTTCATGTGCGATCTCAGATACATCAGCTGTAACAAACTCTACCTGTTGTTCATCTGCATGGGCACGCATCTTCTGTCCCAACTCCATACCACTAATCTTCGGCAACCCCGGATAGTTGTCCACCTCATAGGTGTTTAGAATCTGTCCTCCACTCAAGGGACTTCTTTCTATTACAAGTGTATTAAGGGCCGCTCTCTTAGCATAAATGGCAGCTGCAAGTCCCGCAGGCCCACTTCCTATAATAATAACGTCATACATTTTTCTTCTCCTTTTGATATCGATTGCCTTTTTTCACATTTTATGCCATAATAAATGAACCAAGAAACGGGAAAGGAGGCAGATAAGTCAATGAATGTCCCACAGATATCTACGAGCATGATTGCTCAATCAGGTGCTATGCAGCAAGTTGGTATTGCTATGTTAGGCAAGCAGTTAGATAATGCCAACGCCAATGGTGCTATGATAGCTGCTTCTCTAGCCTCAATGCCGTCACCTTCTCTGGAGGCATCTGTGAATCCTGCAGTTGGAGGCAATATGGACCTGCGAGTTTAACACTTGCTGTAAGCAGAAGAAAAGAACCATAACGGTTCTTTTCTTTTTGCTTATTTTGCTAATGCGATCACCTCTATCTCAAGCATAACATCCTTTGGAAGTCTTGCCACTTCCACACAGCTACGACTTGGATATGGTTCTGTGAAGTACTTTGCGTATACTTCGTTGATTGCTGCAAAGTCATTCATTTCTTTGATGAACACGGTTGTCTTCACCACGTGGCTCATATCAGTTCCAGCCGCCTCTAACAGATTCTTCATATTGGAAAATGCCTGTTCTGCCTGAGCTACAGATCCTTCCGGGATTTCTCCTGTTGCAGGATTTACCGGAATCACACCGGATGTATAAACCATTCCGTTTACTTCAATTGCCTGGGAATATGGTCCAATTGCTGCCGGTGCCTTATCTGTTGAAATTACCTTTTTCATTTCTTTTCCCTCTTTTCTTTCATTATAAAAATATCTTATCACACTTTGCGAATCTTTCCATCGTTGATTGTGATTTTTCTCTCCTTATACAAACGACCAACGGCACGCTTGAATGCGGCCTTACTAAGTCCTGTCTCACGGAAAATAATCTCTGGGCTTGCCTTTTCCGTAAAGGGCAAGACACCTGCATAGGAATCCAGAATATCTAAAATCTTTTCTGCATCATCTCCCATTTGCATATAAGCTTTCTTTCTCATAGAAATATCCAGCTTGCCATCTTCCTTAACTCCCATAACCTCTGCTGTGATCACATCTCCCAGTTTGAGATACGATACATCCTCGTGCTTGGGAAGCATGGCCGAATACTGATCATCTACCGCCACAAAGGTTCCAAAATCATGCCCAAATTCATAAATGCGACCTTCCACTTCATCACCAATCTTATAGGGCGAATGGGTAGAAAGAATATGATAGATGCCCTTGGTACTTGCGCAGAGGCGTTGACTCTTGTCGATATACAGCCGGACGAGAATCTCATCTCCCGCCTGCACCTTTCTTGTCATTTCTTTATAAGGAAGGAACAAGTCCTTTTCCAATCCCCAATCAAGAAACGCACCAATCTTTCCAACCTCTTTTACTGTCAACACAGCAAAGCCATCCAAGGTCAGCTTCGGTTCTGTTGTGGTGGCAATCATACGGTCCTTGGAATCCTTATATAAGAAAACCTTAATCTCATCGCCAATCTTAGTGTTCTCCGGCACCTGCTTCTTGGGCAATAACACACGTTCCGTTGCATCTGCGCCTTCACGCTTTGCCAAATACACACCAAAGTCCACTCTCTTTATCACCTTTAAGGTTTGCATACACCCTAATTTCATGTTTACCTCTTTCACTATTTATATCTACGTTACTGACCAAACACACACTCTACTACGCAATAATCATCCCCGGCACAGTCACATAAGCAAACCGTACAACCATCTTCTTCCTCTGCCACATAACAGTGAATTTTATCACCAAGGACTGCTGCATTCTTGTATGAGATAAACATCTCTTTCACCGATACCTGTGAGGGAATACAGGCCATAGCCGCAGCAATATAATTAACGTTATTCATATGATGGTTGGTGTCTAAGTGCATCTTTGCCACTGTAAAGGCATCCCTCTCAGAGCCTTTGTCCTCTATCGTAAGCTTTCTGCGCAAATCCCATTCTCCGGGAAGCTGTGGTGATAACTCATATGCTTCTATCATCTTTTCCATCAGACGGATTGGTTTCTTCGCCTCAATGTCCATAAGAATCCAAAGAGAATCCACTAAAACCAGAGCCTCTCCCTCTTCCGTCTCAACTGTGAAGTTACGATAGCCCAGCATCCCACGAAACTGGTAGGGCCACGTCTTGACCACAATATCATCCCCCACAGAGGGCAAATCTCCAAGAATCTTCACCTGATATGATGTCACCATCCAGCCAATATGATTCTCCCTTAAATAGGAAAGTCCTATCCCCAGATCTTCCGCCTGCATTGTGCAACAGTCCTGTAGATAATTCATCAAGCCTTGCATAGACAGCACGCCATTTTCATCCGCCTCGCTATATCTCACTCTACTTTTTAATTCATACATCTTTCAATCCCTACCTAAGCTCTTAGAATCACCCTGTGCATCTATACTCCCATCGACCAAGGCCCATTATATCACCTGCGTTCAAGAAGAACAACGGTGTCTCGATACTGAAGCACGGTCTCCCCCCTGGGTGGAATTATGAGTCAACATGTCCTCTCCGCGCAGAACCACCGCCGCATACAGGCCCTCCGGCAAAGCCAATTCCTGTAGCTTCTTACCCACAAAGGGATGCGTATGGCCAATATCCAAGATGACAAAGTCATCATTTCGTTGTGAATAGGTTCCCATCTTAATCTTAGAGTAGTATTCCACAAACCCCGCACTGATAATACCGGTAGAAATGTCACCCCGATGCTCAAAAGAATCAATACAGAAATCACCACATCAAAGGTGGTACTAATCAAATCTGTCTTGTTTCCAATCTGAATCACATCAAAGATTCTCTTCTTTACAGAACTGCTTTGTCTCACCTCATCCATTTTCCATCTCCATACTATGCAACATACTTGTCTGCCATACGTTTGACTTGTGGAATCAACATTCCACCAATACTATTTCCCAAAGTCATAAGCAAGATATAGCCAAATGCCTTCCCGGACCAGGCATGTCCCATACTAAAGTAAAACATATTGGCGATACAGTGTTCAAACCCACAGAGAATAAACACGCTGACACAGAGAAATAAAATCAAAGGGTTTTTGGTCTCCTTAAATCCATCCACTGCCACAAACATTAAAACACCACAAAAAATTGCAAGAATCAATGCACTAATCACGGACTGTTCCAATTTGGCGGCACTGACTTGTGCCGCTACTTCACTGAGAAAAGAAAGTTTAGAGCACTGCATTCCCATTGCCCCCAACCATGTACCTGCCAGATTTCCAAGCCAGGTAAAAAGCAATACGGGTATATAGCCAATCTTGTCTTCCACCGTTGCCAGATATCCAATCTTACCTGTGTACAAAAACAGACCATTTAACACAATGATATAGAGCCCCACCGTAAAGAACAGCGCCCCCAGTATCTTATTCTCCGTTACCAGAAAAATACAACCCCCTATGGAAATTGCTAAGCCTGCCAATACTGCCAGGAAAAACACACTGATACATTTCTTGCCCATACTTCTATCTCCTTTTCTTTCTTCGGTTAGCAATGTAGCCCACAACAGCACCGATAATGCCTCCCACAATGTGGGCCATCTGAGATACATTATCCGCAACAGCCACGCCTTGAATTACCTGTTGGCCTATATAAATAGCAGCCACAATGATAAAGGTCAGGGGAATCTCTCCCTCTCGAAATCCCGTAAAGGATGCCATTAGAATAAAAGCAAATACCACACCGCTGGCACCACACAGTGCCACGTTGGGAAAGAATATGTAATTAATCAATCCGGTAGCCAGGGCTGTGATTCCAATCACCATCATCAAAGCCCTAGAGTGATACTTTTCCTCCAACATAGGCCCCAGTAAAAGCACATATCCCATATTGCCGAGAAAATGTTCCCAGCCGGCATGCCCAAACACATGGGTTACAAAGCGCAGATATGTAAGGGGATCTCGCAGAGAGGAATGATATGTCATAAATAAAAGTTCATTGCTTCTCCCATTGGTCCAGCCATTTACCAGGGTAGCCAGAAAACATATGGATACAAATCCCAGAATCACCGGAGCATTAAATGTTATTTTTAATTTGCTCTTCATCTTGCACCTCCAAAATCGTCAGGCTTCATTATACCATAAAGACGTCAGACGAGCGAACATATTTATTTTCCCGTTCCAAAAACTTACAAATGCACAGAAGGGCTTCTTCCAGCCCTTCAACATCGACGTTGGAGTAGTTCAAAATATAGGTATCTTAACCGTTTAGGGAGCATTTATAGAGCACGAAAAGATGTTGCAGTCTATGGGATGCGATTACATAGAAATTCGAAAGAAATCCGACTTGTGTCCTTTTGATGATCCGGTGTTACCCGGAGGCGAGCTGTGATAAGCGGCTTCACGAATCATTTATCAAGTTATGCCAATCAATGGGCTCATCTTTATAAAAAAACTCCCTGTCGTGTTCCCCCACTTCTCGGAGAACGCGACAAGGGTTGCCCACTGCAACTACATTGTCCGGAATATCCTTGGTCACCACGCTTCCTGCACCGATAACTACATTCCGTCCAATGCGAACTCCCGGCACAATCACTGCGCCGGCACCAATCCAGGTATTTTCCCCGATATACACGTCTTTGTTATATTGATAGTTCTTAGCTCTCAACTCCTCATTGATAGGATGATTTGCTGTGGCAACGGTCACATTGGGGCCGAACATTACATGGTCTCCGACATAAATATGACCATCGTCCACTAGAGTGAGATTAAAGTTAGCATATACCCAATCTCCAAAATGTACATGTGCCCCACCCCAATTAGCGTAAAATGGCAACTCGATATAGCAGTTATCTCCGCAATCTGCAAATACTTCCTTCATATATCTAGTCTTGCCCTCACTGTCAGAGGGTTTCAGTCTGTTAAATTCCCAAAGCTTATCCAGATAGGGCATCTGAGCCTCCATAATCTTTGAATCTCCCGGATCGTAAATCAGCCCCGCTTTCATTCTCTCGCGCTGTGTCATCATAACCTTCCCCTCTTCTCTAGGCCTGCACTCTATCCTCTTCCAACATCTGTTTAAACAGAGCAATCACATCTTTATAACTCTTCGGTGGGGAGAAATAATATCCCTGTATCACGTCACAGTCCAACTCTTTTAGGAAGTCCAACTGATACTTTTCTTCCACACCTTCCGCCACAACCTTCATTCCTTTAAAATGTGCCAATTCTATGGTATGCTTCAGCAATTCGTCGCCACCAGCATCGCCGATTAAATCAATCAAAGACTTATCCAGCTTAATGGCATCCAATGGCAGTACGTTAAAGCTTGCCAGGGAGGATACTCCCACACCAAAGTCATCTAAGTGCAATTGGAATCCCGCCTTCTTCAACTCCGAGAGCTTATCTCCAATCAGCGTATTATTTACAGTGGCACTCTCTGTCAACTCCAGGGGGACGCATTTTACCGGAATACCAATCTGCTCCACAATGGCTTTATACCGCTCCACAGTCCCTTTGTGATGCAAGCTGGCTCTGGATAGATTAACGGAAATAGGAATCATATCATATCCCTTATCAATCCACCTTTTGATACAGCGACACACTTTTTCAAACACATACTCATCCAGCTTCACGATTCGCCCATCTTCCTCAAATACGGGAATAAACTCACCTGGAGAAACAAAGGAACCATCCTTCATCTGCCAACGTACCAGCGCTTCCGCTCCCACCATATTTTCTGTTTTGCTGTCGTATTTCGGTTGATACCAAACTACAAACTCTTCCCCTTCAATGGCTGAATGGAATCTGGATTCATACATCTTTTTGCGGATATGAGCTTTACTAACAGGGCCATCATATGTAGCATAACTCTTCTCATAATCTCCTTTTATGCTCTTAGCAGCAAGAAAGGCTCGATCGCACATGGTTGATATTGTTAGTTGACGATCCACGTTTCGATAGGACCCACAGGACAAATCAATATGGGGAATTGGCGCTCCCTGGCTAACCCCATCCAACACAGATGTCATCCATTCTCTGGAATGCATATCGCTATGTCTGGCAAAAATTGCAAATTTGTCTCCATCAAAGCGGCTACAGATGCCATCCGGCACCACCTTTAGAATGTATTCAGCGATATATCTCAAAACATGGTCTCCCAGCTTCTGTCCGTGGATGCTATTGATTAATTTAAAATCATCCACATCAATCATTACCATATCAAAGGATGTATCTGGCTCCGCGTCAAGCATCTGCTTCACATGATGATAAAATGCCTGTCTTGTATATAGGCCGGTTAAATCGTCCACTTCAATCTGATTCAAGGTGCAGACAGATTCCTTCATCTGAATCAGATTACTGATACGCTTAATCACAATGGCTGGATCATATGGCTTCATAAAGAAATCTACAGCTCCTAAATCCAGACAGCGTTCTTCTAATTCTCTTGCAACTTCACCTGTCATTACAGCAATTGGTACCGAGGACAAAAGGGGATCCTTATGTGCCATCTCAAGAATCTCATAACCAGACATCTTTGGCATATTTAAGTCTGTTAAAACAATGGAAATCTCCTTGTACTGATCACGGAGAATTTCCATCCCCTTTTCCCCGTCCTCCGCTTCCATCACATCATATTCCTCTTCCAGGAATTCCCGAAGCAAGGCCCGATTCATAAAATCATCTTCAATGACCAAAATCTTACGTCTGTAACACTGTTTCCCGGAACATACCACTTCCTGAATCTTCTTCCGGCTCACGTCATTGTCTTCAGGAATAAAAGCAAAAACAATGTGCTTAAAATTGTCTGCATCCCCTACTCTTGCGCACTTCAGATAATAATAATGAATTTCATCTTTTCTAGCGACACGATAGTGGTAAATCATGGATTCCTTTTTTCGCAATTCCTGAATCAAAAAGTCCAAATCTGCCACTCTTCGCATGGTATCCTGATCTTCTATATACACGTTATGTGTAATATATGCATGAAACAAGGCATCAAAAGCATCACATCGCTGAAGCTTCTCATAGATGCCTTCTGCATCACCTGTGGAACGATAAGCTGTCACCTTGCCCGTCTCAACATTGACTCCATATAAATCTCTGATATCAGAACTCAATACATGAACAACACCCAGCAGGCGAATTTCTTCGTCTACAGCAGGCAATGCCGTTACGGCCTCCTCCCCTTCTACCAGGGTATTGAAAACAATGGCATACCCCTCCCCACCATCCTCAAGTGGTACTTTCACGGCGTCCACCATTTCCGTGGTATGACGCATAGGATCCTCGTAGGAATGGGGGCCTGCCACCCCATTATTTACAGGGCACCTGGGACACGGGGCATCTAAGTCCATAAACAACTTATAACACTTCTCGCCCTTTTTCATTTGCGGGTAAGAGTTTGCCACCACATCATTGAAGCTTATCAGTCTATATTCTCCATCAATTATATAAGCTCCAGAAGGTCTTTCACTCATACAACTAGCTCCTTTGTATCTACATCGTGTTTCTCATCTCATATCCCATTAGGCTATACTTGGCGACGAACCCCTCTACCAGGTGCGCCCTGACATACTTCTGAACTGGGCTACCGTTGGCGTGTGGGTGTTAAGACCTCCGTCGCAAGTAAGAACCTGTCCATTCATATACTCCGCCTCATCGCTGGCAAGATACACGCATAAGTGACCAATGTCATCCGGTTTTCCGTAACGCTTTCCAAGAATATTTGACAGGAAAATATCCTTTAGGACATCCGGAATTCTACCTTCATTCTGAGGCGTAACAATCAACCCCGGACGAACACAGTTGCAACGGATGCCACTAGGTCCATACATACAAGCCACATACTCTGTCAACTTATCAACCCCCGCCTTGGCGCATGCGTATGCAATGGTTCCAAGATCACCACCGGCACTTGCCATAGATCCAATATTTATAATGCTTCCACCCTTTTCATTCTTCATAAGATAAGGCAGCACCTCTTTGATCATATTAAATGTGCCACCCAAATCGGTGGTTACGACAGCATTAAACTCATCCACACTAATTTCATCCACGCGACCGTCCTTCATCCCCATGCCTGCCGCGTTGTTAATAAGCACATCAATATGTCCGTATTTGTCTGCAACATCAACAATCAGTGCGTTCATAGAATCTCTGTCTGTCAGGTCAAATGCGTGGAACCATGCATCTCCGCCGTCACCTGTAATATCATCAACCACCTTCTGTCCACGCTCCACATTACGTCCGGTGATCACCACCTGTGCACCTTCTTTTGCGCAAAGTTTTGCAATGCCAATACCGATTCCACTTGTTGAACCGGTTACAATTACTACTTTTCCTTCTAATCGATTCATATCTTTTCCTCCATGCGTCTC
Source organism: uncultured Roseburia sp. (assembly GCA_946002055.1). GTDB lineage: Bacteria > Bacillota > Clostridia > Lachnospirales > Lachnospiraceae > Pararoseburia. Next base: position 31,801 of record CAMFYL010000004.1, read on the forward strand.
ATTCATTGGAATTAATAATTCTCTTCTCTCACCTCAAAATATGCCTGTGGGTGATTACATACCGGACATACCTCAGGTGCCTCCACATTTTTGACCTCATACTTAAGAACTTACTTTTTCAAAATCAGATGCCGGATGCTTACATAGCGGACAAATATAGTCCTCCGGCAATTCTTTTCCCACATATTCATAGCCACAAACCGTACATCTCCAAACGGTCTTACCGTCCTCTGTCTTCTTTATTTCCTGTGGTTTGGGCTTAATGTTATTCATATAATATTCATAGGTTGCTGATGGAGCGCTATCAAGCACTTCCATATCTGTAATCTGACCAATAAACATAGTATGGGAACCAAGATCTTCTGTCTTTTGCACATAGACAGAAATATATGCATTGGTTCCTTCTGTCACATAATATACGTCATTAAAGCCTCTCTTACATGCCAAAAACTCTGCAAACTTGTCCACTTCTCTACCAGTCTGGAAACCAAAATGCTTAAACAAATCAAAGCTTGCCTTCTGACTTATCACAGAGACCGTAAACTTTTTGGTCTTCATGATCATATCGTGGGTGTAATTGGCCTTATTGACACAAATACTAATCTGATTGGGCTCAGATGCCGCCTGAATTGCTGTGTTAATGATGCATCCGTTGTCCTTATCCCCCTCCCGGGTAGTCAAGACAAAAAGTCCATAACTCAGCTTATACATCGCTTTCCTGTCCATTGTAAAATCCCCCTTTGCTAGTGTTACGATAATCCTATTATATCATTCGTGCGACAAAAGGAAAGAAAAATGTGGTATTTTTTGAAAATTCATATTATAATCAGTATATACATTTTTCAGGAGGATAATAATATGACAATTGAATTTGATGATACTCTGGTAACAAAGAATGAACTTATCGACTCGCAGCACCAAGAATTGATATCACGAATTAAGCAATTCGTAGATAGCTGTGGCGAGAGCAGCGACAAATTTAAATCCATTAAGATGTTGGACTATCTTATCGAATACACGGATTTCCATTTTACAGCGGAGGAAAAGCTACAGGAAGATGTTGGTTATCCCGGTCTGGAAGAGCACAGAAAAAAACATGAGGAATTCAAAAATACCTTGCGCTCCTTAGAAGATTTCCTAAATGAATCCGAAGGACCAACAGAAGCCTTTGTGCAGCAAATCCAAAAGACCGTAGTGGACTGGTTATTTAATCACATCAAAGCCTTTGACCGTTCGGTTGCCGAGTACATTTTTTTGACAGACAATCCAAATCGATTATAATGTTTCGGCCGTGATGAAAAACACCCATGACAGACGCACTAAATTCGAGAATAACCACAAAAAAAGGAACTTCGAAAGAAGTTCCTTTTTAGCTGGCCCACAAGGATTCGAACCTTGAAATGACGGAGTCAGAGTCCGTTGCCTTACCATTTGGCGATGGGCCAATATTCTGTTCGTCTTGCGACTCAACAATGGATATTATACAGAAGCACATACAAAAAATCAAGTACTTTTTTTACTTTTTTTCAGAATGTATATCTAGTCCAAAAAGAGTACCACTTCCCCCTTGTGATTGCCATATAAAACCTCGTCTCCCCAGGTAAGTTCTGCCGTACCACTTGTCTTATCGGCTATCTCTTGCGGCAAACGTTCCCAAAGTGACTCATCTACGACAACTGCAATCTCCACATCTGTTCCAAAGACCGTATCAGAGATTGGCACATTGTGCTCCCGCAAAATGTATTCAATCTTGCCGTATCCATTATAATCGGTAGAAATGGTAAGCATACGACCTAAGCTCTGCTCTACCACAGCACAGGCATCTAATCCTGCCTTGGTTGCCCCCTGATAAGCCCTCACCAGGCCACCGGTTCCCAAAAGCACACCGCCGAAATATCTTGTCACCACCACTACCACATTGTACACATCTGCTCCAAGTAAAACATCCAGCATCGGTCTGCCCGCTGTCTGGGCCGGCTCACCATCATCGGAGCATCGCATAACTTCCTGATTTTTACCAATAATATAGGCATAACAGTTGTGTCTGGCATCCCAATATTCCTTTTTCTTAGCCGCAATAAAGTCCAGTGCCTCCTGCTCTGTTTTTACCGGCTGTACTGTAGCAATAAAACGAGATTTCTTCTCAACGATCTCGCCCTGCCCGCCTACATAAACAATTCTATTCATAAGCCTATCCTAATCGAGATTTTTCTTTATTATAAACGATATGTTTGGTATAATAAAGTGTCTATATATTTATTTCTTGAATGATCAGATGTACCTTACAATGAGGTGCATCTAAAAAGGAGAACAACATGAATTACGGCAAAAAGAGTGCACATAAGCAAAGCAAAAAGCTTTCGCCTAAGAGTGCAAAGAATAAAAAGAAGTTTACGGTTACATTCCTAAAAACCGTACTCATCTGCTTGCTGGCGATTATGATTTTAGGAGCCATCGGAGGTGGTACTTACGCCATTCTTCTGATTAAGGAATGTCCCGACATTAAGGATGTAAACATATCACCTGAGGGATTTTCTACCACAGTGCTGGATGCAGACGGTGCAGAAATTGAAACCTTAGCCGCATCCGGAGCCAACCGCTCCTATGTACCAATTTCCGATATCCCTAAGGATTTGCAGTACGCCTTTGTTGCCATCGAGGATGAGCGATTTTACAAACACAACGGTATTGATATTCGCGGTATTGTCCGTGCAGCCTTTACCGGTATTATCAGTGGTGGGGATTTCTCACAGGGTGCCAGTACCATTACACAGCAGCTTTTGAAGAATAACTACTTCACCACATGGACTTCAGAAAACACCTTTCGACAGCGTTTAGAAAGAAAAATTCAGGAACAGTACTTAGCTGTTCAGTTGGAGAAGGTGGAGGATAAGGACACCATTCTTGAGAATTATCTCAACACCATTAACCTGGGACAAAACACCTTAGGTGTTGAGGCAGCATCTGAACGTTATTTTAATAAGACCGTTTCAGAACTGACACTTTCCGAAAGTGCCACCATTGCAGCCATCACACAGAATCCATCAAAATACAATCCAATTTCGAATCCCACGGACAACGCAAAGCGTCGCAAGAAGGTATTAACCAAGATGTTGGAACAGGGGTACATTTCCCAGAAGGCATACAACAAGGCCATGGATGACAACGTATATGAGCGTATTCAGGTTGCCAATGCGGAAAATCCGGCGGGAAGCACTTCTTATTTCGTAGATGCACTGACCGATCAGGTTTATAAGGATCTGGTTGAGAAGAAGGATTACACAGAAGCACAGGCCTACAAGCTTTTATACAGTGGCGGACTTACCATCAAATCCACACAAAACAGCGCATTCCAGAAAATTTGCGAGGAAGAGGTAAACAACAACGACAACTATAATGATCATGTACTACACTCTTTCTCATATCGATTGACAGTAACAAAGGCTGATGGTTCTACTGAGAATTACAGTGAGCAGACGATGCTGACCTATTATCAGGCACAGAATCCAAACTATGACATCAATTTTGCCTCTGAAGAGGAATGTGACGAAGCTATCGAAGCCTACAAGAAAGAAATTATGAAGAAGGGTGACACCATTGCTGAAGGTGGCGAATCTATCACCTACACCTTACAGCCACAGGCTGCCATCTCTGTTATTGATCACACCACCGGTCAGGTGGTTGCACTTGTAGGTGGACGCGGAGACAAAAATGCCAGTAAGACACTTAACCGTGCCACAAGTATTACCAGACAGCCCGGTTCTTGTTTTAAGATTATCGGATGCTATGCAGCTGCCCTTGACGCCGGCGGAAAGACACTTGCATCTGTTGTGGATGACTGTCCTACCGACTACGCTAACGGTACTCCGCTTCACAACTACGATAATCGCTACCGTGGATTTACAACCATCCGCGATGCCATTATCAGTTCTATGAATGTTGTTACCGTTAAGAATCTGACTGAGATTGGCACCGGTTTGGGATTTGAATACGCAGAAGCGCTGGGAATTACAACCCTGGAGGCCGGCGACAACAACCAGAGTCTCTGTCTGGGTGGTATCACCAATGGCGTAACTGACCTGGAACTTACCGCAGCGTACGCAACCATCGCAAACCAGGGAACATACCATGAGCCAATCTTCTATACAGAAGTATTGGATCACAACGGTAATGTGATTCTTGACAATACCGAGGCAGAAACAAAAGAGGTATTAAAGCCAACCACAGCATGGTTATTAACAAGCGCTATGCAGGATGTTATCTCTTCCGGTACCGGTGGCGGTGCAGGCCTTCCAAATATGCCAACAGCCGGTAAAACCGGTACCACAACAAAGAACCGTGATACCTGCTTTGCAGGATACACACCATATTACACCGCAGCTGTATGGGGCGGATACGATGACTGTACAGAGCAAAGCTACACTGCATATTCTAAGCAGATTTGGCACGCTGTCATGGCACGTATCCACGAGGGATTGCCAACGAAAAACTTCTCTCAGCCATCCGGCATTGTCACAGCAACGGTATGTAAAAAATCCGGAAAGTTAGCTGTTGAAGGCCTTTGCGATTGCGATCCAAGAGGGTCTATGGTATACACGGAATACTTTGATAAAGACAATGTTCCTACAGAATCATGTGATCATCACGTGAGAGCAGAGATTTGTGCCGACACCGGCCAAATTGCCAATGAATACTGTCCGAACAGAACATCTAATGTGTATATTCTTGGCGGAAGTGCCGGAACAGAGGATGAACCTTTCCTCATTACAGAAGAGACGTTAAACACCAAGTGTACCACCCACACAAAAGCTTCTCAAGAAGCTCCGGCAGAAGGCAACAAGCCAAACGCCGAGGGTAGTATATCGGATGGAACCACAACAGATCCAAACGCCACTGACAATACTACCAGTGGTTTTGGTGGGCTGAGTTTTTGGAACTGGGGCAATCTCCAGAACCCAAATCCAACGCCTACACAATAAAAATATATACTGGCACACAAAAAGAGCCGCTAGTGCGGCTCTTTTTCTTATACATATCTTTAGACCTCAAAAATCAAATCACCGTAGGATGGCATTGGCCATGCTTCCTTATCCACAAGCATCTCCAGCTTGTCAACCGGAGCTCTAAGGGCCTCCATAGCTGTTACCACTTCGTCCTGATAGAACTTGGCTCTCGCCTGATTGTCACCCTTAATGGCAACTCCCTGATTCACAGCATCCTGCAATCTTGCAAGGCTTACCTTCGTATCTGTCAGAAGGTCAGATACCTCCATTAAAATCTCTGTTTGAACGGATACGTCAGCATCACAAGCACTTCTGATTGTGTTGATGGAGTTACCTAAAGTTGTGGCATACTGAATAACTGCCGGAATAATCTGTTTGGTAGCAATGTCAATCATCGTTTTGGCTTCGATGTTGATTTCCTTGGCATACTGTTCATATTCGATTTCTGCACGGGACTCTAGCTCTGCTCTGGTAAACACACCAAACTTTTCAAACAGTGCCACGGATTTGTCTGTAGTCAAAGCCGGAATGGCATCCAGCATAGTCTTGATATTTGGAAGGCCTCTTCTCTTCGCCTCGTCTACCCATTCCTCTGAGTAACCATTGCCGTTAAAGATGATGCGCTCATGTTCTCTCATAAGACGCTTAATCAAATTATGTACAGCCATATCGAAATCTTCTGCCTGCTCTAATTCATCGCAGGCCTCAGCAAAAGCTTCTGCAACAATGGTATTCAGCACAATATTAGGTTCTCCCACAGAGTCCTGAGAGCCCACCATACGGAATTCAAACTTATTTCCTGTAAAGGCAAATGGGGATGTACGGTTACGGTCTGTGGCATCCTTCATAAAATCAGGTAATGTTCTAACACCTGTCTCCAAACGTTCACCCTTCAGTGAATGGGTAGCAGAACCGGTATCTACCAGCTGTGTTACCACATCCTGGAGCTGTTCTCCCAAGAACACAGAGATAATTGCCGGTGGTGCCTCATCCGCTCCCAAACGATGGTCGTTACCAACATCCGCCGCGGACTCCCGAAGCAAATCAGCGTGGCGGTCTACCGCCTGCAAAACACATCCTAACACAAGCAAGAACTGGATATTCTCATGTGGTGTCTTCCCCGGATCCAACAAATTGATTCCGTCATCTGTAACAAGTGACCAGTTGTTGTGCTTACCGGAACCATTGACCCCTGCAAAAGGCTTTTCGTGAAGCAAGCACTGTAATCCCTGACGACCGGCTACCTTTTTCAAGGTTTCCATAATAAGCTGATTGTGGTCTACCGCCACATTTGCTTCCGCATAAATCGGTGCCAGCTCATGCTGTGCCGGAGCCACCTCATTGTGCTGGGTCTTAGAGGAAACACCCAACTTCCAAAGCTCCTCATTTACATCCTTCATATATGCCGCAATGCGCTCACGGATGGCACCAAAGTAATGGTCGTCCATCTCCTGTCCTTTTGGAGGCATAGCGCCAAACAGGGTTCTTCCTGTATAAATCAAATCTTTTCTCTGTAGGTATTTCTCTCTATCTACAATAAAATATTCCTGTTCTGCTCCCACAGAAGGAACAACTCTTTTTGATGTCTGATTGCCAAATAGACGAAGCAGTCGAATAGACTGTTCGCTAATGGCTTCCATAGAACGAAGCAGTGGTGTCTTCTGATCCAAGGCTTCCCCTGTGTAGGAGCAAAAAGCGGTTGGAATACAAAGGGTAGCTCCAGCAGCATCTTTTCTGACAAACGCCGGTGACGTACAATCCCAGGCCGTATATCCTCTCGCCTCGAAAGTAGCTCGAAGGCCACCTGATGGGAAAGAAGACGCATCCGGCTCACCCTTGATGAGCTCCTTACCGGAAAAACTCATAAGCACCTTGCCATTTGACATAGGAGCTGTGATAAAGGAGTCATGCTTCTCTGCTGTGACGCCGGTAAGTGGCTGAAACCAATGGCTGTAATGGGTTGCACCCTTCTCAATGGCCCATTCCTTCATCTCATGAGCCACGACATCCGCTGTTTCCAGATCTAATTCTCTACCTTCATGGATGACCTCTATCATCTTCTGGTATGTTTTCTTAGGCAAGCGCTCCCGCATTACCGCATCGTTGAACACGTTCTCCCCGAAAATATCTGCTACATTGAAAATATCTTCTCTCATATCATGTCCTTTCATAAAAGCAAAGGTGTCCCGTTATGATATGCGGAACACCTTGTATTTGTGAAATCTTATGCTCTGTTAATAGAACCGAACAATTCCATCTTTTCCTTAACAGTTGCCTTGATAGCCTCTGTACCAGGAGCAAGGAGCTTTCTAGGGTCAAAGCCCTTTCCTTCTAAGTCCTTACCAGCCTCAACATATTCTCTTGTGGCAGCTGCAAATGATAACTGACACTCTGTGTTAACGTTAATCTTAGCAACGCCAAGTGAGATTGCTTTCTTAATCATATCCTCAGGAATACCTGTACCACCGTGAAGAACTAATGGCATATCACCTGTCTTCTGCTGTACAGCATCCAATGTCTCAAAACTAAGTCCTGCCCAGTTCTCCGGATACTTGCCGTGGATGTTACCAATACCGGCTGCAAGCATGTCAACTCCCAAGTCTGCAATCGCCTTGCACTCTTCCGGATCAGCACACTCACCGGCACCTACAACACCGTCTTCTTCTCCACCGATGGAACCAACCTCAGCTTCGATTGACATTCCCTTGCTGTGAGCAAGCTCAACTAACTCTGTAGTCTTTGCAACGTTCTCATCAATTGGGTAGTGAGAACCGTCAAACATGATAGATGAGAAGCCCGCCTCTACACATTTGAGACATCCTTCATAGCTACCGTGATCTAAGTGAAGAGCAACCGGAACAGTAATCTCCAATTCTTCAATCATAGCCTTGACCATTGCTGCAACAGTCTTGTAACCTGTCATATACTTTCCAGCACCTTCAGAAACACCAAGGATGACTGGAGAATTGCACTCCTGTGCAGTCAATAAAATTGCCTTTGTCCATTCTAAGTTATTGATATTGAACTGACCTACTGCGTAATGTCCAGCCTTAGCCTTGTCCAACATCTCTTTTGCAGATACCAACATTTCGGTTCCTCCATTTCATTTTTATTCTTTTTCTCAAAACATTATAGCTCAAAAAGCCATTCTATTCAACAATAATTTCCAACGCCTTCTTACAATCCTGCACGGTTACCTTGTTATGATCACCGCCGTATTCACCATCTAGCGTCCAAGGTACATGATCCGAGCTCTTAAGTGTAAGCAAATCCGTCTGGAAAGAATACACCATATTGGAATCCTTGACGATTCCTGTCAGAAACGCAAGAATTTCGTTTAACTGAATCGGATTCTTTGGGGTCTTAATCAATGTGACTTCAAAGACACCATCATTTAATCCGATATCGCCGGGAATAATGCCTTTAAATCCTCCAACAGACTTGGAGTTTGTGATCATCCCGTAAATAAACTCATCATAGAAAACATTGCCGTCGTATTCCACCTGCATATGGAAGGATGGAATGTCCCATATTTGTTTCATACCCTCGAGAATATATGCTGCATGTCCAAGCATATTCTTAAGATCCTGGCTTGTAGAATATGATACTTCTGTAAACAAACCAAAGGCTGCAACATAAACAAAGTAGTCATCATTGAAGCGCCCGATGTCACAGGCAAATGGAGATCCATTGGATGCAATCTCTGCCGCATGAAGCATATTCTTGTCGATTCCAAGGGAATTGCCAAAGTCATTGGTACTTCCCGCAGGAATATATCCAACCGGGACCTTGTGACCGGATGACATAACTCCTGTCACCACCTCATCCAAGGTTCCATCCCCACCACTGCACACAATGCGGTCATAGTTTCCTGCTTCTGCTTTTGCCTTTTCAATGGCATCCCCCTGACATTGGGTTGTATATGTAGTAACTTCAAATCCGGCTTTTACCATGGTATCAATGATATCTGCCAAATGCTCTTTGATTTTTCCTTTACCGGAACGAGGGTTAAATATAAACAATAACCTCTTACTCATAATCACTTACTCCGTCAAAAACTTCTCCAACGCAGCTGCTGCTTCTATTTCGTCCTCTCCATTTGCATCGATGGTAACTACCATTCCTGAAGCCAATACCAAGCTCATCATACCCATGATACTCTTGGCATTCACCTTCTTTGTATCCATTTCAAAATAAATCTGGCTGGCAAACTGATTGGCCAACTGCACCAAATGTGCAATTGGTGTCGCTTCCATACTCTGTGACATATTTACGGTTACTTCTTTTCTCATGATTGCTCCTTCCTTACACTCTCAGTTTCTCAGCGATTTCGCTAATTTTTCGCAGGCGATGGTTCACCCCTGATTTGCCTATTGGCGGCATCAGCAGTGTGCCCAAATCCTTCAAAGGCATATCCGGATGCTCCAGACGTACCTGAGCAATTTCCTGTAAATTCTCTGGCAGGCTTGACAGTCCTTTTGTATCCATAATAAATTGGATATCTTCCACCTGACGCACTGCAGCATTTACTGTCTTGGAAATGTTAGCCGTCTCACAATTCACCTTGCGATTAACGGAATTGCGCATCTCTTTGAGTATTCGCACATTCTCCAAATTCATTAAAGCCACATGGGCTCCCATGACATTTAACATGTCAACAATCTGAGCGCCTTCCTTTAAGTACACTACATAATGTTTCTTTCGTTCCACCACTTTCGCATCCACATCAAAGGACATCATCACCTCCTGCAGTTGTTTCGCCTGTTCGGGCGTAATACACACAATTTCGAAGTGATATCCCTTGTTTGGATCGCTGATAGATCCTGACGCCAAAAAAGCCCCACGAACAAAAGCGCGCTTGCAGCATGTCTGCTGTAGCAAAAGTCCATCTACCACGTCCATAGTTAGATTCGGCACCCCCACCGTCTCCTTCCACATCTTCACTGTGGTTAGGACTTCCTTCGCTTCTTCTTGAGACAATTCTAGTCCATTGGTATTTATAGTAGTTGTTTTATTCAATAAAGTAAAGTATTTTTTTTGTGTTATTTCATTATCTGACATAAAACATAGTCTGGTCTTGCCGTCACGAACCAGCAATCTTGCCTCGTGACTGATGATGGCAGCCAGCTCGGCCAGCTGGCAATGACGAGCCTTACTTATGTGTTGTGCCAGTTCACGTTTCACCTCACTGGAAAAAGACATAACTTCCTCCTATTTGCCCCGCAAAGCATCCTTGCCAATGTCTCTGTGCTCAATCTTAAGTCCAATGGTATCGTTTCCTACCAGTCTTTGATATAACTGATTGGCCAAGGTAACGGAACGGTGCTTTCCTCCCGTGCATCCAATGGCAATTACAAGCTGATTCTTCCCCTCCTTGATATAGTTTGGAATCAGAAATTGAATCATATCATCCAGCTTGTCAATAAATTCATGAGCCTCCTTATGTGCCATCACAAACTGTTGTATTTCTATGTCATTGCCGGTTTTTGGACGAAGCTCCGCCACATAATATGGGTTTGGCAAAAATCTTACATCAAAAACAAGATCCGCATCGGATGGAATTCCATACTTAAATCCAAAGGACATTACCGTCACAAAGAGACTCTGAAAGTTTTCTTCTGCAACAAAGATTCTCTGCAATTCTTCCTTCAACTCTCTGGTAAGAAGGTGTGAAGTATCTATGATGTAGTCTGCCTGCTTTTTCAGAAAGGCAATTGCCTCGCGCTCCTTCACAATGCCTGCCTGAATCCGTTCCATTCCGGACAAAGGATGATTTCGTCTGGTCTCCTTATAACGTTTAATTAAGACCTCATCCTCTGCATCCAAAAACAGAATATTGTATTTCTTGCCGTCATCTCGGAGTTCTGTCAAAACTTCCTGTAACAGACTTAATTGCTCACCACTTCGAATATCGATTCCAACAACCACCTTCTGCTCCTTGACACTGGGCTGGTCCGTCAAATCGATCATACTTTTTAATAGAGGAATTGGCAAATTGTCCACACAAAAGTACCCCAAATCCTCAAGCATTTTGAAAGCTGTACTTTTTCCTGCACCGGACATACCGGTAAGAATTAACAACTTCATAACATCCTCCTAAAACTTACCCAAGAAACGAACTTCCGGTTCCAATACAACACCAAACTGCTGCTTCACCTTTTCTGATACATCCTGCATCAACTGATATACATCATTTGCAGTGGCATGGTCCGCATTTATCACAAAGCCACAGTGCTTATCCGATACTGCAGCTCCTCCTACCCGATATCCTGCAAGACCTGCATCCATGACAAGTTTTCCTGCAAAATATCCTTCCGGACGTTTGAAGGTACTTCCCGCACTGGGGTATTGAAGTGGCTGCTTGTCCTGTCTTCTGCCGCGAAAATCCTCCATCATCTCTTTGATGTCTGTGGCATTCCCCGGCGCCAGAGCCAATACAGCACGCAAAACAATGGCTTCTTCCTCCATCATTCTGCTGTGTCGATAGGATAGCTGCAGTTTTTCTCTTGTCCATGTAACAACACTTCCATCTGACAGTAACACATCTGCAGAGACAACCACTTGATTCATCTCGCCACCATAGGCACCGGCATTCATCATCAATGCCCCACCAATGGTTCCGGGAATACCGGCAGCAAATTCAAGTCCTGTCAATGCTTCCTTAGCGGCAGCATTTGCCACCTGGGAGAGCAGTGCCCCCGCTTCCGCCACAATTATTTTGCCATCTATGGCAATACCCGATGCGGCTTTGCCGAAGGAAATCACCACGCCCTCTAACCCTGCATCTGACACAAGCACATTACTACCATTTCCCAAAATGGTGTAGGCTATCTTCTCACTTCTACAATAGGTTATCAATTCCACTGCCTCTTTTATGGTAGGCTCCACATATACCTCTGCCGGGCCACCAATCTTAAAAGTGGTATGACGAACCATAGGCTCATCCAACTGGAACTGTATCCCGGAAAACGACTCTAATAGTTTTGTTTTCCAATCCATTGCATACTCCTTATCTGGCAAATTTCAAAAATGCTACATAGGCAAGGAACGCCTCGTACAAGTCCACCTTGCTGATAATCTCCCATGGGGCGTGCATGTTGAGAACTGCCACACCACTGTCAATCACATCCATATCCAGGTTGCCAAGAATGTATGCAATGGTTCCACCGCCGCCTGCATCTACCTTGCCAAGCTCCGATGTCTGGAAGTAAACATTTGCATCATCCATAATGCGGCGAAGCTCTCCTACATACTCTGCGTTGGCATCGTTAGATCCACTCTTGCCACGTGCGCCTGTATATTTGTTAAATACCATACCTCTTCCAAAGTATGCTGTATTATTCTTCTCCATGACAGATGGATAGTTAGGGTCAAATGCTGCACTTACGTCTGAGGACAATGCCTTGGAATTTTTCAGTGCTCTGTGCAGGTAAATGTTTCCTTCTTCTCCTGTCAGTGCCAAGAGCTCAGCAACTGTATTCTCGAAGAAGCGAGACTGCATACCGGTTGCACCTACAGAACCAATCTCTTCCTTATCCACAAGCAAGCATACGCTGGTGTACTCCGGAGCATCCATCTCAAGCATAGCCATAAAGGATGGGTATGCACATACTCTGTCGTCATGACCGTAACCCATAATCATAGAACGATCAAATCCGTAATCTCTGGCAGCGCCGGCCGGAACAACTTCAATTTCTGCTGAGAGGAAGTCTTCCTCCTCAATATCATACTGTTTTAAAAGAATGTTAAGGATATTCTTCTTTACAAGCTCCTTCTCATCCTCAGCAACTCCTGGGATGCTACCAACAAGAAGATTTAAGTCCTCACCTTCAACAACCTTGTTTGCCGTTTTTTTCAACTGCTCGTCTGACAAATGGATAAGCAAATCGCTTACTCCAAATACAGGGTCATCCTCTTCCTCACCGATGCAAACATTCACAATGGTTTGATCTTTCTTGGCAACTACACCGTGGAGGGCTAGTGGCAAGGTCACCCACTGGTACTTTTTAACACCACCATAATAATGTGTGTCAAGCATTGCCATATCCGTATCCTCATATAACGGATTCTGCTTTAAATCCATACGAGGCGAATCAATGTGGGCCCCTAAAATCTGCATACCGGCAGAAATCGGCTGCTTTCCAATGACAAAGCAGGCAATTGTCTTCTTTTTATTAACAGCGTACACTTTATCTCCTGCTTTCAGAGACTTATTGTTTGCAATGACATCATCAAGGTTTACATAGCCTGCTGCATCCAATCTCTCAACAAAAAATGTTGTACATTCTCTCTCTGTCTTGTTATTGGAAATAAACTGACGATATCCTTCTGCAAAATCAAAGACCTTCTTCTTGTCAGCATCTTCCCGATACTTTTCCCATGCGTTTTTTCTTTCCATTTCCTATACTCCTTCTATTTATCTATATTCAAATACTTTATAGACCATTACTAATATTTTCCTGCACTCTGCGATATAATTCCTGTGCAGCATTATAGCCCATTTTCTTCTGGCGATGGTTAACTGCTGCTGTCTCACAGATAACAGCAAGATTTCGTCCCGGTCGAATCGGAAGGGAATGACAGGTTACATTAATACCTAGAATATCCATATATTCATCTTCCATACCGAGGCGGTCATAATTATTCTCTTTCTTCCAGTCTTCCAGTTTAATAACAAAGTCAATCTTCTGAACTTCCTTGACACACTCTACACCAAAAAGACTCTTAACGTCAATAACGCCAATGCCTCTCAACTCAATTAAGTGCTTTGTCACTGCAGGTGCCTTTCCCATAAGTGTTCTGGCATTGGTCTTTCGGATTTCAACCACATCATCTGCCACAAGGCGGTGACCACGTTTGATAAGCTCTAAGGCCGCCTCGCTCTTACCAATTCCGCTCTCACCTGTAATCAAAAGACCTTCGCCGTATACATCAACAAGCACACCGTGGATGGTGGTACAAGGAGCTAAGATGGTATTTAACTCAATAATCAGCTCAGACATAAACTCTGATGTACCACGATCTGTTCCCAAAACAGGAATCTGGCGTTCTAATGCAACCTTAACCAGGGAATCCTCCGGCACAAATCCTCTACAAAAAATCAGGCATGGAATATCATAACTCAGTAGTTTCTCATAAATCTCTGCCCTCTTCTCTGAGGTCTTGCTATTTAAATACGCCTGCTCCACCATACCGATTATCTGAATTCGGTTCACTTCAAAATGCTCGTAGAATCCATTCAACTGCAATGCAGGACGATTCACGTCTGCAACATGCACCTCTCTCTTACCCAAATCCAAGCTCTCTGTGAAATTTTTCAACTCCAAGCGCTTTGCAATTTCTGATAATTTTGCTCCCATACCTTCCATAGTAATACCCATCCTCTCTTAATCTATCTATATTTTAAAGTATTTCACCTGTTTGTCAAACCATGAAGATAGTCATAAAGGGCTGTAGCGGAACGCACATCCATAGAGGGGGTGTCAGCCAACTCTTCTAGGGTTGCCTTAGCCATATCCTCTGCGCTTTCAAATCGTTTCATTAGCGCTTTTCGTCTGGCGGGTCCAATGCCCTCCACGTCATCCAGAAAACTATGAACCTGGCTCTTTAAGCGCAGACTCCTGTGATACTCAATGGCAAAGCGGTGCGCCTCATCCTGAAGCCGCGTGATTAAATGAAATCCCTCTGATGACTTATCGATTGGAATTTCAACATTGCCAAAGTAAAGGCCTCTGGTTCTGTGATGGTCATCCTTCACCATTCCACACACGGGAATATGAATGCCCAGCTCCGAAAGAACCTCCTGGCATATATTCACCTGACCACGGCCTCCGTCCATCATAATCACATCCGGAAACTTGCTAAAGCTGCCCAGGCTTTCTTCCATGCCCTTTTCCTTTCGTTCATCCCGTTCCTGCAGTCCGTGAGTAAATCGTCGAGTTAACACTTCTCGCATAGAACCGTAATCATCCGGGCCTGTAACGGTTTTCAGTTTAAACTTTCGGTAGTCACTGCGAAGAGGTTTTCCCTTTTCGAATACAACCATAGAGCCTACGGTTTGGAATCCATTGATATTGGAAATATCAAACGCTTCCATTCGATTGATGTTATCCATACCCAGAAGATTTGCAATCTCCCTTAAGGCTCCTATGGTACGCCCCTCTTCCTTTTTCATTCGCTCTCTGTCCTGCTCCAACACAAGGGCTGCATTCTTTTCCGCCAATTCTACCATTTTATTCTTCAGGCCCTTTTGTGGGGTCTTTAAATAAACCCGCTGTCCCTTCTTGGAAGAGAGCCACTCCTCTACCACATCCTGTTCCGGAATTGGATGCTGCAAATGGATTTCCTTAGGAATCACCGGAGTTCCTCCATAAAACTGTTGCAAAAATCCCGCAACAATTTCCGGCTCCGTCTCCTCAAGTCGCACATTCATAAAGAAATGTTCTCGCCCAATCAACTTTCCGGAGCGAACAAAGAAAACTTGTATCACCGCATCCTCGCCCTTTTGTGCCACAGCCACAATATCTTTATCATCTGCCTCATTGGCATTGGTGATTTTCTGCTTCTGCATACAGGCATTGACACTTGAAAGCAAATCCCGATACTCTGCTGCCTTTTCAAATTCCATATGCTCTGCAGCATCTTGCATCTTCTCCTCCAGCATCTGAATCACCGGCTGATAGGAACCATTCAAGAAGGATAGTGCACCCTCTACGCTTTTTGCATATACCTCCTGAGACACATTTCCCGTACAAACGCCGGGACACTGCTTCATATGATAATTCAAGCAAGGTCTCTCCTTGCCAAAGCTGTCCGGAAATTTTTTGTTACAGGTTCTTAAGTGATATATCTTTTGGACCAAATCGATGGTATCCTTTACCGCCGTTGCACTGGTAAATGGTCCAAAGTACTTGGATTTGTCTTTCTTTATCTGACGCGAAAAAAGGACCCTGGGATATACCTCTCCCAGCGTCACTTTTATATATGGGTACGTCTTGTCGTCTCGAAGCATAGTATTGTACTTTGGTCGGTGTTCCTTGATGAGATTACACTCCAACACCAGCGCCTCCAACTCCGAGTCCGTGACAATATACTCAAAATAAGCAATCTGTTTTACCATTTGCGCCTTTTTAATGCCTTCGTTGTGGCTGGGTTGAAAATACTGTCTCACCCGATGGCGAAGAGACAGGGCTTTCCCCACATAAATAATGGCATCTTTGGCGTCATGCATAATGTAAACTCCCGGAGAATCCGGGAGTTTTGTTAATTCTTCTTCAATCGAAAAATGTTCATTCATAGTCCATTATTCTTCCTGGAACAAATCATCTTGGTTTTGCTCTTCTTCTGTGTCATCAAGACCCTTTAACTGGCGGAAAATCTTCATGAATTCCTTGCCGGTAATAGTCTCGTGCTCATAGAGGTAATCAGAAATCTGATCCAAAATATCCCGATTCTCCTGAAGAAGTCTCACCGCTTCATCATAACAAGAGGTGATAATCTTAAGTACTTCCTGATCTACTTCTGCGGCAGTTGTCTCAGCACAGCTCATAGATGCTCTTCCCTCCAGATACTGGTTCTCAACAGAAGCAAGTCCCATCATCTTGAATCGATCTGACATACCAAAACGTGTCACCATATTTCTTGCAATGTTTGTTGCATTCTCGATATCGTTAGAAGCTCCGCTGGTAGGAGACTCAAACACCAACTGCTCCGCTGCGCGACCGCCCATAAAGGTGGTAATCTTTGCAATGAGCTCATCCTTGGTCTCTAAGAACTTCTCCTCCTCCGGGGTCTGTAAGGTGTAGCCGAGAGCTCCCATGGTACGAGGAACGATGGTAATCTTCTGTACCGGCTCTGTATTCTTTTGCAAGGCAGAAACAAGCGCATGCCCCACCTCGTGATATGAGACAATCTTTCGTTCCTTCTCGCTCATAGCCCGATCTTTCTTTTCCTTGCCACCAACGGCAACCAATTCAAAGGCTTCAAACAAATCATCCTGATTTACAAACTTACGGTTATGTTTTACAGCATTAATAGCCGCCTCATTGATAATATTTGCAAGATCTGATCCCACAAGGCCAGCGGATGCCAAAGCCATAGCTTCCAAGTCCACCGTCTCATCCATGGCCACATCTTTGGCGTGCACCTTCAGTGTCTCCAGACGTCCTTTCTGATCCGGACGATCTACGATGATTCGACGGTCAAAACGTCCCGGACGAAGCAATGCCTTATCCAATACTTCCGGACGGTTGGTAGCCGCCAAAATCAAAAGACCCTTGGATGTATCGAAGCCATCCATCTCGGCCAACAACTGATTCAAAGTCTGCTCTCTTTCATCGTTGCCGCCGCCATATCTGGAATCACGGCTCTTACCAATGGCGTCAATCTCATCAATAAAGATAATACAAGGAGCCGCCTTTTGAGCCTCCTTAAACAAATCACGAACTCGTGATGCACCAACACCAACAAACATCTCAACAAAGTCAGAACCGGCCAGTGAGAAGAATGGCACACCAGCCTCTCCGGCCACAGCCTTGGCAAGTAATGTTTTACCTGTACCGGGAGGTCCCACCAAAAGGGCGCCCTTAGGCAATTTTGCACCGATTGCTGCATACTTCTGTGGGTTGTGCAAGAAGTCTACCACTTCCTGTAGGGATTCTTTTGCTTCATCCTGTCCGGCCACATCCTTAAAGGTGACGCCAGTAGTCTTTTCTACATAAACCTTAGCGTTTGACTTGCCCACACCCATAGGACCGCCACCCATGCGCTTCATAAGGAAGGACAAAAGCAACCAGAACAGAATAATAGGAATCACAAAACTCAAAACATTGTAGATAATCACCGAGGTAGAGTCTGAGACCTTTCCATCAATTTCTACATTGTGTTCCTTCAATAGAGGTAGTAAATCATCATCATTTACGTGGGCAGTCACAAAGGTCATCGCCATACTCTGTCCCATACTCTGCTCATAATATTCAGCCAAAGCCTCTGTCTCTTTGCTTCCCGCATAAGAAGCATCCTTCTTCAGCTTGATGTTGATTTTGTCTCCCTCAAAGACAACAGACTTCACCTGATCCTTCTCCACAAGCTCCAAAAACTTGGTGTAGGTAATGGACTGTTTGGATCCGGATGTAATATTGTTGTAAAGCAGGTTGGTCACAAACATTGCAATCAACGCAAACAGAACAAACAACATAATGGGTTGCGGTTTCTTATTGTTATTGTTATTGTTGTTGTTATTTGGTCCGTTTGGACGACCATTTTGATTCTCGTTCATTTCATCCTCCAAAAGTTGCCTTTATTTTCCTGCGGCAACCTCATCAAATTCTTTTACAATTTCCTGGGATGGCGCTTTTGTAGTTAAGCTCACCAGGGCAATCACTACACATCCCACTAAAAATGCCGGAAGCAATTCATATATATTCCATGGGCCTCCCAGTGGGCGCACCAAATATTTCCAAATGAATACCATAGCCCCACCGGCAGCCATACCGGCAATGGCACCCTGGCGATTGGTTCTTCTCCAAAACAAAGAGAATAACATAACAGGGCCAAAGGCTGCTCCAAATCCGGCCCATGCAAAGGAAACAATGCTAAATACAGAGCTGTCCGGATTTCTGGCAATAAAGATAGAAATCAGTGCAATGGCAATGACAGTGAGTCTGGCTGCAATCATTTTGCCCTTTTCACTAATCTTACATCCTATCACATCAACAAGCAAGTTCTGTGAAAATGCAGAGGATGCTGCCAAGAGCTGTGAGTCTGATGTTGACATAGTACATGCCAAAATGCCGGCCAAAATCACACCGGCAATCAAGGCGAAGGCAACGCCATTTTCACTCAAAAGCTGAGCCAAAGCTATGACCGTTCTCTCTGCATCAGAAGGTGTCTCAAAAAATGCAATAGAGCCGGCTTTACTTACGCTGTATCCTACAATTCCAATGAGAATTGCCACTGCCATAGAAATCACTACCCAAACAGAGGCAATACGTCGGGAAAGAGCAATCTTGTTCTCATCCTTAATAGCCATAAAACGCAATAAGATATGGGGCATTCCGAAGTAGCCCAAGCCCCAAGCCATTGTTGAGATAATGGTAATGATGCCGTATGCTCCCACTTCCTTTGTCACAACATTTCCCATATGGGTCATGCTTAGATATCCCGGAATCTCATTGGCATTGGCTGCTACCACATCCCAGCCCCCTGCCATACGAATACCAAAGCCAACAACCACAACAAGGGCAATGGTCATAACAACGCTCTGAATCAAATCCGTTGTGCTGGCCGCCAAAAAACCGCCAAGCATGGTATAGGAAACAATAACCAAAGCACTAATCATCATAGCTACTATATAATCAATGCCAAAAAGAGAGGAAAAGAGTTTTCCGCATGCTGCGAATCCACTGGCCGTATATGGAATAAAGAATACCAAAATCACGATTGCTGCAATACATATGAGAACATTGCTGTCATCCCGAAATCTCTTTTTGAAAAACTCAGGAATAGTAATAGCATTCCCAACTTTCTCTGAATAACGGCGCAAACGCTTTGCCACAAATAACCAATTTAAATATGTACCAATGGCAAGTCCAATGGCTGTCCATGCCGCATCTGCCACACCTGAAATATAGGCCACTCCCGGCAATCCCATCAGCAGCCAGCTACTCATATCAGATGCTTCCGCACTCATAGCTGTAACGATTGGGCCTAACTGACGACCTCCCAAATAAAAGTCGTCGGCATTCTGATTTCTCTTGGAGTAAATCACTCCTACTGCCACAATAATTGCCATATACAAAACGATGGCAATCATAATGCAAATCTGTGCTGTTGTCATTGTATAACTCCTTACTGATATTATGTATTAATTGTGATGTCTTTGTGAACATATGTAACCTTTGAAATACTCTCAAGAGAAGTTCTTCCCACGGGCAGAACTTCTCTTCAAAGAATTTATCATAACATAGGTCTATAAATGATGATAGGTGTCAGACCAAACGGACCGGCACCCAAACATCATATTATTCTAAGGACTTCATATCCCCATAATTTTCTATGACAGAATCGCCTTATCACTGGTAAACTCTGTTCCGGATACTTCCTCGAACTTATGAAGAAGTTGTTCCACTGTAAGTTTCTTCTTTTCCTCTCCGGCAATATTTAGAATAACTCTGCCTTCATTCATCATAATCAAACGATCACCGTGAACAATAGCATCCTTCATATTATGCGTAACCATCAAGGTGGTCAGATTATTTTCTGTAACAATCCGCTCTGTGGTCTCAAGTACCTTGGCGGCGGTTTTCGGATCAAGAGCTGCCGTGTGTTCATCAAGAAGAAGCACCTTTGGCTTCTGCAATGTGGCCATCAAAAGTGTCAAAGCCTGGCGTTGTCCGCCAGAGAGAAGTCCCACCTTAGAGGTCATACGCTCCTCAAGTCCCAAGTCAAGAATTTTAAGCATCTCGTGATACTGCTCTCTCTCTTTCTTGGAAATACCCCAGCCAAGTCCTCGGCTCTTACCACGTCTTGCTGCCAAAGCAAGATTTTCCTGAATCTCCATATCCGCAGCGGTTCCTGTCATAGGGTCCTGGAACACACGTCCCAAATACTTCGCTCTCTTGTATTCGCAAAGTCCCGTAACATCCTCGCCATCAATCAAAATGCTTCCTGCATCCACAGGCCAAACACCGGCCACTGCATTCAAAAAGGTAGACTTACCTGCTCCGTTACCACCAATGACAGTGACGAATTCTCCCTCCTGCAGTGTCAGGGATGCACCGTTAAGTGCGTGCTTTTCATTCACCGTGCCAGCATTAAATGTCTTATAAATCTCGTTAACTGTAAGCATTATTTCTGTCCTCCTTTTCTGGCAGCTTTTCTAAAGGAGCTTTTCGCCTGTCCGCGCAGATACGGAACAGCCAAGAAAATAGCCACAATAATTGCTGTAAACAATTTCAAATCGTTGGTAGGCATACGCAACCACAGAACGATGCCAATAACAATATAATAAACAATACCACCGATAATGACAAACAACATACGAACAATGAAATTCATACGCTTGCCAATCATTGCGTGTCCCAACACCTCACCGATGATAACTGCTGCCAAACCAATAACAATAGCACCACGTCCCATATTAATATCAGCAAATCCCTGATACTGCGCCATCAAACCGCCGGAAAGAGCAACCACGCCATTGGAAAGTGCCAATGTGATGACCTTCATCAAGTTAATATTGATACCCTGAGCGCTACTCATAGCCGGATTGTTTCCTGTGGCACGAATCGCACATCCCTGAGCGGTTCCAAAATACCAATACATCAAAGAAATCAATGCAATGGCAAAGATGGATGCCACCAAAATGGTTTTTGATACAAAGCGAAGGGAAACCAGCAAATTGAACTTATCTACACTGACAGCCACATTTGCCTTGCCCGTCATTATATTCAGATTTACAGAATACAGTGCAATTTGCGTAAGAATTCCCGCCAGGATATCAGGGATACCAAAGACCGTATGTAAAATTCCAGTCACCATACCTGCAAGCACGCCAGCCAGTGTTGCCATTACAAGTGCTGCCGGGACGGACCAACCGCCGGTAATTAAAATGACTGCCACGGCACCACCTGTGGCGAATGAGCCATCTACCGTCAAATCCGCAAAATTTAAAAGCTTAAATGTCATAAACACGCCAAGTGCCATGATTCCCCATATAATTCCCTGTGCCACATTACCGGGCATAGCAGAAAACAAGGTTGCTATATCCATTTGTACCCTCCAGACCGGATTCAAAAAATGAATCCATAATATAAATTTACCGGGCGCTTGTATCAGTGCCCGGTAAGCTAATAAAGCAATACTAATAATATATGAAATCAATCAAAAATACAACTACTCTTCTGATACTTCAATCGCTTCGTAATCCTCTGGGATCTCAACACCCAGCTTCTGGCAAATGTCAGCGTTGTATTTCTTTGTAAGTTCTTTTGCAAATTCAATTTCCATAGTTGCCGGATCAGCTCCATTTACAAGAATCTCGTATGCCATCATACCAGCGCGATATCCGATATCATAGTAATCAATAGAAAGTGTAGCCACACCACAACCAGCGCAAATACCTTCCTCCCCGGCAATGATTGGAATCTTCTTCTGAAGTGCCACGCTGTTGATCGTCTCTGTACAAGATGCTGCTGTGTTATCGGTCGGAATGTATAATACGTCACTCTCATCGCATGCAGTTGTTGTTACAGAAGATACATCATTGGTGTCTGCAAATGTATACTCCTTAACAGTCATTCCCATTTTCTCTAAAGCCTTAGTGACAACCTTTGACTGATATACTGAGTTAGCCTCAGCTGAGCAGTACAAAATACCTACCTTCTTGGCATCTGGGAATAATTCTCCAATCATCTGTGCCTGCTCATCCAACGGAGCCAGGTCAGATGTTCCTGTTACATTAACACCTGTTGTTCCCTTCCAATCATCTATCTGCAAAGCTGTAGCATAATCTGTGATAGATGTACCAACAATTGGAATAGAATCCGTTGCCTGTGTTGCCGCTACAAGGGCAGGTGTTGCATTTGCAAAAATCAAGCTCTTATTGCTGCTTGCAAATGTATTACAAATAGTTGAACATGTGGCAGAATCCCCCGCTGCGTTCTGTTCATCAATATCAACCTCATCCCCTAACTTCTCCTTCAAGGCATCTTTAAATCCTTTTGTTGCCTGATCCAATGCAGGATGCTGAACCAATTGGCACACACCTACCTGGTATTTAGCACCGGCAACGCCACCCTTTTTGTCTTCCCCTTTGTTGCCACATGCAACAAGACTGGTTACAAGCATCGTGCTAATCAAGGCCATCGCAATCAATCTCTTTTTCATGATTTATCCTCCTAAACCCATTAAATCTTTTAACAATATATCACTTTAAAACTTTAAAGTCAAGAAGTGTTTTTATTTTACCAATACCTTTTTTTCCGAAAGATGACAAGGCTTGTGATGACAATAAATAGCGCCACTCCAATAACGAAGACATATCCATATTTCCAGGAAATCTCCGGCATATATTCAAAGTTCATACCATACCAACCGGCAAGGAGACTTAAGGGGAGAAAAATAGTGGTGACAATGGTAAGCACCTTCATAATATCATTTTGCCGAATGCTTATCTGGGACTGGTAAATCTCCCATATCTCCATAGCATACTCCCGCATAATTTCCATATCATCAGAAAGTCGCTTTGTTCGAATAATAAACTTTTCAAAGCATGTCATCCTGTCCTGATCCAACAATGCATTATCCCACTCCATCAAATCCTCCGCCATCTCTGTCAACTGATGGTAAAAGCGAAAGAGTTGGTAAATACTGTGCTTCATAGTATACATTTTCTGAAGAAAGAATCTGGCATTCTCTCTTGGAATCTCTGACTCCAGGGTGGCCAGTTGCTTGTAAATGGTATCAAGAACTCTCATATCATTTTCCACCAGCTTGCAAAAGATGCGATACAGCAAAATCTCCGGTGGCCTATCTTCCCATTCCCCGGGTGTCTTTTCCACCATAGCTGAGAGCAACCCATCGAAGTCTGCAAACCAAACCCCCGTGTCTGTAACCAGGAAGGACAAATACAAAAAGGTATGCCCCTGTCCCAAAATAGGAACCGTTTGCTTATGCTGCTTCTCTTTCTTTTTCTCCTGTACCGGCAGTTGAATGGCACAACATAGGTTTTTCCCCTGACGGGATGCCATACATCCGTGAATCTCTGCCGGCTGGGGAAAAAGCCTTATCTCCTTAGGCAATTCCTCTTCTTTGACAGGAGACAATGCTCCCATTTGACCCTTTCTTTCCAATAAAAAATACATACTAACCTCCATCGAAGGTTAGTATGTATTGTTTCATTTCTTATTATGCGATTGTTTATTCTTCTGCATCTTGCTCCGGACTGGATACATCCACAAGGTCGTTGGTAATATCATTCAAATCCTGATATCCCTCAACAACAGACCCTATATTACCGTGCAAATCATGAATGCTTGATGAAATCTCTTCCATTGCAGCAGAGGTTGCCTCTACAGCATCATTGATGTTGTTAACATTTTCTAATGTCTTGCCCATAAGTTCATTCAATTCCTTGGCATGCATCTCGATTCTTGTGGCACGCTCCAATACCTGGGATGTATTCTCTGAAATGGTCTGGAAGGAACCATTCACCTCTCTGGCATTCTCTGTACAAGCCACAACAGACTTTTGACCTTCCAAAATTTCTCCCTGCACCTGGTTGGTCTGATTCTCGATGCCCTGTAAGATTTCATGAATCTCTTCTGTAAACTTTGCAGAATCATCAGACAACTGACGAATCTCTGTGGCTACTACCGCAAATCCCTTGCCATGTTCTCCTGCTCTGGCAGCCTCAATGGATGCATTCAGCGAAAGCAGGTTTGTCTGAGATGTAATCTGGTCCAAGGTAGCAAGAATCTCAACGATGCGGGCATTCTCCTCCGAAAGGCCGGCAATAGATTTTGCCACAACCTCCATACGTGCATTTAACTGTTCCATATGACCGGACAAATCCTGTACCATCTTACCACCCTCTAGCACCTGAGTGTTGGTCTCATTGGATGCATCTGCCATCTGGGTACTTCTCTTGGCAATATGCTGGATCTGTTCTACTCCGGACTGTACCATGGTCTTAATCTCTTCAATATCATTAACCTCGTCTGCGGCCTTCTTTGCAATATCTTCTGTTGCATCTGCAATCTGGTCTGAAATCTCACCTGTTATAGTAATGCTCTGGTTGATCTTACCACTGGTCTGATCCAACACGCCTACCGACTTGCTGATATGTCCCAAGAGATTCTCTGCTTTCTTGCGCTCACTCTCGCTGGCTTTGTGGCTCTTCTGAAGATCCTCAAACTGTGCCTTGGTCAACCGGCAAAGAGCAATAAACACCAGCATACCGCTGATGATGTAAACAACACACATAGCCATAGCATCCGGAGACCAGGTCTCTACTAATTTGTCTTGGTACATATAATAGAAGATAACCATACACGCAGAGCTTATGACAGCCTGCATGACAATTGGTCGAATATCTTCATAAATAACCACGAAAAAGATGGTCAGAAAAAACATCAAATAATTGGTAGTACAGGGAAATGCAAACATCAGCGCAATGCTAATCAAAGACATAAGCACTACCGTTGCGTACATCATGGGCACCGGCTTCACCTTGTTAGCTGCCAACAACAGCAGCATTGTAAAAATGAATCCCCCAATTCCCATAGGAATTATCTGAGCAATTCCAACAAAGAAAGCATTAACCACACATCTTAATACGATACTAATCAACAATACAACCGCCAAAATACGATTCTTGTTGCGAATCACCTCTTCATACGTCATGATATATTCCCCCGTCCCATTTATCCTTTGTTCTATCGCGTTCTACTTCATCCAGCTGCGGATCATTGCAATCTCTCTCGCATAACCCTCGTCGTCGTTAGGTGTCTCTAAGATGAAAGGCTTCCCCTGTAACAGTGGATGCGTCACCACACCCTTAAGCCCCTCTTCACCAATATGACCCTGACCTATCTTCTCGTGTCGATCCTTATGACTATCCATCGGATTCATACTATCGTTAATATGAATCGCTTTCAGATAGGAAAGACCAATCACCTCATCAAACTCAGCCAGCACTTCATCCAGATGTTCTACAATGTCATAGCCACCGTCCCATACGTGGCAAGTGTCCAAACATACCCCCATCTTATCCTTAAGCTCAACTCCATCTAAAATTCTGCGAATCTCGTAAAAATCTCTTCCAACCTCACTGCCCTTGCCGGCCATAGTCTCAAGCAGGACAGTTGTTGTCATCTCCGGAGTCAGTAAGTCATTCAGCACCTCTGTAATAACAGCGATACCTTCCTCTGCCCCTTGTCCCACATGGGATCCGGGATGAAAATTGTAATAGTTCCCCGGTATATATTCCATACGCTGCAAATCGTCTGCAAACATATCCTTAGCAAACTTTCGGATATCCGGTTTGTCAGAGCAAAGATTCATGGTATATGGGGCATGTGCCACAAGTGGCCCAAAATCATGTTCTTTTGCATAATCCAAAAAAGCCGCCACGTCGGCTTCCTCTATATCCTTTGCCTTACCTCCACGAGGATTACGTGTAAAGAAGGCAAAGGTGTCGCCCCCCAACTTGGTAGCAGCCTTGCCCATAGCAAGGAACCCCTTAGATGAGGACAAGTGATTACCAATATATATCATCCTATATCTCCTCATAGATACACTTTCCTAATGTATTTTTTATTATACAATAAGAATCTATTTTAGGAAAGAGTTGTGTGCAAAATTTAATTCGTGCTATTATTGACAAAACTGAGAAGAAATATGGAAAGGGATAAACTTTATGGCAAAGGACGTTACACAAAAACTCACATCAGGAAAGCCTATGTCACTGATTATAGGTTTTTCATTACCACTGTTAGTCGGTATGCTCTTTCAGCAGTTCTACAGCTTAGTGGACACCATTATTGTTGGTAAATGTCTTGGGGTAGAGGCTCTGGCCGCCGTTGGATCCACCGGTGCGATCAACTTCCTCATCATTGGCTTTTGTATGGGCGTCTGCAGTGGTTTTGCCATTCCGGTGGCACAGCGTTTTGGTGCCGAAGACTATGACGGCCTACGCAAATATGTTGCCAACAGCCTCTGGTTATCCTGCATTCTATCTATCGTTATGACTATCGTAGTGGGGGTATTCTGTCGCCAGATTCTAGAGCTGATGCAAACACCTGCCAACATTATTGACCAGGCATATGCCTACATATTTATCATATTTCTGGGAATTCCGGTTACCTATCTCTACAACATGACCTCCGGCATTATGCGTTCTCTTGGAGACAGTAAGACTCCCGTCTACTTTCTCCTCTTAGCCTCAGGCCTAAACATTATCCTGGATTTGCTTTTTATGGCTCGCCTTGGTATGGGTGTAGAGGGCGCCGGCTACGCCACCGTAATTTCCCAATTTGTATCCGGTATCTGCTGTCTATTATTTATGAAGAAACGCTTCACCATCTTACATATGAGTCGGGAAGACCTAAAGTGGAGCAATCACTATGCATCCACCTTATGCCGTATGGGAATCCCAATGGGACTTCAGTACTCTATTACTGCCATCGGTTCTGTCATCCTTCAGACCTCCGTGAACCGATTGGGTTCCGATGCGGTAGCATCCATTACAGCAGCCAATCGAATCAACGTATTTATGGCTTGTCCATTTGATGCCCTTGGTTCCACCATGGCGACCTTCGGCGGACAAAACGTAGGTGCTATGAAAATGCAGCGTGTCAAAGACGGACTCAAATCAGCAACCTTCTTAGGTTTCTGCTACTCTGTCCTTGCCGTTATCATCCTATTCTTCTTCAGCAACTACTTACTGCTTCTGTTCTTATCGCCAACAGAAGTAGCCATTATCGGAAATGCCCGAACCTTCCTATTGACCCAGGCCTTCTTCTACTTCCCGCTGGCAATTGTAAACATCTTCCGTTTTATGATACAGGGAATGGGATTTTCATCCTTTGCGGTAATTGCCGGAGTTATGGAAATGATTGCTCGAACCTTCATCGCCTTAACCCTTGTTCCATCCATTGGCTTTCAAGGCGCCTGCTTCGCCAGCCCGTTTGCCTGGATTCTTGCCGACCTATTCCTCATTCCGGCCTTCTTCTACGTACACAACAAACTCCGGAAGAAGTTCACCAGCCAGTGTAGGTTGTAGATTTATAAGCTATCATGCATTCCCACTGTGGGAATCAGAAAGACCCTGCATCAGAGGGCCCCTACCGGCCACGGTCCGTAAGGCAATCCACAGAATGCAGCATTTCTAAGCAGGACATTTTTATTGTGTCTATTACAACTGTCTTCTTAAGGTTCGACAGCGTGTGCTTAGACTGTTCGCCTGTGGCGGATGTGAATGATTGAATTCGTGTCTGCCTTTGGGCGTGGCTTTTTCGAAAGCTCACGCCGCGCAGGTCGCTGTCCGAGCTACTTTTGTAATAGATTATTGTTGACATATAAGCGAGTTTCGACAAGCGGCGTGAAATAGGCTTCGAAAAAGCACGCCTCTTAGGCAGACTAGAAGGAAAATCTTTGAACATCCGCCACAGGCGGTACAGTCCTGCGCAGCTGTCGAAGCCGTAATAAGACAGTCGCACAACAATAAAAATGCCCTGCAACAATTGCTATGCATTCTGGGATCATGCCTTACGGACCGTGGCCGGTAGGGGCCCTCTGATGCAGGGTCTTTCTTTTTGTTGACAGAAATGCATGATAGCATATAAATCAAAAAAGG
This sequence comes from uncultured Roseburia sp., assembly GCA_946002055.1. Taxonomy (GTDB): domain Bacteria; phylum Bacillota; class Clostridia; order Lachnospirales; family Lachnospiraceae; genus Pararoseburia. Next base: position 60,160 of record CAMFYL010000004.1, read on the forward strand.
AGTTCCCGCTGCGGGAACTCCTTCTTGCGTTTGTGTGTACGTTAGGCCGTAACGCCGTGGGAGGCATAGTAGTCGTCAAATAGTTTGTTGGCGGCTGCCATAGTGTCCTGGCTAATAGATGGAAGGGATTTGCCCCAGGCTGCTGTAGCCTGTTGAAAGCCCTTTTCCATTGCGGCCTGCATTTTTTTCATTTTTTCCACGTCATCCCCGGCAAGGGCGCTGGCAAAATCAAAGAGACGCTGCGAAGTCTGTTTGACGCCCCAGTAGCCATCCTCGGAAATATCCTGCTGTGCCTGAGCTTTCGTGGCTGCGTCAACGGTAAAGTCTCCACTGGCAAGAAACTTCCAGATGGAATCATCTCCAGTTGCCATACTAAAGGACTTTGCCTGCCCCCGGATCATATCATGGACCATGGAAATAAAGCTGCTTTGGCGGTCTTGCTGTTCTCGCTTAAGCTGCTCTACTAATGCAGCGCGGTCTTCTTTGCTCATTTTGTTGATGGAGTAGGTTGCCTTCTTCTCTGTGGTTGATTTCTCATAGACAGCATCCTTCTCCACTGTAGTCTTTTCTGACTCTTTTGTCTTACTCTTTTCCATTGGTTTTGCATAGTTGTTATATGCAGCACCAACAGTTGCTTCTGTCACTGGATTCATACTCATAATTCTCTCCTCCTTGAACATCTCAATTGCCAAAGTCCTTTTCGGCATTTTCTCTTATCAGTTATATCGGCTAATTTTGTTCTTTGTTAACCTTTTTTAATCCTGTTGCAAGCATAATTGCTTTTATAATGTTGTTTGCAATCATCATCACCCAAACAGCTGTAATGCCAAGTCCTAGGAATTGAATGCAAATATAAGAGCCAACAATGCGCACACCCCACATGCTGACAAGTTCTACCACAAGTGGATAGCGGGTTTTTCCCATTCCGTTATAGATACCTTCCATAACGGCCGATGTTCCAAAAATCGGCTCTGTAAAAGCTACCATACGAAGGAGTTTTGCACCAATAGCAATCACCTGTTCATCCTGGGTGAAAATGCCCATCATAAATTCTGCACCGATAAAAAGAAGCAAACCGGATATGCACATCAAAAGGAAAATAATGCCAACGGAAGCCAGTTTTACGTCTCGTTCTTTCCTACGGTTGCCTTCGCCGATAGCATTGCCAATCATAGTGGAGGTAGCTGCCATCATACCGTATCCCGGAATGTAGAAAATCTCTTCTGCAGTGATAGCGATAGCATGAGCCGCGTAAATGGTGGTACTCATGGATGAGACAAAGCTGGTAAAAACCACATGTCCCAAGCAAGATGCAACTCGTGTCAAAACAATGGGAAGACCGATGGTCATAATGGCCATAAACACGGCTTTGTTGAGACAATAATGAAAGCGTATCTCACGATTCTCTCTATCCCAAAGGACCGGTTTTCGAAGAAATACCACAGTCATCATAACGCCGCCGATGGTAACAGAAACAGCGGTGGCCATACCTGCCCCTACCGCTCCGTAGCTAAGCACATAAATAAACAGATAGTTTAGGCCAATGTTTAAAAAGCTCACAAACACATTGACAAACATCGGGGTTTTGGTATCTCCCGTTGCTCGTATGGCTGCGCCAAAGATAATGGTTGCAGCACGAAATACCATAGGAAGGTTCACATATATGAAATATCTGGTGGCATCTTGATGCAGACTTGGTTCAGCTCCCATCCAAACTGGCATATGTGGTGCCATCCAAAGAGTGATACCCATAACCACAAAGCCAACAGCAACAGCAACTATGGTGGTCCATCTTGCGGCTTCCTGTACTTTCCTGTGATCACTTTCCCCTATACCTCGGGCGATATATGACAGAAAGCCAATTCCCAGACCACTGATGACACTGTTAATCAGCCAACTGTAAGTGGAGCTAAGGGATACCGTAGCTGTTGCAGCTGGTCCCAATCGTCCCACCATTGCGGTATCTACGTATTGTAATAGGGTTTGAAACAACCCCTCTAAAATTGCTGGCCATGCAAGAGTCAATAAGGCCCTTGCGACTTTATTTTCCTGTTTCATTATCATTTCCACTGCTCCAACAATCCAATGGTTGGTTCTGCCCAAGAGTACTCTTCCATATAAATTCCATAGTAGGAGTTCACGGCAGCAACATCTCCCTGTAAAAAGGCATATAAATCGCATCGAACCTTTTCCGGGCGAAGGGCCAGGTAATTATATCGCTTGTCTACCGCATCCTCCACACCGGCTTCACGCAATGTTTTCATCAAGGAGCTGATGACCTTTTGCACATACCCATTTTTTCTCTTATCTCCCGGGGTATCTTCCCAGAGATACATTTCGATTTCACTGTTGGTAAGGCCAGCACCTCGCTTATCTACCAAAAGAGCTAACAGTTCCTTACTTTTGCTTCTGTCAAACTTTAATTCCTGACGATTCACAAAGGCTGCAAATTTACCAAAGGTTACTAGGGATAGGCCATCATCTGTTTGGGCATCAGATGTGGCTGATACCGGATTCCATCCCCTCTTTTTCTGCTCTTTGGCTGGCGTTACCGTATCAATCACGTTTCGGATTGCCTCAGCATCCACTGGCTTTAACAGATAGCCACTGGCACGGACAGAAAACGCTTCGCTGGCATAATCATTATAAGCGGTAACAAAAATAACGGTGGTATCCGGGGATACCTCCTTGATATCCCTGGCTAATTCAATTCCCGTAGAACCGCGAAGCTGGATATCCAAAAACGCATATGCAGGCTCTTGCCCTTTTTCTACCAGTTCCGTTACGCAATTCATACAATCCTTTACTTTTCCAAAGCTGTGAATTTCGTCATCCACAAACACCTGCTGCAACGACATGGCCAGTGCCTGTCTAGCCAGTTTCTCATCATCAACTGCAATAATATGCATACTTCCTAATCCTCCTGCGGCAATATAATGGTAATCTTGGTACCAACGCCACATTTACTCTCAATGACAAATTCTCCCCCCGCCATTTTCTGTATGCGGTCTTTTACATTCTGAAGTCCGATATGCGTTCTCTGCTTATCCTTTGCCTTCTCCTCAAGCACACTCATTTCAAAGCCCACACCGTCATCCTCTACCGTCACATAGACATTGTCACCCTGGCGGTAGGTAGAAATCAAAACCGTTCCGCCATCCTCTCTTGCACCCACACCATGTTTGATGGCATTTTCCACCAAGGGTTGTAAGGTCAGTGTTGGAATATCAAAGGACATTTCTTCAATATTGTATTCCACCTCCAAATATTCCCCCTGACGCATCAGCTCCAGTTCTACATAATGTCTCGTGTGTTCCAATTCTTTTACAAAAGGAATCAGTTCCTTACTTGCCAAAGAATCCATGTTTCCCCGGAGATATTTTGCGAAATCACCCAAAGATTTCCTAGCCTTCTCCGGGTCTTGTATGCACAGCGTCTGAATGGCAGTGATGGAATTATACAGAAAATGCGGCCGAATCTGACTCAGCATAATGGATACTTGGGACTGCACCAATTCCTTTTCCAATTGTGCTGCCATTTGAGAACGTTGTACACGCTCTTTTGACTGCTGAAAAATTACAACATATTGTAATACACAGTATACCACCAAACCTATCTGGAACGGGTAAAATAAAAAGTAGTAATATATTACAAAATGTATAATTTCTATTAGGATGCAAATGGTTAATATGGCACTTGATGTAATCATATATTTCATTTGCTGTTCCCGATACTTTCTGTAATCCAATATTAAAAGCACCAGCTCCGTCAGCAAAAAAACACCATTTAGCGATGCCATCACCGTAAGCCATACTGCTTCCGGCAGAGGTATCTGTAAACCAAAATGTCCCATCAAATAGACAAAGATCATCACCCACCAAGCCGCTACCATTTTTCGGCTTATCAGAAAGCTTTTCTTTGTGTGCATATGAAACATCATGTTCAAAATCAGGCAAAAACAGGCTCCCAACTGCACTGTGATATCCAAAAGAAACAGCGCACGCTCATTGGAGATAACCAAACCAATATACTCATAATCAATGAGACTGCACATAGATCCCGTCATCATCAACAGGCCGCAAGACACGGTACCTCGTACATTTCTTGTACCCATTAGAATCATGGTCATAGCTGTCAAAAGTTCAGCAACACCCATAATAAAAATCAAAATGCAAAAAATCAGTTTGGTGGTATTTCTGCCTGCCTGGTGGGATAAGAGTTCATATTTATCCCCGCAATATACTCTCTGAAGTGTCCGCTCAATGGAATAGGCCGATCCAACCCCCGTCATCCCCTCAATAGAAATGGTGATTTTATCCTCAGGACCAATCCCATGGGAAACAAATGATACCCATGTTTGGCTCCATGTGCTGGTGGAATCTATAACACAGTCTCTATTGACATATACCTGCACCCGCTCCCGATGGACTTGAAAGAAAATCTCCTCACCCAACGGTATTTCTTCCTTCACATGGCCCACAATACAAATCTTATCTGCGCCATCACATGTAACTTCGCTTAATTCATCAAAGTCATATTGAATGGCATAGTCCCCCCGTGTATACACTCCCTCCATAGGTAGGATCGGCATATCCTTTGCCACATTAGAATGATACCATGCCGTATATCCAAAAATCATCAAGGCAAGTACAAAAAGAAAGCCCAGGGCCAAATAGACCGGACTTCTTTTTGCAATCATATCATCTAATTCTTCCCACTCCTCTATATGTCTCATGTCATCCTCTTGGTACTTGATTTGTAACTCCCTCTTTTCCAAATGAGATAAATTCGTCCAAAGGCACAGCCGGACTGTAATAATATCCTTGGAAATAATCACATCCCATATCTCTTAGCTTGTCCAATTTTACCTGAGAATCCACATACTCAGCAATCACCTCAAAGCCCATAGAATCACCAAGGGATATAATCGATGCTACAATATCACTACTGCGCTGGTTGTTTTCCATATCTGACACCAAGGCTCCATCCAACTTCACGTGAGAGAAACTATTTTCCCGCAGGCTCTTAATAGATGTGGTTCCCATACTGAAATCATCCATAGCCACCTGCAATCCCTCAGCATTGAGACGGCGAATACTTTCAGTTGCATGCGCCATACGCTCAATAGACATTTCCTCCGTTACTTCGATACCAAGATGCTGTTCTACCTTGTAGTGTTTTGCCAACAAAATAACATCGGTTACAAATACATCATTGTTTAACTGCTCCGCCGAAATATTCACAGACACGCGAATGTCCTTCATGCCTGCATCCCGCATGCGCACAATAGCCTTACAAACTTGTCGAATAATGCATCTTGCCAAATCGTCTTCTAGCCCTGCCTCCTTCGCCATATGCACTACAAAAGGCGGAAACATGGTTTCCCCGCCATATTTCCAACGAAGCAGCGCCTCAGCGCCATATAGTTTACCCTGATGATCCACCTGAGGTTGATAGTACATAGGAATGTTATCATTTTCAATATCTTGTTGTAGCACACCCACCATCTTGGAAGCGGCAATTGCCCAGGAATTGTGTTGTTTTAAAATTGCCACAGGCTGGGGATCATCCATATGCTCCTTGAAATATCGTTGTAATTCCTCTGTGGTTAAAGTCAGCTTTCCTTTTTCCATTTTTCCCATCATTTTCACAAAGGGGGCATAGATGAGCACTCCCACCACCACAATAATCAGTTGCACAAAAGCGCCCCTCCAGCTTCCGGTGGCCGTATAACCACTGAGAAATATCGGGGTAGTCCAGGCTACATCCGTGGTGGTAATAGGCATAAATCCTATCACTGTTGCCAAGTATGCAATGGTAAGAGATGCCAGCGGTGTCAGTATAAAAGGAATCGCCAAAATAGGGTTGAAAATAACAGGTAAGCCCAGAATCAGGGGCTCATTCACATTAAAGAGAATCGGTAACGCCACCGTTCCCAGTATGGCACGAGAGCCTCTCCTCTTCTCAAAAAGTAACAGAGCAATAAACAGGGACAGTGCCGTTCCACAGCCTCCGATTAAGGTAAACGTGTCCAAGAAAGTTCTGGATAAAATAAGGCTTGGATCCCCATTGGCCGGCGCAAACACCAAACTCACCACCGGCTCCATCACACCCCCGCCATGAATGCCGAAAAACCACATCAAGCTCTCGGTTCCCATCATCAATAGCGCAGTGCCGTAGTTGTTTCCCAATTTCACAAAGGTTGCGGAGATAAAAGCCACAAATGCATCATGAATACTCACCATATGGAAGACCTGATACAGAAACTCATTGAATCCGTAAAATACCAGAATACAAAGACCAAACGGTATCATCACCCAATAAATAGAATAGATGCGCCGCTCAATGCTGGAAGAAAAAGATAACTCATATCGTTTTCCAATCCAATGATATATGCTAAAAAACAATTTCACGCAAAGCACAGAAACAAGGAATGCCACAAAGACTCCCTTGGCGTCATAACGAGAAGTATGAAATCCTTCATGGGCAAATCCCATGGATAACAGCATACAGATATAACTGGCGAATATTGCCGCAGCAGATACATAACGGGATTCCGCCTCGAAGGTAAGGCTATACATATAAGCCACAGCCACACCCACATAGAGAGCAATGGCTCCCAATGTCATACGAGTCAGACAATCTAAAAGTTTGTAGCAGATTTCCCCCATAAGAGTGTCGGCATACCAATCCTGCACTCCCGGTATGGGAATACCGCTGATTATGTTCGTTAAAATACCCAGCATCAGAAGAGGAATACACATCAAGCATCCCCGCTTGATCGAATCAAGCACGGCATTGGTTTCCATTTTATGAGATAACACCATCATTCTCTCAAGCATAAATTCCCCTCCTTAAAATTTCTCCCCATCATCTTCACGTCTTTCCTATGCCGTCTTGTTCAACAACTCCGCAAACTCGTGCTCCGGCAAAGGCTTAGAGTAATAATATCCCTGTATGTAGTCACAACCACAGTCCTTTAAAAAGTCTACCTGTTCCTGAGTCTCAGCCCCCTCAGCCACAACTTTCGTTCCAATGGTATGAGCCATGGTAATGATAGACCATACAACACCATCAGCCTTGATGGATGTTCCAATTTTCTGTACAAAGCCCATATCCAGCTTAATCACATCGAAATCAAAGTCTCTTATGGTACTAAAGGAAGAATAGCCGCTGCCGAAATCGTCCAAATAGAATTTCACTCCAATGCGCTTCATATCCAAAAGGGCATTTCGATTATTCTCCGCCACAGTGGAATATGCTGTCTCTGTCACCTCAAAACGAGTGAAATCCATAGGAACCGTTGTATTGGATACATCCAACAATACAGCCGCCATCATATCTTTATCATAGAAATCCATCTGTGACATATTCATAGACACCGGCACAATTGGCAGCTTTTCAGCAAATCGCTGTTCAAGAAACTCCTTCACAGTACGTTCTACAAATAAATCCATTTGGGAAATTCGCCCATTCTCCTCCAGCACAGGAATGAATTGTCCCGGAGAAACCATATTCCCCTCGTTTCTCTGCCAACGCACCAGCGCTTCTGCAGAAGCAATCTTCCCTGTCTTCAAATCATAAACAGGCTGGTAGTACACCTTAAACTCGTTGTTCTCTAACGCCGCTCCTAATTCTGCTGCCGTCTCTGTGCGCTCTATATACTGGGTGCGCATTTTCTCGTCAAATACGACATATGGTTTCACATACTCATCCTCAATATAATCAAGAGCCATACGAGCAGCACCACACATATTGCCGACACTGCTGTTTCTGTCTTCATCACTAATCTTGAGAATACAACACACCCCATATAAATCCAATGAACGATTGTTAGCCTCATAGGTCAGATGCAGCAAGTCCATCAGTTCCTCTTCATCAATATTTTGCTGATCCACGAGACAGGCAAAATGATCAGCGTTCAATCGGCCAATCACAAGGGGCTGTAAATTGGATTGTCGCAGTAGGCGAGGTATCCATCGCAATGCCCGATCTCCCCCCTCTGCACCAAACAAGTCATTAATCGCCTTAAACCCCTTGAGATTAATATACAAAATGGCAAACTCCTCGGTCTGCAAAGGATCTTTTAAAATTTCTTCTGCCGCCTCAATAAATCCACGTCTTGTAAATTCTCCCGTAAGCGGATCCTTATATAGCAAGGATGTCTTGTCCTCCAAAGTGGCAACAACCAACCCCTGTTCCCTATCATAGTAATAATAATGGAACATCTTCACTCTCTTGGTTCCATCACCATACAAAAAATGACTGGTAAAAATATACTCATCCTGTTCTTCCAATTGACGCATCAGATTCTCACGATCACTATTTTTGATGAAATTCTCGCAATCTTCCGGGATGATAAAATGATCAGACAGAGAAAATCTCGCCTCATCATAATTGTGCTCCTCATTGGTCCAATCCCACGTGTTGCTGACTTGATCAAAATCAACGTAAATACTGTTCTTATGTAGATCAATCAGTGCCACATAATCGTAAACCTTGGTTAACAGCCTAGATACAATCTGTTCATGCTTTAATGCAATAGACTCATTTTGTGTGGAAGAGTCAGCCCATTCCCCATCGTTCATTGTACTTCTTGTCCTCCCAAATCCATTGAAAGTATAAAAATAACTCTCTTGTATTTTATCATTACAATTCTGCCATTTCAAACAAATTATTAGACTTTTCACCCTTTTCGGGACTTTTTTTATACACAAAAAAAGGGTATACTGTAAACGTATCGTAGCACACACATTATGTAGTAGGAGACGCCAATGAAGCAACTATATACCACGTGGGGAGAAAGCATATCCGAGGAGGAAATTTTGCAGGAATATCCAAGGCCTTCCTTCGTCCGAAATTCCTATATCAACTTAAATGGCAGGTGGGACTACGCCTTCACCAAAGAAGCAACTGAGCCGGCGCAATTTCAGGGGCAAATTCTTGTGCCTTTTTCTCCGGAAGCCGTACTCTCCGGAGTAAACCGTCAGCTTCAACCCAATGAATTTTTATGGTACCGCACCAACATACCTCTAGATCGCAACAACCTTGCAGAGGGTATGGGGCTATGTCTTCATTTTGGTGCCGTGGACCAATCTGTGGTTGTGTATCTGAATAAAGAAAAAATCGGTGAACATCACGGTGGGTACCTTCCCTTTTGTTTCGACATTACATCCGCTGCACTTGCCACTGACATGGATACTATGGAGCTTACCCTATGCGTGAAAGATGTAAGCGACACTTCCTACCATGCCAGGGGAAAACAAAAACTGAATCGGGGAGGTATGTACTACACTGCCCAAAGTGGGATTTGGCAGACTGTTTGGATGGAGTATGTTCCGGCAACATATATATCCCGGGTGGAAACCAACTGCAACGTTGACGAAAGAATTGTTTCATTGGATATCTGTTGTGAAAGAATTGCATCAGTTGACAGACAATTAGATGCAATTCCACTTGCAGTCAGTATTTTTCCTCCTTCTATAGAGGATATATCCATAAATGTTCCTGGAGATATTTTACATAAAACAGCCATATCTCCTACCATTTGCGGAAAGACAGATATGATATCTTTGACAGATTCCTCTCTCACATATCATCTCCAATTCCGGTTGTCACCGGAGCAGTTATCGCTTTGGACGCCGGAAGAGCCCTATTTATATCATTATGGCGTACGACTGGGGGATGACTATGTGACAGGTTATTTTGCTATGCGAACCTTTACCAAAGAACAGGATGGGCAGGGAATTTATCGCATCTGTCTCAATCATAAACCATTATTCTTACGGGGGGTGTTAGACCAGGGATACTGGCCGGATGGATTGATGACACCTCCCAGCGATGAAGCCTTTCTCTTTGACATTAAGGAGATGAAAAAGCTCGGCTACAATATGATCCGCAAGCATATCAAGATTGAACCACAACGCTTCTATTACCACTGTGATCGTCTTGGTATGATTGTGTGGCAGGATATGGTCAACGGCGGGGAGCCATACAAAGATTGGTATGTCACCTATATGGCCACAGCCAAGTCCATGTTAGGTCTCAAAAGCCGAGATACCAATGCAAAACTTTTAGCACGGCAAAATTCAGAGGGAAGAAAAGAGTGGGAGCAAGAGATGCTTGCCACCATTCATCTTTTAAAGCAGCACCCTTGTATCAGCACCTGGGTAATCTTTAACGAGGGCTGGGGGCAATTTGAGACCAAACGTATGGTGGATCTCGCAAGGCAAGCGGACGCCACCAGACTGCTGGATGCCACCAGCGGATGGTACGACCAGGGATGCGGCGACATGAACAGCTTCCACAACTATTTCTTTAAGATGAAGGTTCCCAAGGACCGATATACCAACAGCCGTGTGGCTGTTTTGTCGGAATTCGGAGGCTATTCTATGGCCATAGACGGTCACTGTACCGATGATGGCTTGTATGGATACGGAACATACAAAACATTAGATGAGCTCCAGAAAGCTTTTGAAAAAAGAGAAACCCAAGTGCAGGCACTGATTCCAAATGGATTATGTGCCAGTGTATACACCCAGGTCTCTGATATTGAGGATGAAGTGAATGGCATTTTTACTTATGACCGGAAAATAAAAAAACTGCATTAGCCTTCATCCATAAAGTATTTATTTTTTGATTTTCAAGGCTCTGGTTGCATTTAGCACAGCCAGAACCATAACACCTACGTCCGCAAAGATTGCCAGCCACATTCCCGCAAGTCCCAGGGCCCCTAAAACAAGACACACTGCCTTTACTCCCAGTGCAAAGACGATGTTTTGTTTTACAATCCCAAGGGTACGAAGGGAAATTTTCATAGCCAAGGTAATCTTTGCCGGATCGTCATCCATAAGCACCACGTCAGCTGCCTCAATAGCTGCATCTGATCCCATAGCTCCCATGGCAATGCCGATGTCTGCACGAGACAACACCGGCGCATCGTTAATGCCATCTCCAACGAAGGCAAGCTTCTCTCCCTGGTTCTTTTCATTCAAGAGTTCTTCCACAGCATTTACCTTATCTGCAGGCAACAGCTCACTTCGATAAGCATCAACACCTGTCTTTTCTGCGACGACTCTTGCCGCTTCCTCCGCGTCTCCTGTCAGCATAACCGTTTTCTTAATGCCGCTTGACTTCAAGCCTGCCAGTGCCTCCTTCGCATTTGACTTCATCACATCTGAAATCACAATACATCCGGCATAAACGCCGTCCACAGATACATAGCAGCGTGTTCCGTCAAAGGAGGCATCCGCCACTTGAATATTATGCTGTTCCATAAGACGCATATTACCGGCTAAAATTTGTCTGTTGTTTACCAAAGCAGATACACCATAACCGGCGATTTCTTTGATTTGGCTCACGTTTCCCGATTCCAGTTCTTTGCCATAAGCTTTCTTCAAGCTCAGGCTGATTGGATGAGACGAACCACTCTCACTATACGCAGCATACTCCAATATTTCTTCACGGGAGAAACCATTTTCCGGATAGATACCTGTCACTTCAAAAACACCTTTGGTCAGGGTTCCTGTCTTGTCAAACACCACATACTTTGTCTTTGATAATGCCTCCAAATAATTGGATCCCTTCACCAAAATACCATTGCTGGAAGCACAACCGATACCTCCGAAAAAGCTCAGGGGAATCGAAATTACCAACGCACAAGGACAACTGATGACAAGGAAGGTCAACCCTCTTGTAATCCATTGGCCCCACATGGGAGCATTTCCTGTGATAAGATTCACCAAGGGTGGCAGTAAGCTAAGAGCCAGCGCCCCATAGCAAACGGCCGGTGTATAATACTTGGCAAACTTCGTAATAAAATTCTCCGAGCGAGACTTCTTCATGGCAGAATTCTCAACCAAATCCAGTATCTTAGAAACAGTGGAATCTCCAAACTCCTTGATGGTCTTAATCTTAATCTCACCCGTCAGATTGATGGATCCACTGTAAATTTCATTGCCGCAGGCTACTTCTCTGGGAACGCTTTCTCCTGTAAGGGCACTGGTATTAAGAGAGGTATCACCCTCAACAATTACGCCATCAATGGGAACCTTTTCTCCCGGATGCACCACAATGATTTCACCAAGTTCTACTTCATCAGGATCCACTCTTGTTATGCTTCCATCCCGAAGCACATTTGCATAATCCGGTCTAATATCCATCAGAGCCGCGATATTCTTACGACTCTTTCCCACAGCCACGCTTTGAAACAGCTCACCTATCTGGTAAAACAGCATAACCGCCACACCCTCTGCATACTCACCCAGACACAGGGCACCTACGGTTGCAACAGCCATCAGAAAATTCTCGTCAAATACCTGGCGCTTTACAATACCTTTCCCCGCCTTGCTCAAGATATCATAGCCAATCACTCCATATGGAATCAAAAACATCACAAGCTCTACCACATTTGGCAGTTCCAGATAACTCCTTACAAGTAACACTACAGCCATCAATACCACCGTAGCAATAATTCGATACAATACCCGTTTCTGTTTCTTACTCATAACAGACTCCTTCACTCTACAGATAAATCTCGCAGTCATCCTCCACAATCTTACAATTCTTATAGGCCTGTTGCATAACTGCATCTACATCTACACCATCTTCAAACTCCACCTTTAGCTTTAAGGTCATAAAGCTAAGTGTGGCGTCCTTTACACCCTCTGTGTTCTTCACAGCCTCTTCCATCTTCGCTGCACAATTGGCACAATCCACTTCCACATCGTATACCTTTTTCATAATCTTTCCTCCAACATAATATAATATCTTCGTTGTGTCAGAGTCATACATAAACAAACCGGGCACGCTTCCGCTACTTGGACGCTGGTAGCGGTACATAAGATGCTACTTCGTACCATCTAAGTACCGACCGCGCCAAAAGTACCCTGTTCGTTTATGTATGACCCCGACACAACTTAGGTTGTCAAGTTGTCTATCTACTACTCCTCTACATGATCCATACCCATACTAAGGATGGTGCGCACATGGTCATCATCCAGGGAGTAAAAGATACTCTTCCCACTTCTCTTAAATTTCACAAGCTTGGCATCCTTAAGGATGCGAAGCTGATGACTTACCGCTGATTGATTCAGATTTAAAATCCGGGCAATGTCATTAACACATAGTTCACTCTCAAATAATGCGTATAATATCTTGATTCTGGTGGAATCCCCAAAAACTTTAAAGAGCTCTGCCAAATCATACAGGTATTCATCCTCCGGTTGATTGGCCAATACCTGCTCCACCACATCATGGTGCGCTGCAATCAACTCTGTCTTCTCTTTTTCCATGGTTACCTCCTCATGTTTTTCATCTGTTCATATGTAATTATATTCATATATTCATTTGTTGTCAAGACAAAAAAAAGAAAACCTCCAAAGCGAAGGTTTTCTTTGAATCTTTATATCATTTAAAATTTGAACTTTTGGGTTTGTTCATTTAACTGACTGCTCAAGCCGGATAGTACTTCTGTCTCATCCTTGCATTTGTCCAGATTCTGAGTCAAGGTATACATACTTGCGCTGGTTTCCTGAGTAGAAGCCGCATTCTGCTGCGCAATAGCTGCCAATTGCTGAATCATATCACTCATACTATTCTTCAATCGATTCATAGATGATGTCTGCTCCAAAATCTCCTTAGACGCCATGGATACCGACTGAATTTCCTGCTGCAGGGATGCAAAAGAACCCTTGGTTGTTTCCAGTCTCTCCGCCTGAACCCTTGATCCATCACTGAGCTCGTGCATCTTGGCAACGCCATCCTCTGAGTTGGCAATCAATTCCTGAACAATAGCTTCAATCTGTTCCGCACTCTCAGCAGAATCCACTGCCAGCTTACGAATCTGCTCAGCAACCACTGCAAAGCCTCGTCCGCTTTCCCCTGCTCTGGCCGCCTCAATGGAAGCATTGAGAGACAACAGGTTTGTCTGCTCTGCAATATCTTGAATCGCTACTACAGCCTCATTGATGCGGGCAACGGATTTGTTGGTTCGATCTGTCTGCTCTGACACAGCGCCAATGGTCTCCGTTGACCAAGCATTTACACGAACCAGATCTTCCAAAATATTGGCAGACTCCTTAGCCAAAGATGTCATCTTCTCTATGGACTGCTCCAAGGCTTCCACGCTTGTGTTGTTGGATTCAATGGTATTGCCTATGTCTGTAATATGTTCATTGGCAGTAGATGCCTCCTGGGCCTGAGAAGTACTTCCCGTGGCAATCTCCTCTACTGCTATATTTACACTGTCCACAGTACCCACAATCTGAGAAAATTCCTTAGCAAACTGGGAATTGCTCTCTGAAAGCTTGATACCCTGTGTCTGAATTGCACTGATGATTTCTCTTAATTCCCCGTGTAAATTGCAGATAGACGTACCAATCAATCCAATCTCATCCTGTCGTTTTGCCAAAGACTGAACCTCACTGTCGCTGGTAAAATCCAATCCCGCAACCTTATCCACCACTTTTGTCAGTCTGTGCAACGGTTTTACCATCTGATTAACCATAAAGCATCCCAGTGCCGTCAACACAATCAGGATGCCAAAGAGAATGCCTATCATCAGATTTCGCATCTGATTGATAATCTGAAATGCATCCGATTCATCCGCTGTCACCACCAGAATATAATTGCCTTCCGGATTAATGTAGTATGACGCATATTTCATAGCGCCCTTAAACTCATACTCCACACATGCGGGCTTTGCTATGGTGCCACCTTTCAAGTCCTCTACCAGCTTCTTCACCACTTCGTTCTCTACCGGCTGTCCTATCTTATCCGCTGTGGGATGATACAGCATTGTTCCATCTGAGGATACCAGATATGCATAACTGCTTTCCATACCTTCAATGGAAACCTCCGAGAGAATCTGCGACAAATCATCTGCATTCTCCAAGGTCTTCTTTCCTTGGGTCTGCAAAACGGTATCCAGGATATAACCTGTACTCTCTGCAGACGATAGCATATAGCTCTGAACCAATGATTTCGTGGACTTCTGATTCTGACTGATTGCCACCCCCATAAATACAAGCGAGGTAAGTAAAATCCCTCCAACAAACAGACACACAATGCGAAACATCATTGAGTGTACAAATCCCACCTTCTTCTCCATAAAACGTTATAGCCTCCTTTATCCTTTGTAAAGTCACGTCCTCATATATAGTATTATTATACTACTTCTCCCCTATATATCAACAACTAAATCAGCGGTGCAATCAAGCGCAACAAGCGCTGCCCAATGCCAACAAATGTGTTTGTCTTAACTTTATATTGTTCTGTAACCTCATTGCTCTCTTCCATCATCTTAA
This sequence comes from uncultured Roseburia sp., assembly GCA_946002055.1. Taxonomy (GTDB): domain Bacteria; phylum Bacillota; class Clostridia; order Lachnospirales; family Lachnospiraceae; genus Pararoseburia. The sequence goes on from CAMFYL010000004.1 coordinate 75,465, forward strand.
CAAAATCTTTTCTGGTATCCTCCACTGCTTTTCCGTAGGCATAGAGACACCCGTTCTCAAAATGATGATACAGACTTCTGTAATCCAAGTTAATGGAACCACATGTGGCTACCACACCGTCAGTGATTGACATTTTACAGTGGCAAAATCCCGGTGTGTATTCATAGATTCGCACACCGTCCTTGATCAGACAGTGATAAAAAGAGCGGGTGATGGCGTAAACAATCCGTTTGTCCGGTATCCCCGGAGTGATAATTCTAACATCCACTCCACGCTTGGCCGCAAGACTTAAGGCATGGGTCATCTCGTCTGTCAAAATCAGATAAGGGGTTACAAACCAGCAATAGGAGATGGCTTTGTTTGCCATACTGATATAAACTTCCTCTCCCACCTGCTCGTTGTCCATGGGACGGTCGGCATATGGCTGGATAAATGCAGCGTCTTCCCTGCTCTTATAGTATGGTTCACACTCCAAATAATGACGGTAGGATACATCATCTCTGTCGTTATCTCTCACCGCATTCCAATTCTCCAGAAACGTAGCTGTCATGCTTCGCACCGCTTCCCCTTTTACCATAACCCCTGTGTCTTTCCAATACCCATATGGATGGGTGATATTAAAGTACTCATTGGCCAGATTAAATCCGCCGGTAAAGCCTATATAGCCATCAATAACTGTTATTTTACGGTGATCTCGATTATTCAAAAAGAAATTCAAGCCCGGGACAAAGGGATTAAACACTCGGCACAAAATTCCCAATTCATTTAACTTACTTGCAAAATCTGTGTTGACAAAAGCGATGCTGCCAATGTCATCGTAGAACACTCGGACCTCCACGCCCGCCTTCACACGTTCCACTAGAATATCCAGAATTTCCTGCCAGATTCCCTCCTGCTCAATGGCAAAATACTCCATAAAGATAAACTTTTTTGCACCGGCCAAGGCTTCCTTCATCGCAGATAATGCCTTGGCTGCCTCATCAAAATATACAATGTCGCTATTCTGATAAATGGGAATCCCCGTCTTGTTCACCAGATACGCCGCAATGCTTGCCACCTGCGGATCCTGTGTCTGCAACGCCTCCATAGCATGTTTACAGCGCTTCCCGTAATCCCCTTCCATCAACTGGGATAGCAGCACACGATCTACCTTCTCATATCGCTGCCGCATCTTGTTGGTGGGGCCATTGAGGCCAATCATAACATAGAGGGATACACCGAACACAGGAAATGCCAGAATCAGCATAATCCAAGGAAGCTTCACGCAGGATGCCTGTTCCGTTCCGTAAAGATAAATCACCAAAAGAACCGCCATTACTTCTTCCACCACGCGAATCCAACCTGCATATTGTCTCAACCCTGTAAAAAGTGCCACAACAAAGGCAATTTCTAAACTAATAGCCAGAACAGACAAAAAGACTCTGGCAATTCCATTTTTCATATGGGCTTTCTTTTCAAATGTTTTCATAAGCCAATCAAATCCTTTACTACTTCACCAGCCAATATCAAACCTGCTACTGAGGGAACAAATGCGATACTCCCCGGCACGCTTCGCTTATTGCTTTCCCCCGATACCTTTTCCAACTGTTCCGGAACAAGAGGCTCTTCCTGAGAATAGACCACCTTTAGTTTGTCAATTCCCCTCTTCCTTAATTCTCGTCGCATGACTTTTGCCAGAGGGCAAACCTTTGTCTTGTAGATATCAGTCACTTGAAATGCTGTGGCATCTAGTTTATTACCAGCCCCCATGCTGCTGATGATGGGAATGCCACATTCCTTTGCCTTGACAACAAGCGCCAGTTTCGCACTGACAGTGTCCACTGCATCTACCACATAGTCATACTGTGTAAAGTCAAAAGTGTGTGCATTTTCCGGCAGAAAGAAACAGGTGCGGGTGTTCACTTGAGCCACCGGGTTAATATCAAGTATTCTCTCCTTCATAACGTCCACCTTGTATCTTCCCACTGTGGAATGGGTGGCAATGATTTGGCGGTTGATATTAGACACACTGACGGTATCGCTATCAATAAGTTCAAAGGCTCCCACCCCACTTCTAGCCAAAGCTTCGCATACATAGCCTCCTACACCTCCCACACCAAAAACTGCCACCTTGGCATGGGAAAGTCTCTCCATTGCAGCCCTGCCCAATAACATTTCTGTTCTGATAAATTCTTCCAAATGTACTTCCTCCACGGTTATTTGATATTAATCTCGCCGTCATCCCCAATGTCTCCCGAAAACATATCCTGTGAATACTCCCGCATTGCCTGTATGATGCCGCTTTTTTCTTCTCCTTCTACAGGTGTGGGCTGGTAATCATTATAGCCTGACACACTGCTGACTCTACAGGGGATGATTCTGGCGCTGATGTCCGGTTGCAGCTGATCATCTACAAAGGTAAACCTCTGCTGATAGATAAAGGTGCGCTTATCGCTGGGATTGGAGTTACCTCCAAAGCAGAAATTCCCCAAGCTGTAGCAAATCATTTTACCATTATATTGCTCAATCCCCTGAACTACGTGGGGATGATTGCCAATGACAAGGTCCGCCCCCCAATCAATACAATTGTGGGCCATCTGCTTTTGAAATTCCGTGGGGTAATAGGTGCGCTCCTCTCCCCAATGACAGCAGGCGATAATGATATCCACCTGCATATCCCGCAGTTTCTCTATACCACTTTTCAGATATTCCTGTCGCTCCACCGCCTGAGACAATAGACTGGATGATACATATCCTATGGTAATCCCATCCTTTGTTTCATAGGTTCCCACCTGATCATAATATGCATAGCCGACTCCCTGGGCACTGACTGCGTTTATGGTATCCTGCAGTCCCGATTCAAAGGCATCCAAGGAATGATTGTTGGCAAGGGAAACTCCCTCAATGGAGCCAGCCGATAAGATTTCGGCGTATTCCGGCTTCCCCACCAATACGTATTCCTTCTCCGCCCGCTGGGTAGCATTGCTTAGGGCGCACTCCAAGTTCGCCAGGGTAAAATCATCTGCTGCAAAGATATCCTTGACTCCTTTCATAAAGTATTCTGCACCGAACTGGTCATAATACTGGTGAACCGAGCCTGCATATCCATGGGTCTGAGTTGGAGAAAAGGTACAGTCCCCGGTAGCTGATATGGTAATAGTAATGGGCTTTGGCTCAACTGGTTCCGGCTTATCCGCCAATTGATCTGTCTGTTTCTCCTCCCCCGTGGTGTTTGACAGTTTTTGTAGCAATAGTTTCTTTTGATTGACTACCACAAGGACCACTGCCAAGAGAACAACAGAACTCCCTAAAAACAGTAATGCCCCTTTCATATAACTTTTCTTTTTTCTACTCTTTTTCATTCCAATTATCCTCAAAAAACAAAAAGTGACCTAAGATTATTCTATCAAAGGTCACTTTGTTTTCCAATTCCTTTATTCTACCAGATTTGCCGTATTGGTTTCTCCCGCCATATAACTTTTTGCATTTTCCAAGGTTGTCCTGCTAATAGCCGATAATGCTTCCTCTGTAAAAAATGCCTGATGAGAAGTAACAATCACATTGGGAAAGGAGAGAAGTCTGGCCGTAATGGAACTCTTCATGATTTCTCCCTCTCGATTTTCAAAGACGTTATCTGTCTCCTCCTCATACACATCCAGCCCCACTCCGTGGAACTTGTGCTGTCGAATCCCGGCAATCAAATCGCCTGTATCCACCAGCTCTCCTCTGGATGTATTAATGAGCACCACATTGTCCTTCATAAGGGAAATGGTTTTTCCGTTAATCATATGATAGTTATCCACTGTCAAAGGGCAATGTAAGGATATCAAATCACTCTCCCGCAACACTTCCTCCAGTTCCCTGTACTCAATAAAATCCAGACGCTCATTTGGATACTTATCATACCCAAGCACCTTCATGCCAAAGCCTTGGCAGATGCGAGCCATGGCTGTACCAATCTTTCCTGTACCAATGATGCCTGCTGTTTTACCATAGAAGTTGATACCCATCAATCCTTCAAGGCTAAAGTTGTTTTCCCGAACTTTAATATATTCCTTGTGGATTCGCCGGTTTACACTAAGGGCCAAGGCCATGGCATGCTCCGCCACTGCCTCCGGGGAGTATCCCGGCACTCGAAGTATGGTTATGCCCAAATCTCTTGCCACCTCAAGGTCAATGTTGTTAAACCCTGCACACCGCATCAGAAGAAGCCTGACTCCCTGTCCCCACAAAATGTGCAAGACGTCTGCGGACAAGTCGGAGTTGACAAACCCGCACACCGCGTCGTATCCATTAGCCAAAACAGCTGTTTTTTCATTGATATCCGTGTCCAGAAAATCTATTTTAATATCCGGATATTTTATCTGCTCCTTTTCAAAGGATTCTATGTCATATTTTTTTGCATCATAAAATAAAATAATCATCCCGTTTCCTCCTGTCCCTATTATCTGTGGAACGAAGAAATTTATACGGGATGACTCCTCTTAAAATGTTTTTATTATATTTTCAATCACCCTTCTAGCTAACCCCTGCTATGAGCGTAGGGTTACCATATTATTCTCCACCTTAACACCGGCAATGCCACTGACATATTTGGAAAGTCTTGCATATCCATAATCCTTATATTTAAAATCCGGATACTTCTCCACAATCATTCGCCCTAGGGTTCCCATCTCCACAGAATCCTTGGCTGCCTCCAGTACAAACTGCTTCACCTTAGATTCCACATCATCATCATGGTCGCTACGACGCATAATATAAATGGTAGAACCCTTCTGGGCAGTATCAAACTTGGTTGCTTCGGTGATAAACTTTCGCATGGAACTGTATCCATAGTTACGTTCATCAAAGTCAGGAAACAGACGTTGCAGATTGCTCTTGGTAGAGCCAAGGTTGGCGTGTTCCCCGTTATTTTCACTTTGCTGTATCAACTCATTAATGGCAGACTTAATATCACCCAACGGTGTAATAGAGTCCGGCTTTTCATGAACAGAATCCTTGCGGTTCTTTCCCTTCACATCCTTCTCGTCGTCGTCCACAATCTTATCTAAGAATTTGTACTCATTACATGCTGCAATAAAGGTTTTGGAGGCGTCACTTTTTCCCATGCCAATAACCAGCATTCCCTCTTCACGCAGACGATTCACCAATCTGGTAAAATCGCTGTCAGAGGTAACAATACAAAATCCATCTGTCTTGTCCTGATACAAAATATCCATGGCATCAATCACAAGCATAATGTCAGATGCATTCTTCCCTGAGGAATACCGTGGCTGCTGAATGGGCACAATAGCGTGATTCAATGCCTTTTTGTGCCAGTCAGCCAAAGCGCTGTTGGTAAAATCTCCATACATTCTCTGGTAGGTGATAACCCCATACTTTTTTAACTCACTAATAATGGCGTCAATATACTTTGAACTTGTATTTTCCGCATCAATCAAAAGGGCCAGTCGTTTTTCTTCCATATATTCTCCCACTTTTGCCTACTGCAAATCTTTCAAACTTTCCATCAAATCCAAATCTGATTGCAACACCTTAAAATTTGTTGTCAAAGGCTCCTGCCCCGGCTTTGTCACCGTAATTTCAAAGACAGTACCTTCCTCTACCTTACTGGAAAATACCACCTGTAAAAACTTCACAAACTTAGGGTGGTTATCTGTAAATGTTTTCTTTGCACTCATGATTTTCATCATGGTTCCCGGATTTATCATCTGTACTACCTCCTGAATCAGCCTACTGAATTCCGTTGATATCAACCATAAAGGTTGCCTCTACATTGGATAGACTATGGTCATTTCCCTCAGCATCCTGATATGTTCCGGAATATCCCTCCGGGAATGTTACCACAACCTCTACTGTCTCACCAACCTTATGACCTACCAATTGTTCCTCAAAATCATCAATAAAGGAATGAGAGCCAATCACCAGATTATAATCACCGGTACCACCCGCAAAAGGAATATCATCTACGGTACCCTCATAGTGAATAGCCACCGTATCACCCATAGCCACTTCTGTCTTTGTCTCCTGCTTGCTATCTTCCTTCGCATCTGTGACAGTGTTTACATCACTCCCCTGATCCTTCTTACTCTCTATCACACCGAAAGCAATCATTCCTCCAAAGAATGCAAGTACAATCACAACGGCCAAGCCATACTTTACAACCTGCATTCTCTCCTGCTTCTTTCTCTCTGCTGCTCTTCTCTCCTGAGCCATCTTTTTGTTTTCCTTTTTCATTTTACAATGCCTTTCTTTTTTCTTGTTCCCGATGTAATGCCAACCACTCATCCAGCGATAGGGGTGTGTAGTCTGAGTACATACAGAAACAGTTTATCATATTACACGATAGAGTTTGTGGGTTGCCCTCACGGTCCACGATACGAGTGGATTGGGTCATATCCACAAACTGGCGAACCAGCGTCTCGTCGTGAGAATCGTGGACATGTCCGTAAAGCATATAGCTTCTTGGCTCTCCCTTTTTGTTCCGCGAATACTGCCCATTATAACACATAATGGGATAATGGCACAGCACAACTTTGCGCCCTTCATCATGCATTTCTGCATAGGGCGCAATCCATTGAAATCTCTCTCTATGAAATGATTTATTTCGCAGGAATCGATTGTCGTGATTACCGGTTATCAGGTACAGCTTACCTTGTAGCCGTTCTAAAATGGCATTAGTCTGCCCTGCATCTCCCATGGAGAAGTCTCCCAGAATCACCACTTCGTCCCGTTTTTTCACCTTCTCATTCCAGCGGACAATCATATAGTTGTTCATTTCCTCCACCGTTGCAAAGCCTCGCTGATCCAATTGGGTCAGCAGATCTTTGTGGTAGAAATGACAATCTGCAATATAATATCGCATATGAATATTTACTCCAAACCTTCCCTAGATATCCTCCAAGATATCTTTAATAATACCAAGTGCCTGCTCTGTATGCAAACTCATAACAGCATCAAGCAAACGGGTCATCAACTCTTCCATATTCTCCAGTGCCTCAAACATTTCCAGCTGCTTTACAAGGAAATCAGCCATGGTGTAATCCTCTCTCTCTAAGGCATCCTGCAGCATAGCCAGAAGATCTCGTATTTCCTTCGTAGTACCCTTTGACTTCTTTGGAGCCACCACAGAAAGACGCTGTCTGTGTTTATCCAATTCCTCAATTAATATCGGATGCAAACACTGTAGACGCTCCACCTGTTGCTCCTGAGCCGCCATCTCCATAATGCGGGCCAGCTTTGACAATAGTAGCGCTCCTACCATGGCAGAAGTACCCTTTAAGGTATGTAAGTGCATTTTGTATTCCTTTAAAACCTCTTCTTGGGAAATGCCATCTATCAAAGTAAGAAAACACTCCTTCGTCCTAGGAAGAGATTCGTAGAAATCCTGCATAGCAGTGTAAAGGGAATCTTCATTCTTCCACACAGACATTGCATACTCGTAATCAAACTCGTCAAGTTCCGGTACCTTCCGCTCTTTCACAAAACTGCTGCTATCGGCTGCAGGCACTTCCCCCTTCTCCACCAAATCTTTTGGCAAATATTTGCGAACCATTTCCTCCAATTGTTCAGAAAAAACAGGTTTGGACAAGAAATCAGAAAATCCCATGGCAATATATTGCTCTCTGGCACCGGATGCCGCGTTAGCTGTCAGCATAATCACCGGTGTATCCTTACATGGATTATCTATGATACCTTCCATTCTCTTCAGGGTCTCCACCCCGTCCATCTCCGGCATCATATGATCTAGGAAAATAATGTCATAGTGATGATTGCGAACCAGATTAACACATTCCACACCACTGGTAGCCTGGGTAATCTGCATCTTTGTATCTTTCAAAAGATTACAGAATACCCGCAGGTTCATCTCATTGTCATCCACCACAAGAATCTCTGCCCTGGGGGCCTCAAAGCTGGCATCGTATTCCTCCTCATCCACATAGCTAATCAATCTCTGATCTAAGGTTCCCACAGGTGTCTTATCCGCAACCTGCTGATCCAAGTCAAAGGAGAATTCACTTCCCACTCCCATCTGGCTCTCAATTTGCATTTTGCTACCCATTAATTCCAAAAGCTGAGCCGAAACATTCAGACCAAGTCCGGTTCCCTCGATATGATGATTTCTCTCATCCTCCACTCGGTCGAATCGAGAAAAGATGATATCCATATGTTCCTTTCGAATACCTCGACCTGTGTCTCTCACTGAGAAATGAAGTTTTGCATTTTTGTCCTCCGTCTCTCCTGTCACTTTCAGTGTAATTCTACCTTGATCCGAATACTTTACAGCGTTGGTCAAAAGATTAATCAGAACCTGACGAATACGAACATCATCACCGATATACTTGCTGGGAAGTTTAGGATCCACTTCAAATGTCAATTCCAGATTTTTTTGTTTTGCCGGAACTATGGTCATATTGTAAAGCTCAATAAGCATATCAGAAAGGCAATATTCTACCGGAAGAATGTTTAACTTTCCGGATGCAATCTTGGAGCTATCCAAAATGTCATTTACCAAGCTGAGAAGCATGGTAGCCGCACTCTTTACATCGTGGGCATACTTCTTCACATCACTTTCCTTGGCCTCGCGCATAATCATCTCATTCATGCCGATAATAGAGTTGATTGGCGTTCGTATCTCATGTGACATGCTGGCAAGGAAATCAGACTTGGCTTGATCTGCCTCCTTTGCCTCTGTCATCAGTGCATGAATTCGCTTCATCTGATTATGCTCTTCTGTAAAATCTGTCATAAGAATGGAATATCCTATGGGCATCCTGAAATCATAAATGCGATCCACATGCACATCATACACACGATTATTCAGGTAAAACTTATCCAAAGTACCCGTTCTTACATATGCCAACAGTGAATGTTCTGGCAGCAAAATGCCCGGCTCACAATTACGAAGACTTGGGAAGATGGCCTCCGCATGGGAATTGGCTTCCACAAAACCGTAATTGGTATCCAAAATAATGATAGGTTCATCCATATTATGAAATATGTTTTCATGAGCAACATCAGAGATGTCAAAGATATCCCGAATCATAGCTGATAAATAAAACACAATCAGTCCTAACGCTGTCAACGGCAAAAGGGTCTCATATCCCTCAATCATATTTAGTACATGCAATGGAACCGCAACTGTTGGGAATAAATTACAGAAAAACAGTATCCCACAGCTGGTTCTGAATTTCTGACTATGGCCTTTTGTCCAGCCCAACAAAGCATTCACCTGCGTCCAAATCAGTTGTACAATGACAACGGCAATATAAATATAATAGGCCACACCAAATTCATACACCAGATGTGGAATATAGCCACTCTCATCATAGGTGATAGACTTGAAAAAATATGGTTGTAAGTGGGATGTCCACGCGAACAAAACAACTACCAGATTCCATACCATAATGATTTTCTGTAGCGTTTTAGGGATAGGGTGTTTACAATAGATGGATGAAAAAATCCAAACGAAAGTACCAACATAGCTGGCACCCAGATATTTCAGACGCATTGCCGCAATGGCAGCCTCTTTGGAACCGCTGGTAAGCTCAATCAGATAGGATACATTCATAAAGAAACATAAAAATGACGCTATCATCATTAATTTCATAGCATTACTGTTTTTCCCCTGTACCACATATATCAGGAAAAAAACGCATGCTATTACAATTATTGTCTGAAATATAATGATTCCATGGTATATCATCCCTTCTCCCCCTTGTAAAATCCATTCTCATATAGCCAGCATACCCAAAACCATTATACTCCATTTACAAGGGAAACGAAAAGGATAATCTTCAGAATTTAATGTTCTATTTCATCAATATCTGCTACAGGTTCCTTCAGTCCCTGGATTTGCACCCCGGATTTCTGGGAATAATCCCACAGAGCGGCATGAATTGCCTCTTCTGCCAGCAGGGAACAGTGCACCTTAACCGGAGGCAAACCATCCAGTGCCTCCATCACAGCTTTGTTTGTCACATTCATGGCTTCCTGTACGGTCTTACCCTTCACAAGTTCTGTTGCCATACTTGAGGTGGCCACCGCCGCTCCACACCCGAAGGTCTTAAACTTTGCCTCAGTAACAACACCATCTTCATCAATGGCCAAATACATTCTCATAATGTCGCCACACTTTGCATTTCCAACAGTGCCTACACCGCTGGCATCTTCCAATTCTCCCACATTTCTTGGGTTGGTGAAATGGTCCATAACCTTTTCACTATATTCTGTCACCTGACTCATGCTGTTTTCTCCTTCTTCATAAAATCTTCGTAAAGTGGAGACATGCTTCGCAGTCTATCCACAATTTGAGCTAATTCCTCTGCCACAACATCTAATTCTTCTTTGCTGGTCTCATCTGACAAGGTAAGTCGCAAAGAGCCGTGGGCAATTTCATGAGGTCGTCCAATGGCAAGCAACACATGAGATGGATCTAAGGAGCCTGATGTACAGGCAGAACCGCTGGACCCATATATTTTCTTCTGATCCAATAACATGAGCAGGGATTCCCCTTCGATGAATTGAAAACAAAAACTGATGTTATTGGGCAATCGCCTCTTTGGGTCTCCATTTAGCAGAGCAAATGGAATTTCCTCTTGGACTTTGGCAATAAAGTAATCTCTTAGCTGTTCTTCTTTTGCTCCGTCCTCCTGCATATGTTCCTTTGCAAGCTTGGTTGCCTTGGCAAAGCCTACAATCCCCGGCACGTTTGATGTTCCGGCACGTCTGCCTCGTTCCTGAGCACCACCGTGAATAAAGGAGTGAATCTTCACACCCGTGCGAACGTAGAGAATTCCCACTCCCTTTGGCCCGTATATCTTGTGACCGCTGGCTGAGAGCAAATCAATGTTCAACTCTTCCACATCAATGGGCACATGGCCATAGGCTTGTACAGCATCTGTGTGAAAAAGTACGTTGTGCTCATGGGCAATACGTCCGATTTCTTTCACAGGCTGAATGGTTCCAATCTCATTATTTGCAAACATAATGGAAATCAAAATGGTCTCCGGCCGAATAGCTTCCTCCAACTGTTGCAAATCCACAAAGCCATTCTCGTCCACATCAAGATAGGTCACTTCCCATCCATTTTCTTCCAAATACTCACAGGTATGAAGAATGGCGTGATGTTCAATCTTGCTGGTGATAATATGATTTCCCTTTTTTCGATTTGCCTCTGCAACACCCTTCAAGGCCCAATTGTCAGATTCACTTCCGCCACCGGTAAAATAGATTTCTCTGGACTTTGCCCCTAAGAAATCCGCCACCTCATCTCTGGCCTCATCCACAAAAGAATTTACCTTACCGGCAAAACCATATGCACTGGCGGGATTGGCATACTGTTCTTCAAAAAATGGTTTCATTGCAGCAAACACCTCCGGTTTCATCTTGGTGGTTGCGGCATTATCAAGATAAATATATGATTCCATGTCTACATACCTCAGTCACAATATTATTAAAATTCTCTTATTCCTCTACAAAAAGTGGGGTTGAGTAGTAACGGTCTCCGGAATCCGGAAGCAAGGCCACAATGGTTTTTCCTTTATTCTCCGGTCTCTTTGCCAGTTTGATAGCCGCAGTAAGAGCAGCTCCGGACGAAATACCAACTAAGATTCCTTCCTTCTTTGCCAAAAGCTTAGCACCGGCAAAGGCTTCCTCCCCTTGGATGGTAAGAATTTCATCGTAAATTTCTGTATTTAACACCTCCGGCACAAATCCTGCACCGATTCCCTGAATCTTGTGTGGGCCACTTTTTCCCTCAGAAAGAACCGGGGAATCTGACGGCTCAACAGCAACTACTTTCACATCCGCATTCTTGCCTTTTAAGTACTCTCCTACACCGGTAATGGTACCGCCGGTACCAACACCTGCCACAAAGATATCCACCTCTCCGTCAGTGTCTTCCCAGATTTCCGGACCGGTTGTGGCAAGATGAGCAGCCGGGTTTGCCGGATTTACAAACTGCCCTGCCAAAAAGCTGTTAGGAATCTCTTTTGCCAATTCCTCCGCCTTGGCAATGGCACCCTTCATTCCCTTGGCGCCCTCTGTCAATACTAGTTCTGCCCCATACGCCTTTAAAATATTTCTGCGCTCTACACTCATTGTCTCCGGCATGGTCAAAATAATGCGATATCCCTTGGATGCCGCTATGGCAGCCAGCCCGATCCCCGTGTTACCGGATGTAGGTTCAATAATCACAGAGCCTTTGCAAAGAACACCTTTCTTCTCCGCATCTTCAATCATAGAGCGGGCCACACGGTCCTTCACAGAGCCAGCCGGATTTAAGTACTCTAGTTTTACCAGGAGGCGAGCCTGCAGCCCCACCTCCTTTTCTACGTTTGTAACCTCCACCAAAGGCGTGTTTCCAATTAACTGTGATGTTCCCTGATAAATCTTTGACATAATCTTATACCTCTTTTCTTTTCTTACTGAATTGCCGCAAACCCCTTCTCCAAGTCTGCAATGATATCATCAATATGCTCCGTTCCAATGGAAAGACGAATGGTGTTTGGCTTGATATTCTGGTCTTCCAACTCTTCCGGTGACAACTGACTATGTGTGGTAGAAGCCGGATGAATCACAAGGCTCTTTACATCTGCCACATTTGCCAAAAGTGAGAATAACTGCAAGTGGTCAATAAACTCCCATGCCTCCTGCTGTCCCCCCTTGATTTCAAATGTGAAAATGCTTCCTCCACCATTTGGGAAATATTTGTTATAAAGCTCATGGTCCGGATGAGATGACACAGATGGGTGGTTCACCTTTTCCACCAGAGGATGATTTTGCAAATAATCAATTACCTTTTTTGTGTTCTCCACGTGACGGTCAAGTCGAAGAGACAAGGTCTCTACACCCTGCAGCAAAAGGAAGGCATTAAATGGAGAAATGGTTGCCCCGGTATCTCTAAGCAAGATTGCACGTATGTAAGTAACAAAGGCCGCCGGTCCCACTGCGTCCACAAAGGATACCCCGTGATAGCTGGGGTTTGGCTCTGCGATTGGCGCATACTTGCCACTGGCCTTCCAGTCAAATTTACCGGAATCTACAATCACACCGCCTAACGTGGTTCCATGACCTCCAATAAATTTTGTTGCAGAGTGAACCACAATATCAGCCCCATGCTCGATTGGGCGAATCAAATACGGTGTGCCAAAGGTGTTATCTACAACTACAGGCAATCCATATCGATGTGCCAATTCTGCAATAGCATCAATATCCGGAATATCGCAATTGGGATTTCCCAAAGTCTCCAGATAAATTGCCCTGGTATTATCAGTGATGGCATCCTCCACTTCCTGTAGGTTGTGGGCATCCACAAAGGTTGCAGAAATGCCATACTGTGGCAATGTGTGTGCCAGCAAATTGTAGCTTCCGCCATAAATGGTTTTCTGTGCCACGATATGTCCGCCGTTTGCCGCCAATGCCTGAATAGCATAGGTGATGGCAGCTGCGCCTGACGCAGTAACAAGGGCTGCCACGCCACCCTCCAAGGCTGCGATTCTCTTTTCCAACACATCCTGTGTGGAATTGGTCAATCTTCCATAAATGTTTCCCGGATCTGCCAATCCAAATCGGTCTGCTGCGTGTTTTGCATTATGAAATACGTAAGATGCCGTCTGATAAATTGGCACCGCTCTGGCATCTGTTGCCACATCTGCCTCTTCCTGTCCTACATGTAATTGTAATGTCTCAAATCTATAATTTCCACTCATTTTGTAATCCTCCTTTTTTCCATTGCATCTCCGAAAAGTTCTCTCTGCCGGGCACGCTCTCGCTACTTAGCATAAAAAATGCCCGGGCTTGCAAATCTCCCGAGCAAATAAAAGACGATTACAAATCTAACACGAAATGTGGGCAATACAATACGCCCCACGTCTAATATTCGCGCGGGAGAGAAGCATTCGTCCACATCTAAAGTTTTCTCTTAACAATTCCTCGAAAAGGTGTAACATAACTTTTTCCTCGTGTTTTTATTTCCTACCTTTCTTGTAGGATATATGCATCATACATCTTATTTCCTACCTTGTCAATAGGAAATATGTTTATTTTTTAATCTTTTGCCCCAGCAGTCTATTTCACCTCTTAGGGGTAGACTTAACCTTCAATGTCCTAAGGTATTCCTTCTGCCCTGGCGTAATTCGATAACTCTCCACCGCCTTCTGGATGGTTTTGTTGTGGGTCCATGTATCCAGTTGTCTCTCCTCCAACAACTTGACCGTTGCATCATACTGCTTTGCCAAAGCGGTGGCAAAATACCATGCCCGCATCATATTCACATAGTACTCTTCCGATGAAACAGCCGCCACCTTCTTTAGATACTCCGGCGTAAAATCTTCATCCAGATAATTCCCCATGAGCATTCCAATGCCAAAACGAATGGTATAGGTTTTATCCGAAGATAACCATGCATCAATTTGGGGAAGCAATTCCTTCTTATGCTTCTTAAAAACCTTTGGATTCATGGAATCACAGGTTGCCCAATTATCCACATAAGGCAGGAATCGATTCACCTCAGCCAGACACTGCTCATAATCCTTCATGCCCTCAATAATAAAAGCATGAAGGTTGTTTTCCTCATAATACTTATGAGGTAACTGCCGCAAAAAATCCTGACAGCCCTCCTCCTTCGCAACTTCCTTGGCCATCTTGCGTACCTGAGGTACCCTGACTCCAATCATATAGTCCTCATCCGCTGTTGGAACTAAGCCAAGATGAAATTCTCGATATTTCATATCCTGTAACGCAAACAATCGCTCCTGTATCGTTGTCATAATGTCCCCCCTTTCATTTTTACATCAATAGCATTGCCACACCCAGCAGAAGTGGAAGCAAAACTCCCGGCAACCAGCCAAGATAAAATGAAATGCTTTGTCGCAGCACCTGGCTTTCCGTGTCCATAGAATAGTCTGCATGTCTTGTGTCTATCCACATTCCCCAAACTGCTGATGCTACGGCATATATAGCAGGGAGTAAAACATAGCAGAGGCTGATCATAATGGGAGTACGGAAAGTAATAGAAAGCATCACACCACAAATAATAGCCACCGGCTCTGTAATCCACAAGTTCATGATAATCTTCTGCTTACAAATCTCTCTTGAATCCACCGGTATGGTCTCCATGACCCAGTGACGCTTTCCCTCCATAGAAAGACCGCAGTAGGTGTTGCACCCCATACCAATCAGCATACAAAGAAACATTGGAATTGCAAAATAGGAACTAACACCTGTATTCGTAAGCACTTCCCTTAATCCACTTCCCTTTGTCAAAAACAGAAATCCACTAATAAGCACAGCATACAATGGTCCAATCATAGTGCTTGCCATATAAGATCTGGACTGTAACCATTGGTCCCATGTACGTCTGGCAATGGCTGTTTTCACATCCGATTGCATCTGAACACCAAAGTTGTACTCAGCAAAGCTCTTAGGTGCCCGCAATGCCAAAATCACTTCCTGATAGCTCATAGAAAGCAAAAACAGAAAAAACAAAAACCACACACAGGAATAAACAATGAACAAAAAGAATGTACCCGCGCTATGCATAATCACGCCTTTTTGATAAAAACGCCCAACTTTAAAATTCGTAGTGATAGCTCCAATTACATCTTGAACATTTCCCGCGTTCTGCAGTACATTACCAGCAGAATACAACATGTTTAATAAAAGGAATCCTGCAATAGCCAACACACCTAAAATGATAATAGACTGTACCAGATTACTCTTTCGTAAGGTCACCAAGCAGAGCGCTAACACCGTTCCTACCAGCGCCGCAATTCCTGTCACAGGAAGACAGGTGAGAAAGAGTCCAATCATCCAGCTTGTCCAAAAGTCAGGTGATGCCAAGCCGCCGTCACGATAGGCTAGAATCATAGGAATATTTACCATCGCAACTAGTATCGTATTCCACACATACAAACGCAAGAAAATACAAATCACGTGCAAAAAGGTTCCCATGGGCAAAGACATCAGATACTCTGCATCTGATTTTCCTGCCAAGATCTCATTAATTTTCAAAATGGTAGCCACCAGTGTCACTAGACTTCCAATGACATATCCAATCACAGGAATGGCCTCTCCCAAACCACTCGCAACCATCTGACAGCCTAACCTGGAACTAATAGATACGATGGCTACCATCATACAGAATAACACCAGATTCTTTAATACAAACCCCATTTTTTTCAAGGGATTCTTCTCATGCAAAAAAACGCTGACGCGCAGTTCTTCATCAAAATGTATCTTAAGTAACAAAAACAGATTACGCATCCTTTTCCTCCTTACAGGTGTCCTTCTGGATTTGCAACTGTTCTAAAAATACATCCTCAAGACATTTATCCCTAGTCAGCTCCTCTACCTTACCCTGAACCACAATATGCCCGTGGTCAATCATAGCAATGCGATCACAGAGTTTTTCTGCCACTTCCAAAACATGTGTTGAGAAGAAAATCGCACTGCCCTCACTACACAATGCTCTCATCTGCTGCTTTAACACCGCCGAAGCTTTTGGATCGAGTCCCACAAAAGGTTCGTCCAACACCAGCAGCTTAGGCTTATGTACAAAGGCCGTCATCAGAGCAATCTTTTGTTTCATACCGTGGGAATACGAAGAAATCAAATCTCCCAATTGGCTCTTAATCTCAAAGGCGTCAGCCAATTCCTCGATGCGGGCTGTGCGCTCCTCTGTTGGTACCTGATATACATCTGCAATAAAATTGATAAAACCGATTCCTGTCATGTATTCATACAAATCCGGATTATCCGGTATGTATGCCATCAGCTTCTGGCACTCCTTCTTCTGCTCCCACAGAGACATGCCGCAGATATGAATATCATCACGGCGCACAGGCAAAATACCAACCACCGATTTGATGGTGGTTGATTTACCTGCCCCGTTATGTCCTATAAACCCAAAGATTTCTCCTTCTTCTACAGATAAGGAGATATGCTCTACCGCCGGCTTATTGCTGTCATAGGCTTTAGAAAAATCTGTTATTTCCAGTACTTTACTCATATTTACCCCCTCGAAGTCAATTCGTTTTCAATACAACCACTATATCATCATGGGTTTTTGACTTCAAGGAAAGTCTATTCTATTTTGTTGGTTGCACTGTCCCCACCGGATGGTGTGGCAGTCCATAGATAGAAGACAGTTTCAGCGGAATATTTCCCCGATTAATCACATTGTGCCAGGTGCCTGCCGGCACATAGAACACATCTCCCTGACAAAGATACTTTCGCTGACGCATCTGCCCCGGTCCATTTCCAAAGACAGCTAAGCCATATCCCTCCTCCACTCTTATCATCTGATCCGTATCCTTATGGATTTCTGCCCCAATATCCCCTCGAGGAGGAATATGCATAAAGGTCATCTGCAAGTAATCTCCGGTCCATATCGTCTCTCGATAGTTTGTATTGTCAATAGCGGCATTTTTCACATCAAGGGCATATGGTTCTTTATATACATCCATTTGTTCCTGTTCAAAGTATCCTTCCATACGATATAAAAGCCTTTGTTTTTGATAGTATATGAACCCCCTTCTGACTGGTGAATGTACCCTGTGTCTTCATGGCATAACACTGACGCCGAAAGAAATCCCATTCTTCAAACTCCCTAAGTACACTCGCATATCATTGAGTTGTTCATTCATATATGGATTCATACCAAATCATTGGAATGTTAATACATAGTATTAAAAAATCACGTGTTTTTTGGATTGTTTCATACCATTCTATGGAATAGTCGTACCTTTGGAATGAAAACTTTCTATAACAAAATGAAAATGCTTCGAAAAGTGCATACCATAATATGCGATACAAGAAAATTGGTGCGAAAGCAAAAACGACACTCCATAAAATATAAAAAAATAGCGTAGCAGCTATAAAACTGCTACGCTTAAAAAGTTAAGTTCTTGGCTAATGCCTATGGGACACACGCCGTTTCAAAACTTTTTATATGTTTTAGGAATTATTTATTCTTTTTCTTGATTTTGTTCAACTTAGCATTCAAATCAAGGAGCTGCTCTTTGGTAACATTCATATCCATCATACCACTTGCCATATTAATAGCACGGAGAAGTGAAAATCCATTCAGCATCTGCATCATGTTTTCATTTACCTCAAAGCCTGCTGCTTCAGACTTTCCGCTACCGTCCTTCTTCATGGACTTCATCATCTTGCCTATAACGCCCATCATGAGAAGCTTACCCTTAGTGGTAGCCATAATATCGCCAATGGAATCGTTAATAGAGAGATGTCCTTCTACCTCAGTGATATCAAACCAGTTCAAGATAGCACCTACTTCTCTTAAGATGTAGTCCTCATTTGGCTCGTCCACTTTCTTGATAGTGCTCTCATCTCTGCATTCTCCGGCTACAGCAACCAAGGTTGATTCTCCAGCGTTTGGTACATCAAAGTAGAAGAAGTGCTCCGGTGACTCCTGTACACCAAGGCTTTCGCCATTTACAAACAGTTCAACCGATGGCTGGTTAGAGTAAACCGTAACCTTCGTTACATCCTCCACTCTGTCTACATAGCGCTTACCGCAAATGTGAACAAATGGATCATCGGAAAGCCATGCCTTGTATGCATAGAAGGAATCCTTCTTGTACTTACGATCAAAGGTCACAAGACCCTTGTGGTTCTGTCCGTTCTCGCCACCTTCAGCTCTGCCATCAGCACCGAAGTCAAACATATTCCAAACATGGGTTGCCCAAAGATAATCTCTGGTAAAGAGCTGCTTAATCAACTCTTCATGGTAGTATGCCTGATATTCCTCTGTGTAGTCGCCCTGCTTAGGATTTGATGTATGCCAGTTTAATGCCTCGCATCCATACTCTGACATTCCTACCGGGATGTTAGGATATTTCTTGTGGAAGCCATCGAGCCAAGGACCGTTCATAGAGGTATCTCCGCCATACCATCCGAAATAATGATTCCACGAAACAGTATCCGGAATCTGGATGTATGGGTCATCCTGGCTGCACATAGATACAATTGCCATAGTAGTCAGTCTTGTCTTATCCATCTTGTGACACAAATCATTCAAATCCTCATGATTCTTTAACAACCAGTCACTTGTCTTACCCTGCATGGTAATCTCGTTAGACAAGCCCCAAACTACGATAGATGGGTGGTTGTAGTTCTGTGCTACAAGCTCTGTCATCTGAGAAATGGTATTGTCATATGCCGTCTCCATTGGGTTTGAAATAAATGGAATCTCCGCCCAAATCACAAGACCCTTGGCATCACACAAATCATAGAAGTACTGGTCATGCTGATAATGAGCAAGACGAATGGTGGTGGCACCAACTTCCATAATAAGGTCAATATCTTCCTCATGATGCTCCGGTAACAATGCATTACCAATACCAAGTCTGTCCTGATGTCTTGACACGCCCCGAAGTGCATAAGGCTGTCCGTTTAAGATGAAGCCTTTCTCCGGATGAATCTCAAAGGTACGGCAACCGAAGGTTGTCTCCACCTTATCTACTTCTACATCTCCATCCTTCATCACAACAACTGCACGATAGAGATATGGATTCTTTCTTCCATGCCAACGAACCACTTCCGGAATTTCTAATGTAACAATCTTATCGGAAGCATCACAAGAAGCAACTACCGTTCCCTCGGCATCCAAAATCTCATAGTGATATGTCTTGCCATCTGCCTCAGCATTAGCGTATACTTCAATCTCCACCTTGGCACTTTCCTTTTCAGGCATAGCCTCTCCAATAGAAAGCTTTGTAAGCTCAGGTGTCACCTTAATGCCGGGTGCTCCGTAGAAATCCAAATCAAAGTGTGCTGCATCTACACCGATTGCATATACATTACGATACATTCCACCGTAGAAGGTAAAGTCCGCCATCTGTGGATATACACGATCATTTGGTGCATTATCTACTGCTACAACAATCTCATTTTCATCTGCAAGGGCTTCTGTAATATCCACTCTCCATGTAGAGTATCCGCCATCGTGAGAAGCCAATTCTTTGCCGTTGACACTTACGGTTGCAGATGAGTTGGTACCTCTAAATTCCAGATATACTCTCTCTCCTGCCGGCAAGTCTGATTTTGCAATCTTCTTCACATAGTAGCATGTACCACGATGATAGTCATTGCCACCATCCTGTCCATCTATGCTGTTCCAGCAATGTGGAACATTCACCTTTTCAGCATCCCCACATCCTGGTGCTTCTTTGCTAAATAACCAATCCTGGTTCAAAGAAATCACGTTACGCATTTCTAATATCCTCCTAATAATAATCTTTCCTTTTAAGTCTCATAAATCATATATTACTGATTGTGCTTTTCTTTCAAAAGTGCAATGTTCTCATCAACCTGCTTCTTGTGAAGTGGATACCAGAACCAGAGAACTGCTGCCAATAGAGCAAATCCTACTGCCGGAATCAGAGTAGATATATTGAAAATACCCTCAAGTACAGGCTGTGTCTGCTTCATTCCCTCTGCTGCGGCCTCTGAGCTGTAGCCGATAGCTGTCAAGAGCCATCCTGACAAACCTGCTGCCAAAGCCTGTCCCAACTTACGAGCAAAAGAATAAAGTGCATATACGGTACCATCTTCACGAACACCGTTCTTAATCTCTGAGTAGTCAATAACGTCTGTAATCAGTGCCCAACCTACCATAGAGAATACTCCAAGTCCTAACCAGCAAAGCATCTGCAAACCGCAGTATACCCAAACACTCTGTGGACGAACCACCCAGAGAAGTACCATAACTGCTGCCGCAAAAACATTAGATACAACGGAAATCTCAGCCTTACCAAACTTATTTGCCAGTGGCTTAGCAATGGCTGCTGCCACAATCATACCACCCATCATCATCAGTGTTGATGCCGACTGTGCTGCTGCGTTGTTATAGTAATCAGGATAAATATAGGCACCCATATTCTGCATAGTAAGCTGAGCCAACAACATAACTATAGAAGCAACAATGATAGAAATCAAAGCGCGATTCTTAACTGCATTCTTAAGCATCTGCCCAACAGATGTTCCCTTGCCTTCCTGAGTGCTCTCTACAACCACACGCTCTGTAACAAGCTTGTAGCAAAGCAAGTAACAAACGATGGCAAGAATAGAAAAGATACCTGCTGCCAAGGTAACCTTAGAACCAATCAATGTCTCTTTTCCACCAACCTTCTCATATGCAATCAATGGAAGGAGCACACCGATTACCATACCGGCAAGCATACCACCCATGGTACGGAAGGTAGAAAGTGACTGACGATCACTTGCATCAGCAGAAATTGCAGATGCCATAGATCCGTAAGGAATGTTGATACCGGTATAGGTGAATGAACCCCATAACAAATAAGTGATTGCTAAGTATGCCACCTTAACGCCGGTAGGAAGTCCGGAAAGACCACTCTGATACATCAAAAATGATGCAAGGGCAACCGGAATACACATACGAAGAATCCAAGGCTTGAACTTACCGTTTGGTGTTACCTTAGAACGGTCACAGATACGACCCATGGTTACATCAGTGAAAGCATCTACGAAACGTGCAAGCATCATGATGGTACCTACCACTGCTGCGGATACTCCCATAACATCCGTATAAAATTTTGTCAGTAGCATTGTGGACAAGATAAAGGTAAAGTCATTACCGAAGTCACCCATCATATAACCAACTTTGTCCTTAATGCCAAAAGGTTTTACTTCTTTTGTTTTACTCATTTTGTTCCTCCTTTTCACACACGTGCAATTAAGTTAGTCTCATCATAGCATCC
Source organism: uncultured Roseburia sp. (assembly GCA_946002055.1). Lineage (GTDB taxonomy): Bacteria > Bacillota > Clostridia > Lachnospirales > Lachnospiraceae > Pararoseburia. The sequence continues at coordinate 97,193 of CAMFYL010000004.1, forward strand.
CCCTTTTTTATCTGTTATAACAAAATCTGTTGATATTGGTAAAATTTTTGGGTAATATATAGAAAATACAATAATTGTTCTATTTTCTACCACTATTTGCCAGCCCCACCGGCTGGGAATCGAAATTCATGAGCAGCGGGAGGACACTATGTCACAAGTTTTGGAATACTCTACAGATTTTTTTATTAAATTACTAAAGAACATTGGTATCTCTGCATACGTTATTCACTCCGCAGAGGATTACAGCAAAAACCCTTATGTAAGCTCCGCGGTACACGCTTTTCGCCAGACCCCTGACACCATCTATCGCTATATTCTGGGTAAATTGCAACCCCATGTCTTATACCATGAGGTGGATCATCTCCAATGTCATCACTATGCACTGTTGCTTCCCTTTGAAGATGAACAGACCTTTTTACTGGTTGGTCCTGTACGAAACAGCGCCCTAACCGACAATCAAATATTACAAATACTGGAGGGGCTGGACCTATCCTCTTCCAGTCGTACCGTGATACAGTCCCAGTATAACTCCCTTACCAAAGAGCAGGACATCAACACAGTAGAGGGACTTTTGTATGGATATTGTCAGGAGATTTTTGGGGAGGGAGAGAGTTTTACGCAGGAGAATCACTCCATAAGTCCTGCCGACTATCAGAATAAAGTAATGGATTCTCTACCGGGTATGTTAACTTCCGAGAGCAAAAGTATGATGCCCAATATGACCGTAGATGAATTATACGCTGTGGAGAATCAGATGTTAGACTGCATCCGTGCAGGTAATACAAAAAAAATCGAACAGTTTTTCCAAAATGATGGGCCTCAAGCATCGCTATCGGACATTGAACAGCGTACCCCGGATACCATTCGCAATTTTAAGAATCAATGCATTATACAAAACACTCTGTGTCGCAAAACCGCAGAGCGGGGTGGGGTGCCTCCGATCTATATTCATCAGATATCATCCGACTTTGCAAGACAAATCGAGCAAATCACATCCGTAGAGGAAGCAGTAGAACTGATACGATATATGGCCAGAAAATATGCTCTTTTGGTGCAAAACCGCTCCATTAATGAGTACTCCCTGCCTGTGCAACGAATCATCACCTTAATTGATACCGATTTAACCGCCGACTTAACACTACGTCGTTTTGCTCAGGAATTAAATCAGAATGCCAGCTATCTCTCTGCCCTTTTCAAAAAAGAAACAGGAGAGGCTCTGACGGATTATGTAAATAGCAAGCGCATCGAGCACGCGCTGTTCCTGCTCAACACCACTGACTTACAAGTCCAAACCATTGCCAACTCCTGCGGAATTTATGATCTGAGTTATTTTGGTAAACTATTTAAAAAGTATGTGAATATGTCTCCAAGTGCTTATCGAAACTCTATTCGCTAAGAGAAATATAGGCGAACCAGCTGACTAAGAGCTTCATAATCAGCCGGTGCTGCCATCTCATTAGAGGAATGCATAGCAAGCATCGGAATCCCAAGGTCAGCTCCCTGCCAAGGCAAATAGGAGGAAGCAATGGGTCCTAAGGTCTGACCTCCCGGCATACCGGATCGATTCACCTGCACCTGGTATGGAATATTGTCTCTCTTGCAAAGTTGCATTAAGACAGCCGTTCCCTGGCTGTCAGAGATATATCGCTGGCTGGCGCTGGTCTTAATCACAGGACCCTTGCCAAGGAACACTTCATTTGTAATATCGCTTTTCGATGTATAATTGGGGTGAAGGGCATGTGCTCCATCTACAGACAACAAAAACCCCTGGGTCATGGCAGTACGCCAATCTTCCGGTGCAATACCAAGGGCATCTGCCACTCTTTGCAAAATCTGAACCATCATAGTCGAATCTGCACCCTGTTTCGAACGGCTACCAATTTCTTCGTTATCGTAGCACACTGCCATAGAAATACCCTTTTTATTATCACAGAATGTAATCCCCTCTAACAATGCAGCTACAGAAGCCAAATTGTCGATTCTTGGACTGAGAATAAATTCCTCCTCAACTCCTACAGACACCACATCATCCACATTGTATAAAAACAAATCAAAGGAGAGGATATCCTCCACTTTTACAGACAGCTCCCTGGCCAAATATTCCTGCAAATACCCATCTTTATTGCATTTTTCCTGCAGCATTCCAACAATAGGTTGCATCTCTGTTTGCATATCGTACTCATGGCCCTTATTGGCATTCTTGTCAAGATGAGGCGCCAGTGATGGGATCGCAAACAGCGGGCGTTTGCTGTCAAAAATCACTTCCCTCGGCTGGTATACATTGTCACTGGACAGTACAACTTTTCCCGCCAGCCCTAAAGGTCTGTCAAACCAGGTTGACAGAATCATTCCACCATATGGTTCTACATTTGCCATGAGATATTCCTTGGTCACATTCTCCGGATTGCTCTTTAGCTTAAAGCATGGAAAATCTGTGTGAGCCATAGCCACTTTCATCAACGGTTCTCCCTGCATCCTCTGTGAAAAATCTTCCCCAATGGTAAGTGCCACAAACATGGTTGGAAATGGCTGTATCAAATATTTTCCACCTGGTGCCATAGCAAAGGCTTTCTTATAATCACATTCCTCAAATCCGTTCTGTTTTAAATATCCTTTGGCAAAGGACACCACCTGAACGGGACTTTTTCCCTGTCGTAATACATCCAATAATACACTCATATCATAGACCTCTTATCTAAGTTTTTTCTCACAACATTATAATGCCCACAGGATGCAAAAGCAACTCCTGTGGGCACTCCAATTTACTCATATCGCAAGGCATCGATTGGCGACATCTGGGCCGCTCGCTTTGCCGGATAAGATCCAAAGATCATTCCAATTAACATAGAAAATACAACAGATATGACAATCGCCATAAAGGATGGACTTACAGAGAGCGTAATCATTGCTCCCATTTCCTGTTGATACTGCTCAAGAACAATCGCAGCCACCTTTGCAAGAACAAAGCCGTTAATCACGCCAATGGCAATACCTATGACACCTCCCATAAGGCAGATTACCACTGCCTCTGTCAAGAACTGACGCTGAATACTCTTATTCTTTGCCCCCATCGCCTTTCTGATACCAATTTCTCTGGTTCGCTCCACTACGCTGACAAGCATTATGTTCATAACGCCAACACCACCTACAATCAGCGAAATGGCAGCGATTATGGAAATGGCGATGGTGAGAATATTTAACACCTGGTCAATGGTTCCCAACTCAGATGCCATATCATAGCAATACATTTCAAAATTATTATTGGCTGCGTAATATTTTTCCGCAAAGTACGCACTGATGTCATCAGCTAGCTGGGTAGGGTCTGCACCTTCCTTTGCAATAATCTGAAAATATTCAATTCCCATAGAACTTTCCTGTTGCTGTGCTTCATTGACAGAAGCTGCGTAGGTATATGGCACCATAACCTGGGTTGGCAAGTCTCTCTCCGGCGTATTGTCCTGAACGGTTCCCATACGGACGGGGTCATAATGATATACGCCCACCACATAGAACTTCTGAACAGCCCCTTCCTCCGACTGAATCGCAATCTGCTTACCTATGGGGTTCTTCCCATCACAGGCATATTTCACAAACAAGTCAGACACCACAGCTGTAGCCTTCATCTGTCGGTTATCCTCTTCACTGATATCACGGCCACACACCATTTGTAGCTTCATGTAATCCAAAATCCCCGGGGTGGCACCTGTAATGCGAACCTTGGCTTCTCCGTCATCTGTGACGCAAGTGCCTACCGAGCCAATATCCTGTGTGAGGATTACCCCATCTACCGTATCAGAAAAATCCTCTTGAAATTGCTCTAATCGCTCATACGTTAACTTCTCATCCTCTGTCATTTCCGGAGGATCCCATGCCTGCCACTCCGCATCTGTCTCAAAATCAGGATAAATGCAATTCACTGATGCGCTAATCAAATTTGTTCCACCTAAATCCCGCATGGTTGCAGCAATGGTTTTCTGCAAAGAATTACCGATGGTGGTAATGGTAATCACCGCACTAATACCGATAATGATACCCAGCATTGTCAAAAAAGAGCGAAGCCGGTTGGATTTTAAATTACCAAAGGCAAGTCGTACACTTTCTGTAAAATTCATGACTTCTCACCTCCTGACTTTGTGGTGTCAGAAACAATCATTCCATCTGATATGGTGACAATTCTTCCTGTCTCCTGTGCTAATTCCTGACTGTGGGTAATGAGCACAATGGTTTTCCCCTGCTCTGTATGAAGCTTGTGGAATAAATCCATAACCAGTCGACCGGTCTTGGAGTCCAACGCTCCCGTAGGCTCATCTGCCAGAAGAATATCCGGATTATTTGCCATGGCTCTGGCAATAGCAACTCTCTGATTTTGACCACCGGAAAGTTCATTGGGCTTGTGATTCGCCCTTTCTGCCATCCCTACCATCTCCAATAATTCCATAGCCCGTTCTCTGCGCTTTTTGGGGGAAATATTGGCATACATCAGTGGAATCTCCACATTACGCACGGCACTCATCCTTGGAATCAGGCAGAAATTCTGAAATACAAACCCAATCTGCTGATTGCGAATATCACTGAGATGTTCATCGTCCATTTTGCTGATGTCACAGCCATCCAGCAAATAGGACCCTTCTGTAGGACGGTCCAAGGCTCCAATCATATTCATCAGTGTACTCTTGCCGGAACCTGATTCTCCTACAATAGAAACAAGCTCTCCTTGCTTAACTGTCAAATCAATGCCATGTAGTATTTCCAATTCGTTCGGTTGTCCCACATAGTATCTCTTGATGATGCCATGCATTTCAATTACATTTTTACTTTGCATATCTGACCCTTCCCTTCTTACTTCTCTTCTGTCTCTTCGCCGGAAAGGTCCATCTCTTCCTCAGGAATATAGATCTCTATCTCATCTCCCTCGGAAACCTCCATAGGATAATTTATAATCACATCATTCTCTTTCAATTTCTTAGAAGAGACAGCTGTATAATAGTCATTGGATGTACCTGTGGTGACATCCACTCGTTTCACCTTATACATACCATTATCCTGTTTTTTTGCCACATAGACGTACGAATTACCGTCGTCATCTACAGCGATTGCATCATAGGGAACAGCCAAATGCTCACCCTCTTCATTCAGAAGAATCTCAACTTTTACTGACATTCCCAAAAGCAACGGCGTGCCTGGTTCCACTACTACAGTAGCACTGTACCCTGAGGTCTGCGCCCCTTCTGCAGAAGTGGAGGATGATGCAAAATTAATTACCTTATCCACCGTTCCCTTAAAGGTTTCATCTGTTCCAATGGCATCGCACTTGATGGAAGCTTTCTGGTCTTTGGAAAGCTTTAAAATGTCTTTTTCTTTGATATTTACCTTTACCACAAGGTTCTTATCATCTTCAATCTTCATCAAAGGACCACTTGGAATACTTCCCTTAGAAACATTTAACTGTGTAATAAGACCCGACTGCTCTGCCACTACGGTTAAATGATTTAATTGCTGATATAGCTTGTTCAGTTCCTTATTATCCGTAGCTGAGGTTCCCAAGGTATCTAGGGTATACTGTGCTTCCTGCTGATTCTGCTGTGCCGTTTCGTATTCGCTTTGAGCAGCTTGCAATGCCTGCTGGGCCTGCACTAACGCTTCTGCAGTCTGCTCGCCTGTGCTGCCGGAGCCTCCTACCAGTTGATTCACAGACTCATACATCTTTTTGGCCTCTTCCACTGCTGCTGCCTTGGCAGCCACCTGAGCCTTCGCCTGGTCCACTGCTCTTTGTGCCTTTTCTTTGCTCAGCTGATCCGCCTTCTGAGCAGCGGCCTTCTGATTTTCCAGTTCCGCAATTTGCTGCTTAATCTCTTCGCCATCAAATGTGCAAAGCACCTGCCCCTTTTCCACATAATCTCCCAGCGCCACCTTCAACTCCTTAACCGGACTTGTCACATCTGTGGTCACTTCCACCACATTGGCACTCTCCACTGTTCCGCTGGTGCTGATGCTGCTTGACATATCCTGCTTCGTCAGTTTAAAAGCCTGGGTCCCACTGTTCATCTGTTCTGAATCTGCTGAAGCTGATTTACTTTTGTAAAAAAAGAATCCCCCCACTCCAGCTACCAGAATGATAACCAGAATCACAATGGTCAGTTTCTTGTGTTCCTTGATTTTCTTAAACATGAAAATTCCTCCTAAATCTCCTATCATTGTACCTGCATACAATCATAGCCGATTTAGAAGGAGAGGTAAAGAAAGATACCTTTAAAGGTTTCTTAAGAATTTATGAAGTTAGAGTTGTTTACACTTTTTCTTAATTCCAAATAACTTGGCCGTGACAGAATTTCTCCTACAGATTTCATAGCATAAGATACTGAGCACGAAGGTGCCAATGCAGATTAGCACATACTGTAACCAGCCCATATGTACATACTTCAGCACAAAGTATCCCAGCACCACCAGTATGGTCTGGTGGAAGTAATATAGTGGAAACGCCGCCACTGACAGATACGCCATAACTTTGTTTGTGCCATTAAAATATTTCTTAAACAGTCCTAACCAGAAAAGAATTCCTGTCCACATAAACAGCCTGTCTTCCAAATCCCACAAAATGCCTTGGGATAATCCCATCATCCACATAAATTGTTTCAAAAGCGCAAACGTCAGGGCCAAGCCACCGGAAACCCAAGCAAATCTCTCTAAGGTATCCTGTACCCTATCATTGCTAAAGATAAAAAAGCCTATAGCAAAGCAGGCAAGCGACTCTCCCACACTTTTTCCAACATTAAGGATAGGTGTGCAGATCGCCACCACTGCAAAGAGCAGGAATATACTGAGATAGGACATCTTTGAGAACCGTTTACTACCCTTTCTTGCCATATACCGTTTCATCAAAGGTAACATCATCATCGATACGCCGTATAAATAAATCATAAACCATAGATGCGCCGGTGTGAATCCGCCATCATATCCTGTCATATCTGTAAATCTGGTGAAGAACACTTTGTAATGGCTAAAAAAATTTCCCTCATAGCCATTATGAAACAGATCCGCAATATAGGACTGCAATGGTGCCATAGAAACCAGTGCCACAAGAAATGGAATCAAAAGCTTATCCCGTCGCTCTATGGCATACTCACGTGTGCTTCTTTTTTGCAAAGCATAGTAGGATGACATCCCGGCCATCACAAACAGCAGTGTCATCCACCATGGATATACCGTGGAAATGAAGGTACTTGCTATCACACTATCCTGACCGTGAATGTAAAATGCTTCTCCCCAATTGTTAAAAATCATAGCTGTGTGAAAGGGAAATAGCAGCAAAATACAGCATACTCTTAAGTTGTCAATATAATACTTTCTCATTGTTTATCTAGTCCTTCCAAATTTCTACCTGTCAGTATATCATCTTTTCACTCCTTTTTCATCAGCATCTTGGTAGATTTTGCTCTTGGGTTCACACGGCACTCCTCCTGAGATGGGCGAATCACATCCTTAGATACTTCCGAAAAGGCCCCCGCTCTCTGCAATTCCTTACATTCTGTTTTATGTTCTCGTATTATAAAATACAATGATATATTTTTTCGCATGCTTCCGGTAGAATTTCCAGATCCACGTTAGAATAATTCAATATAAATTTGTGTTCTTTCACATTGTTGTTTTTTAGGTAGTATTCTGACAGTGCCACAAGTTTTATATCTTCCTGTATCAATTTTTGGGTCAACACATCATCTGAAAGGTGAGTATCTAATTCTAAAATAAAATGAAGTCCCGACTCATTATCTATTACCTTGCACCTGCTTCCCAAACTACTTTTTGAAATAATAGAGAGCACACTATTTCTTCTTCTCATATAGTAAAGACGCATTCTATTAATGTGCTTTTCCAAATATCCCCTGTCGATAAATTCAGCCAACACGTACTGTTCAAAATTTGACACCGTACAAGACAGAAAGGATAGCTGATTATAAAACCTGTTTGCCAGACAAACCGGAAGTACCATATAACTAAGCCTTATGGTCTGGGTCAGGGACTTTGAAAATGTATTCATATATACCACTTTCTCGCCAGAATCCATACTAAACAGGGTTGGTAGCGGTTTTCCATTATGTCTGAATTCACTGTCATAATCATCTTCGATGACATATCTTTCCGACGCTTCATTGGCCCAGGACAAGATCTCATACCTTCTGCTTGCGGGCATGGTAATTCCCGTTGGGAAATGATGATTTGGGCAAATATGCGCAATATCTGCCCCTGCTTCATTTAGACCTTCCACCGATAGGCCAAACTCGTCGATATCTGCATAAACCGGTTTTATGTCCTGCTGCCCATAAATATTTACCAGCTTCTTATATCCGGGATTTTCAATGGCATAGGTTTTCCCCTTTCCCATCAGCTGCACTAAAATACCGTACAAATACTCCGTCCCGGCCCCAATCACAATCTGGTTGGGATCAACCACCATCCCACGAAAGGATTTCAAATGCTCTGCGATGGCAACGCGAAGGTCATATATTCCGGCAGATGGGGATTTCATCATAAGTTCATCCTTTTTATTTGCCAGAACCTCTCTCGTTAATTTCGCCCAGATGGAAAAAGGAAAATTCGCCGCATTCATATGATTTTCCGACAAATCAAATCGAAACTCTTTCTTTTCAGGGATTTTAATATCGTATTTTACCTTACTTTCTTTCTGGATCGCCGGAATCTCCTTGATCTCAGAAACATAGTACCCCTTCTTTTCCACTGCGTACACATACCCTTCACTGATTAACTGGTCATACGCATTTTGAATCGTAATGGTACTAATTCCATTGTTTCTCGCAAAGGCTCTCTTGGATGGCAGCTTCTCTCCCGGTTTCACATTTCCCATAATAATGTCATCTTTTATACATTGATACACATATTCATATAGAACACCTGAAACATTTTCAAAATTGTATGTTAGCAAAATTCTCTCTCCAATCTGACATCTATTATTTATCTATTTTGAGCATTTTCATATAACCACATTCATCATATTATATTTCTAAACATTTTACAAGGAGGACAGATTAATGTCACAGACACAGATAGAATTAAACAGAGGATTAGCACAGATGTTAAAGGGCGGCGTTATTATGGATGTCACCACACCGGAACAAGCAAAAATTGCACAGGAAGCCGGCGCATGCGCCGTTATGGCTCTGGAGCGAATTCCGGCAGATATCAGAGCAGCCGGTGGCGTTTCTCGTATGAGCGACCCAAAGATGATTAAGGGAATTCAGGAAGCAGTCAGCATTCCAGTTATGGCGAAATGCCGTATCGGTCACTTCGTAGAGGCACAAATATTAGAAGCAATTGAAATTGACTATATTGACGAATCCGAGGTATTATCACCTGCTGATGACGTTTACCATATCAATAAAACAGATTTCAAGGTTCCTTTTGTATGTGGCGCAAGGGATTTGGGGGAAGCTCTCAGAAGAATTAACGAAGGAGCCACTATGATTCGAACCAAGGGCGAGCCCGGTACCGGTGATGTGGTACAAGCAGTTCGTCACATGCGGAAAATGAATTCAGAGATAAGAAAAATTGTCTCTATGCGAGGGGACGAATTGTTCGAAGCGGCAAAGCAGTTGCAGGTTCCATATGAACTTGTGCTATATGTACACGAAAACGGAAAGCTCCCTGTTGTAAACTTTGCCGCGGGCGGTGTTGCCACTCCTGCGGATGCGGCACTTATGATGCAGTTGGGAGCAGAGGGTGTATTTGTTGGATCCGGCATTTTCAAATCCGGAGATCCAAAAAAGCGGGCAGCTGCCATTGTAAAAGCCGTTACAAATTATACGGATGCCAAACTAATCGCCGAATTATCCGAGGATTTAGGGGAAGCTATGGTTGGCATTAATCCAAGTGAAATTC
>CAMFYL010000005.1 GCA_946002055.1 uncultured Roseburia sp.
CTGGGAATGCGTTTACCTTTGTAATCTTACCCTCTGAATCCTTTGTAAACTTACCGATTCTAGGTCCCAAGATCTTGGCACCAATCAGAGCTGAGATACCACCAACCATATGAATTGCACAAGAACCTGCAAAATCGTGGAATCCCATCTGAGCAAGCCAGCCGCCGCCCCAAATCCAGTGTGCTTCGATTGGATAAATCAATCCTGAAATCACTGCGGAATATACACAGTAAGATAGGAACTTTGTTCTCTCTGCCATAGCACCTGAAACAATGGTTGCTGTTGTAGCACAGAATACTAAGTTAAATACAAAGTTAGACCAGTCAAAACTGCCATAGGAAGTGAAAATATCAAATCCCGGCTTTCCAATCAAGCCGATCACATCTTCACCAAGTAAAAGACTAAATCCAATTAAAATGAAGGTACAGGTTCCAATACAGAAATCCATTAAGTTCTTCATAATGATATTTCCTGTATTCTTTGCTCTGGTAAAACCAGCTTCTACCATGGCAAATCCAGCCTGCATCCAAAATACCAGGGCTGCTCCAATTAAGAACCAGACCCCAAACACCTGTCCGTTGATTGCTTCTAAAATCTCTGTCATAACATATTCCTCCCTTATTTTAAAAAAGCACGTTCACCGTTTTACCGGTAAACGCGCCTTTGCGTTATACGTAAAATAACATCTGTTCATATGTTGGATATGGAAGAACATCTTCCGGTAGAAGTTCTTCTGCCTTATCGGCAACTTCTCTAAGAGCATCCATATCTGCCTTTACCACATCGTGATAGAACATTGCCTGCTCCTGAAGATCATCATACCCTTCTGCCTTATCCGTATCAGCCGCAAGTTTATCCACTGCCTCTGAAATCTCTTCATAGTATGTAGACAATTTCTCAAGCAATTTTTCTGATGCACCTGTTGGAAGGCTTGCACTGATTGCCTTCTTTGCTGAAATAGATTCGCAAACAGAATCCGCATATTTCATAACAGCCGGCAAGAATTCTTTGTGAACCATGTCCTGCATAGTCAATGTCTCAATATGCAATGTCTTTACATAGTTCTCAAAAAGAATTTCTGTTCTTGATGTAATCTCTGTTTCAGAGAATACGCCGTGCTTTGTAAAGAGTTCCACATTCTTTGGAGCCTTAAATGCCGGAAGCGCTTCCGGCGTTGACTTTAAGTTGTAAAGTCCTCTCGCTTTTGCTTCCTCAACCCACTCATCTGCATATCCATTGCCGTTAAAGATAACTCTCTTGTGAGCGATAATCGTCTCTCGAACTAAATCAAGCACTGCCTCATCCATTTTCTCGCTGGCAACACCTTCAAGCTTTGCTGAAAATCTGCTAAGTACTTCAGCCACAGCTGTGTTAAGTACAATGTTTGGTGTTGATACCGATGCGGAAGATCCAAGAGATCTAAACTCGAACTTATTTCCGGTAAATGCAAATGGTGAAGTTCTGTTTCTATCTGTGGTATCCTTCACAAAATGAGGAAGAACGGTTGCTCCAATGGACATCATTTCTTTCTCTTTGTCAAAGGAAGAACCCTTAATGATGGAATCAAGCACACCGGTAAGTTCATCACCAAGGAAAATAGAAATAATGGCTGGTGGTGCTTCGTTAGCTCCTAATCTGTGATCATTTCCTGCACTTGCAACAGATACACGCATCAAGTCTGCATACTCATCAACTGCCTCGATAACCGCTGCAAGGAATAAAAGGAATCTCTTGTTTCCTGCCGGATTCTTTCCGGGATCAAGTAGGTTAACGCCTGTATTTGTGCTTACAGACCAGTTGTTGTGCTTACCGGAACCGTTGATTCCTGCAAATGGTTTCTCATGCAGTAAGCAAACATATCCGTGCTTATCAGCAACCTTTTTCATAATCTCCATGGTAAGCTGGTTGTGGTCTACTGCCACGTTTGTTGTGTCAAATACCGGAGCCAGCTCATGCTGACAAGGTGCAACCTCGTTGTGCTTTGTCTTAGCAGGAATGCCAAGCTTCCAAAGTTCTTCGTCTAGATCATGCATATACGCTGCAACTCTCGGCTTTAAGATTCCGAAATAATGATCTTCCATTTCCTGACCCTTTGGTGGCATTGCCCCAAGAAGGGTACGACCTGTAAAAATCAAATCCTTTCTCTTTTCAAAATCCTCTTTGTTGATGAGGAAATATTCCTGCTCAGGGCCAACGGTTGTTGACACACTACTAACATTTGTCTCACCGATGATATGTAAAAGCTTTACTGCTTCTTTGTTCAAGGCTTCCATAGATCTAAGAAGTGGTGTCTTCTTGTCAAGAGCTTCACCTGTGTACGAACAAAAGGCTGTTGGTATGCAAAGGGTTCCGTCCTTGATAAAGGCTGGCGATGTAGGATCCCAGGCTGTATATCCTCTCGCTTCAAAGGTTGCTCGAAGTCCTCCGGATGGGAAGGAAGATGCATCCGGCTCACCCTTTACCAGTTCCTTGCCTGAGAACTCCATAATGACCTTTCCGCCTTCCACCGGTGAAATAAAGCTATCATGCTTTTCTGCCGTCACACCTGTCATTGGCTGGAACCAATGGGTAAAATGTGTTGCTCCGTGTTCTACCGCCCATTCCTTCATTGCTGTTGCAACAGCATTGGCTACGTCACGTTCCAAATGTGTATTATTATCAATGGTCTTCCTCACTGCCTTATAAACATCCTTTGGCAGCTTGTCACGCATTACTGTGTCATTGAATACTAAGCTTCCATACATTTCTGGGATTAATCCGCTCATAATAATCTCTCCTTCTCTTTGATTTTTTATATAACAAAAGGCGCCTTGGAATTCATCCAAAGCGCCTTTGCTTTTTATGGTTTGTAATATAAACTTTATTTTTTCACATGTCAACAACTTTTTTCAAAAAATTTTTAAACAGGGTAATTGTTGTCGAAGCAGGCCTTGCAAAGTGGCAGTTCTCCCACCATCTCATGGAGATCTTCCACCTCCATGTATTCCAGGGAATCTGCTCCTATCTGTTTACATATCTCATCTTTTGAAAATTTGTTTGCAATCAATTCGCTGTTATCCGGCACATCTGTCCCATAGTAACATGGGTACAAAAATGGTGGTGAGCTAATGCGCACGTGAACTTCTTTTGCTCCTGCCTTTCTCATGGTCCTAATCAAATTAGAGATGGTAGTTCCTCTCACAATAGAGTCATCAATCAACACAACCCGCTTATCTTTCACCACATCTTCAATGAGACTAAGCTTCATTTGTACTGCAGACTGGCGTTCCTTTTGGGTGGGTTTGATAAAGGTTCTGCCCACATAGCTATTCTTGTGAAATGCCAATTTAAATGGGATTTTTGCCTCCTCGGCAAATCCCACCGCTGCGGCAATCCCTGAGTCCGGTACCCCTGTCACCACATCCGCCTCTACCGGAAATCTTTTTGCAAGGGCTGCCCCACCTCTCAATCTGGCCCTGTGGACACTGATGCCGTCCATGACAGAATCCTGTCTTGCAAAATAGATATATTCGAAGATACAGTGAGCATGTTTACTTTGTTTCAACGAGTAATCAGACACAATCCCCTTCTCAGAAATGGTCACCATTTCTCCCGGCGCAATGTCCCTGACATATTCCCCCCCTGCAGATACAATGGCTGCACTTTCCGATGCAAGCATATAGGCGCCGTCCCGCTTACCAAGGCACAGTGGTTTTAGTCCAAGGGGATCCCGAAGGCCAATGAGTTTCTGCGGACTTACCATCAAAAGGGCATAGCCTCCCTTTAGCGTTTTTGCCACCTTAATGACAGCCTCCTGGATGGAGCCTGCACTCATCCGTTCCATAGCAATCTTGTAGGCAATCACTTCCGAGTCCGTGGTGCCACTAAAGGTTGCTCCCTGCCGGCTTAATTCCTCTCGAATTTCATGGGCATTTGTGATATTTCCATTGTGGGCTAAGGCAAGGGTGCCCTTTAGGTAATTGAGAAAGACCGGTTGGGCATTTTCTATCATACTCTCCCCGGTGGTGGAATAGCGCACATGACCGATACCTATATTTCCTCTGAGATTTGCCATGATATTTTTGTCAAAAACTTCGCTGACCAGGCCCATACCCTTGTGCATACACACATTTCCCAATGGACCTTTGGTATCACACACCACAATTCCCGCCGATTCCTGTCCTCTGTGCTGCAGTGCCACCAGTCCATAGTAAATATCCGTGGCCACATGCTCCTTCTCATCGCTCCAGATGCCAAAGACACCGCATTCTTCATGTAACTTATCCATATCTGCTCCTATGAATATATTCTTTTTGGCAAACAAAAAAGGCACTTTGAGCATACTCAAAGCGCCTTTGCTTCGTTCATAGTATATAGTTTGTTTTGGGGAATGTCAATAGGTGCTTTCTTGCATCTGTGTGATTCCTACACCCTAATGGCACCCACCGCATTTACTGCAGTCGCCGTCGCACTGCAGAGACTTGCCCTTCTTCTTGTTGCGAATCATGCTGGCAATTACAATTCCAACCAATGCAATCAATATGATTCCTACCATAATCGTTGCCATATGCCATATTCCTCCTTCGCTCCTCTGTCACATCCGGCATTTCCTGTGACAAGTCTCATTTACCAAATTTATTGTATTTTACATCTTAGAATGCTATGATACAAGAAAAAAGTGGGAGATTATTATGGGTTATTCACAACATCGCTCAGAAGAATCCATGGAGGATTATTTAGAAACTATATTAATGTTGCAAAATAGATTGGGACAGGTCCGTTCCATTGATATCGTTCATGAACTGGACTACTCCAAGCCCAGCGTCAGCGTTGCTATGAAGAATCTTCGAGAGAAATCATATGTCACCGTAGACGAGGATGGCTTTATTTCCCTTACCGAAAAAGGCAAGCAACGGGCTGAGAGCGTCTTAGAGCGTCACACCATCCTGTCAGACTGGCTGATTGGAATTGGTGTGAGCAAAGAGACTGCTCAGGCCGATGCCTGCCGCATCGAACATGATTTGAGTGAAGAAAGCTTCGCCGCAATCAAGAGAGCACTTCGCTAAGAATTTGTATGAGCTTCGGCATTTCAATTGGCTTTGCCAGATGCCCATTCATTCCGACATCAATACATTTCTTGGCATCCTCCCTGTCATAGGTCCGGATTGCCTCAGTGGCCTCATATCCATCCATCACAGGCATCATTAAGTCCATACGAATCAAGTAAAATGTAAAATTTTTCCATAATGGCACCTTCCTTTTCCCGACCACAATATGACTAAAGCTGAAATTTTTCCACTAACTGCTGGAGACTCATTGACTGCTCGGAAAGCTCTTCTGTGGAAGCAGCCGTCTCCTCCGCTGTGGCTGTATTGGTCTGCACCACATCAGAAATTTGATTGATCTTATCCTGTATCGCATAAGAGCTCTGTGCCTGATAAACGGTATCCTGAGAAATATCATTAAAGGCACGAGAAATCTCTGCAGAATTTCCCACAATTTCCTCCAAAGACTGTGTGGTTTTTGTAGCACATTTCTTAGCATAATGTATGGCTTTTATACACTCACTTATCAGCTCTGCATTCTTGGTAGAAGCCTCAGCACATTTCTCCGCCAGAGATCTGACCTCCTCAGCAACCACAGCAAAGCCCATGCCATTTTCTCCCGATCTTGCAGCCTCCACAGATGCATTCAGGGAGAGAATGTTTGTCTGGAATGCAATATTGTCAATGGTCTCCACCAACTTTGCAATATCCTCTGACATAATCTCTACCTGATTCACCGCATCCATCAGTTCTGCCATTTGTCCGTTGGAGGTTTGTATTTCTCCATTCAATTCCTGAAGTTTTTCGTTAATGACTTCGCCATTCTTAGAGCTGTTGTTGATGCGCTCTGAAATATCCTGAATATCATCCACTACTCCCTGTATGGAAGTTGCCTGAGCCATGGTACCTCTTGACAGCATATCCGCTGCCTCTGAGAGCTGCTTGGAGCCGGTAGACACCTCTGACGTAGCCTCCTGAATGGCAGATATTAACTGGTAAATGATTCTATGAATCATATTAACTGACTCTGACAGGGAATTATAATCTCCCGGATACTCCTGCATATCAGAAAATCCCAGATTATAGTTGGCCAGTTGACCCAAAGCCTGGTTGGCCTCCCCGATAATCTTTGTCAGGGTATCGTTGAGAGAAGCTGCTGTATTTTGCAGCATTCCGATTTCATCTCTGCGTTTTGTGGTTTCAATTGTCTTTGACAAGTCGCCCTTGGAAATAGCGTCAAATACATTTTTTACGTGATTCACCACGTTACTGATGGAATTAGCCAGAAGGAATGCAACCACAAAGGCAAAAAGAACTGCCCCAACAACCCACACTACAATACCATTGATGGTCTTTAACAATTCTGCTGTAAAATCCTTCCGGGGTGCTGCAATCACCATTGTCCAACCGTCTGTATTGGAAATGGGGTAATAGCCGCAAAACATATTTCTTTTGTTGTATGTATAAGTGCCAAATCCTGACGCGCCGGATGTCATCTTTTCGCCCAAAGTCTTAAGGGCTTCGTTATCCGACTCCAAAAGATTCACGTTGGCCACTGCTTCCTCATCCACATGGGCAATCACCATACCGTCTTTGTCAATGATATAGGCATAGCTGTCCTCACTGATGGAAATGCTGCTGATAATGGCATTGATAAAATCGTTATCCACACGATAGTATACAACACCCTCAATGGCGCCGGCATCATTGACAATGGGTGCGGCAATACTAATACCGTACTTTCCCGTATACTTGCTGAGGGTCACGTCAGATATGTTCACTGTTCCGCCCAAAGCCGTCGTCACATAGGCTCTGTCACTAAAATCCGTACCGTCCTTTATGCTGACTCCCGCAGCATCCAGAATATTGGCACTGGTAAATCCATAGTCTGCCACATAACCATCCAGCACCGCCACTCTTGTAGCGGCATCCTTATCTGCTCCAATCTCTGAATTGTGACCGGTGGCTGTTGCAATGCGCATATAATCTCCCAGCTGTTTTCCCACATTATCCGCTGCCAGCTGGGCGGAAGATACCACGGAATCCTCCACCTGATCCATCAAAACGTCATAACAGGATTTGACGGCATAATATCCCACACCGCTCATTAAAAATACAATAGCTACTCCAAAAATCAATGCAATCTTTCCGCGTATTTTCATATTACCCTCGTACTTTCTACTTGCCCAGTTCCTCACAAATTCGCTGGTATTCTTCCTCATCCAACTTGTAATGCTTCTTATATAAGAAGTAAGACAGAATCATTGGTATGCATGGCACAACCGACATAAAAATCAAAAGTGCAAATCCCTGCTGACCAGTGACACCTGCCAAAACCTCATTAATCCGGGTCAGCTTCGCTGCCTCATCAATAAGACCTCGATTACACTGCTGTTCAAGATCAGAAATCTGATTCGTATATTCCGTCACGCCAAAAATCAAATACGTTGCAGAGGTGATGGCCACAATCAGTGCTCCTCCCAACTTGGTAATAAATGGACGAAGAGATGTGATAATTCCCTCATCTCTCGTGCCAAACTTGTACTCATTGTATTCCACTGTATTCATAATAGATATCATCATAATCAGGTAGAATGCGTTCTGTCCCAAGTTACAAAGCATAAATCCAACCACAAGGACGGCGAATTTACCGGTTCCCGCTCCGGGGATAAAGCCGGAAGCAAGCATCATGGCATAACCAATAGAGCCCGCCACCGTCATAATTCCCATAAGCTTCTTCCGGGACATATGTCTGGAAATGGCAGGATAGAAAAGAACCATAAACGCTGTCACTGACATTCCAATGGTTGTAAAGAGTGAATACAATCCACCTTCGTATCCATAGGTAACATAGATATAGGTGGACCCAATTCCTCCTGTAATCAAACCATTTCCAATCTGCTGTAAAAGGAAAATGGCGGCAACCCAAACCAACTGGTCATTTCTGGCAATGGTGTGAAACACCTGGCGGAAACTGAATTTCTCCGCTGGTTTCAGATTCTCCTCCCTGTGTTCTTTGGTTCCAAAAATGGTGATACTTAGGAAGAGCGGTGCCAAAATAGCAATCACCAGCGCAATCACTCCATAGGCACTTGCTGCATTTCCACCAATGGCGCTCTTACCCGCTGTAAACAGAGGAATCAGAACCATAGCGCCGGTGTTTCCGACTCCCGCCAGCAATGTAGCTCTTGACGTCAACTGATTTCTGGCATTTGCATCTGATGACAATGCGGGAATCATACCCCAGTAAGAAATATCATTCATGGTATATGTAATACTAAATGCAAAATACATCACCCCAAAGAACACAACAAATTTCCAACCTGTCAGTTGCACATTATACATAAGATAAATCACCACCGATGTGGTTAACACCCCTATTAACAGCCATGGCTTAAACTTTCCGTATTTCCCTCTGGTCCGCTCAATAATATTCCCCATAATGGGATCATTTAGTGCATCAAACACTCTGGCCGCAATCATAATTCCCGTTATGGCTGTCAGCTGTGCCGCTGTAAGCGTATGGGTAAACAACACGAAGGTCAGCAAATAATTATTGATAAGTACATACACCGCGTCTCTTCCAATGGTCCCCATAGGGTACGTGATCAAGTTCCTTTTTAAAATCTTGTTCTCCTTCTCCAAAAAACCTTCCCCCTTAATATAATTATCCGCTGTACAACATCATCAGTTCATCCACCGGGCACGCTCGCGCTACTTGGACGCTGGTAGCGGTACATAAGGTGCTGCTACGCACCACCTAAGTACCGACCGCGCCAAAAGTACCCTGTGTATGAAGCTGTTGATGTTGCACATCGGAGATATTCCATAAAAGCCAGCCTAGCTTAGGACATTAACCAACAAGATTGCTGTACCCAGTACCGTTAGAACCACGCCGGTGGCGCGATTTAAGGTTGCCGCACTGGCTTTGTTGGCAAACAGGGCTGCGATGCGGGCCCACAGCAAAGTGAAGATGACACACAACACCAGTGGCAACATATCAGGCATTCCCCCAATCACAAAATGACTGCCTGCTCCGGTCAGCGCTGTAAAGGTCATAATAAATACGCTGGTTCCCACTGCCGTCTTCAGTTCGTAACCAAGAATACTTGTCAAAAGCAGAAGCATCATCATACCGCCACCGGCACCAACGAAACCGCAGATAAAGCCCACCATAATACCACTTATAATGGACTGGAATAATCGCTTTTGAGGAGACACATCATTCATTGCCTCCTTCGTGGTCATAATAGGGCGAACAATAAACTTAATACCCAAAAGCAAGGTCATTACCGTGGAGAATCCACCCATGGTAGCATTGGGCACTTTGCTTGCCACAAAGCTTCCCACAAAGGTGAAAAGCAATACCGTGAACATCATGACCAAGCCATTTCGGATGTCTAAGTTCTTATTCTTTCCATAGGTATATGCACTGATGGCACTTGCAAGCACATCACTGGCCAGGGCTATTCCCACTGCCTGATAGGCCGGCATTCCCAAAAATGTAATCAGCATAGGACTAATCACAGCCGCGGCACTCATGCCCGCAAAGCCTGTCCCAAGTCCGGCTCCCATACCGGCCAAAAAACATACTACAACTTTTATCAATATATCCATTCCATGATTCTCCAATTGCTTCTCATACTTTGCTGTTAATTATACCATTTCCCGTAGGAAAACGCATTCCCTTTTATGATTATTCTTTGATATAATATAAAAAATTATATAGAGGTGTAAATATACAAAAGGAAACAGAACTATGAGAAAAAAAGAACTGGCAACACTTGTCATTGAGCGATTAAAAAATGAATACCCAAAGACCCATTGCACCTTGGACTACGACGATGCTTGGAAGCTGCTGGTCAGCGTGCGATTGGCGGCACAGTGTACCGATGCCAGAGTAAATGAAGTGGTGCCATTTCTTTTCGCCCGCTATCCTTCCATTGAAGCTTTGGCAGAAGCACCTGTAGAAGACATTGAGAAAATCGTTCACCCTTGCGGTCTTGGCAAAAGCAAAGCAAGAGATATCAGCGCATGCATGAAACGCCTTCGAGATGATTTTGACTGCAAAGTTCCAAGAAACTTTGACGCGTTGCTATCACTTCCCGGGGTAGGGCGAAAAAGTGCAAACCTGATTATGGGAGACGTGTTCGGTGAGCCTGCCATTGTAACAGACACTCACTGCATCCGTCTATGTAATCGCATTGGTCTTGTCGATGACACAAAAGAACCTAAGAAAGTAGAAATGGCGCTATGGAAAATCATACCGCCAGAAGAGAGCAACGACTTCTGTCACAGAATGGTTGACCACGGTCGTGCCGTCTGCACTGCCCGCACAAAACCAAATTGTGAATTCTGTTGCCTGTTTGATATTTGTAAAAAGAGGATTTAATTATTTCTTTTTGGCAAGCTCCAAAATTGCCTCAATAGCTCTGGCAGTACGAATGGCATTGATTTGTTCCATGGCCTCATCGTACTGCCTTTGTTGTTTGATTTCCTTTTGCCGCTCCTTTAGGGCGGCCTCTTTTTCTTTCTTGCGCTGAGCCTTCGTCTTCTCCCATTTCGCATAAGCCGCCTCTGACTCTTTTCTCTGATTCATCCAAGACTGACCACCATCATTCCCAAGCACACGAGGAGCCTTTGGAACCGACTGATACACATGCATCGCCTGTTTTTGTGTGTCCATCAAATATTCGTATGCTGCCACAATATCATAATATTGCCAGTGCAGCTCACGATTGGGCTGAGCGTCCGGATGATACCTTTTCGACAGTTCCTTATACGCTCTCTTTATCATCCCCTCATCAGCCGTGGCAGGAAGTCCCAGCACCATACAAGCCTCTGCCCTACTTCTAATCTCCGACATTTCAGCCTCCCAATTGATCTATAATGCATCCATATACAGTATCCCTTTTACCGGATCTATAATCATCTATTGTAGTATATGTTTAATCTCTCCCACAAAGTACAAGGACCCAAAGACGATGAGTCGTCGTCCCGTTTCACCAGCCAAATCCATACCGACGGATAACGCCTTATGAACATCAGCATAAGCTGTAGCAGGGCATCCGGCTTCGCGGATTTCATGCGCCAATGCTTCCCCTTGCAAAGAGCGTTCACTCTCCACGGTGACGGTGAGAAAGCGTTCAGCGATGGGTAACATGTGTCGAATCATACCCATATAATCCTTATCCGCCATCACCCCCATAAGGAAAATAAACTGCTCATTTCGATACATTTCTTTCAATGAGTTGAATAATGCCTCAACGCCCTGGGGATTGTGTGCACCGTCCACCATGACGAAGGGATTTTCCGATAAAATTTCCATTCTTCCCGGCCATTTTGCAGCAGCAATTCCTCGAGAAATCGCATCATTTTTATCAAAAAGATATCCACTTTCTTTATTGAAAAGTGCTTCCACCATACCCACTGCAAGGGCGGCATTATCCCTCTGAAAGCCCCCATTTAAAGGGATTTCCAATGTTGAGATACTTGTCAACAAGTTATCCACATTTCTTGTTGGCACCCCAAGAAAGGCAGCTTTCTCTTCAATGACATTTCTGGCATTTTTATCCATATTTCCAAGGACAGCTATGGTGCCTTTTTTTAAAACTCCCGCCTTCTCAGCCGCAATCTTTTCCAAGGTGTCTCCAAGCACATTCATATGGTCGAAACCGATATTGGTGAAAGCTGTTACAACTGGAACACATGATAGTCCAGCCGTGGAATCCTTGGCTCCCCCCAGACCTGTTTCCAACACAACATAGTCGCACCCCTGCTCCTTAAAATAGAGTATGGCCATGGCAAGACACATATCAAACATGGTGGGTTCCAAATCCATTTTCAGCTCTAATAATTGCTCTCCCAGACGAACCACATCCTCTTCCGGAATCATTTCCTGGTTCACACAAATCCGTTCTCGAAAGCAAACAAGATGAGG
Source organism: uncultured Roseburia sp. (assembly GCA_946002055.1). Lineage (GTDB taxonomy): Bacteria > Bacillota > Clostridia > Lachnospirales > Lachnospiraceae > Pararoseburia. The sequence continues at coordinate 11,965 of CAMFYL010000005.1, forward strand.
AGATGTAAAACGTCCCACGACAAAATCGGCAGCCTGTAAGATACTACTTACAAAAGCTGCCGTTGAACCCTTGCCATTGGTGCCGGCAATATGTAAAATCTGCATTTTACTTTCCGGATGACCAAGACGCTCCATCATCTCCTCTGTCACCTGTCTACCACATGCCTGACCAAATCTTCTCTTTGATTGAATCTGTTCTACAATTTCTTCGTATTGCACTTTCTATACCACCATGATAACGCCTCCGTCGTTGGCATACATACTACTTACGCCTGCGGTATCCACAATAAAGATATCCTTGAAGTTCGCTACCTTTTCTACTTTTTCTTTTAATTGTAGTGCACGTTCTTTACAGTTGCAATGGGAAATTGCCACAATCTTCTTCTCGCAATCTGTAGTCACTTCCATCATAGACTGCACCATACGATCCAAAGCCTTGTTCATTCCTCTTGCCTGTGCTAACTGCTGAATACTGCCCTCATCTGTAGAGCCCATAATAGGCTTGATATTTAACGTGCTGGCAATCATTGCCTTCAGGTCACTGAGACGGCCAGCCTTGCGCAAGGTCTCCAGTGTCTCCAACACAAAGAAGGTGTGCTGTCCTGCAACATACTGTTCTACCACCTTCAAAATCTCTTCGTATTCCATTCCGGCATTTTCGCACGCAGCAATCTTAAGACCAATTAACGTCTGGCCAATCGATGCTGACTTTGAGTCAACAACCAGAACCTTCTTATCCGGGTAGTCTTCCAAGTACATATCTCTTGCAAGGCACGCACTGTTATAGGATCCGCTTAACTTTGAGGACAGTGTAACCACATAGATATGATCAGCATCGCACTCCATAGCTTCTAAATATGCATGGGGAGATGGACATGCGGACTTTGGTCCCTCATGGCTTGCAGCCACTTTCTTAAGGAAATCAGCCTGATCAAAGGTTTCATCATCTACAATTTCCTCCTGGCCAAGCTGCAATGTGAGAGCCACATTCTCATAATGGCCATCAGCCTTCATCTCTTCTGAAAGTTCTCCACAACTATCTATAATAATCTTGTACATCGCTTCCTCCTAAACGCTTGCGGTTTTCTTTTTTATTTTACGTGGTTTTCATTACTACATCATATTAATACATAAAACCACATTTGTAAATAGATTTTCGCAAAATCTTTTTACTGCTGATAATGGCAGGCTGTAGCGGTACACTCCGGAACGTCAAAGCAAACATCCAATTCATGGGTTTCCTGCATAAAAGCTGTGGTTGCATTGAGATAGTCATAGTTTACGAACTTCTGAATGGAGCTATCCGGCATAAGATATCGACTGTTTCCCCAGGTGGTATCTGTGAAGTAGTACTCCCCATCCAGACGCACCAGATTCCAGGCGTGGGCTTCCCCATTTGCCTTCCCCCTTACAACAGCACTCTGAATCCCCAACTGCTGAAGTAAATACTGTGTTGCATCGGCATATCCCTGGCATACCGTACTCTTTCCTAAAAATACGCTTAAGATATTCTGGTTATTTTCGCTATTCTTATTATATTCCACTTGATTTACAAGGGTCTCAAACACATACTTAGATTTAGCAAAGTCAGAATCATTTGGTCCGATACCGGCCATCCACTCTTCCACCACCGCATCAATCTGAGCCTGATACTCATCTGCCTGCTCTTTTGTCATGGTATATCGCGGCATAAATTCAATGCCGATGACCTGATCCATACTGGTGTAGGTGTTGAACTGATAGCCATCGATCCAGAAAAGGCCGCCGTAATCCGCCATCACACAGTCGTAGACCTTCTGCAGCAAATCCTTATCCTTGGTCATCACCGCCACCTTTTCACTGTGCTGTAAAATACAATGCAACACCTGATCGTAGACAATCTTTTCTTCTTCCATTAGTTGCTGGTAGGCGTACTGTTCTGTGGAAATGGATGCAACCTTCTCTGATTCCCCCACCACCATCTGTTCCATTTTTTTGTTCACCATACCTTTTGCCGTGTCCACCACACCGCATCCACTGATGCAGCAAGTCAAAAGGCTCAGCAACAAGCAGGCGCTAACAATTCTTTTTCTCATTTCAACCCTCCATTATGTTCATTACGAGAAAAGACGACATGCTTCGCACGCCGTCCCACCCTAATCATGTTGTATCTCAATTTCCTAGTCAAATTTATACATATAAACCAAAAAGGTACATTGAAAACTGTCTGATTACTTCTCGTTGCAGATTAACCTACAACGGTTACATTAACTGCCTGTGGACCCTTAGCTCCATCAGTCACCTCGTACTCTACTTCAGCACCTTCCTTGAGGGTCTTAAATCCCTCCATGTTAAGTCCTGAAAAATGTACGAAAACATCATTTCCTTCTTCATCAGAAATGAAGCCGTAACCTTTCTGGTCGTTAAACCATTTTACTGTGCCCTTGCTCATTACAGGTACCTCCCAATATAGTCTGCATCACCTTGCGATGACACAAGGTTAGCGTATCATACCCATTTTCAAAAGTAAAGAAAATCAGGCAGATTTTTCCACAGCAATCTCCATTTTGCGAAGAAATGCCAGCACCCAGGAATCCCACGCGTTTGCCAGGGATTTGTCCAGAGAAAATGTGCGCTCACTACAACTTGTTGTCACTAGTAATTCCCCTTGTACATAGGAAATATTCATAGTCAAATTCGCAATATCCTCCGGATTGATTTGCAGCTGCTCTTGGGCAATGATCTGTGCCATCTGCTCTCTGGGACAAAGGAAGGAAAACCGGAAGGACTGAGGCGTCCGCTTTCCCTTAATCATCTCATAGCAAAGATGGCGCACACCACTAAAGGGGACACATCCCCCCGGCGTCAGTCCCTCTGACTCCATTTCCTCAGCTGTGAGAAAATCAGGGGTCACATGTCCATCAATCACATAACTTAGCTTAGAACGTATTTTAACCTCTGCCACCTCCCAAACATCAAATGCCTCTGTGGCCAGCAAATAGTTCATACACTTTTTTACATCTAAAACACGAAGCGCTAACATACCATTCTCCCTTCCTTCTCCCTAGTGTATCACACAAAATATTTGCCTACAACTGACGAAAAACTTCATATAAGTCAAGGGCTCCATACCCCCACAACCGGTTGGGATAAAGTTCTTCGGTCCCTCGACTTGCCCCTTGAATAAAAGCATTTTTTACCTGAGTGGTACTGGCTAAATTCAAAGGCTGCTTATTATCCTGTTGCAAAAACACAGCCGCCGCCCCGGCACAAATGGCAACTGCAGCACTTGTTCCGGTGGAAGCTTCATATTGTAACACCTCAGGACGTTCTCCGGAGCCTGCAACGGCCCCATCCACCATAAATGCCGGTGCCACAATATCCGGCTTAATTTGTCCGTCAATGGTGAATCCCCTTCCACTCTCCAGCAAAATGCTATTCTGTCTCTGGTTGTAACCACCTACTGTCAGTACTCTTTTTGCATTTCCCGGATCTTCTATGGTGGTATCCGGATTTGACGACAGAAAATAAACCTCCCCACATTGCAGCTGCTCTTCTGCCAAATACATATGAAAGGCCCCATCCACCATATTATTGGAATAAACCCGAAGGCGCCACACACCTGGAGCAGGTCGACGGAAGCGATAATAAATCATCTGCACCCCGGATATGGCTTCCGGTTGACTGTAATCAATGGACACCTCTGTTCCCTCCAGGGGAAATGTATACATCTGGCTCCCAGAAGCCTGAATGCCTGCAGGTGGTTGCAGCTGACCTGTGGGAGACACAAGGGCAACCTGATATCTGGCAGTTCCAACCGCCCACTGTTCCATAACAAAGCCGCAGGTATCCTCTCCCACAATGACTTCCACTTCCTTATAATCGGGAAGATTCGTAAGACTATTTGGCACTTCCTCCAGTGTGTTTTGCTGTTCTTTTGCAAATACATTTCCATAATAATGTCTTCTGGAGGCCGCCATATTTCCCGTGCCACACACCACACACCTGCGATATAGTACTGCAATTTGATCTAAGTACAGAGATAAAGGGCTGTTACCACTGTGATTTCCCAGACTGGTGCCAAGGGCAACACAAAGCACCAATGACTGGTTTCGACTTCTGGCCAGCTCGTTTAAAAACTTTGCACCCATAATCAAATCGTTTTCCTGATAACAGATGGCATCCTCTGGTATAAAATAATAATCCTTTAAGTATTGTTTTGCTTCCTTAAGCTGTACCATGGCAATATCTGCTTTTGGAGCAGCACCACTATAGTCTCCCCTGGCCGATCCTGCCGCCACGCTTGCCACATATGTGCCGTGGCCTGTGACATCTCCATTGCCATATAAACTCATATTCTCCTGTGTATACACCCGTCCATATGGCACCTCAGGTACCCCGGCAGCTGCATCACCGGATACATTTTCTTCCATATAATTTTGATTCCAGACAGCCACCACTCTGGAATTTCCGGCTTCATCCATAAAAGCCGGGTGGGTGGTATCAATTCCGGAATCAAGGAAACCCAAAAGGACTCCTTCCCCGTCTAACGCCAGGGCAGGGTTTGCTTGCACCGCAATAATACCACTTTCTTCCAAAGCTTCTAGGGAAAGGGCCGTATAACATTTGGGGATAGCTGTGTAGGTGTAGTTTGCCACGGAAAGGGGCGGGTACTGATTGGCTGGAACAAAAAGGATGGTGAATCCAAATCCACCATCCAATGTACATTCATCTCCTCCCAGAAGTGGGAGGAACTCGTTATTTCTCACAATAAAATCATAGTAATCATTTCCATATATTTCATCAAAGCAACTCATAGTCTATGATATGAAACTTTTCATCATATGTGACTATTCCCATCGATTCAAGATGCGCTGAATCTCAGAACGGATATAAATAGGCTTGTAGGGTCGTCCTACATAACCCTCAACTCCCAAAGAGCGGCAAGCCAGTACTGTCTGGGCGTCACGCAGAGCAGACACAAAGAGAATTGGCACCTTGCGCTCTGTCAATTTTAAGGTTCTCTCTGCAGTCTCTATGCCATTCATATCCGGCATATCCACATCCAAAAGAACCATATCCGGATATGGGTTCTCCTTTAAATACTTCAATAGTTGTTTACCCGAAGTCATCAGGGTTAAAGTATAATCACCTTTTAATATATCGTACAGAGCCTGCAAATTGCTCTTCATATCGTCTACCGCAATAATATGTGGCCTCTCATCCTTGCCCATCATCTTTCTGCGGGCTTCTTCCTTCTCCAAGGTCATCTTTACACTATCTTCTGCAATAGAAACCACAACGGACAGATTTTCTCTGTCTAACAAGTCTAAATCAGATCCATCCGCAAGACGGACGATTGGACGAAGATTATGCTCTCCGGAATTCTCTTTCACAATGCCTTCTCTTCCATCCGACAAGGATATGCCGGTTCCCTTTGGATACAGCGGAACGCTCTTCACCAGCACGTCAACAATCTCCTGATCAAAGAGAATTCCACAGCCACCCATCATATACTCAATGGCTTCGCAAGGTGCATAGGGTTCCTTGTACGGACGCTTTGATAACAGCGCATCGTACACGTCTGCCACGTGTAAAATCTTGGTAAAAAGAGTCTGTTCTTCTCCGCTGATACCGTTGGGATAACCGGTGCCATCCACATTTTCGTGGTGAAAAAGCACAGCTACTTTGATGGTTGCTGACAAATCAATGCGGTCTTTAATCAGTTCGTAGGATACCACCGGGTGTTCCTTCATACGCTTATACTCTTCTCGCGTCAGACGGTCCGGTTTATTTAAAATTGTAGGTGGGATGGACAGTTTACCCAAGTCATGAAGAAGGGCTGCTGTTACCAGCTGTCCAATTTCCTTCTCCCCCAATCCCATTCCCATTCCGATGACACCACAGATGATGGCAACATTTAAGGAATGTCCATAGGTGTAGTCGTCAAAATTGCGAAGGTCCATCATATCCAGAGAAATCTTACCCTTAGATAAAATTTCCTCAACAATTGACTTTGCCACATCCATACAGCCGTCGATGTTCATAGAGCGAAGGCATTCCAATCCCTTGGTTCTCAATCCCGGTGAAATGGCTGATTCAATATCAATGTCCTCTGTCAATTCATCTCGGATGTACACGCCGGCATAGCCATACTCCATCAACTTCTCGATATAGTTGGCAGATAAAACAATATCTGTTCCCACAAGAGTTCTCCCCTTGGAATCGAAAATCTCTGTAGCCAGCTGCATTCCCGGTTGTGCTTCCTGCAATGGTACATATCTCATTAACTTCTATACTCCTCTTTTGCTCATTCTCTGTCCCACCTTGCACGTCTCAAATATGTTTACGATTGTTTCTTGTCTTCCAGTACCGGGCAGCCTCTCATCATAATCTGGGGACCGCCTTTTTTCGTGATGTAATCCTCAGTGATAATCACTTCACCAATATTGTCATCCTTTGGAATCTCGTACATAATATCCAGCATGAACTCTTCGATGATTGCTCGAAGGGCACGAGCCCCCAACTCTCTGCTCTTGGCCTCCTTGGCAATAGCATGTAACGCCTCTTCCGTAAAATCAAGCTTCACCTCGTCAAGCTCTAACAGCTTCTGGTACTGCTTGATAATGGCATTCTTTGGCTCCTTTAAGATTCGAACATACATATCCTCATCCAAAGCCTCTAAGGAGAACAGGATCGGGAGACGTCCCAAGAACTCAGGAATCATACCAAAGTTCTTCAAGTCCTCAACAGTGGCCTTCATCAGGATGTTCTCTTCCTTATCATATTTATCCTTCAAATCAGCCATAAATCCCATAGACGAGGATTTGTTTAATCTTTCTTTAACAATGTTCTCCAAATCCGGGAATGCCCCACCACAGATAAAGAGAATATTCTTGGTGTTAATCATGGTCATTGGAACCATTGCATTCTTGCTACTGGCACCAACAGGGACCTCTACTTCAGCCCCCTCTAAGAGCTTTAGCATACCCTGCTGAACAGACTCGCCACTAACATCCCGCTGGTTGGTGTTTTTCTTCTTTGCCAACTTGTCAATCTCATCAATGAAAATGATACCCTGTTCGGCACGCTCCACATCATTGTCTGCGGCTGCCAAAAGCTTCGACACCACGCTTTCGATGTCATCACCGATATAGCCCGCCTCGGTAAGAGAAGTAGCATCGGTAATGGCAAGTGGTACATCAAGAAGTCTCGCTAAAGTCTTAACCAGATATGTCTTACCACTACCGGTAGGTCCAATCATTAACATGTTAGACTTTTCAATCTCAATCTCATCCATAGTATTGGTAGCCACCCGTTTGTAGTGATTATAAACAGCAACCGACATTACCTTTTTGGCATATTCCTGACCAACCACATACTCATCCAGCTCTGCCTTAATCTTATGAGGTGCCGGAATATTCTTAATATCTAGTACCGGAGTTTCTTTTTTCTCCTTTGGTTTTTTCTTCTTCAACTTCTGGGAGTTTGGCATATTGGGCATAAAGCCGCCCAAGTCCGAAAGATTAATCATACTGATATTTGGCATCTTGGTAAGATCTACATTGTTTAGGTTTGCGTTGTCTCCGCCGCCAAACCCAAAGCTTCCCATAGAATCAAAGGTCTTCTGCATACAATCATTACAGATACAAATATCCGTAGGAATATGAATCATCTTTCCTGCCACCGATTCCGGTCTACGGCAAATATAGCAGATATCCTCGTATTCATCTTTCTCTTTGTTCTCGTCCTCTACCTTTATTTCTTCATCAGAAGAGGCATCTATAATCTCTCTGAAGTCGTTATCTTGTTCTGACATAATATCTCACTTTCTATAAAACGTATTTTCTCCATCCTACTTTCAACGATACAAAGCCCATTATAGACGAAAAAGAAGGGAAACTCAACAGAGTTTCCCTGAAAAATTTGTGTTCTACTTGCCCTTGGGCATATTTTCTTCTAAAAAAGCAAAGATTTCTTTGTAATAAGGAATTCGCACATCTTCCGTTGCATTAAACACCTCATGCTTGGAAGTCGCGTAGTGAACCAGTCTTGTATTCTTTGTTTCAGAAACAAATCGATCCTGTCCAGCAGGCTTTACCATACTATCAAGCCCCGCCTGAAATAACAAAATCGGTGCCACAACTTTATCCGCATTCTTGTGGGCTTTTTTTATGGCCTTAATGGAAGCCCTGGTCCATGCGTAGGTTCCACCATAGCTTGTATAGTGTGGTTCTCTCTGACGTTCAGAGAACACATAGGCATACCGGGGTTCCGACGTACAACTGCTGGTGTTAAACACGTACACATTATCAAAGCCGTGCTGACCCGGCACATATTTCAAATCCCATCTTGCAATGCGAGACCACAACACCAGAGCACTCACCGCCCACTCCGGCACATCCTTAAAGTTCATCTGTAAAAGTGGTGAGCTAAGAATTGCTGCCCGAAATACTTCCGGATGCTGTTCCAAATATAAGGTTGCAATGCAGCCTCCCATAGAATGAGCAAACAGGAAATAAGTGTTGGTCCTGCTCATTGGTTTTACCACCTGCTCCACAAGACCGTTTAAATCCTGCACATATTCCTGATAGTCGCGAACCACAACCCTGTCCAATTCTTCCACACATCTCTGAGAGAATCCGTGTCCGCGATACTCCAAGAAAAATACAGAATACCCCATCTGATAAAAGTAGTACATCACCTCGTGGTATTTGCTGACAAATTCGCAAAAGCCGTGAGAGATCACCACTGACGCTCGCTCCTCTTCGTGGATGGCATAGTGATAGTGAATCCTTGTTCCATCCTGGCTGTCAAAGAATCCCTCTTGCAGTTTATTATGTACCCAAGGTTTGATGACATTTTCTAATTTCTCCGAAAAATCATCCTCTCCTATAATCATATCTTCCTTAAATTGCATCTACAATCTCCCTTGCCAAGTCCGGATAGTTGGTGATAATAGCGTTAACGCCCAAATCGCAGCACTTCTTTATATGTTCTGCTTCATTTACCGTCCAGACATTTAAGAGCAAGCCCTTCTTATGGCACTCCTCAACAAAGCCCTCATACTGTAAGTTGTAGAGAGCCGGGTGCAACGCCTGCACGCCGTGCTTTACACCATACTCCGGCATGTCGATTGGTCCGTCTGCATATAAGAATCCAACCGTAGCCTCTGGTGCCAACTGCTGAATGCGCTTTACGGTATAGTGGTTAAAGGAGGAATAACAAACCCTCCCTTCCATTCCCTTTTCCTTAGCCAGCGCCAAAATCTTCTCCTCAATTTCCTGATAGAAGTAGACACCTGTCTTAATCTCAATATTGATGAACAGCCCCGTTGGCTTTAACAAGTCAAAAACCTCTGCCATAGTAGGAATATCCGCCCACTCCACCTCTGGCTTTGTCTTGTTGTAATTAAACTGACGCAATTCATCTAAGGTATAATCCCTTACATTTCCCTTTCCATTACTGGTTCTGTCAATGGTCTCATCGTGGATGACCACAATCTGATTATCCTTTGTCAGCTGAATGTCAAGTTCTACGCCATCTGCCCCCATATCAGCAGCCATCTGAAAGGCTGCCAATGTATTTTCCGGAGCATGTCCGCTGGCACCTCGATGTGCCCACACCAATGGTTTTGTCTGTTTCATATCAAATCTCCTCCCGGATTAATCCATTTCCTCAAATGCTGCAAGACCCTTCTTTGCTTCCACTTTTCCATCACCATGTTTTACAAACTGCATGGTAACAAAGGCCAATGCCATAAAGACAAAGGCATATGGGAAGAAAGTACCATATCCCACATAGCGTAGCAATGCACCGCAAAGGATCGGTGTTACAATCTGTGCACTCATACTGAATGTATAATAATATCCTGTAAACTTACCTACATCAGATCCCTTACACATCTCAATTACCATGGGCAAAGAGTTAACGTTAATAAATGCCCATCCCATACCCACGACAAACAAGAGAATATAGAAGAAAATGGTCTCCTTCATTGTAAAGGTTCCTGAGAAAGTCAAATAGAAAATAAAACTTGCCACAAAACAAGTTGCCATCAATGCGACACCGAGAAGAATGGTTTTCTTTCTACCAATCTTAGCTGCAAGTGCACCAGATGGAATATAGCAAAGAATAGCTCCACCTGTAGCAATTGTAAGGAACATATTAGCACTACCAAGTGCCAGGCCCCACTCTACATTTGCAAAAGTAGTAAACCATGTCTCAAGTGCGTTGTATGCAATAAACCAAAGAGCTACAGAAATCAAAATAAACGCCAAAGATCTCTTAACATCCTTAGGAAGTTCGTTGTTGCCGGAGCCATCATCCTCTGTCAAATCCCACTCCGGATGAGCAGCTTCCACATCTGCCATCTCCTTGGAAAGTTTTACCTCGTCCACTGTAATCATAACAATACAAAGAGCTGCTAACATAATTCCTGCCACAATCAAAAACAGTAGGAAATAATTTACATGCTCCAAGCCGGCAACCTTGGAAGAAGAATACAAAACACTGGAAATCAAAAGATACAGGATACCACCCACGGCACCCATTAAGTTGATAATAGCGTTAGCCTGACTGCGAAGTGGCTTTGGTGTAATGTCCGGCATCAAAGCAACAGCCGGGCTTCTGTATGTACCCATGGCAACCAGCAACGCTCCTAAGATTCCCACAAACAGAATCTCTTTGCCCAAAGATGGATTTGCAAAATAGCTGTTGTCAATCAATGGCAACATTAACATTAGAATCACTGCTGCAATGGTTCCAAAGAGAATAAATGGTTTTCTACGACCCATCTTATTCTTGCAACGATCTGAAATACCACCAAAAAGCGGCAGCAGGAACAATCCCAACACGTTATCGGCAGCCATAATGGCACCGGTAATGGTTTCGTTCATATTGAAGGTGCTCTTCAAAATCAACGGAACAATTCCGTTATACATTTGCCAAAATGCACAGATGGAAAGAAATGCAAACCCCACCTGTATGGTTTTCTTTGTGTCAAGTTTCATATTTGTAATACCCCCTAAAATTTTACGAGCAGGCATTCTCCCTTCCTGCTTCAGACAATATGGTCATTATAGCATTTTACACAGTTGTCGTAAAGGCAAAACAAGCAATTACACCAAAGTTTTACACAGAATTTTTTCTTTTTTACACAAATGTCACAAAGGGGAATTGTTCTATCAGAAAAGAAATGGTACACTTGGATTACTTGAGAAGAAATCGAGGTGTCGTCTATGTACATACAATTAAATGGACAGGTATTATTATATGAAAAGACGGGAGAAGGTTCGCCGGTAATTCTGCTTCACGGCAACGGGGAATCCCATGAGATTTTTGACAAGCTCGTCCCTGGCTTGGCAAATAGCCATACGGTATATGCCATAGACAGCCGGGGACAGGGAGGAAGCGCCACACCCAAGTCCTATCACTATGCAGATATGGCACAGGATGTGGTAAACTTTATCACATCCTTAGAGATAAAAAAGCCCATCCTCTGTGGCTACAGTGATGGGGGGATTGTTGCACTTATAGTTGCCATGGAGCACAGCGAATTACTGTCATCTATTGTAGTCTGCGGTGCTAATTTAAGCCCTGCCGGACTTACCGGAAAAGCCCGTAGAGAAATCAAATCAGCGTATAAAAAAACAGGGAATCCTCTTGTGGGTATGATGCTGGAAGAACCAAACATCTCGCCGGAATCCCTGTCTAAGATTACTGTTCCCGCTATCGTCTGCGCAGGCAGCAAGGATATCATAAAGCCAAAGGAAACACAAACCATTGCGGTTCACATTCCAAACGCAAAGCTTCACATCTTTGAGGGTGAAACCCACGGCAGTTATGTAGTTGGAAGTGATAAACTGCTGGAAGTAATTCAATAGGGACAGTGACGCCAATGGCCTTTTTTCATTCTAATGGCTGGCAATAACATCCTTCATATCGTAAAGTCCTGCCGGCTTGCCCTTTAAGAACTTGGCAGCTTCCATAGCACCTTTGCCAAAAACACCCTTGGAGTATGCCGTATGCTGAATGGTAATCACTTCGTCGGTGCCTGCAAAAATCACGTCATGTTCACCTACGATATTACCACCGCGAACAGCGGAAATACCGATTTCTTTCTTCTCACGCTTCTTGCGCTCCTGACTACGGTCATACTTATATTCATATTCGTTGTTCAACTCTTCGTTGATGGCATCTGCAAGAGCAATGGCTGTTCCACTAGGAGCATCCAGCTTCTGGTTGTGATGCTTCTCTACAATCTCAATATCAAATCCTGCTTCTGCAAACACAGCTGTTGCCTTCTTCACCAAATCCATCAAAGTATTAATTCCCAAGGACATATTGGCAGAGCGCAAAATGGGAACTGTCTTAGACACTTCCTCCACTCTTGTAAGCTGTTCTTCGCTAAGGCCTGTAGTACAAAGTACCACCGGCATCTTAGTCTCTCGGCAATAGTCAAGCAAACCGTCTACCGCCTTGGCATTACAGAAATCAATAATCACATCTGCTTCCACATCACAGTCTCTCAAGCTTGCAAACACAGGATAATCGTTTTTGATTCCGTCGTACAAATCAATCCCTGCCACTATTTCAATATTATCGTCCTCTTTACAAAGACCTGTAATCACTTGCCCCATATGGCCATTACAGCCATGCATAATCACTCTTGTCATATGTTTCCTCACTCTTTCTCAATGATACGGCAGTCCACATTCGGCAACCTGTATTGAGTTATTCTAACGAAAGTTGTGCAAAGTCTAACCATTTCACCGCAAGGGTACTTTTGGCGCGGTCGGTACTTAGGTGGTACGCAGTAGCACCTTACGTACCGCTACCAGCGTCCAAGTAGCGAAAGCGTGCCCGGCGGGGAACGGTTAGCTTTGTACAACGCATTGTTGTTATCACCTAAATCTAGTATGTGTCAATTAAAACTACAATAATCCGTATTTCTTCATCTCCTGCTCAAGGACTGCTGCCGCTGCATCCCCCATATCGCACAGAGGTGCACGAAGGGATCCAACATTCATGCCCATAAGGTTCATAGCCTTCTTGACCGGAATTGGGTTTACCTCGCTAAAGAGGGCATCCACAAGGGCTAAGGATTTCATCTGTAACTCCACTGCCTTTTCCCAATCACCTGCCAAGTAGCTGGCCACCATATCATGGGTCTGCTGTGGAGCGATGTTGGCAATCACAGAGATGACACCGATACCACCAATGGAAAGAAGTGGTACTACAAGGCCATCCTCACCGGAATACATCTCAAGCTTACCATCACAGAGATTCAATGTTTTGGAAGCCTGTGCCATATTTCCGGTAGCTTCTTTCAACCCTACAATATTGTCATTCTCTTTTACAAGAGTTGCCACTGTCTCCGGCAAAAGGTTACATCCGGTTCTACCGGGTACGTTATACAGAATAATTGGTAATTTTGTCTCGCTGGCAATCTGGCTGTAATGAGAAATCAAACCTGCCTGTGTTGCCTTGTTGTAATAAGGAGTTACGATCAGTGCTCCGTCTGCACCATCCTCTTCCGCTTCCTTTGTGAGCTGGATGGCTGTGCGTGTGCAATTAGAGCCGGTTCCTGCCACAACAGGAATGCGGTGCTTCGTAAAGTCCACTGCTGCTTTGATTACATTGCGGTGTTCCTCCATGGTAAGAGTTGAGCTCTCACCTGTTGTGCCGGCAATGATAATACAGTCGGTACCATTTGCCACGTGGAACTCAATCAATTCCTCAAGTTTGTCATAGTTAACATCCAAATTGTCTTTCATAGGTGTTACAATCGCTACACCTGAACCTGTAAAAATCGCCATACTATTCTCCTCCTTATTACAGTATATGCGGGCCGATACCATCGGCAATCTCTCACTGTTAAATAGAAAAACCAGCTCATACGGAGCTGGTCATGTAATCATAACGTTGATAGCTCCCCATTCCACACCGGAATGACAGTCACAAGCCTATTAAGCTTGCGCCCAAGCACACATCCACAGAATATGTGTCCTTTCGGCGTGCCTCCCTTTCCTCCACCATCATCTGTGTCTGCCACATCCTGTGGAATACTAATGATTTACGCAACCTCTACCTTCTTATTTACTCATAAACTATATCATTATGAGATTTTCTTGTCAATGCCTGCATAGGGCTGTCTTTTCCCTTTGGGAATATAACAAAATAGTCACCAGCCGGAAAGTCCGGTTGGTGACTACGGTTTATGCATTATTCAGTTTTCTCCGGCACAATGTTCAGCACACTGTCTGCCATATCAAAGATTTCTTTCGGACAGTTTCGTCCTGTCAGAATTACTTCTGTATATAAAGACTTGGCACGCAGGATTTCGACAATCTGCTCAATGGTTGCCATTCCTTCCTCAACCAATCCAAGAACCTCGTCAAGTACCAGAAAATCGCACTCTCCTGTTACCAGCGTCTTCTTTACGAAATTCAATCCATTCTGGATATTCATCTTCTGTTCCTGCTTTTCTTCCTCACTCATAGCATCAAAGCCTTCCGCGCAGCGTTCAAAACGGAACACCTTCACCTCCGGCTCCAGTCTTTTCAAAAATTCACTATTCAACTGTCCCTTCATAAACTGGACAACATATGCATTCTTCCCATCTCCAGCGCCACGAATGGCATTTCCAAGAGCAGCCGATGACTTGCCACGGCCCTCTCCATAATAAATCTGAATACTTCCTTTTTCCATATACCCTCCTTTGTGCCATAATCGCACAACGTGGGCAAATCATACCACAATTTTGCAATTATGGCAAATTAATCCAATTCCTCAATCTTGCAAACCGATACTTCATAAGCAATACGGCGTTCCGCCTGCTCCTCTGAAAGCTTCTTCACATATTCTCTGCTCTGAATTCTTCCGATGACACATACGTGACTGCCAATCTCAAAACTGGTGGCATATCTTGCATTTCTTCCCCAACAAATGCATGGAATGTAATCTGACTTTCCGTAGGAACGATTGACTGCCACCAACAGGTCAGCAATTTCTCTTCCCAAAGGTGTCTTGCGATATACAGGTGCCTTACACACATAGCCATCTAAGGTAATATAGTTGCTCTTGACTTCTTCCTCGTCACATTCCCACATATCGTCCACAAACTCAAGTTCTCGTACAAACACGGAGAGAATCAGACGATTTCTTGTCTCCTCGTGACGGTTGTAGGAACGGAACTGTCCTGTCACGTGAATCTTTTCCCCAATATAATTTTGCGTGGTATCAATGAGTCTCTCTGAAATCATTAGCGGAATGTAGTCTGCATAGTTGCTCAAGCGATTGACTGCCACCTCAACAATAAAAAAACCCTCTCCATATACTTCATGACTGAATTGGAAGTCTGATACGATCTCCCCTACAATCGATACCTGGTTGTTTTCTAGCACTTTATCTGCCATTTTTGTTTCTCCCTTCTTTTGGTTCTTTTTTCTTTTTCCTTTTTCTAAGTTTTACCATTTGCACTTCAAAAAGAACTTCCCATTTTGTCGATAAACTTGTAAATCAAAAAAATTGTGGTAAACTATTTTCGGTATGCATTAAATAGGAAGTGAAAGAAGGATTTTATGAAGCAAGCAAGAGAAGATATTCGAAATATTGCTATTATTGCCCATGTAGATCATGGAAAAACCACACTGGTGGATGAGCTATTAAAGCAGAGCGGTGTATTCCGAGCCAACCAGGAAGTGGCAGAGCGTGTTATGGACTCCAACGATATCGAGCGTGAGCGTGGTATCACCATTTTGTCTAAAAACACTGCCGTTTTTTATAAAGATACAAAGATTAACATCATCGACACTCCGGGACATGCTGACTTCGGCGGCGAGGTGGAGCGTGTTCTTAAAATGGTAGACGGTGTTGTTTTGGTGGTAGATGCTTTTGAAGGAGCTATGCCACAGACCAAATTCGTATTGATGAAGGCCTTAGACCTGGATTTGCCGGTTATCGTCTGCATCAACAAAATTGACCGTCCGGAGGCTCGCCCTGACGAAGTAATTGATGAAGTATTGGAATTGTTTATGGATCTTGATGCTTCTGATGAGCAGCTTGACTGCCCATTTGTTTACGCATCTGCAAAGGAAGGTTTCGCAATGCTTTCTTTGGATGAGGAAAAGAAGGACATGACCCCTCTTTTCGAGACCATTATTGATTACATTCCGGCTCCGACAGGTGATCCTGAGGCAAGCACTCAGGTTTTGATCAGTACCATTGACTACAACGAATATGTAGGTCGTATCGGTATCGGTAAGGTCGACAACGGTTCCTTGAAGATTAATCAGGAAGTATCCGTAGTCAACGCTCACGAACCGGACAAAATCAAGAAAGTTCGCATCAACAAGCTGTACGAATACGATGGCTTGGAAAAAGTAGACGTGGAGGAAGCTAAGATTGGTTCTATCGTTGCCATTTCCGGTATTGCAGATATTCACATCGGCGACACCATTTGCGACACAGAGAACCCACAGGCAATTCCTTTCCAGAAGATTTCAGAACCTACCATTTCAATGAATTTCATTGTAAATGACAGTCCACTTGCGGGTCAGGAAGGTAAATTTGTCACCTCCCGACACATTCGTGACCGTCTTTTTAAGGAGTTAAATACAGACGTTTCCCTTCGGGTGGAAGAAACGGATTCCCCGGATAGCTACAAGGTTTCCGGCCGTGGGGAACTGCACTTATCTGTTTTGATTGAGAATATGCGCCGAGAGGGCTTTGAGTTTGCTGTTTCCAAGGCTGAGGTTTTATACCACACCGATGAAAATGGCAAGAAATTAGAGCCAATGGAGCGAGCTTATGTAGATGTGCCGGATGAATTTACCGGCTCTGTCATTGAAAAGTTAAGCCAGCGCAAGGGTGAATTGCAGAACATGACACCTATCACCGGCGGTTATACACGTATTGAGTTCTTAATCCCATCCCGTGGTCTCATTGGTTATCGCGGAGAGTTTATGACAGATACCAAGGGTAACGGTATCATCAACACCATCTTTGAGGGATATGAGCCATACAAGGGTGACATTGCTTATCGTAAGCAGGGATCACTGATTGCCTTCGAAACAGGAGAATCTGTGGCATATGGTCTCTTCTCCGCTCAGGATAGAGGAACCCTCTTTATCGGACCGGGAGAAAAGGTTTACGCCGGCATGGTAATTGGTTCCTGCTCACGTCAGGAAGACATCGAGTTAAATGTATGCAAGAAGAAACATTTGACAAATACTCGTTCTTCTTCTGCCGATGAAGCATTAACCCTTGTTCCGCCTCGCATCTTAAGTCTGGAGCAGGCACTTGATTTCATTGACACCGACGAACTTTTGGAGGTAACTCCGGAAAGTCTCCGTATCCGCAAGCGTATCTTGGACCCAACCATGCGCAAGCGTGCTAATATGAATAGAGGATAAAAAAGGACGGACGAGCCACTGGCTCGCCCGTCTTTTTTCAAAGATATTTTCCGCACATCTTAGAAACACTCTAATGTGTCATCATCATCTGTATGGTTCGCCACATACTTAATGTAATATATGGCCTCTCTCACCTTTGGAATGCATAGAATCAGGAAGGAAAAACCAGCCTCCACCAAAAGATAACTTCCGTCATACCCGATACTGTAAAATAGATTTGCCCAGAAACCCTCCCGATCCGGCGGATAGAAGCACATAGCAGATATTACATAGCAAACCAACATGCCAAGAACACCAATCAGGTATCCCATTTTTAATTTCCATGATTCTACTGCAATCTCTTCATTTTCATCGATGGTAAGCACATCCTGTCTCACCGGTTCCTTAAGAAATGCGCCCAAGCAGAATACGCCATGGGCCAAGGGGTATTCTAAAATAATCGCGCCCAATCCCGGATTTACGTATTCCCCTGTAAGATATGTAATGCCAAGTCGCACAAAGCCAAAAATCACGGAAAACACCAGACCATAGCGGGGCCCCGCAACAAAACTGATGAGCCATAGCAACAGTAAGCTAAAATAGGTAATGCAACCGCCCTGGGGCAACACCAACACCTTAATGAAGGAAGTAAGCACTGCCAAGGCAAACAAGATAGCGCACCACAGTATTCGATTATTCCAGATCCCCTTTTTACTCTTCATCTTCATCTCTCAGTTCCTTTATGTGCATACTGCCTTTTCTCATTTTTTCTCTCATTTTATTGATAATCATCAGCACAACCACGAAAGATAATGCACCGCAAATTACCAATGAGGAAAATGTAGTAGATGCGTATTCTACTTGAATTCCCATAGATTCGTAGAACTTCCCTAAGAGTTCCACAGCAAATCCCTGTACCTGGATTACTGCCAAAACCGTTGCCACAATATTGAGAACCACGCCATTTCGCTCTTCTACCTGTGCACCTTTTAGCTCTACAATATGTTCCAGAAATTCTTGATGTTCGTAGTACGTCTCCTTTAACTCACGATTGCCAAAAGCCTCCATAATGCGAGCCGCTTCCTCTTGGGTTCCCCAATATTTGAAATTGTTCTTTTCCCAGAATCGAACGGTCTTGCCAAAGTTTCTGTACAACGACAGAATCTGCTGATGAGAAATGTCACCATCATTTGCCAGAGCATTGGTAATCTGCATATTCACCTTTACAATCGATGTATTCTGGAACATAACCAGAATCACGATAAACGCGTAGGTGGCCGTCAAATCAATACGCTCGTCCTCATCCTCATCCTCCGTGGAGAAGCAGTCCATAATACAAGCCACCACCCGTGGAGACATATACACTTCGTAATAGTCATACTGGGCGTGATTGGTATTGCAAATCTTTTCAAGCTCCTCGCTCTTGATATGAAAGTCCTGATGAATGCTGTCGTAGGTTTCCCCAGCCAGCATACAGCCAAACTCCACCTCGTCCTCCGGCTTTTGGGAGAGAAGGACGAAGGCCTTACCCTCACCACATTTCAGCAAACCGAATTTGTATTTCAAATACTCATACAAATCAATATACTCTGGAAGGCTGCCACTTTTGTACTTTTTCCCAAGGTACTTCGCAGCATCTACCGGCCTCTGAATCCAGATACTCTCATGGCTGAGTTGGTCTAATACCTGGGTGGTGGAATAGCCACACATTGGCAATACAATAGTGAGTACGTACATGTGGGTTCTCTCATGGGCCGTCAAAATCATCTGACAAGGCTCCACCCCCACCACCTCAGGCTGTTGCCCCTTAGCAGGATAATCATCCGTGGAATGCAAAAAATGAAATTCTCCCAAGTACGCCATATCAAGCTCACTGACTACCGCATTGCTGCACTCGTACTCTAAGTAATCCCTCAAGCTGGTTAGCAATTTTCTGGTAAATGCGTTTTCCACATTAATGTAATCTTCCTTTGCCTCCTGACGGGCGTGATTTAGTATTCCCAGTTCCTCCATTCGCCAGTTCTTTTGATTGTCCGCCAAGGGAACCATAAGGTAAATGTCATTCATGTAGTTTTTTGCACTGATATTATTTTCCATGCAAGCACAAATCCTTTTCTAATAGTTTTCTCAGATTATCTCCTTCACAGACAAAGACAATGTTTCCATCCTTCTTTAGCACCCGTTCCTTTTCAAATCGATAACGCCGCAATGCCTTCTGTCCATCCGGGGAGACAGCTGTGGCTGCAATATCTGTAATGTGATATCCCTGCTGCTCAAGCTGGTTCAAATAATCAATCCAGGCGTTGGACAAGTCCTTAATCACGCTCTTGTCTCTGTAATCCGGATGGGTTGCAATGGAAATAATAAACAAGTGATTGTTCCCCTGCTGCAAAGTCATCATCTCATCCGGTCGGATATCATCGTCACGAATAATCTCCGTCTGATAGCGAATATCTTCATACAATCCCTGGCTGCACGGGAAAAAGTTAATATATCCCGCCAGACGATTTTGCTCCTCATCCCAAATGCATACAAACTGTCTTCTTTCCACCTGATACCTGGCAACCATATTACAAAGTTCCCCCACATATCCGTCAGCTGCATATACAATTTCATCGATTGCCAGTACATCCTTCAAAAATTCTTCATCAAACTGGTCCCCGTATAACACTCTATAACTCATATCTATTCCTTTCATAGGGTGCCATTAGGGACAGTCCCTAATGGCACCCAGGTCTGTCCCTAATGGCTCCCTTTCTATAGTACATAGTATATACTCTTTTCAACTTTTTTCCTAGCATTATACACAAATTCAGGCAACAAAAAAACGCTGACAGTTTGAAATGCACAGCCCTTTAGCCACGCATAAATCTCTGTCAGCATCTTTTCGCATATGAACCCAAAACTATCATTAATATTTACAATTATCTAACAATAAACATCGAAATTAAAAAACCACCTCCTAACAATTCGGCACCCATGTCATAGTACTTCTGAATACTTCCACCGATTTCTCCCCATCATCCTTTCAAACAGCTAGCGATTCACCGTAACCGTCACCTTAAACAGGTCGCCGTCGATATCCAAATCCAGGCTGCCACCCATAAGTTCTGTGAGACTCTGGGCGATGGAGAGGCCAAGGCCGTTGCCCTCGGTGTTTCGAGAACTGTCTCCTCGGACAAAGCGCTCCATGAGCTCATCACTTGAAATGTTCAGCGGGTATTTTGACACATTCTTAAAGGTCATTTTCGTCTGATGCAAGCCCACTTCCACATCTACATACACTCTGGTGTTATCCATTGCATACTTGTTGATATTGCTCATAATATTATCAAGCACTCGGGACAGATGACGTCCGTCAGCCATAATATTGGTTGGGGCATCGGAGCTGTTTACAATCACTTCCACCCCGTGAGCCTGTAGCTTTTCCTGATATTCTCCAATTACCTGGGAAATCATAACACCCACATCGCAAGGCTCCATATGAACTTCCAAATTACCGGTGGAAGCCTTGGAGGCCTCCATCAAGTCCTCAATCAGCTTCTTTAATCTTGCAGACTGGCGGTCAAGCACATCTAAGTATTCAGCCACTGTCTCATCTTCCACACCGGCCTTTTTAATCAAATCCACATAGTTGATAATAGAAGTCAGAGGCGTCTTAATATCGTGGGAAACATTGGTAATGAGCTCTGTCTTCATGCGCTCACTTTTCATCTGCTCTTCCACAGCCTTAGAGATACCTTCGCTGACATTATTAATATTCTCCGCGTGCTCCTTAAACGGAGGCAACATTTTATCTGTGGAAATCATCTGACTGTAATCGCCGGCCGCTACCCTTCTGCCTCCCTGGCGAATCCTCTCCATCTGATGTACAAGCCAAAACAGCAGCGGAATCTGCACTAGTTTATACAGGAAAAACCATCCAAACTCTGCGTTCACATCATATCCGGTGACGCCAATAACCATAAACTCCACAAAGGAAATCACACCTACCACCACTGCCGTTGTGGTTGATAATTTGCGATTGACCCCTGCAAAGGATTTGATTCCGCCCCACATTATCCGAAATGGCTTTGCCAAATAATAAAGAAGGGTATATCTCCAGAAATTCTTTGTCTTAATCCGCACAGCGGTACTCATGACAAATGCCACAGCTACCAGCACCGTCAATGCCACCACCAGAATGCCCAGCAGAATTCCATCCCGTAAACTAAATACACCTTCGTAAACACCATATGCGCAACCCACACCGCCTGCAATACCAAGTCCACACCATATAACAACAAGGGCAAGATAAATTCCATAAGGCATCCGATCCACGGTCCGAAGAACAATTTCATTGGTATTAGGCCTATGTCCGGCACTACAGCAAAGGTAGATTAAGGAAAGTATAAACACAATCACACTAAGTGCAAAAACAATAGTGCAGTCTCGCTGACAGGACTGTAAAAATCCTATTTGCGTATCAATCCGTCCAAACCAGTCCGCCACGCCACAGGCAAAGGTGCCACTGTCAAGACTTGGTTTGTACTGCATATAAACCGTATAGCGAACCAGCTGGGTGACATCTTCCACATCGCCTTCCGCCAAATCACTCTCTGTCAATTCCGGTGTCATGGCATTATCCCAGGCAGAAATCTGTACATACTGAGATGGCAATGTATCATCCCCTAATTCTTTTGCCGCTTTATCCACCATACGATATGTTTTCTCATGGGTGGTATATGGTGTTTCCATAACCATCTTGTAAAATCTGTTTATGGAAAAGTAAACATCATAATTCTTGGTAAATCCTTCAAATGAATAATCACAGTTGCCTGCATCTACACTTTCCCCATTGTCGTAAACCAATGTTTGTGTAGATGTAAGTTCTCCATCTTCCAGATAAAACTTATC
This sequence comes from uncultured Roseburia sp., assembly GCA_946002055.1. Lineage (GTDB taxonomy): Bacteria > Bacillota > Clostridia > Lachnospirales > Lachnospiraceae > Pararoseburia. The sequence goes on from CAMFYL010000005.1 coordinate 34,236, forward strand.
CTCAACCACCGTGTATAGCAGGGAACTCTCATTCAACTGGTCAAAGGGTTCCTGATCTGCCACCGTGCCGTCTTCGTTCAAATTGGTAAAGGCATTGTTCAGCATCATAGCTGCATAATTCTGTGCCAAATTTCTTCGCATTTCGGATTTCAATTCATCCAGTCCCTGATTCGTTCCGAATAAAATCATAAAACCGGCACCATAAACGATTCCCACAGTAGAAGCAATCATCAGCACACAGGCTATTATCTTTGCCCAAAGGCTGCCTAATAATTTATTCATGCGATTCTCCTTCCATCTTATAACCTCTGCCCCAAACCACCTTCACATAACGGGGCTCCGCAGGGTTATATTCTAACTTTTCCCGCAAATGACGAATATGTACTGCCACAGTATTCTCTGTGCCATAGGCATCTTCCTTCCAAACTTCCCGATAAATCTCTGTTGGGGAGAACACCCGACCGGGATTTTGCATCAGCAAATGCAGGATGTCATACTCTGTTCTGGTAAGGTTCACAAGTTCTCCATCCAGATAAACCTCCTTGGCTCTGTCATCAAGGGCAATTGGTCCAATCACAATCTGAGACTCTGACTCTGTCACCATTTTGACATTGCCTCCAAGTTGTAAATATCTGCGAAGCTGAGATTTTACTCTGGCCTGCAGTTCCACCGGATTAAATGGTTTTGTCACATAGTCATCCGCCCCCACGGTAAGGCCAAGAACTTTGTCCGTATCCTCGCTTTTTGCTGTCAAAAGAATAATTGGCACATTGGAGGTCTCTCTGATTTTTGCCATAGTCTGGATTCCATCCATCTTAGGCATCATCACATCTAAAAGCACCAGATGAATCTCCGTTTCCTCCAAAATCTTAAGGGCCTCGCATCCATTGTAAGCCTCATAAACCTGATAGCCCTCCCCACCAAGATAAATTTTCAGGGCAGCTACAATATCCTTCTCGTCGTCACATACTAAAATATTGGTCATCTTTTCCTCCAGAGAATTACATGTAAAAAAATCGGTACAACATGTATTGATTAATCATATACACATTGTACCGATTCTATCTTTAAATTCCAATAGGGTAACTTCTTAAGACTTTATTAAGAAGTTTTTTATTTCTTATGTATTAGTCCTCCTGCTCTGGCTTGGTGCCTTCCGGTGCAGGCTCATACTTTAAGAATTCATAGGTATAGGTAGCACTTCCTCCGGTAAGAGAATGAAGTACCGTTCCTATGCCATAAATGGTTGCGTACGGAATCTCTGCATCTACTACGGTTGTTCCATCATCCTGTGGATTCATACCCATAATCTTAGCCCGGCGCTTTGAAAGTTCTCCCATAACATCTCCAACCTGCTCTTCCGGTGCCGTTACACTTAAGGATGCAATGGGCTCTAAGAGAATGGGCTGAGCCTTCATAATACCATCGCGAAGTGCCATGGTGGCCGCTGTCTTAAATGCTGCCTCGGAAGAATCTACAGAGTGGGAAGATCCGTCATACAAATTCACATGTACGCCCACAACAGGATATCCTGCCAATGGTCCACTTAAGGTTCCGTCAGCAATTCCCTTTTCCACTGCCGGGAAAAAGTTCTTAGGAACCGCACCGCCTACAACAGTTTCTTCAAACTCATAGGCCCTTGTCAAATCCCCGGATGGGGTCAGCTTAATCTTAACGTGTCCGTACTGACCATGGCCGCCAGACTGTTTCTTGTGCTTGTATTCCACATCGGATGTACCTCGAATGGTCTCCTTATATGCCACCTTCGGCTTAGAAAGTTCCATTTCCACATTGTATTTTGTCTTAAGTCGATCGCATACTGCTGCTAAGTGTTGCTCGCTGATACCATGAATTAAGGTCTGGCGGTTTTCACTGTCATTTTCCACACGAAGAGTCACATCCTCTTCTGCCAGCTTGTGAAGAGACTGGGTTACCTTTTCCTCTTCCTTTGGATTCTTAGCTTGATAGCGCATGGTGCAATATGGCTTAGAAATCGTCGTTCTAATATATAGGATTGGATTGGCCTTGGTGGATAAGCTGTCGGTGGTCTGTAAACCTGTCACCTTGCTGAGAGCACCAATGTCTCCGGCGTGAAGCTCAGGCACTTCCTCTGCCTTGGTTCCGTTCATCACAAAAAGTTTGCTGGCCTTCACTTCCTGTTCTTTGTGATAATTGTAAAGTGTATCGTCAGACTTAAGCACACCGGACTGCACCTTAATCAGGGAATATTTACCAATAAACGGATCCACTATGGTCTTAAACACATAGGCTGACTTTGCTTTGGAGAAATTATAGTCCGCCTCGAACACCTCATTATTGGTGGCGTTGATACCAGCGCACTTCCTCTGATCCGGAGCCGGCAAATACTTGATGATATCTACCATCAAAGTATACATTCCTCTGCCAAGGGTGTTTGAGCCCATCATCACAGGAACAATACTTCCCTCAGCCACATTGTAACGCAGGGCCTGTCGGATTTCATTTTCTGAAAATGTATCCCCATTAAAGTAGCGATCTAAGAATTCATCGCTGGTCTCAGCTACCGCCTCCATCAATGCTTCCCGGAAAATCTCAAGGTTTTCCAGATTGTACTCCGGCACATCACATTTTTCTACCGTGCCGTCGTCCTTCCATCTCTTTGCCCGCTGCTGAAGAACATTGACATATCCCACAAACTGACCATTCTCACGAATTGGCAAATGAAATGGTGCAATGCATTTTCCGTACAATTCCTGCAACTGCAACACTACATTCTTATAGGAAACATCATCAATATCCATGTCGCTGACATAAATAATTCTTGGCAAATTGTACTGCTCACAAAGCTTCCAAGCTCTTCTGGTTCCGTTCTCAACCCCATTTTTACCAGAGATAACAATAATTGCTGCATCCGCTGCGCTGACTGCTTCTTCCATTTCCCCCACGAAGTCAGCAGCTCCCGGTGTGTCCAGCACATTGATCTTGCAATCTTCCCACAGTATCGGCAACACCGTCATCTGGGTGGTGGCACATGATTCCGTCGTACGCTGCTTTGTGCTTGTTGCGATACCGTTCATGGCAGCCACAAGACTGGACTTGCCTGCACCACTATGCCCCAGGACAACCACGTTACGAATCTTGTCCGTTGTAAAAACCTTCATACATGCATTCCTCCTCGTATTCAATTTTAGTCGTAAATAAGTTATTTCTATTGTATCAGTGTGTGACGGAATTGACTACAGTTTTTTCGGAAAATTTATAAGAATATTTTGATTTGACAGAAAATTTCGAGCCATTAGGGACACTCCCGGGTGCCAGAGGTACCTGTCCCTTCAATGGCTCGAAAAACCTAGTGGCAGCAACCACCGCAACCGCTTCCACAGCCGCCGGCAGTGTCTCCACAGCAGCTTCCTGCGCTGTGATCGCAATCACAGTTAGCAGCCGCGCTAATCTGAAGATTTCCCTGCATAAATGCTGCAACTGCATCGTCAGCCAAGCCCTCAACATTAGGGCAAACGGAGATGCCTGCCTGCTGCAAGCCTTCCATAGCGCCGTCACCGATACCCTGGCAAATTACAAGGGCAACAGAGTAGTCCATCATAGTAGCAACTACTGCATTGTGTCCCTGACCGAAAGGTTGAACTACAGCGGAATCTAAGATTCTGCCATCTTCTACCTCGTACAACTTAAAGTACTCTGCGTGGCCAAAGTGCTGGCCCACATTACCTGTCTCTTTATCATATGTTACTGCTATAACCATAATATATCCTCCTTAAAAATACAGTTTCGGCATGAGCAAATTCCGCCCATGCCGATGAATTCTCTATTAATGTTTTGGTGTAAGAACACTCTTACCACCCATATATGGCTGCAATGCAGCTGGGATATTAACAGAACCGTCTGCATTTAAGTTGTTCTCCAAAAATGCGATAAGCATTCTAGGTGGAGCAACTACTGTATTGTTCAAGGTGTGTGCAAAATACTTGCCATCAGCACCCTTGACACGAATCTTCAAACGACGAGCCTGTGCATCACCAAGATTTGAGCAAGAGCCTACCTCAAAGTACTTCTGCTGTCTTGGAGACCAAGCCTCAACATCACAAGATTTCACTTTAAGATCAGCCAAATCTCCGGAGCAACACTCAAGGGTACGAACCGGAATATCTAAGCTTCTAAACAAGTCTACGGTGTTCTGCCACAACTTGTCATACCACATTGGTGACTCTTCCGGCTTACATACCACAACCATTTCCTGCTTTTCGAACTGGTGGATACGGTAAACACCGCGCTCCTCGATACCGTGAGCTCCCTTTTCCTTGCGGAAGCATGGAGAGTAACTTGTAAGTGTATAAGGAAGCTTCTCCTCATCATTTAATGTATCAATGAATTTACCAATCATTGAGTGCTCAGATGTACCGATTAAGTACAAGTCTTCGCCTTCAATCTTGTACATCATAGCATCCATCTCTTCGAAGCTCATAACACCGGTAACCACATTAGAGCGAATCATAAATGGTGGCACACAGTAGGTAAATCCTCGATCAATCATGAAATCTCTTGCGTAAGAGATGACCGCTGAGTGAAGTCTTGCGATATCTCCCATCAAATAATAGAAACCATTTCCTGCAACTTTACCAGCGCTCTCAAGGTCAATACCATCGAAACGCTCCATAATCTCTGTGTGATAAGGAACCTCAAAATCAGGAACCACCGGCTCGCCATATTTCTCAATTTCCACGTTACAAGAATCGTCCTTCCCAATTGGTACAGAAGGATCAATGATGTTTGGAATACTCATCATAATCTGAGTTACCTTTTCGGATAACTCCTTCTCCTGTGGCTCAAGCTCAGCCAGACGCTTAGAAATATCAGCAACCTGTGCCTTTACCTCCTCAGCCTCGTCCTTCTTGCCCTGGGCCATCAATGCACCAATTTCCTTGGCAATCTTGTTCTTCTTAGAACGAAGTTCATCTGCTTCCTGCTGAGCAGCACGAGCCTTAGCGTCAAGCTCGATTACCTCATCCACAAGGGGAAGCTTGTGATCCTGGAACTTGTTCTTAATATTCTGTTTTACAATGTCAGGATTCTCTCTTAAAAATTTAATATCAATCATGATAATCTTCCTTTACTGTAATGGATATTTCTTTGTCAACTCATCAACGATTGCTCTTGCCTTAGGAACGCCTGCTTCCCCTTCCTTGATTACTGAAGCAATTGCCTCCGCAACCTGGTCAAAGTCAGCCTCATTCAGTCCACGGCTGGTAGCTGCAGGTGTTCCCAAACGGACACCACTTGTTACAAATGGGCTCTTTGGATCGTTAGGAATGGTATTCTTGTTGGCTGTGATGTGAGCCTGATCCAAAAGTTTCTCCACTTCCTTACCGGTAAGATCAAATGGTGTCAAGTCTACAAGCATCAAGTGGTTGTCTGTTCCGTCAGAAACAATCTTGATACCTCTATCCTGCAATCCCTTGCAGAGCGCCTGAGCGTTCTTTGCAACATTTGTCATATATTCCTTGAACTCCGGCTGAAGTGCTTCCTGGAAGCAAACTGCCTTTGCTGCGATAACATGCATCAGTGGGCCACCCTGTGTTCCCGGGAAAATAGCCTTGTTGAAGTTGAACTTCTCGTTTGCCTCAGCAGTAGCCATAATCATACCACCACGAGGTCCGCGAAGTGTCTTATGAGTTGTAGTGGTAACTACATCTGCATAAGGAATTGGACTCATGTGAAGACCGGCAGCAACAAGACCTGCAATGTGAGCCATATCTACCATAAGAACAGCTCCTACCATATCTGCAATCTCACGGAATCTCTTGAAGTCAATTGCTCTGGCATAAGCGGATGCACCGGCAATAATCATCTTTGGCTGGCACTCCTTAGCGATGCGCTCTACCTCATCATAATCAATGAAACCTTCATCATTAACACCGTAAGGAACGATGTTAAAGTAAGTACCGGAAAAGTTAACCGGTGAACCGTGTGTCAAATGTCCGCCGTGATCTAAGTTCATACCCATAATGGTATCTCCAGGCTTACATACAGCAAACTCAACTGCCATATTTGCCTGTGCACCTGAATGTGGCTGAACATTTACGTAATCGCAGCCGAACAATTCTTTTGCACGGTCCCTTGCCAAATCTTCTACTACGTCAACGCATTCGCATCCACCATAGTAACGCTTTCCAGGATATCCTTCTGCATACTTATTTGTAAGAATGCTTCCCATGGTTGACATAACAGCCGGGCTTACCCAGTTCTCAGAAGCGATCAACTCGATATGATCTGACTGTCTGTTAAATTCTGCTGTGATTGCGTCTGCAATCTGTGGATCTACTGCTTTGATATCTTCAAATGTGTACATATTCAATCTCCTTATTTATATACTACCCAATTTACTTGTTCTTCTTTGACTTGATTCTAACTTTCATCACATACCACAACTCTACTGCGATGCAGATAGATGAGTATGTACCGCAAATCACACCGATTAACAGTGGGAATGCAAATTCCCGAATACTTGTCACTCCCAATAGTAATAACATTAGTACCATTACCGCTGTGGTAATAGAAGTACTAACAGTTCTGGAAAGTGTCTGGCTGATACTGGTGTTGGCAAGTTCTGCCAAAGCTTCCGGCGATTCGTTGCGAAGAGTCTTCTTGTTCTCACGAATTCTGTCAAAGAGAACAATGGTATCGTTGACAGAGTATCCGATAACCGTCAGCATACATGCGATAAAGGCACTGCCCACAGAAATACGAACCAAAGCATATACTGCCAAAACAACCAAAACGTCATGAATCAAAGCCACGATTGCACTGCTGGCGCAACGCAGATCCTTAAATCTGAACCAGATGTAAAGCAACATAAAGAATGCTGCAACAACAACGGCGATAATAGACTGTGAACGCATCTCTCCACTGATGGTAGAACCAATACTTGTTGAAGTGATAGCGGTATCTTTCACACCATAATCCTTTTCAAGCATCTGATTTAACGCCTCACGCTTATCAAGAGAAAGCTCACCTGTCTTGAAAATAATCTGATTGCTTCCGTCCACAACCTGGGTCTGAATGTCGTTGCTTCCAATGGCATCTGCAATCTTTGGAACAATTTCCTTGTCAGCATCTTCCAATGTGTAATTCTCGTTAAATTCAACGGTTGTAGATGTACCACCTAAGAACTCAAGGCTGTAGTTTAATGACTTGTCGCCCTTTGCTCCGTGAAGTCCCATAGCAATAAAGCCGGCTGCAATAACTGCAATGGAAGCGATAAAGAACACGCCTCTCTTACCAACAAAGTTCACCGTCTTAATATTCTTAGCCTTGCCATAGAATTTTTCATTTCTGATGCCTACTGCATAAAGAGCATTCATCAAAATTCTAGTAACAACAAGTGCTGTAAACATAGATAGGATAACACCGATTGCAAGTGTGATAGCAAATCCCTTAACAGTACCGGAACCAAGAACTCCAAGAACTGCTGCTGCAATCAGTGTTGTTACATTACCATCCACGATAGCGGAAAGTGCTTTCTTGTATCCAATATCAATAGCTGCTGCAACGCTCTTGCCAGTTGCGATTTCCTCGCGAATTCTGGCAAAAATGATAACGTTGGCATCCACCGCCATACCGATGGAAAGCACGATACCTGCAATACCGGGAAGTGTAAGTGTAATGTCAAATGCCCAAAGGATAAAGAGCATCAAGCCTGTGTAAAGTGCCAAAGCAATAGATGCTGCAACGCCCGGGATAAAGTACATAACAATTAAGAAAGCCATAACAATCAACAAACCGATTCCGCCGGCCTTCAAGCTTGTTGCCAATGCGTCGCCACCAAGCTGTGCTCCAACCACCTCTGACTGCAATTCTTTCAACTCGATGTTCAAACCACCGATACGGATGTAAGAAGCTAGTCTCTCTGCAGCTTCGAAGTCCTCCATTCCCTCGATAATGCACTGACCATTGGTGATTGCCGCATTAACATTAGGTACACTTACAAACTGTCCATCGTAGTAAATTCCGATAGACTCACCCTTTGCAAATGCTGCTGTTGTAGCGTCAGCAAAAGCCTTGGTACCCTTGTCATTTAATGTGATAGAAACCACCGGAGCAACAGCACCAGTCTGCTCATTCTGCTGATTGACTGCATCTGCACTCTTAACATCAGAACCCTGCAATACAACAGAACCATTTTTGATTTTCTCATCCAAGTCTCCAATCAACTTGTACTCACCTGTTGCCTGATCCATCTCATAGTTCTGATTGCCATCGGCATCTGTCTGTGAAATAAAGTAAATAGAACCCGGTGTTCCCAATTCTTCCAACAATGCGTTAGCATCTGTCACACCCGGGATTTCAACGGTGATACGGTCATCACCTACCGGATAAACACTTGCCTCTGTGGTTGAACTCTCAGAACCAAGTTCGTTTTCGATACGCTTCTGCAACTTTGTAATGGTATCGTTCATTTCTTCATCCGTTGGCTTGTCCCCAACAGCCTGGTAAGTAATACTTACACCTCCGGCCAAATCCAATCCCAAACGGATTTTGTAATCGTCACTCTTAGCAACAGTGGCAGTCACAATGTTGAATGCCAAATAGCCAAAGCCAACGATGCAGGCAAGCAAAACTACAAGCCATGCTATACCCTGTCCCTTTTTTAATCGTTTCATTCTTTTTCTCCTTCTTTTGCAGCCAACGCTGCTTTTATCATAATTGCACACTCAACACGCTTTTTTTGAAGTGCACAACCAATATCATAGGCATTGTGAATATCCCCATGGAAATTGTAAGAGTTGGCGGCGCAACCACCACTGCAATAAAATCTTGCAAAACACTCTCTACATTTATCCTTTGCGTAAACATTGCAACTCTTAAAGGAATCACGAAGATCGGTGTTAACCACACCATCATCTACATTTCCCATTAAGAAATCAGGATTACCTACAAACTGGTGACACGGATACAAATCACCGGTAGGTGTCACAGCCAAATACTCGGTACCTGAACCACATCCTGACAAGCGCTTTGCCACACAAGGCCCACCTTCCAAATCAATCATAAAGTGGAAGAAATTGAAATCCTCATCTGTGCCATGGCGACGAACCATCTCCTCTGCCAAATTCTCATATTCTTCGAAGAGTTGTGGCAAATCTTCCTCACGAAGAGCATAATCATCTGTCTCCTGAGCAACCACCGGCTCAACGGAAATCTGTTTGAATCCCAAATCTGCCAGGTGAAGTACATCCTTGGAGAAGTCCAAGTTGTTTCTGGTAAATGTTCCTCTCACATAGTACTTGTCCTGATTACGACTGTCTGCAAACTTCTGGAATTTAGGCACGATTAAATCGTAACTCTCGGCTCCCTTAGGGAATGGACGCATCATGTTGTGAATCTCAGGTCTACCGTCGATACTTAGAACAACATTGCCCATCTCCTTGTTGGCAAATTCCATAATATCGTCATCCAAAAGTACTCCATTTGTTGTGAGAGTAAATCGGAAATTCTTGTCATATTTCTCTTCGAGACTTCTTCCGTAAGCCACCAAATCCTTAACAACCTGGAAGTTCAAAAGCGGTTCTCCGCCAAAGAAATCCACTTCCAAGTTGCGACGCTTGCCTGAGTTGGCAACTAAGAAATCCAGTGCTTTCTTGCCCACTTCAAAACTCATAAGCTCCCGCTTACCGTGATATTCCCCTTCCTCAGCAAAACAATATTTGCAGGCAAGGTTACAATCGTGAGCAATATGTAAACATAACGCCTTAACCACAGTTGGTCTGTTTGCAAAGTCTGTGATGTACGGCTCGTAATTATCTTTTGAGAATAAATCCTCACTGGCGATCAAATCCTGAATCTCCTGCCATGCTTCTTCCAAATCCCCGGCCTGGCTCGGATACTTTTCTTCCAATGCTGCAAAAATAGCATTCTTGTCCGAAGACTCATACATTTCAATCATGTCATAGGTCAAATCATCCACTACGTGAATGGCTCCACTGTTCACATCGATCACAATGTTATAACCGCCCATTTTGTATTGATGAACCAAAATAGACCTCCTTATAAAACGCACAAATGACCGAACGCAAAATGCGTACGGTCGTGTTATGCTTAGTCAATGCTAATTCTTATAAAATTAATTACTTGTTGTTCTCGCAACTCTGGTTACCTACGGTACAAGATGTCTTGCAAGCTGACTGGCAAGATGTCTGGCACTCGCCACATCCACCCTTCTTTACTGTGTTCTGAAGCTTCTTTGTATTTAATGTCTGTACATGTTTCATAATGATAATCTCCTTATACGTCTATGTATTCTATGATATAGAAATATATCAAGCGGATTTATTATAGCACAACAACTTCCAAAGGAAAAGAGGTTTTTCGCCTATTTTCAGCTAATCATCCCCCCTAACATCCCTGCTCCCATACACACTGCAATGGTGGTGATAGAGGTCATAGGTTCTGGAAGAGACCCCCTACAAATAACAAGTCCAATGGCCAGAAGGATGACAACATAGGCAGTTCCTGCCAAAAGCCCCCACAAAAACTTTCTGGTTTTCTTCATTTTCCCCACAATATAGCCTCCCAGCATACAGGAAATCACATAAATAACGATGACTCCCACCTTGGCCACCATTTCCTCCTTATCCACTTTTGATACCAGAAATGCCAGCGCAATCAGCAAGAGGCCTGTCACAATATACATAACCAGAACAGTCTTTATGAGCTGTCCGCCTTTTTGCTTTTTTCTTTCCATTCTTTTTACCTAACAAAGCTCTTGCCATATTCTATGCAAACCTATGGGATTTTATTGCATTTTCTTTTGAGAAATGGTACAATGACAAACGATATTTTTAGGAGGATTTAGCTCATGAGTACAGGATTAATTATATTATTAGTTGTAACAGCCATTGTGGTTGCCATCACCATTGCCCTTTACTTCTTAGGAAAGAAGGCAGAGGCCAAGAAGGCCGAGCAAGACGAACAGGTTGAGGCAACTGCCCAGAATGTTTCCATGTTGATTATTGACAAGAAGCGTATGAAGATGAAGGACTCCGGACTTCCGGAAGCTGTGATTGCACAGACACCTTTCTACGCTCGTATGTCTAAGGTGCCTATCGTTAAGGCTAAGGTTGGTCCTAAGGTTATGTCGCTTATTTGTGACGCCACCATCTTTGATGAAATTCCTGTAAAGAAGGAAGTCAAGGCCAGAGTCAGCGGACTCTACATTACCAGCGTTCGCGGATTGCACGGCAAGAACGAAGATCCTAACACAGGTAAGAAGAAAAAGGGCTTGCGCGCCTGGGCTTTGAGAAAGCAGAAAGAATTGAACGCAGGCAAATAGTTGGTTAGATAACTCAGAATATTATGTATGGTACAACCAGAGAAAAACAAAACGCAGGCCTTTTTGCCTGCGTTTTGTTTTTGGTTCCAATCTGTTTTTTCCGCCACGAGGCTTCTTATTGCACCTTGGTTACGCTCTTTTTATTCACTACATTTTTTGTAATAAACAATGCGGAAAGCACCTCCGCCGCACAGGATACTGCCATTGCTTTGACTCCCCAATCCAAACTGAAAATCATGAAAATATCATTTTTATAGTTTAGGGTGAGAAACATCTGTAAGATGACCAATACCGCTGTCACTGTCCAGACCACACCCACTATAAAATAGTAATACGGGGTTCCGTCCAGAACATAATTCACAAAATACTGCGCCCCCTGGCGGACCGTTGCATTTTTACGAATCAGGTGTAAAACCACCATGACTATGAATTCTATAAACACAAGCTGAACCAGATACATAAAATGCAAAATCAATGAGAGCCAGCCAAAGTGTCCATTCGTCATACCAAAAATTCCCGCCAGAAGAATAAAAAACAGGGATAGGAATCCGAATCTTATCTTCACGTTATCCAGGTTATTCGATGGATGCTCCTCCTTGATGATTAAGGTTTTCCACGGTTTTAAGTCCTTCGGCATTTTAAGAATCTCGCTTCTTCTCATAAAAATCATTACCGTGGTAATCAGATGGAAGACAATTGACGCAATCAAAAGAATGCTTCCATAGAGTACCCGATGCTCTTCTCCAAACAAAACAAAGGGTGTCATCGCTCTTGCTTTTCCTGTAATCACACCGGATGCAAATACCCATACCACCAAGCTTACTGCCGTCATGAGTCCAAAAAATAATACGGATAAGGCACACCAAAGATTCAAAACACCTTTTCCTGACTTTTTGAATAAATCATAATATTTTGACTCCGACTCCTTTAAATAGCTTGCCGCAAACTTTGCCGCTTTTTGGATATTATCATCTAAAAACCAGTAGATGGCAAACTCCGCAATAAAGAGAATCCCGAACAGTCCTACATAGGGATTCAAAATTGTGCATAAGAATGAAAGTGCCAGAAAAATAATCCAATACATCTTCTTCCTCCTCTGTGATTTGTTAATGCTATTATACTATATTATTAGAAAAAATTATGATAACTTTTGCAATGTTACTTGATTTTATCTTTACAATTAGAACGTTTCCACCGGCTCAAGGACAGACTTTCACGCAAATCCCCAACTGATTTTCTGCCACAAAGTCATCTCCACTGTACAAATCATACTGCAAAACCACCCGTATATGCTTAGGTTCTTGTTGTATCACATCTAAGGTATAACTGTGGGTATGTACCCCAAACTCCATCGTTCCCACTGGAAGCATCAACTTGGTTTCGGTTCGCTTCCCCGGAACAAAGTCCATGGTTCGTTGCATTGCCCCAGTCATCTGCATAAAACATCCATCAGGTCTCAGTTCCAATTTCACAAGGGATTTCTGCCCCTGGACCGCCTCTATATACTGCAACACTGCCACATCATCCTTTATGTGACACCGACCCTGATAGTTAGCCACACTCACATCCCTTTGTTCATCCACCACCTGGGTGGTTGTCATTTCTATGGTAACTGCATTACTCATTGCAAAGCCTCTCTTTCGTGATTGTTCTCTTAGTATAACTTATCTTCCGGCTTTGTGAAATATTTAAAATGAATTTCCTTATCCGGGCTCTCTATCAACTTCTTATACTCATACACGGTAAAGACCTGATACATCTGCTTTTTCTCTTTGCCTTCCACCACCTCATAAGTGTTTCCCGCAAAGCACATATTGGGATACATAACGCACCACCAATTTTTGCCCTTGGCCTCGCCAATCTTTACCTGCAACGAAGTGTACTTCCCCGCCGGCATATGATACTGTCCATACACCTTTACCGGAAACTCCACCTGCTCAATCTTTGCCGTCACGGGATAGTCCTTCCCCTGCCTTGCCACCTCTGCTTCTGCCACCTGCTCAATTTCCGGTAAATGTTCTTTCATCACCTGCAGGGTTTCTTCTTTACTTTCCACCCCATCAAGCAGTTTTCCTACATAAGCCCCTACCTGGTTTCTCACAGAAAGCTTCAACTCCTGATCCGCCTCACTATCACTATTGGCCAGCACATGAAATCTTACCACCTCTCTGGCATAACTTTCCTGCAAATGACACTTCTGGCTCCACAGCGCACCTAAAACCACAGCCGCCAAAGCTCCTACTGTCATCCAATATCTTCTATTATGTATCATGTCTCATCCTCCACACATTTTCACAATCCTTCAGGCAGCCCACCTAACACCACGGAAGCTGACCCACCGCTCTCCCACAGCCTAGGAGGGCGCCGGGGGGGTTGCAGGGGACGGCTGGAATTTGAACAGAATGGCTGGCAGTGGTTGCAGGGCATTTTATTTGATGGCGACTGTCTTATTACGGCTTCGACTGTGGGCAGCAGGTTGTCCGCCTATCATGGATGTTCAAGGATTTTCCTTCTAGTCTGCCTAAGGGCGTGCTTTTTTCGAAGGCGATTACACGCCGCTTGTCGAAACTCGCTTGACCATCAACTTTCATCAGTTACTCGCTATGCTCAAACAGCGACCTGCGCGGCGTGACCTTTCGAAAAAGCCACGCCCTAAGGCAGACACGAATTCAATCATTCGCATCCACGACAGGCGAACAACCTGCGCCCACTGTCGAACCTTAAGAAGACAGTTGTAATAGATAAAATAAAATGTCCTGCTTACCACCTGCCCCATTCTGTGAACTGACAGCCGTCCCCTGCAACCCCCGGTGCCCCTAAGGCTGTGGCAAGACGCCAAAACAGCGTGGTGTTAAGTGGGCTGCCTTCATAACTATCAGTATGGGGCGGATGAGACATCTTATTCAACAAAATCAAAATTCGTGGTAATGGTTAACTGCAAATCGTCGCAATAAGCAGGATAGTCATCCTTGTATTGCTCCCAAAGGTCCCTGTCGTGACACTTTAGGTGATAGTAGCTGTTGGTCAGATCGATGTTGTGCTCAGACCATAAGTTTTGAATATTGCCTTGAAAAAAGCTGCCGGCCCGACGCCTGCAGAAGGCTTCATCTGTGGCATCCTTATCTGTGACAAAACCACCTTCTGCAACCGTGCTCTCTGAGGATAGAATGTCCCCGCTAATATTAAGGTTACACAGAATATATGCATTGGAGCGACTGTACTCGTAGGAGACTTTCACATTTTCCAGATGGATGCGGCCTTCATCCACCACAATGTCAAGGGCGTTTGCCTCCCCGTCACAAAGGTTGGCAATCAAGCCATCTTCCTCAGAAATTTTACTGATGCGATAATCTGAGCCAAGACGCTGACTCTGTATAAGGAAATAACCATTCACCACGGGCATTTGATCCTTCACACCAAGTCTTGGCAAAATGGTATTGCCATTTGGATTGTACCAATCACAGATAAGGTTTTTAAAAGCAGTCCCGCCGGATTTTTTGTAATTCGGATTGCCTTCCATCAGTTCTTCCAGATAACTGCCAAGGTCTTCATCCATAGATTCCTGCAGCTTTTCGATAGCTTTGATGTCCTTTGTCACAAAGACAAGCATATTTCCGGGAAGTTCTATGCCGCCATTTCCTTTTTCCACCAATTCTTGCATTAAGGCAGGTTGCTCCAAAAAGCTTTCTTCCAAGAGCAAAACCTTCAGGTGATTCAGATCAATCACCTTGCCGCTTTTCATGTCCATTTCGTAAAGTGCTGCTGATACGGAGGGTGATTCCACAGACAGCTGGTTGCTGCCTTTGCCTGCTTTTTCCTTATCAGAAACCCGGGACAAGTCCATATACTGATAACGCAGCTCACACCCGGCATCGTTTCCTGACAGGGAAAGTACCATGGGAAAGCTGCGATTTTCCAGCTCTTTTACAGAGCAGCCTGTGGTGGTAAGTGCAAGGACAAGGGTCAACACAAGCGCCACGGACCTTTGAGGCTTTTTCCCTAAGGGTAAAAGAAATGGAATGCAAAGGGCAACAGGAGAAATCCACAGCAGCCACTTGCCTAGCACCCCGCCCCCTGCACTGTTTTGGTATTCCATCCAGGCTGCAGCATACAGCACCACCACTGCCACCAAGGACATCCATTTACTCCTTTTGATTTCCTTTAGGCAAAGGGTTCCATAGGAAAAGCCACTTCCGATAAATGCCATCAACGCCACAAAGCACACACCTGCAATCAGTGCCTCCTGTCGCCGGAGAAATCCTCCCGGAACCACAATGTTACTGGTGTAAATCATAACAGGGGTTCTGGCCCCCATCAGGGCATCGGTTCCAAAGGAGCCCAGAAGCAATTCATATATGGCACCGAGAAACAGGATTCCCAGAAGCAGTGCTTGCATGGCTCCCCTTCGCAGCCTGGCCGGGGTAACTCCCTCTTCCATATACTCCGGGAGAAAAAATGCAATCTGCCCCACGGAACACACCAAAAAGGCCAGATAACATCCCCGCCAGAACCTCATACCGCTAAAGCTGATTGGCCATAAATTCTGGGGCTCCGTTCCCGGCAATCCCAACACAAACAGGAATACCAGCAGAGCAATCAGCGGCCAAAACAATACCTCATATACTCTTGCCCTTCCCTCCAGGCCTCCATTTTTCCCATAGATCACCAGCAAGAGAATGAGCAGGATGATAAGTCCAAAGGATTTATCCGGCAAAAGAAACCGTTTGATCAGATCTCCCAGCAGAAACAGGCCATATCCACTGGCCAGCAAAAGATATATCCCATATGCGCCAAAGAGCCATCTGCTCCCCCTCTTTCCATTTCTCATAGCAAAGGTCAGGGCAATAAGATACCCTGCAAACAAGGCGCCACCGATCAATAAGGCAAGTACTCCTGCCGTGCCGGCTGAGGCAGCCAACAGATCTGGAAAGGCCACCAGACCCAAACCCAGCACATCAAAAAACAAAAGACGCTTCATTTGACGCAAAGATATTTTTCCATTATTCATCCTCTAGGTTTTCCTTTCCTCGAAATCTTCGTTTCTGGGTATCCTTTGCATGAATGGAACGATAAATCAGGCTCCACAAAGGGAAACGCACCACAGAATCCTTTCTCCGCTCCTGCCCATCCCCCTTGATGCCCACAAACGGTATTAAATAGGGGTGGTCATAGCTTTTGAGTAGTGCCAGATGGGTTAAAATGGCAAGCATAGCCCAAAGGAATCCAAAAAATCCCAGCCAGGCGCTGAGAATGATGACGAAAAACTTTAGCAAGCGAAATGCCCCGGCAAACTCGTCGTTGGGAATGCAAAAGGAACACAGCGCCGTAAAGGCCACTACAATCACCACAATGGGAGAAACAAGATTTGCCTCCACAGCCGCCTGGCCGATAATCAAGCCTCCAACAATGCCAATGGTATTTCCCATAGCTCCCGGCAGGCGAACTCCCGCCTCTCTTAATAGTTCAAAGGACAATTCCATCAAAATCACCTCCACCACTGCCGGGAAAGGCACTCCCTGCCTTGCCGCCGCAAAAGACAGCAGCAAGGTGGTTGGCAGAATTCCCGTCTGAAAATTGGTTACCGCCAGATATAATCCCGGCAGGCTCATAGCAAAAAAGGAGGCCACATAGCGAATCAATCTGGCAAAAGAAGCAATCCACGGCCTCTGATAATAGTCGTCTGTGGTTTGGATAAAGGAATTGTAATCTGCAGGCATAATCAGTGCCGCAGGAGAATTGTTACACAGCACCACCACTTTTCCGTCTAACACTTCCATTACCGCCCGGTCTGGACGCAGGGTGGATTGGATTTGAGGAAAGGGAGAGAGCCAGGTATCCTCTGTCAACTGTTCTGCCATTCCCCCATCCAAAACACCGTCAATTTGGAAATCCGAAAGACGCTCCTTCACCTTTTTCACCAGTTCCGGTTTTACGATTCCATCCATATAAGTAATATTGATAAGGGTCTGGGTTCGCTTTCCCAGAAACATTTCCTCCACCTTAAAATCCAGGGAACGCAATCGCTTACGCATCAAAGCTGTATTTAGTTTCACATTTTCGTTAAAGCCCTCGTTGGAACCACGAAGCACCTTTTCCGTATCCGTATCCTTAATAGGTTCCCCCGGATATCCCTTGTCCGGAATTTTCATTGCCAGGGGAAATCCATCCACTAAAAGAATGGCATCACCTGTCAGAAGTCCCTCCCCCGCCTCTTCTGCCGTTTCATAAAGCATCACATCAGAAAGCCCCATTCCATTTTGGACAAGAACCTTGGGGATATCCTCCTCCGGCATCTCAGAAAGTCGGGCCAAAAAATTCCCCAGAGCAGTGGTTCGCAACATCACAGAGGAAAGGGTCACTTCGATATAGATAAGGAAGCAGGAAATCCCCTTATTCTTTCCTATCTTCATTTCCTTCTTTTTGATATCAGCGCAGTTTTGAAACAGTGCCACCATAGCAGCTTCATCCCGCTGCAGATTTCCCGTAAATTGATACTCCATAGAAGCTCCTTTCCACCCCCACACCAAATCCAGCTCTTGTCCCAAACAAGAATCTGTACCTGGTTCTTTATATACAACAAAAAGAGACAGGCATTTTACCTGTCTCTTAGTATGCTTCTATGTGTTTTTATTTATTCCTGCCCTTGAATCAACTGGCGCACCGCCTCAATCTGGTTCTCCAGGTGGGTATGCATAATGTCTTTTACATAATCCGCATCTTTTCGCTCAAATCCGTCGATAATAGCTGCATGTTCCTGCACCAGCTGACCGTAGTCGCTGTTGCCCTTGATGTACTCATAGCGATAGCGATACATCTGCTCCCGAAGATTATTTACAATGGTTTCCAATTTGGGATTGTCAGCCATCTTATATATCACATTATGGAAAGCCTCATCCGCCTCACAGATCTTACGCACATTGCGGCCCTTAGTTGCCAACTCAAAATCCTTCATGGCACTCTTCAACTCAGAAAGTTGCTCCTCTGTCATACGCTCACATGCCATGGCAACAGCCAGCTCGTCTAAGGAATCGCGAATCTCTAACACATCCTGCAAATCCTTCTCTGTCATTTTGGCAACCTGAGCACCTTTTCTTGGAATGGTGACAGCCAGACCCTCCTGCTCAAGCATTCGGATTGCCTCCCGGACAGGGGTACGACTCACCCCTAATTTGTTGGCCAAGTGCATTTCCATCAGACGTTCACCCGGCTTCATATCCCCTCTTAAAATGGCATTTCGAAGGGTGTTAAAAACTACGTCTCGAAGTGGCAAATATGAATTCATATCCAGTTGCAATTCTTCACTCATCATTTCTCTCCTGTCTGCTGTCAAAGATTATTTGACAATGGATGTAACTTCTACGCGATTCACAAGACCGGATGTCTCCAGAACAGACTTGGCCTCCTGTACCAAAGTCTCATCCTCAAAGAATCCAAAGACAGTAGGTCCACTTCCGCTCATCATGGAAATCACCGCTCCGTGTTCCATCATTTCCCGCTTAATTTGATCAATCACCGGGTATTTCTCCACAGTGACTCCCTCTAATATATTTCCCATATGAGATGCCAGGCTATGCAAATCCCGATTCTCAATATCTGCCACCATGGCATCAATATCCGGATGTGTAGGGTTTTTAAGCCCATCAAAATGCTCATATACATATTTGGTGGAAACCTCAATCGGTGGCTTGGCAATGAGTACGAAGCAGTCCATCATTCTCGGAAGTCTTTTCAATTCCTGGCCAATGCCCTCTGCTAAGGCTGTGCCCCCCAGCAGACAGTATGGTACATCTGCTCCAATATTTACAGCTCTCTCCATCAGCTCCTCTTCCGTTAAATCCAGCTGAAAAACATGATTCACCCCAGTAAGTACTGCTGCTGCATCAGTGCTTCCCCCAGCCAAACCTGCTGCCACCGGAATACGCTTTTCCAGATGAATTTTCACCCCTTCTGTAATGTGAAATTCATCCATCAAAAGCTTTGCAGCCTTCACACAAAGGTTGTCCTCACCAACAGGCAACGTTTCATCGTTGGTGGTCATAACAATACCAGGCTCATGGCTCGTAGCCACCGTAACCACATCATTAAGACCAATGGTTTGCATAATCGTACGCACCAAGTGATATCCATCGTCCCTGCGACCAGTCACATCAAGTCCGATGTTAATTTTCGCTGATGCCATCAAAGTAATTTCGCTCATAAGCACTCACCCGTCTCAATTATTGTATTTATTTTAGTACAATCTTATTCTATCATTCCCACAAGAATTGTTCAAGTGCATTTTGTATTCAAAATACATACAAATACAAAACGAGCCGGGTAAAAAACCCGGCCCAAAAATCACGCTTCTTCCTGTTCCCGCTTTGCCTGTAAAATAGCTTCATTCAAAGACAACATCTTCTCATCCAACTCAGATACAATCTTGGAACACTCCTGCAAATCGTGGCTGATATACTCTGGGGCGTGGCCCTCAAACTTGTAATAAATCTTATGCTCAAGACTTGCCCAGAAATCCATGGCAATGGTTCGAATCTGAATTTCCACCTTTGTATCAACCACACGATCCGATAAGAAAATTGGCAGAGAAACAATCATGTGATAGCTCTTGTATCCGCTTTCCTTTGGATTCTTAATGTAATCCTTAATGGAAATTACCGTGATATCGTTCTGGCGGCCAATCATATCCGCCAAACGATAAATATCAGATGTGAAGGAGCACACAATGCGAATTCCGGCAATATCGTTACAATATTCCATCATATTAGGTATGGAGGTCTCGTAGCCATATCTCTTTAATTTTTTCACAATGCTCTCCGGACTCTTCAGTCTCTTTTTTACATACTCAATTGGGTTGTACTGATGTACATGCTGGAATTCGTCATTTAAAATCTCCAGCTTTGTTCCCATCTCCTTCAGTGCAGAGTTGTACATAAGCATGGCGGTATTCCATGACTCTACCGACTCATCTAACATAATTTGATTTTCCATTTACTACAATCCCCCTAATCTCTATACCTTCTAGTCTTCTTCCAGAACTTCTATCTCTAAATAATCAAATGGAACTTCTTCCATAAAGCAGTCTCTTGTAAATCTCGCCTTTGCTCTTTGCCTGAAATCCCTTACTGTCACATCAAGCCAGATGGGTCTTCCCAAATCCATTTCGTAGCAGGCTTTCTCCAAAGCTCCAAACACCTTGTGGGTTCTGGTTTCCTCAGAGTCATCTTCCACAACCAAATCACACAGCATTCTGCTATCCTTCCACTGCTTGAACCAAATACGCAAATCTAGTATCCTCCAAATTCCTTCCTTCTTTGACGGTTCGCCTCATACATCAATATCCCGGCCGCCATAGCAGCATTGAGCGATTCCAAGCGTCCCTCCATGGGGATGCGAAGCAGTTGGTTGGCCATAGCTGTGGTTTCATCCGTAAGACCATTTCCCTCATTTCCCACAAAAAAGCCACAACTGCCGGTGTAGTCAAAATCATCATACATCTTTGTTCCGCCTAGATGAGCCGCATAAAGTGTTACGCCGGCATTTCTTATTTCAGAAATAGTTTGTTCCCAATCTTCGGCAATTACAAATGGCACCCGGTAAATGCTTCCCATGGTAGAGCGCACTGTCTTGGGGTGAAACAAGTCCACGGTGGTCTTGTGCATCACAATCCCGGTGACGCCGGCACCTTCCCCTGTTCGAAACATAGTGCCAAGGTTTCCCGGATCCTGCACACCTTCCACCAAAAGAAGATGGGCCGGATTTTGCAGTAGCTGCTGTAAATGATAATGGGGCTTCTTTACCACTGCAAGAACACCTTGTGGTGTTGTGGTATCGGACATGGCTTTCATCACAGCATCCGAGACGATTTCACCATCTACTCCCTGCCATTTATCCGCATAGGATTCTGAAATGTAAAGCTCTAGTAAAAGCTCTGCCGGCGTTTCAGCCACCATCTTAGGTCCTTCCACCACAAATACATTTTCCTGATTGCGGAGCTTGGCTTTTTTCTGCAATTGTGTAATGTGTTTCACCTGTTTGTTGCTTGTGCTTGTTATCATATATTTTCCATTCTTTTACTCAACAAAAAATGGCGCTCTCATACAGGGCGCCATTGTCATATTCATCTTCTTCTATTATGAAACGTTCAAAGAAGTACAAATCTCGAATTGATATTCATCGATACCCTTTGTCATTGAAAGAGCATCATCGATATCAAAATCAACGAACTCACCATGACGATATCCTACAACACGGTTTGTAGCTCCTTCACATAGCAAATCAACTGCCAGAGCTCCCATAGTTGAAGCATATACACGGTCCTTACATGTAGGACTTCCGCCACGCTGCATATGACCCAAGATAGTAGCTCTTGTCTCAATACCTGTAGCTGCTTCAATTCGCTTAGCCATAGATGATGAATGACCGATTCCCTCAGCATTGATGATAATGTGGTGTTGCTTGCCCTTACGCTTACCCTCAATAATATGCTCAATCAATGCCTGCTCATCGTGATTGTATCTCTCCGGAAGCAATACATCCTCTGCACCGTTGGCAATACCACACCAAAGTGCAATGTATCCGGCGCCACGACCCATTACCTCAATAATGGAGCAACGCTCGTGGGATGTAGATGTATCACGTACCTTATCGATTGCTTCCATAGCTGTATTAACAGCTGTATCAAAACCGATGGTATACTCTGTACACGCAATATCAAGGTCAATGGTTCCCGGCAATCCAATGGTATTAATACCAAGAGCTGCCAACTTCTGTGCGCCCTTAAAAGAACCATCTCCACCGATAACTACAAGGCCGTCGATGCCGTGCTTCTTACAAATCTCTGCACCCTTCTTCTGCACCTCCGGATCAATAAATTCCAGACATCTGGCTGTCTGAAGAATGGTACCACCGCGCTGGATAATCTCCGAAACGCTGTGTGCATCCATATCTATAATCTCCTCATTGAGGAGTCCTGCGTATCCACGCTTGATTCCCTTTACCTTCTTTCCCTTTGCAATCGCCTGACGAACAACTGCACGGATGGCTGCGTTCATTCCTGGAGCGTCTCCGCCACTTGTCAAAACTCCGATTGTTTGTACTTCATTTGCCATCGTATCTTCCTCCTATCACTTATCACATTCACTCGAGTACTATTCTAATATCTTTTGCCTTGAAATTCAACATTCTTTTCCACAACTTTAACGTTATCCTCACCAAAAATTTCCTTTAATTTTTGGATAGAATAAACATTTACAGAAATGTTCCAATTTGCAGGCAAACGCTTCATAGCCTTGGGTGAAGCAATGTAAATGACAACGCCATCCTCGCCATCCATATCAGAAATGGCATCAAAGAGCTCCTGCTGTCGCTCTTCAAACTCCTCCTTGGTAGGAAACTGAATCCACATTTCCTTCTTTGTCTCATCAAAGCCGTGAATCTCCGAGCAAATGAGTTTGGCATCCTTTTCCTCTTCCACCTGGGCCCGGCCACGGATTAGCACCTTGGCATCCTGCTCAATGTAGTTGCGATACTTTTCGTAGTCTCTTGGAAAAACAATGACCTCGATGGTCCCCAACAAGTCCTCCAGGGTAAGAAAGGCCATTATCTGATTATTCTTGGTATATTTAATGGTCTTATCCACAATCATACCGCCAATGATAACCATTTTCCCATCTTCTACACTTGACTTACCCGTCTCATCATCAATGGCAAATTCCTTGGAATAAGCGGTTACATTTTTTTCAAGAATTGGCAGGTATTCCTCCAGCGGATGACCACTGATGTATACCCCAAGCACGTCCTTTTCCTGGGCTAGGAGTTCCTCTTTTTCAAACTCCTCCACATTTGGCATCCTAATTTCAAAGGATTCCTTTACATCATCTGAGGCAATGTCAAACAAGGTCATCTGGCCAGCCATGGACTTTTTCTTCTCATTATTCACACGATCCATAATGGAGGGGAAAACGATACACATCTGGCGGCGATTGCCATCTAAGGTATCCAAGGCTCCCGCCTTAATGAGATTCTCCACAGCACGCTTGTTGATTTCTCTTCCATTTGCCCTAGTAAGGAAATCCTCTATGGTTTTATAAGGGCCACGTTCCTTGCGCTCTTCAATAATAAAATCTACCACAGGTCGACCAATACTCTTAATGGCGTACATACCATAGCGAATCTGGCCGCAGGATACGGCGAATTTGCCCTGTCCCTGATTGATATCGGGAGGGAGAACTGCAATTCCCATGTCCCGACAAACCATAATGTATTCTGCCACCTTGCCGGAATTATCCAAAACAGATGTCATCAGGGCAGCCATAAACTCTACCGGATAGTAATGCTTCAAATATGCCGTCTGATAGGCAACCACAGCATAGGCTGCAGCGTGAGACTTGTTAAATGCATATTTTGCAAAGTCCGTCATATCGTCGTAAATCTTATTTGCCACCTGCTCAGAAATGCCATTGGCCACACAGCCGGCAACCCCTTCCTCCGGATTACCGTAGACAAAGTTCTGACGCTCCTTTGCCATTACATCTGTCTTTTTCTTGGACATGGCGCGGCGTACAAGATCACTTCGGCCCATAGAATATCCGGCCAGGTCTCGCACAATCTGCATAACCTGCTCCTGGTATACAATACAGCCGTAGGTTGGCGCCAAAATCGGCTCCAGCTGTGGGCAGTCGTAGGTGATGGCATCCTTGTCATTTTTACCTCTGATGTAGGCAGGAATAAAGTCCATTGGGCCGGGACGATACAGAGAAATTCCCGCAATAATGTCCTCTAAACTCTCCGGTTTCAACTCCTTCATAAAGCTCTTCATTCCGGCACTTTCCAACTGGAAAATACCCTCGGTTTTTCCGGAGCTTATGAGATCTAACACCCCTTTATCGTTATAATCGATGGCGTCCATGTTCAAAGAAACACCGTGGTTTTCTTTTACAAGTTTCACTGCATCGTCAATCACTGTCAGGGTTCGAAGGCCCAAAAAATCCATTTTCAAAAGGCCCAGCTCCTCAATGGTTGTCATGACAAACTGGGTGGTGATGGTACCGTCTCCACCACGTGAAAGTGGCACATATTCATCCATTGGCTTCTGGGAAATCACCACGCCCGCTGCGTGCATTCCCGTATGTCTTGGGAGACCCTCCAAACGTTGTGCCGTATCAATGAGCTTTTTCACCTCAGGGTCTTCGTCGTACATTTTCTTTAAATCCGGGCTCATGTTCAGAGCCATTTCCAAGGTGATATTCAACTCGTCCGGCACTGCCTTTGCGATGGCGTCCACATAATTGTATGGAAGGTCAAGGACGCGGCCAACGTCGCGGATGACACCCTTAGCTTTTAAGGTACCAAAGGTAACAATCTGTGTTACGCATTCCTTGCCGTATTTTTCCACCACATAATCGATAACTTCCCCACGACGATTGAAGCAAAAGTCGATATCAATATCCGGCATGGACACACGCTCCGGATTTAAGAAGCGCTCAAAGAGAAGGTTGTAGCGGATAGGGTCAATATTGGTGATACCTGTGGTATAGGATACCAGACTTCCCGCTGCACTTCCTCGTCCCGGCCCCACCGGAATGTCATGGGTTCTTGCATAATTGATAAAATCCCAAACTATCAGAAAGTAATCCACATATCCCATTTTGCGGATGGTGTTCAGCTCATATTCCAGTCTTGGCTTTAGCTCTTCGGCCCCAGCGCCGTAACGCTCCTGTAAGCCGTCGTAACAAAGCTTGTTCAGGTAGGTCCAGGAATCATACCCCTCCGGCACCTGATAATGAGGCAGTTTGGTAACGCCAAACTCGATGGTCACATCACAGCGGTCTGCGATTTTCTGGGTGTTTTCCAAAGCCTGGGGCGCATATGGGAACAGCTTGCGCATCTCATCTTCGGATTTTACGTAAAACTGACCGCCCTCATAGCGCATGCGGTCCTCATCAGAAAGCTTCTTTCCCGTCTGAATACATAGAAGCACATCGTGAGGCTCGGCGTCCTCGGCGTAGGTGTAGTGAATATCGTTGGTGCATACAAGCTCAATTCCCGTCTCCTTGCTTAGGCGCACCAATTCCTGGTTTACATACTCCTGGGCCTCAATGCCGTGATTTTGCAGCTCCAGAAAATAGTTTCCCACCCCAAAAATATCCTGAAAATGAAGGGCTATTTCCTTAGCCTCATCATACATGCCACGCTGCAAATAGCGAGGCACTTCTCCTGCCAAACAAGCAGAGAGCGCAATCAAGCCCTGGTGGTATTTCTCCAGCACCTCCATATCAATACGAGGCTTGTAGTAGTAGCCATCGACAAAACCAATAGACACCAGCTTCATCAGATTCTGGTATCCAATGTTATTCTCCGCCAGAAGCACAAGGTGATAATAACGGTCCTCCCCGTGACTGGTCTCCCGGTCGAATCTGGACCCCGGGGCCACATACACCTCGCACCCTAGAATCGGTCGAATCCCCTGCTTGTGACACTCCTTGTAAAAATCAATCACACCGTACATCACACCATGGTCCGTGATGGCCGCCGCATTCATTCCCAATTCCTTCACTCGGGCAACATATTCTTTTATCTTATTTGACCCATCCAGCAAACTATACTCCGTATGGGTGTGCAAATGTACAAATGCCACGTTCCTTCTCCTCTTCCACCACTAGGGTGCCATTAGGGTGCCATTAGGGACAGTCCCTATTGGCACCCAGAAGTGTCCCCAATGGCACCAATATCTGTCCCTATTGGCTCCTTAAACTACATATTTTCTTTCTCGAAATCCCGGTAAGTCGATTGAGCTGCCTCGTGGAAAATCCTATTCCAATCAGGCGCCGAATGGCTGTATCTCTTTCTTCCAAATCCAAATGTTGAAAATCGGACGGTGATTGGCATCCCGTAATCTGTTCTATGATTTGCAAAGCCTCCTCATCCGCCAATGTTCTCGGTGAATAGTCCTCCATACACATGTCTCGAGCATTACGCTTCGCAAAATCAAGGAGTTCCTCTAAACCGCCAAAATATGCAATCATATCCTCTATATCAGTAAGAATCGACACATTGTTCTCATACTCTCTGAAGCTACTCCAACGATAAGTATCTCCAACTATACTTTCCAATCCTGCATGTAATGGATTCTGAAGAATATAACGAAAAACTGTCAAGAGGTAATCCTCCGTCTCAACCGGCTCACTCTTGTATCGTTCTTGAAATAGATTTCCAATTCGCTGATATTTTTCATTGTACCATTTTACAAAAGTCACTTCAATTTTTTTCATCACATCTCCGATGACATCCTCGTTCTCTTTCACAAGCAAATGAATATGATTACTCATCAGGCAATAAGCATACAAATCGAAATCGCATTCGCATCTGTAATGCTGAAGTACGCTAGTGAACGTTCGAAAATCGTTTCCGTCTTCAAAAATTATTTGTTTGTTGATTCCACGTAGAATTATGTGATACACGCCCGTCACACTTCTCCTTCGTGCACATCTTGGCATAGGCAAATCCTCCTTATGATATACGTAGTGTTAAATGGGAAAATCTGTTGATTGTTCGTAGTATCGAACTTGGTTTAGAATAACCAACATTATTTTTGATTTAGAAATAATATACTATTCTGCCAGAAACTTCAAGATAAAAATGAATTTGGTGCCATTAGGGACAGACATTGGTGCCATTGGGGACACTTCTGGGTGCCATTAGGGACTGTCACTAATGGCACCCTAATGGCACCCTAAGTATTACATGGCCAAATCCACATGCTGAATCGTACCCGCCACTCCGGATTCCATAAGGAAAACTCCACTGCGGCGAATGGCGCCGTTTAACTGCTGAGTGTCGCCTCGCAAGGAAAAATCCGTAGAGACATTTTGCAGACAAATAGCCCCCACGCCCTTGTCTTTTAGCTTGTAGCAGGTGCCGTTTCCATCTTCTGATGGCACCCAGATCTGCAATCGGTCAAACACCTCATCCGCCTCGTCAATCCAACCGTTTCCATCCAGATCGTATTGAGACAAATCGTAGAACCCATTCCCTGAGCCGGTTCCAAACAATTCCGAACCGTCATTGATTTTGCCGTCTCCATTGATGTCCAGCGCCAAAAATCCACTGCCATCACCAAGCATGGAAATTTCGTCCTCCTGACCATCACAGTCTAAGTCGAAGAAAAATTTCTGGTCGGACACATTGGCCACATCACCCTCCAGATTAATTACTAAGGGGTCACACATAACCGGACGCAATCCCACATTCTTCTGATACACCTCTTGGTAGAAACTTCTGCTCATGCCAACATCAATTCCAAAGTCTATTTCCCGTCCGTCTGCAGTCACCACTTTTCCCCGGGTGGAAAATGTGGTGGTTTCCGTTTCCTCATATGTGTATAACTGCTCCGAGCTTACCACCTGCCAACTTGTATCTGCCACTTCATAAGGAGCGGTGTCGTATGCCATGCTATTTTGTAGTTCCTGCTGAAAATTCTCTTTTCCTTTCATAAAAAAGATGTAGAGAAGATAACTTAATGTCTCGAATTGAATTCTTGCTGAGCTTTTTGCGGAATCTGTGCCCACACCGGAAATATCCTGTGTCTTAGTTTCCCTACTTACGCCACTGTCACTGGTCATATTTTCCGGATTCCATTTACCTGCCCCGTCCAAGTAATAATTCAGGGTTCCCAGAAAATTTCCATTTCCTGATACACCGGCAGGCAAGCCATATAACCCATTCTGAGCCAATGGTTTGCTGGTCTGTTGAAAGGAAACTGTTGTTTTCTGTCTAAAGCTTCTCCTTCCTTGCATTGAAATGTCTTGTGATTGAATAATCATAGCCTTCCTCCCTTTGTTCTATTCACCTAATTCATTCACGAAATCCTTTTCCTAGAACAAAAAAGACGACATATTTTCGGAAATCCCTCTCCTAAAAACATGCCGTCCCTGGTATTCTCTCACAGTCAATTCATTGCGCAATTAACGCTGTGAAATAGTTATCGGAACCTATAATTAAATTGTTAACCTTTTGAAAAAATATAACTCTCGAGCCATTAGGGACAGACATAGGTGCCATTAGGGACACTCCTGGGTGCCATTAGGGACTGTCCCTAATGGCACCCTAACAGCACCCTAATGGCTCGGAATGTTCCTTTTAATTAGAATAATACCCACATAGGTGGCAACCATAGCTCCGAAAAGAATCATGGCAGATTGCATCTGGTTGCTGCCAGAAACAAGCAACGTGTCGCCCAGTACGCCTGTGGCGTTAAATGCTATGTGAAGAATGATACCCATCAAAAGGCTGCCGGACTTGTGAACAAAGTAGCCAAACAAAAGCCCGATGAAAAAGGTGTACACCCCCTGCAAGGGATTCATATGAAGTCCAGCAAAGAGTACAGCCTGAATGATATTCGCAGCCCAAAAGGTCTTTGTAAACTTCTTGGCAAAACCAAGGGTAAGTCCACGATAAGCAATTTCTTCACAGATTGGTCCCAAAATCACCACATACAGCACAAGTGGTAATGTCACCTCATCTGCCAAGCCAATAGATTCCATAATCTCTTGATAGTTGGCAAGCCAGTCTGGGAAGACTAGGGCCATCAAGCTCATAGCATACATACAAAGATACTGGGCGCCAAAGGCAACCCCAGCCACACCAAGCACAAACTGCCATGGCTTGTTTGTCATTGCGGAAAGCTTCCATTTCCCCTTCTGCTCTGGGCCAAACACCTTCTTATACCAGATGCCAAGAAGCACCATGGAAATTACCACATAGGTGAGAAGCACTGCCAAGTTGAAATCAGCGGAGAGCATATCATCCATGCACTCTTTCATAAAATCCGCATATCCGCCGCTCTCATAGTCATATGCCTTCTTGCAAATCAGCAAAAATCCCATTGCAAAAGACAAAAACGTCTGCAGCGCCAGAATAAAGATTGTAGGCGTCAGGGCCTTAAAAAAATTGCTCGCTTTATTTTCCATAATCTAAATCTTTCTCATTTATTTGTTTACTGTTATTTTATCCAAATGCCAGATTTCATCCACATACTCCTGAATGGTTCGATCAGATGAGAACTTGCCAACATTTGCCACGTTCAAGATGGCCTTCTTCGCCCAACCAGCTTCATCCATATAAGCTTCCATCACGCG
Source organism: uncultured Roseburia sp. (assembly GCA_946002055.1). Lineage (GTDB taxonomy): Bacteria > Bacillota > Clostridia > Lachnospirales > Lachnospiraceae > Pararoseburia. The sequence goes on from CAMFYL010000005.1 coordinate 63,690, forward strand.
TCTTTGGGCATCAGCATAAGAACGGAAGTCTGCCAAAACGAAATAAGTGTCCGCATACTGTGTACACTGGGTATTCAGCAATGAGTTGTACAAATCTCTGAAAAGCTCCGGATCATCTGCACTGTAAAAGCCATTTACCAGCTGTGTCAAAATCTTGCGGATATCCATATCGTTGTTAAAGATATCCATTGGATTGTAATCTCTGTTATGCTCGTGAGCAATCACCTCATCCGCACTCATACCAAAGATAAAGGCATTTTCCTGGCCCATCTCTTCTACCATTTCCACGTTAGCTCCATCCATAGTACCGATGGTCACAGCACCATTTAACATAAACTTCATGTTACCGGTTCCGGAAGCTTCCTTGCTGGCGGTAGAAATCTGCTCTGACACATCTGCAGCTGCGAAAATCCACTCGGCATTTGATACCTTGTAATCCTCAATAAATACCACTTTGATCTTGCCATCAATGCTTCTATCATTGTTAATCACAGAAGCCACGTTATTAATCAGCTTGATGGTAAGCTTAGCATTCTTGTAACCTGCTGCAGCCTTTGCTCCAAAGATAAAGGTTCTTGGAACAAAATCCATCTCCGGATGATCCTTGATTTCATTATAGAGATACATCACATGTAAAATGTTCAAAAGCTGGCGCTTGTACTCATGAAGACGTTTTACCTGCACATCAAAGATAGAGCGTGGATCTACCTCAATACCATTGTGTTCCTTAATATACTCAGCCAAACGCAGCTTATTCTGATACTTAATGTTCATAAACTCGTGCTGCGCTTTCTTATCATCAGCATAAAGCTCTAACTTCTTCATCTGGGACAGGTCGGTAATCCACTCTTTCCCAATATGATCTGTCACCCAGGCTGCCAAAAGCTGATTGCCGTGCAAAAGGAAACGTCTCTGTGTAATACCATTTGTCTTATTGTTGAACTTCTCAGGATATAAGTCATAGAAGTCCTTCAATGACTGGTTCTTTAAAATTTCTGTGTGCAGTCTGGCAACACCATTGACAGAGTAACCTGCTGCAATAGCAAGATGTGCCATCTTCACCTGTCCATCACGAATAATTCCCATCCGGGCAACTTTGCCCTCATCTCCAGGGAAACGTTCACGAATCTCCATCTCAAAACGGCGGTTGATCTCCTCCACAATCTGGTAAACTCTAGGAAGCAAACGGGAGAAAATCTCGATTGGCCACTTCTCCAAAGCTTCTGCCATAATGGTGTGGTTGGTATAAGCACATGTTTTTGTTGTTACATCCCATGCCTCATCCCAAGAAAGACCTTCCTCATCTAAAAGAAGTCGCATCAACTCAGCAACAGCCAAAGTCGGATGGGTGTCATTCATCTGGATTGCCACCTTCTCATGAAGCTTTGTAATATCATCGTGATGCTTCTTGTAACGGCAAAGAATTCTCTGCAGGCTGGCAGATACAAAGAAGTACTGCTGCTTCAAACGCAACTCCTTACCATAGATGTGATTGTCATTTGGATAAAGAACCTCAACAAGATTTCTGGCAAGGTTTTCCTCCTCAACTGCCTTGTTGTACTCACCCTTATCAAAGGAATCCAGGCTGAATACTTCCTTAGGCTCTGCATCCCAAATCATCAAGGTATTTACCATATTATTGTCATATCCAACGATTGGCATATCATACGGAACAGCAATGACAGAATTATAACCTTCGTGAATGAATCTTGTTCTTCCGTCCTCTCCCATCTCGCTTCGCACATAACCACCGAAGCGAACCTCATGGGTGTATTCCGGACGCTTGATTTCAAATGGATACCCATTTTTCAACCAGTTGTCCGGTACTTCCTTCTGATAACCATTCTCAATCTTTTGCTTAAACATACCGTAGCGGTAGCGAATACCACAGCCGTACGCCGGGTATCCCAAGGTAGAAAGGGACTCCATAAAGCAGGCAGCCAATCGACCAAGACCACCATTTCCCAAAGCCGGATCCGGCTCCTCATCCTCGATAGCATCAATATTGAAACCCAACTCATCTAAGCATTCCTTTACCTTGTCATATGAGCAAAGATTAATCATGTTGTTACCCAATGCTCGCCCCATCAAAAACTCCATAGACATGTAGTAAACTGTCTTAGGATCCTGCTTATCCATGGTCTTTTGTGTTGCCAGCCAGTTGTCAATCACCTCGTCTTTTACAGCCAGGGCAACCGCTTGGTAAACCTCCTGGTTGCTGGCCTCCTCAAACTCTTTTCGATAAAGATTCTTAACATTTTCTTTGATTTGTTGTTTAAATGCTTTTTTATCGAATGTCTGTGCCTTCATAATATGCTCCCTTCTATCTATCCTTCGTCTCTGTCTTTTATTGTTTAGTAACACCAAGGGTAACCTTTTCACCATTGATATTCCATTCCTTTACATACTCTCCTTCAGCAGAAGCATTCACAGATACCGCCAAAACTTCCTTGCTGATTGTCTCTCCATTGCGCTCAAAGATGCCTGCCACCTTATCAGTTCCCTGATAGCTTACAGCAATCTTATCCGTAACCTCAAATCCAGCTTCCTTACGCATCGTCTGGATCTTACTTACCAATTCTCTCACGAAACCTTCTTCAAGGAGTTCTTCTGTCAAATTGGTATCAAGTACAACCGTCACATCCTGATCATTTTCTGTGATATAACCTTCCATCTGTGTCATTGTAATAAGCAAATCTTCCTCCGTAAGCTGAATGCTAGCGTCCACATCAGAAAGCTTTAAAACGCCATTTGCCTTCAACTCAGCCATAGCCTTGTTGCCATCGATGGTAGAAAGTGCCTCCTGGATTCCCTTAAGGAATTTACCATATTTTGGTCCCACGGTGCGAAGCTGTGGCTTAAATGTATATGTGGTAAATGCAGATACGTCCTCTGTAAAATCTGCCTTCTTCACATTCAACTCGTCTGCGATAATTTCCACGAAATAAGCAGGAAGAGCCTTCTCAGCCTTAATATACATCTGTCCGATTGGCTGACGGTTCTTGATGTTTGCAGCATTTCTACAAGCACGACCCATAACAACAATCTTGAGAAGCTCAGCCATATTTGCCTCCAGCTCCTTGTCGATAAACTTCTCTTCTACTACAGGGAAGTCGCACAAATGAATACTCTCCGGAGCATTTGTATCAATGCTTCTTACCAAGTTCTGGTAAATGTCTTCTGTCATAAATGGAATCATTGGTGCTGCTGCCTTGCTGATTGTCACAAGTGCTGTGTAAAGAGTCATATAAGCGTTAATCTTATCCTGCTCCATGCCCTTGGCCCAGAAACGCTCACGGCTGCGGCGTACATACCAGTTACTCAAATCGTCCACAAAGGACTCAAGCGCCTTTGCAGCTTCCGGAATACGGTAATTTGCCAAGTTGTCGTCCACTGATGCCACTGCAGAGTTAAGACGTGACAATACCCATTTATCCATTACAGAAAGTTTGTCGTAGTCCAAGGTGTACTTAGTTGCGTCAAAATCATCAATATTTGCATAAAGTACGAAGAACGCATAGGTGTTCCACAAGGTACCCATAAATTTGCGCTGTCCTTCCTGAACAAGCTTGCCGGAAAAACGCTTTGGAATCCATGGTGCACTTGCAGTGTAGAAGTACCAGCGGATTGCATCTGCCCCATATGTCTCAAGAGCCTCGAATGGATCAACGGCATTTCCCTTAGACTTAGACATCTTCTGTCCATTTTCATCCTGAACGTGACCAAGTACAATAACGTTCTCATATGGTGCCTTGTTGAAAAGCAAAGTAGACTCTGCCATCAAAGAGTGGAACCATCCACGAGTCTGATCAACAGCCTCTGAGATGAATTTTGCAGGGAACTGCTGCTCGAACAGGTCCTTATTTTCAAATGGATAGTGATGCTGTGCGAAAGGCATTGCCCCGGAATCGAACCAGCAGTCCACAACCTCAGGGACACGGTGCATTGTCTTTCCACAATCCGGGCAGGTAAATGTCACTTCATCAATATATGGTCTGTGAAGTTCCACTTCTGCTGCCTTAGGATCACCGGCACGCTCTGCCAGTTCTGCGCGGCTACCGATACACTCTAAGTGACCACACTCACACTCCCAAATGTTAAGTGGTGTACCCCAGTAGCGGTTACGTGAGATAGCCCAGTCCTGAATATTTTCCAGCCAGTTACCGAAACGTCCGGAACCGATAGACTCCGGAATCCAGTTTACTGTGTTGTTGTTTCGAATCAAGTCATCCTTAACTGCTGTCTCCTTGATATACCATGACTCACGTGCATAGTAGATAAGTGGAGTATCACATCTCCAGCAGTGTGGATAATCATGTTCAAACTTAGGTGCGTCGAAGAGCTTTCCTTCCTTATCAAGGTCAACAAGTACGTCCTTGTCAGCATCCTTTACAAATTTACCAGCGTAAGGTGTCTCTTCTGTAAGTTCACCCTTGCTGTCAACGAACTGTACAAACGGAAGGTCGTAGTTACGTCCAACATTGGCATCATCCTCACCAAATGCAGGGGCAATGTGTACAATACCGGTACCATCTGACATGGTTACATAGTTATCACAGGTTACGAAATGAGCCTTCTTATTTTGCTTTGCGGCACACTCTGCCGTGCAGGCAAACAACGCCTCATATTCCTTGTATTCAAGATCCTTACCCTTGTAAGTCTCTAATACATCATATGCGCTTTCGCCGTCCTCTGCCAATTTGCCAAGAACCTTGTCAAGAAGAGCCTCAGCCATATAATAAGTATAACCATCTGCAGCCTTAACCTTGCAGTATGTCTCCTCCGGGTTTACACAAAGAGCCACGTTAGATGGCAATGTCCAAGGTGTTGTTGTCCAGGCAAGGAAATATGCATCTTCCCCTACAACCTTAAAGCGTACAATCGCGGAGCGCTCTTTTACAGCCTTGTAACCCTGAGCCACCTCCTGTGAAGAAAGAGGTGTACCACAACGAGGGCAGTAAGGCACAATCTTAAATCCTTTATAGAGAAGACCCTTGTTCCAAATCTCCTTCAATGCCCACCACTCAGACTCAATAAAGTTATCATCATAAGTTACATATGGATCATCCATATCAGCCCAGAAACCAACAGTTCCGGAGAAATCTTCCCACATGCCCTTATACTTCCAAACAGATTCCTTACACTGTTTGATAAAGGGTTCCATACCGTACTCTTCAATCTGCTCCTTACCATCCAGGCCAAGAAGTTTCTCCACCTCGATTTCTACAGGAAGGCCGTGGGTATCCCAACCAGCCTTACGGGGCACATACTTACCCTTCATGGTCTGATAGCGTGGAATCATATCCTTGATGGTACGTGTCTCCACGTGACCGATATGTGGCTTACCATTTGCTGTTGGAGGACCATCGTAGAAGGTATATGTCTCCCCTTCCTTTCTAGAATCCATACTCTTCTGGAAAATGTCATTGTCTTTCCAGAATTTCTCTGTTTCTTTCTCTCTCTCAACAAAATTGAGATCCGTTGTAACTTTCTTGTACATACTAATCTTCCTTTCTAAATCTAAAAAAAGAATATTGCATTACAGGAACGAAGTTTCCTTTTATGATAAAAAAGAGCCCTCGTCCGCATAGGACGAAGGCTCTGCTTCGCAAACCACCTATAACGCTGTACTTAAGGTTTCCCTTGCATACATGTTCTCTGTAACGTAGAGAAGTACGGCTTTCCTACTTGATTCCTCGTTCAGTCTGCTGCTAAGAAGTGATATTCCCCAAGGCGCTACTCATATCGGCTCTCACCATACCCGACTCGCTTCATTTTCGACGTCCTTGCGTACTGTCTTCCTCAACGCATTTCCTTTATTACTCAAGAAATTATACTGACATTGGCTATTTTTGTCAAGGAAATGCCCTTGTTTTTACTGATATCTTTCTATTATTTTCTTGGATTTCTCTGACAACTCAAAATTGGGTTTGTCGTTAATCTCATATGCCAAAGAATTTGTTGTCTCTTTGACCTTCGTTAACATACCTTCCGTAGACAATAACGCATCAACGCATCGTTGGTATGATTTCTCATCCTTCTGTTTCTTATACTGCTTTGCACCATCATCCATCATCATTACAAAATCATCATACACTTCCGTGCGATATTTTTGGACCATCAGACTGTGTTTCTTATACTCTAACACATCCAAATACTCGCCCCGCTCCGCTGCGCACAACGCCATCACATCCAACGCCGGAGCATTGTCCGGATACAACTCCAAGGTCTGTTGGGCACGCTCTTCGTATTCTTCCGCTGTCTCAGCTGCAACCAGAAATCTCTCTTGAGCACGCAAACTCCATGGATAAATGGAGACAGATGCCTCGTAGGCACCGGACTGGTAGAATTTATTAGCAATACCTAACCAGCCAGCCAATCCAACAAATACCACAAAAAATGCTATCATACAAGGTTTTATTGCCGCGAGCTTATCAAACTCCAGTGCCTTGATATTTCCCTCATCCCATTTCATGCAAAGAAGAAAAATCCAGACCATCACCATATATTGCAAATCAAAATCCATCATCATATGGAGGCCAAAGAATATCAATATCCATCTGCGGTATCCCTTAACTTTGGTCAACTGGTAGATAAAAAGAATAATAAACCCAATGGCAAAAAGCACTCCAAAATCCAATGCCATCTGTAGCCATTCATTGTGTATGTACTGTGTCTCATACACACCTGTTTGCGCTTTCCCTTGGAGATAGTAATATCCCATATATCCCAGACCCATTGGGTTCTTCCAAAGCATCTGAAGGCCATCCTTCCAATAAAGTATTCTTCCCAGAAATGTAGAACTATGTAGAGATGTTGTCATAAAACGACCAATACCGCTCATATTGCCTGTCAACAAAACATAAGCAACCACTGCAACCACACCCAAAACAACCATTCCGCCATAAAAGAGGCGAACCTTTTTCTGGGAAATGATAAACAGCAACATCGCAATGCCTGTAAGAATAAACGTGGTGCGGCTACCTGACCACAATATTCCAATTAGAAGAACCACCGGATATCCATATTCTTTTGCCAAATCCATCCAGTTCTTGTTCTTTTTGTCTTCTATTTCCGGTCGGATTTTCACTGTTACAATAATAAGTGCAATCAACAAATATAGTGCAAAGGTATTGGCATACTGAAAAAATCCTCCCATTCTGCTGTTGTTGAACACGATATCTGCCGCACTCCCCATGGTATACATCAATGCTGAAACAAGCGTCATAATAACTGCAACATTGGGTATCACATCAAAAGCCATATCCTTATGTTCCTGTGGCAGTTGCATGATCAAAAGCACCCACAAGGCCATACAAACAATTCTAAGGAGTCCATACACTGCCTCCCCATGAAGCATTCCTATAAACACAGATAGTACCGAAAAAGCTAACATGACGCATCCCGTCACGCTTCCCGCATTCCAATATAGCCTCAGTTCACGATTACGAATGCTCACCACCAACAAAATCCCAAAAACTACTACGGACGCCCATAGGCTTTGATACTCCCGGAACAAGCCCATCCAAAACGGACCAATTACCATAAGATAACACAATGGATTACTGTATGGATCCGTGCCGTTTATCGCAATACTCTTCTGCTGTCTTTTTTTGTTTTTCCCCATAATGTAATACTTTTCCTCTTTATCTTTTTGCTTTCATTATAACATCATCACATATTGTATTTAAACCCAAAAAAGCTATCACCTCGTTATGATGTGATAGCTTTTTGTTATATTATTGTGGGTCTTAATATTTTTCTATGTATTATTCACCCATCTTTGGAGACTTGGTTTCCGCACCTGTAAGCACCTGCTGTGGTGTCATAGTTGTCTTCTCAACGGAATATTTACCATCAGTTTTCAAATACTTTTCACTTATATTCAATACTGAAATCATAATTGGTGAATAAGAATTAAAGTTGATGGTAATACATCCATTCTCATCAATCTCTGGCAATTTATCCATCTGCTCCCACTTTTGAGTTGTGGTATTGTAATGAGATGCAACCACCAAATGACCTTTATAGCCTTTAGCATTATCTCCCAATGCTAAGGTAACCTGACCCGATTTAACACCCTGTACATCAAAAATCTGTCTAGCCAAAACTTTTACTGTAGTATTCATTTCAGGCTTTACGCTCTTCTGAATATCCTGTGTAACAACATTAGCAACATATTCGCTATTATCATATGCACTAGCAATGATTTTCTCATCTGTAATCTCTGCAATTGTAATTTTGTCAGCGTTTGGAACACCAGCAGGAACTTTAACCTTGAAATACACGCCAATCTTCATATCGGCAATCTTCTCAGCAGCAGTAAGTTCCTTCACACTACGATTCGCTGCCATAGCAGTAAATGTAGCCCCCAACATCATAATTGCCATTAAAGCAACAGCAATAAATCTCTTTGTATTTTTCATCTTCTTCCTCCTTTAAAACGCAAGTTCCCACAATTAATATGCAAACTGCATTTTATACCCTAATGTCATTTTTGTCAAGTTTGCCCAAAATTATTTTAATTCTTCAAAATATATTGGCAAAATCATCTGTACTAATTGTTCCTTGTCCACATGATATTGATCATATTCCCCTACGTGCATTTCTTCTCCCGGGATTCGCATCACACTGTCCTTTGGGATTTCTGCATTTATTGCATACTGCCCCAATGTGACATATTCTTTTGGTTCGATGTCCGTAGTCATATAGTCTTTCAAATCACTTACGATAGATAAGATAATCTTAGGGTCCTTTTTTACTTTCTTTTTTGCAGAGGATATAAAAGCGTCAAAGAAATCTCGTTGCCTTTTCATTCTTATCAGATTTGTAGAATTGTGTTCCGTGTCACGATAATGAACAAATTCGTAAGCACGAGCACCATCCATAGTAACAGTCTCTCCCTTACGGTATTTTACCCAAACCTCCTCACCAGGTACTTCATTATAATCCGGAACATCATAGTCTTCTGACATTGTAATGGAGACTCCGCCAATATCATCCACAAGTGCTTGTATTCCTCCCATACTAAGCGCCACATAATAATCAATAGGTATCCCCAGTAAATCTTCCACGCATTTTCTAGATAATTCAGCTCCTACCTGGCTTGATTTTGCATTAGCATACTGAAGACATATCTGTGCCTCTTTCGTAGGAAATGCGGGGTCCTGTTTCTCCCGCAAATCGATCGTTGTCATAGTTTCTCTTGGAATCGTCACAATATATGCCTGCCGAGTAGTTTTATCATAACTCACCACACACATCATATCCGATTGACCATTATATCCTATCTCTTTTTTTTCGTTCTCGATAGTGCCCCGTAAATCAATCCCCAAGACCAGAATGGATATCACATCATCTTTTTGTATATACGTTTTGCCATCCACCTCAATGCTATTATGATTGAGAAGCAATTCTTTGCGAGCATTGTCCTTCTTTATCCACCAAAACACTATGCAGGCAATAACACAAATACATACAATTACGACAATATTAATCACTACCTGTCTGCGGTATCTGGCATCATTCTGCCACCGCTCTATCATATCCGAAACCCATTTATTTTTTTTCATAATCTAATGTATCTGTCAAATATCCAACAACAATATATCTATTATTCTCCATACCTGCCGGCATGCAGGTAAACAATGTACACAGCTTTGTGTCCCCTGTAATTTCTGTGCCTTCCTTATAATGGCTGTAACTATTCTCAATTTTCTGAAGGTCTGTAATAAAATTCATATTTCCTTCTTTGGTAGAGAAATTATACTTTACCATCAAATGCTCATCATCAATACAGGCAGCCGCAAAAACTTTGTAGGTAAATCTGTGTTCCGGCGTGTACACATAAAATTCGCGGTCTTTTTTAAAGAACTTCTCATCCTCAAATTTGTGCAATGTATGGAACATTGTGCCATTCTTCATATTGTGACCATAAAGAATTGTATTATTGTCCGAAAAATCCTGTGAATTAATCGGTTCTGTGTAGATTACACCCGGCAATCCTTCCGTACCGTCAATCTGGTGGTTTGCGTAGTATTCAGCATCTCCTTCACGCTGGAGGACAGGATATGAAATATCTGTATCCGGCACTTCGATGTAGGCATACACCTCTTCGTTTTGTTGCTTCCACTCATCAAAGTCAATCGGACATGTCTCTGTTTTTTTGCTTGACACATGTTTCACATTAGATTTTGATTTACCTGTCACAGCAATTCCCACAGCCACCACGACAACAATTAGCACAGCAGCGGCAACAATTGCCATAATCTTTTTCTTCTGTTCAAGATTCTTCCATTTTTCCAACACTTTTACTCTCCTCCTACGTGTCTCATTTATTTACACTTGTTCTGTCTTATTATAGCATATCCTCCACATCATCGGTATACTCTTGCATAAACTCATAAATTTCCCGCTGATTGAATCCATTTCCCATTTCTTCTTCCATCATATTCATGAAAGTAGCATTGGAGAGCAACAGGGCATAACAGGTTACAAAAAGGATAACAGATATGGTTGCTGTCACAATACCGGCAACGGCCATTCCCTTGGTCTCGTATGAGACAATCTGGATAATACCAAAAATAATGGCAAGGATTGCCAGGATGATGTTGATACAACTGCAAAAACATAATAGAGAGATAATACCCAGCACCATAGATGCGATACCAAAGCCAAGGCCAAGTTTCTTTCCTGATGCTCCGTACTTTGGTGTCTCCGGGCCAGCGTATGGGTTAGACTGCTGTGGGTTTTCATACGGATTGTCCTGACCCTGTGTATTGTTTATGTTCTGCTCTGGCTCACTGTAAGGATTCTGGTTCTCAGCATCGCCACCATAATTCAAATTCTCATTTACGTTATAGGTTGTATTTTCGTTCTCGTCTACAAACATATCATCGTTCATTGTGCTTCTCCTCTCGATGCAAAACAAATTTCCTACATCTTACCACGAATCATTTCATTTTGCTATAGAAAGGATTATAATGGTTACACTAAATTTACGTTGGGAAAGGGTGGAAAATCCAATGAGTACATTAAATTTGACCTTGCTGACAGATTTGTATGAAATGACTATGATGCAGGGATATTTTAAGAGTAACAATAACAGAACCGTTATCTTTGACGCATTTTACCGCAGCAATCCATCTGACGGAGGGTATGCCATCTGCGCCGGAGTGGAGCAGGTCATTGACTATATCGAGAATCTGCATTTTGAAGCGGAGGATATCAACTATCTGCGTTCCTTGAAGATTTTTGATGAAGATTTTCTTGAATATTTGGCAAACTTTAAGTTTTCCGGAGATATCTATGCCATTATGGAGGGAAGTGTGATTTTCCCACGAGAGCCCCTCATTAAAGTGGTGGCGCCTATTATGGAGGCACAGCTCATTGAGACCGCCATCCTGAACATTATAAACCACCAGTGTCTCATCGCCACCAAGGCTTCCCGGGTTTGCTATGCCGCCGAAGGTGACGGGGTGATGGAGTTCGGTCTTCGCCGTGCCCAGGGACCAGACTCCGGAACATACGGAGCAAGAGCTGCCATCATCGGTGGCTGTAAGGGAACCTCCAACGTTCTGGCAGGTCAATTATTTGATGTACCGGTACTTGGCACCCATGCCCACAGTTGGATTATGAGTTTTCCGGATGAGTACACCGCTTTTAAGACATACGCAAAATTGTATCCATCTGCCTGCACACTTTTGGTAGATACTTACGACACCTTAAGGTCCGGTATTCCAAATGCCATTAAGGTATTCACCGAGATGCGAGAAGAAGGTATAGAACTTACTCATTACGGCATTCGTATGGATAGTGGAGATTTGGCTTACCTGTCGAAGGAAGCCCGTAAGATGCTGGATGATGCAGGATTTTCAGATGCTGTAATTTCTGCTTCCAACGATTTGGACGAGTATTTGATTCAAAGTCTAAAGAGTCAGGGAGCAACCATCACCTCTTGGGGTGTTGGCACACATCTCATTACCTCCAAGGATTGCCCTGCCTTCGGCGGTGTGTACAAGCTGGCCGCTATTCAATCTGAGGATGGATCCTTTATCCCAAAGATTAAGTTGTCTGAAAACACGGAGAAAGTAACCAATCCCGGCAACAAGACCATCTATCGCATTTATGATAACGACAGCAATAAAATAAAAGCAGATTTAATTTGTCTTGACGGAGAGGTATTTGACGAAAATGAGGACATGAAGCTCTTCGACCCCAATGAGCCTTGGAAAAAGACCACCCTACCCGGCGGTTCATATCATATGAAAGAGTTACTTGTGAAAGTCATCGAGAAGGGACAGCGTGTCTACACTTCTCCTTCCGTACTTGAGATTCGGGATTATTGCAACAGGGAAAAGGAAACTCTCTGGGAGGAGAATAAGCGTTTTGTAAATCCTTCTAAAATTCACGTGGACTTATCTCAGAAGCTATACGATATGAAACAAGAGTTGTTAAATGAAATTAGCCAATAAAAAAGGGACGGTGACGCCGTCCCTAATTAAATCCCATAAACTTCTGCGAAACCTGATATGCTTTTTTCGATAAATACCGGCCGAATCTGCCCGGCAAATTCATTGCATTTCCCAGAACACCCCAACGCAGGTGATGGTATGTACGGATATCTTTTTCTTTGATATATTTCCAAAGGTCTTTCACCTTTGCAATATTTTCCGGATCATCGGATATGTAGGCAAGGGATGTGGATACCACCGTAATGGTCTCTAAGAAAGAGAGCATGTACTCCCGCAGATGAACTTCTTCAATTTCCCACACATCATAAGCATCAAGCAAGCGGCGGTTGACATAGAGCTGCTGGTCCAAACGCTTGATCATGGTCTGCTCAGCAACGGACTGACCGTCCCTTCCAATGTAGTAGCGATAAAAATCCACATTCAGATAATACAATGTCTTTACGTAGGGAAGTGGCTCGTACACAAACACATTGTCCACATAAAAGGTATGCTTAGGCAACGTTAGCTGGCACTGACGAAGCATCTCTGTACGATAAGTAACAGAGTGCATCAAAATCGAGAATCCCTTGATATTTCTCTTCATCTCTGACCAGGTCATAATTTTACCTGATTCAAAAAGCAGGGAATAAATCATTCTTCTGCGTTTGTTCTCCGATACCTTTTCATAAACGTAGTTGGTCAAAAGCATATCCACTTCTTGGCCGTCTTCCACAAACTTTTGCAATGTGGCAAGCACTTCCATATAGGCATCTTCATCTACCCAGTCATCACTGTCCACAACCTTAAAGTATTTGCCTGTGGCATGAGCCAGTCCTGTATTGACCGCCCAACCGTGACCACCATTTTCCTGATGAACCACCTTGACAATGCCCGGATACTCTGCCGCATAGCCCTCCGCAATTTCAGCGGTGCCATCTGTAGACCCATCATTTACAATAATAATTTCAACATCCTCGCCCCCCGGTAAAAGCGACTGGATGCACTTGTCCATATACTCTTGCGAATTATAGCAAGGAATGGCAAACGTCACTAATTTCATTCTAATTCTCCTTATCGGGCACTGAACGCGCCCTGTTTATTATACACAGAATTTCTACATTTTAGAAAGTATTTTTTTCAGGGCCATGGCTTAAGCTCACAAATTCCGTGTATTTTTCAAAGGCCGTTGGAATGGCAAATTCCTTCTGCACCTGAGAAAGCTCCACCAATAAATAGTCCGATGGCAATGGCCCTTCAGCTGTCACATGATAGCTTTCCACATCTGCCACCTGCACCATATAGCCCTTCATATGCCATTCAATATGGGAAAAAATGTGTTTCGCTTCCGGAAGTTCCTTGATTTGCAACGGTACTAATCCTTGTTCCCTGACAAAGGTTAGCACCTCCTCTTTTATCTGATACCCCGGCACATTGGGCAATTCATACAATCCGGCCAGGAGACCTTTTGCCGGTCGTTTCCCAAGTAAAATCTTTTCTCCATCTCGAATGAGGAGCACGGTTCTCTCCTCGATACGCCTAGCCTTCGCCTTTGTCTTTACCGGCAGTCTATCATAACTCTTATTGGCGCATGCCTTACAGCAAAATTGCCAAGGACACTGGTCACACTTTGGCTCTCCATTTGGAATGCACACAAGAGCGCCAATCTCCATCAATGCCTGGTTAAAATCCCCTGACGCCTCCGGCATAATCTGTTTTATGGATGCCGCCACACTTTTCTTGGTACTTTCTTTTAGAATGTCTCTGTCATCCTCTGCCACTCTAGAGAGGATACGAAGCACGTTTCCATCCACCGCCGGCACCCTTTCTGAAAATGCAATGGATGCAATGGCGCCTGCCGTATATGGTCCGATGCCGGGCAAAGATACAATTTCTTCATAAGTCTTTGGCATCTCTCCGCCGTATTGCTCCACAATCACCTGCGCCGCCTTTTGCATATTGCGCACCCGATTGTAATAGCCGAGACCTTCCCAGAGCTTGAGTAAACGATCTTCCGGGTATTCCGCCAGTGCCTTAATGTCCGGCAAATGTTCCATAAACCTATGATAGTAGGGGATTACAGCCTCCACTCTGGTCTGCTGAAGCATAATTTCCGATACCCAGATGCCGTAAGGATTCCGCCCCTGTCGCCAAGGCAGATCTCTTTTATTTTCATAGAACCAGTTCAAGGCCGGCTCTACTAGAATACTAAGGTCAAATGTATCAATCACGTAATTTCTTCTCCGTTTTTTTACCAAATAATGCTGGTTTCAAAACACCACATTCATACTATACAAGATGTTGTCTTGTTATCCCATAATTTTTGATAGGTTGTTCATCAAGTCCTTAACCACGATCGGTTTTGAGATGTGACCATCCATTCCACAGGCATAAGCGTCACGCTTGTCTTCTTCAAATGCATTGGCTGTCATAGCCAAGATTGGAATGCTGGCTTTCGCGTGGTTCGACATTCTTCTGATGGTTCTGGTTGCATCGTATCCGTTCATCACTGGCATCTGAATGTCCATAAGAATCAGACTGTAATAGCCATCCTCTGCGGCCAAAAGCATATCACAGCATTCCTGTCCGTCCTTGGCGCGATGAATTTCCAGTCCCACCTCCAGTAAAATCTCAATGGCTATCTGGGCATTCAAATCATTGTCTTCCGCCAGCAAAACGCGTTTACCGGCAAACGCCACAGAATTCAACTCCTCACTGTCCACTGTCAAGCTCTCGTCATTCTCTGCGATGCAAAGCTCAAAGGTTACCGTAAAGGTTGTCCCCTCACCCTTCTTACTTTTCACATCAATGGTTGCATGCAACAAATCAACCAGTCGCTTCACAATTGGCATTCCCAGTCCTGTTCCTATGATGTTGCTGCCGACGATATCGTCCTCTCTTGAGAACTCCTCAAAGATGTGGGGGATGAAATCAGCCTCCATGCCCATACCGGTATCGGCAACCTTCATCTGGTAAATAGCATATCCCTCTTTCTCTGAAGGGAACTCACTGATCATTACCTTCACACTTCCGCCCGGATTTGTGTACTTGTAAGCATTTGACAAAAGATTCATTCCAATATCTCGAATCTTGTTCTTATCGCAATAAACACAGCTATGTTCCAAATTGAGTTCTGTAGAAAATTCAATATTCTTCTCCTGCATCAGCTCATCAAAAACAGTATGTATTCCTCCTTTGAACTGTTCCCAACACCAAATGCCCTCTACCACCTCTACGGCACCGCTTTCAATTCTCGACATTTCCAAAACGTTATTGATAATGGATAACAGCACATCGCTGGAGTTACTGATTTTTTCGATATAATCTTGTCTCTTCACCGGATCATCCTGGTGCTTTTCCAAGAGGGTACTAAATCCGATAATTGCATTCATCGGAGTTCGAATGTCATGAGACATATTAAACAAGAACTTGGATTTGGCAATGTTTGCCGCCTCCGCCGCCATTTTGGCAGATTTTAGTTCTTCGTTGGTTTTGGCCAAATCATTTTGAACCTTCTCCAGATTCTTTCGGATTTCGATTTCTCCAACAAAGAATGCCAGAATAGCTGAAAATGTCTGGGCATAAGACCTTAACGGGAGGCCAAATTTTGCAAAGTCATAGATCATGGCAGAAGACATCAAGAGGAAATAAATCCATCCCATGATTGTCTGATTGCGGTCCAATCTTTTGCGGTATTTTAATAACATCCAAAAAACAATTAACAGAGCATAAACCGGCGCAATATAAGTTAATTGATAATGCTCACCACGACTATACACATTATTCTCATCGATGGAATAAAACCATTCAAACTGGGTATTTAGCGTCAAGGCAACGACAGACACAACCTCACAGCCCCAATAGAGCCGCAACATCCAGCTTGGCTTCTCCCCATCTCTTCTCACAAGATGCCAAACATAGATAGAGAATACGGTCAATACAAGATCGTTTGAGGTAAAGGTTATGTAATTGCTAATTCTGGTAACCACACCCCAGAATGTGCCCGGCACGCAATCGAAGCCCCATGAAATCGCATCACTGACCAAACGTATAATACACATCCAAAGGAGCACTCTTGTGACCTTCTTTTTTTTCATATCCTCTTTGAAAAACATCAAAACTCCTAGGAGTATTAAGGATACCCATATTTCACTCATGGCAATCTGAATACTTTGCATAACCATCCCCCAAAATCTCTTTAAAATGCATTATGTATATATTCATTTTATCAAACAATTCAGAAAAATCATATGGCAATTTTTTAGATAAAAGGAGCCAGTAGGGACTGTCACTAATGGCTCCATTTTATAGATTGACAAAAATTTATCAAAGTAGTATAGTGGCATTAATTAGTAATGTGTATCTTTTTAGGAGGAATGAACGTATGGGAGAATTTAACAATTTAAAACTTGAAGTAGCTGATGAGATTGCAGTGCTCAGCATTTGCCGTCCTGCAGCACTGAACGCACTGAACAGCGAGACACTGGATGAGTTGAATGTTGCTTTGACAGAGATTGAAGCCAGAGATGACATCAAGGTTGTGATCTTAACAGGTGGTCCTGACAAGAAGGATAATGCATTTAAGTCCTTTGTTGCCGGTGCCGACATTGCAGAAATGGTAAACTTTACTGCTGCAGAGGCAAGAGCATTTGGCATGAAGGCTTCTGTGCCATTCTTCAAGCTTATGAATATGCGTCAGGTTACTATTGCTGCTGTTAATGGTTTCGCTTTGGGTGGTGGTTGCGAAATCGCTATGGCCTGCGACATCCGCATCGCTTCTGACAACGCTACTTTTGCACAGCCTGAGACAGGTCTTGGCATCATCCCCGGATTTGGTGGCACACAGCGTTTGGCAAGACTTGTAGGTATGGGTCGTGCCAAGGAAATGATTTTCACTTGCGATAGCATCGATGCAAACGAAGCTTACCGCATCGGCCTTGTAAATAAGGTTGTTGCTAAGGAAGAGCTTATGGATACTGCTAAGGCAATGGCTAAGAAGATTTGCAGCAAGGGAAGCTACGCTGTATCAGTTGCTAAGGCAGCTATCAACAACGGATACGATATGGATATCCAGAACGCAGTTGAGATGGAGGCTAACCTCTTCGGCATTACATGCTCTACTCACGACAAGACAGAGGGTATGAGCGCTTTCCTTGAGAGACGTGCCGCTGATTTGACAGATTTCTAAAATAATCACATACATAGAAAAAGAGGCTTGGGATATTTCCCAGGCCTCTTTTTCATATAATAGGACCAATTTATACATGCTGGCTCTTTATTATATCTCGATTTAATTCTTGCTCATATCTTTCGATTTCTGCACACAAGCTCTCTGAGCCGCTATGACACTCTGTCGGAATCCGCTTTCCTCCAGCTTGGCCACAGCCTCAATGGTTGTTCCCCCTGGGGAACATACCGCATCCTTCAATGCACCTGGGTGCTCACCTGTCTCAAGCACCATCTTTGCCGCACCAAGCACCGCCTGAGCAGCGAACTTATAAGCCTTTGCTCTCGGCATTCCATCCGCCACTGCCGCATCTGCCATAGCCTCAATAAACATATACACATATGCCGGAGAGGAACCGCTGACGCCAATCACCGCATCCATCATAGATTCCGGCACCACTTCCGCTTCACCGAAACTTTCAAAGATGGCAACCACTTCCTGCAATTCTTCATCAGAAACCAAAGCATTGGGTGAAATACCGCTCATAGCCGCTCCCACCAAAGCCGGAGTGTTTGGCATAACCCGGACAAGTTTGATTTCCTTGCCAAATGCAGCCTCAATAGCCTCAATGGTTTGTCCTGCTGCGATGGAGACAACGATTTGCTTCTCACCCACCACATCCTTAATCTCAGGAATCACAGTTGCAAACATATTTGGCTTTACCGCCAGAAAAAGAATTTCGGCCTTCTTTGCAACTTCCTTATTATCTGTGGTTGCAAAAATCCCAAATTGGTTCACAAGTCTGTCTACAGAATTCTGACTCTTGCAAGAAGCCAGCAAGCTGTCCTTGCCGGCAAGTCCTGCTTCTAAAATACCCCCGATAATGGCGCTGGCCATATTGCCACCACCGATAAATCCAATCATTTTTTCCATATTATTTCTCCAACAGTTTTTCCACGGTTGCAAGTTTCACGCAGGTAACAAATACATTTGCTGCCTCTTTCAGTTCCTCCAAGGATGGATAAGACGGTGCGATACGAATTACAGAGTCCTTAGGATCTTTTCCGTATGGGAAAGGTGCTCCTGCCGGGGTCATCACAACTCCTGCCTCTTTTGCAAGAGCAACAATTCTGGTTGCACATCCTTCCATTGCCTCGAATGTAATAAAATATCCACCCTTTGGTGAAATCCATTTGCCGGCGCCAAGACCGGAAAGTTCTCTATCCAAAGTCTCAAGAACAAGCTCGAATCGAGGACGAAGCAAGCTGGCGTGGCGTTCCATATGAGCGGCAACACCTTTGCCATCCTTGAAAAATTTCACGTGACGAAGCTGGTTAATCTTGTCAGAACCAATGGTCTGAATGGTCAAAGACTTCTTGATATCAGCAAGGTTTGCCTCAGAAGCAGCAATACCTGAGATTCCGCCACCTGCGAAGGAAACCTTAGAGGTAGAGGCAAACTCAAATACCATATCCGGATTACCGGCCTTCTCACACTCTTCTAAAATATTGAGAAGCTTTCCATTCTCCTCACCATATAAGTGATGAACAGCATACGCATTGTCCCAGAAAATTCGAAAATCCTTTGCTGCAGGCTTCATAGCAGCCAAGCGACGAACCGTCTCATCAGAGTAGACAACACCCTGTGGGTTAGAGTATTTTGGCACACACCACATACCCTTAATGGCATCATCCTTAGATACCAGCTCTTCCACCATGTCCATATCCGGACCGTCTTCTGTCATAGGCACGTTGATCATTTCCACGCCAAAGTGCTCTGTCACTGCGAAATGACGGTCATATCCCGGAACCGGGCAGAGGAATTTTACCTTGTCAAGCTTGCACCAAGGAGTCTCCCCCAAAAAGCCCTTCAGCATGCCTCTTGCCACCATATCATACATAGTATTCAAGCTGGAGTTACCGCAAACGATAACCTGCTCAGGCTTCACATCCATCATATCGGCCATAAGACGCTTCGCCTCAGGAATTCCGTCTAAGCCACCGTAGTTGCGGACATCAAGTCCGTTTTCTGCCTTCATTACCGTCTCTGTATCCAGAGCATTCAAAAGCTCCATTGCCAGATCAAGCTGCTCCGGAGATGGCTTACCACGGGACATATCAAGCTGTAATCCCTTGCCCTGATACTCTTGATATACCTGACGAAGCTTAGCTTCTTCTTCCAACAATTGTTCCTTTGTCATGTTTGCGTATGCTTGCATGATACATCCTCCTAATTTATATCTAAATTTAATTATTGACTTTATTCCGCTTCCCTTCGGATGCGCTCCAAATGTTCTTTGATTTGCTTCTCGTAGCCCATCTCTGTAGGCTCATAAAACACTGTTCCCACCAAATCGTCCGGCAAATACTGTTGAGCAACGTAATGGTTCTTATAATCGTGGGCATATGCATACCCCACACCATGTCCCAGCTTGCCCGCTGACTTGTAATGGGCATCCTGTAAATGTGTAGGGATCGGAGACGTGGTTGTATTTTTCACCGCCTCCATTGCACTGGCAATGGACAAATAAGAAGCGTTGCTCTTTGGCGCGGTAGCCACGTAGTTTACTGCCTCCGCCAAAATAATCTGACTCTCCGGCATACCAATGCGCTCCACCGCCTGTGCTGCTGCCACTGCCACCTGCAGCGCCTGTGGATCTGCATTTCCCACATCCTCAGCCGCACAAATCATGATTCGTCTGGCAATAAACTTGATATCCTCTCCTGCATAGAGCATTCTGGCCAAGTAATAAATGGCTGCGTTTGGATCAGAGCCCCGCATGCTCTTGATAAATGCAGAAACGGTATCGTAGTGGTTATCCCCGCTCTTGTCGTATTTCACCACGCGACGCTGGATACATTCACTGGCAACATCTAAGGTAATGTGTATCTTGCCATCCTCACTTGGTTCTGTGGTAAGCACACCCAGTTCAATGGCTGTAAGAGCCGCCCTGGCATCGCCATTTGCCATATCACTCAAAAACGATAAGGCATCATCCTCAATGACAGCCTCATAAGCGCCAAGGCCTTTTTCCTTATCTGTCAGCGCACGCATCAAAAGAGTCTTAATATCATCCTGAGAAAGTGGTTTTAACTCGAATATAATCGATCTTGATAGAAGAGCTCCGTTTACCTCAAAGTAGGGATTCTCTGTGGTGGCACCAATCAAAATGATTGTTCCGTCCTCCACAAATGGGAGTAAGAAATCCTGCTGTCCCTTGTTAAAACGGTGAATCTCGTCAATGAAAAGGATTGTTTTGGCCCCGTACATTCCCATATGGTTCTTCGCCTCTTCCACCACAGCCTCCATGTCCTTCTTCCCTGCCGCAGTAGCATTGATGGATGTGAACTTAGCACTGGTGGTATTGGCAATCACCTTTGCAAGGGTGGTCTTCCCTGTTCCCGGTGGTCCATAAAAAATAATAGAGCTCAACTTGTCAGCCTGAATTGCTCGATATAGAAGCTTTTCCTTACCGATAATGTGCTGTTGCCCCACAACCTCATCTAATGTGGTTGGGCGCAGCCGAGACGCTAGGGGCGAATCCTTTTTGTTGTTTTCCTGTCTCATATACTCAAAAAGATCCATGTTTCCTCCGAAATTGCATTTTAAAACAACTTATCTTGCAAAATCTATATGGGCATTCCTATTTTACAGTATTTCTTCCAGCAAAAATGCAAGATTTATCAACCCAAAATGCATTTCACATACTAAGATACTAGAAAAAGGACAAAAACTCAAGTCTTTTGCCCAAAACAATCTTACGGCTGTATCATTTCATCCACTGTGACAAAAGAATATCCCATGGCCCGCAGCTTTGGAATCAGAATTTTTGTTGCCTCCACCGTGGTGGGATATGCATCGTGCATGAGAATGATATCACCGTCACTTACATATTTTAACACATGATTCACAATTGTGCCTGTGTTTTGCACACTCCAATCCAAAGGATCCACATTCCAGAATATTTGATACATATCCAAAGTGGCTATAAGCTTTTCCCGATTGCACCCAAAAGGCGGGCGAAACCATTCCGGGGACTGACCGCAGGCGTCAAAAATCAGCTCATTGGTCTTTTGAATTTCCTCTCTCACCCGAGTTTCCGGCAGCTGGCATACATTTACATGGGAATATGTATGATTTCCTATTAAATGGCCCCCATCTGCCACTTTCTTTACCAGTTTGGGATAAGCCTCCACTTGCTTTCCCATCATAAAAAAGGAGGCGCGGACATTTTCTTTTTCAAGCACTTCTAACAACTGCTCTGTATAAATAGGATTCGGACCATCGTCGTAAGAAAGTGCCACATATCTTATTTTATCGCCATTACTATTATTGAGAATAGTGTTCTGAATTCTCCCGCTGTCAACAGTGGCTGCCATCCCCCACTTTTCCCTCAAAGAACCGTCAATTTCCGGTTTTACATAAGGAAGTACCAATAATACAACAAAAGCCAGACTCACCCCCAGGCCAAGTCTGGCTTTTTCTTTTTTCATCAATTTATTATCCCCCGCACCTGTTCCTTTTCTAACATATGCGGCGAGACGTTCTGTCATTACATCCTTTGTACACCGGCCTCCAATTCACCATTTACCACATCAATGTATATGGTATCGCCCAGGCGAACCTGATCTGCAAGAATGCATTTTGCTGCCATGGTTTCCACATATTTTTGCAAATATCGCTTTAGCGGACGGGCACCGTAAACCGGGTCATAACCGTGTTCCACTACATAGGCCTCTGCCGCCTCTGACAGCTTCACAGTGATTTCTCGCTCCTGCAAACGCTGGTTCAACTCCGCCATCAAAAGTTTCACAATGCCGCCGATATTATCCTTGGTCAAAGGTTTAAACAAAATGGTTTCATCGATTCGGTTCAAAAACTCCGGTCTAAAGTTTTGTCTGAGCTCTGCCATGACAGCCTCTTCACATTCCGGTCGAATATTGCCATCCTCGTCGATGCCCTCCAGCAAATAGTGAGAGCCAAGGTTACTGGTCATAATAATGATGGTGTTTTTAAAGTCCACTGTACGTCCCTGTGAGTCCGTGATTCGACCATCATCAAGCACCTGCAACAAAACGTTAAACACGTCCGGATGAGCCTTCTCCACCTCGTCAAAAAGAACCACAGAATATGGTTTTCTTCGAACTGCTTCCGTTAACTGACCCCCTTCATCATATCCCACATATCCCGGAGGCGCTCCAATCAAACGAGATACGGAATGCTTCTCCATATACTCACTCATATCAAGGCGCACCATATTGGCCTCGTCGTCAAATAGGCTAGCCGCCAAGCTTTTGGCAAGTTCTGTCTTACCAACTCCCGTCGGCCCTAAGAATAGGAAGGAACCGATTGGCTTATTTGGATCTTTGATTCCCGCCTTGGAACGGATAATGGCCTCTGTCACCTTGGTGACGCCCTCATCCTGACCAACCACGCGCTTGTGAAGTTCCTCATCCAAATGCAGGGTCTTGTTGCGCTCGCTTTCATTTAACTTGGTTACAGGAATTCCTGTCCAGCGGGAAATGATACGGGCAATCTCTTCCTCCGTAACACTCTCGTGTACCAGGGTTAACTCATTTGCATTCTGAGCTTCTTCCTCATGCTCTAATTGCTTTTCCAGTTCAGGAAGTTTGCCATACTGCAATTGAGCAGCCTTTTCCAAATCATAGTTCTGTTGTGCAATCTTGATTTCATTTTTAGTGGTTTCCAAGGCTTCTCGCAATTCTGAAACCTTTTCTACAGCCTTCTTTTCATTATCCCACTGAGCCTTTTGTCCTGCGAAGACTTCTCGCAACTCCGAAAGTTCCTTTTGTAAATTTTCCAGTCTCTCCTTACTGAGCCTGTCATCTTCTTTCTTCAGGGCGGTCTCCTCAATTTCCAACTGCATAATACGACGGTTCAGCTCATCCAACTCCGTTGGCATAGAGTCCAGTTCTGTCTTTATCAACGCGCAAGCCTCGTCCACCAGATCGATAGCCTTATCCGGCAAAAAACGGTCTGAAATATACCTGTTAGAAAGTGTTGTAGCCGATACCAATGCACCATCTGTAATTTTTACCCCATGGAACACCTCATAGCGCTCCTTCAGTCCACGCAAAATGGAAATGGTATCCTCCACCGTAGGTTCATCCACGGTAACCGGCTGGAATCTTCGCTCCAAGGCCGGGTCCTTTTCAATGTATTCTCTATATTCATCCAAAGTGGTGGCGCCGATACAATGAAGTTCGCCTCGAGCCAGCATAGGTTTTAACATATTACCAGCGTCCATGGCTCCATCCGTTTTTCCTGCACCCACAATGGTGTGAAGCTCATCGATAAAAAGTATAATTTCACCATCAGAGTTCTTGATTTCGTCCAACACCGCCTTCAAGCGCTCCTCAAACTCGCCGCGGTATTTGGCTCCTGCTACCAGGGCTCCCATATCTAGAGCAAACAAACGCTTATCCTTCAGGCCCTCCGGTACATCTCCGCGAACAATTCGCTGAGCCAGTCCCTCAACAGCCGCGGTCTTACCTACGCCGGGTTCACCGATAAGAACCGGATTGTTCTTGGTCTTGCGGGAAAGAATTCGAATCACATTTCGAATCTCTGCATCTCGTCCGATTACCGGATCCATTTTCTGTTCTCTGGCTCTGGCCACCATATCGTAGCCGTATTTCTCCAGGGTGTCGTAGGTGGCTTCCGGATTATCGCTTGTCACCCGCTGATTGCCACGCACCGTGGACAGAGCCTGCAAGAAGCGGTCCCTTGTGATGCCATACTCATGAAAAAGTTCCTTCATAGCCTTATTCTGATATCGAATGAGGGAGAGGAACAAATGCTCCACAGAAACGTATTCGTCTCCCATAGCCTTAGCCTCATCCTCTGCATGAATCAACACCTGGTTCAAATCCTTCCCAACAAAAACCTGTCCACCGGACACCTTGACTCTGGCCTCCAGATGACGAATGGCATTTTCCGTAAAATGTTCCAGATTGATTTCCATTTTTTCAATCAATTTTGGAATCAGCCCCTCCTGTTGCTGTAGCAACGCCACCAGCAGATGCTCCTGTTCAATCTCTTGATTGCCATAATCGTATGCCAGCTTTTCACAGCTCTGCACTGCTTCCATAGACTTTTGTGTAAACTTATTAATGTTCATCTCCTTCACCTCCCGAATTTAAACTGAATATTGCTAGTATATGCAAAAACTGACTGCAACTTCCTGCAGCCAGCCTTTTCAATGTATTATCCCTCAATCAAGATATATTTTTGTTCTTCCACCTTAGGTTGTGGCTCCTTCTTTGGAATCATCAGCTTCAGGGTACCGTTTTCAAACTTTGCCTTGATGTCCTCCTGGGTCACATCCTCGCCCACATAAAAGCTTCGTTGGCAAGAGCCGCTGTAGCGTTCTCTGCGGATATATTTACCGTTCTCATCCTTTTCATCATTGTTGATGTTAGTGGATGCACTGATTACCAGATAGCCGTCTTTCAACTCACCCTTCACATCTTCTTTGTTATATCCAGGAAGATTCATAACAACTTCATAGCCATCTTCTGTTTCCTTGACATCTGTCTGCATCAGACCGGTTTGTGAAGCTGCTGCTCCCTTACGCTCCTGTGGAAATCCAAAGAAATCATCCATAAAAGCATCTCCAAAAATACTAGGCATTAACATAAGTCATCTCTCCTTCCATGCATCTCCATCCTTATTAGATGGGTGTTATTTCTTTTGACACTTATGTTATACCACCATTATTAGCACTCGTCAAGAGTGAGTGCTAATAATTTTTGTGAAAATTTTGTGAACTGTTCATTGTGACCTTTTAACAATCCCAACAATTCAAATAACTATTTCTGTCTTTCAAATGTAACAACAACACCATATCCCATGCCAACATTGGGCGAAACAGCTACAACTCTCCAGCCCTTATCAGCCATTTTATTCATCTGGCATTCCGCTTCTTTTACCTTGTACACTTCAACTTTGTATTCGTACAAATTTGTTTCCTCCTTCATAAATGAAATTCCCAATCATCACATCATTCTCAATTGTCTCAAAATCTCTTCCACCCGCCTGATAGCACTCTCCACCTGACGTCTGGCATCGTTGATACGATCCTGCATCAACCAATCCGCCACAAGTCCATCAAAGAAGAAGTCTGCAAAAGACAAAAAATCCATTGTATTAATATTTAACATCTGAGAAATATTCACATCCTCAAGCTCGCGGCTAAATCCCTGCAAATCTCTCTTGGCCTGCTCCAAACACTGCGAAGCATTTCCCATTTTGGAATGCTTTACAATATTGGTAAGGAGTCCTCCTCCAAGCAAATCCACCACGCCCCAGTTTTTTGCTGAACTTAACTCATTTTCCGCTTGTCGAAGTGAAGCCAACGCTCTCTCGCCCGCCTGAATAGCTTCATATTTTTCTCTTTCAAAATCGTATGACATATTGTTACTCTCTTTCTATCTATTATCCAACAAGTTGGAGCCAATAGGGACAGACCTGGGTGCCATTAGGGACTGTCCCTAATGGCACCCTTAATGGAATATCAAGGATGCAAGGCCTGCAATAATGGCTAGAATGATTGCCAACCAGATAAGGCCGGATGCAAACATTACGATTAAGATTACCGGGAAGAATACGATGCATACAAGCACCTTGAAGATTCCCCATGAAGCTTTGATAGCCAACACAATCAACTTTCCTAATAACGCCAAAACTAAAATAGCAAAAATAACTGTCAACATATTTTTCTCCTCCGTTTTCCTTTTGATAATCATATTATAGCTGTAGTATCCGTAGCAATACACCGAATAAAGGGCGAATAAAGGGTGTTTATTTCCTCTTCCAAGCAGAAATACATTTCCCTGCGCTTCATCGACCATATGTGCATTTTGTCGGTTTTCTCTTTACTACTTTCGCGTAATATGTATAATGGGATTATAACATAACAAGCGTTTGATAAAAAGGAGAAACTTATGAAGAAAGAAAGAAATGTATTTGGCGGCCTGCTTCTCATAGCCATTGCCGTGCTACTCATTATGAATCACATGGGATATCTCAATCCCGAAATCAACTTTACCCCAGCCCTGATTGCAGCGCTCTTTATCAGTGTACTTTCCCGAGGCTTTGGACTTATCTTTTTCCCTCTGGCACTGGTTTGGATGGTTTTTGGAAATGTCTTGGGACTCCCTGAGGTGTCTGAGTGGTTGCTTCTCTTTAGTGCTTTACTTTTAACTGCCGGCTTCTCTGCAATTTTCCCAAGATTCGGAAAGCGAAACAGCTGTAGCAGTCATTGGGAAGCCTATGAGGATGGTAGTCAAAAGGGCGAACATCAGACCATTGTAGATGACAACAAAAACAATCGCCTCTTCTTTACCAACCGTTTTGGGGCAACAGAGAAGCATGTGAGCACCCCTAGTTTTCAGGGCGGAGATCTGACGAACGAGTTTGGCGAAGCCAAGATTTTCTTTGATGATGTGACAATCACGGTGGAACCTATTGACATCGATGTGCATGTGGCCTTCGGAAGTATGCAACTTTTTGTTCCCAAAGAATGGCGTGTGGAACGCTATGTAAAAACATTTGCCGCAAGCATAAACGAGAACAACCATTTTCCAAATCAGGATAGCCCCCTGGTTCGCCTTCATGGCGACGTTAATTTTGGCGAATTGACCATCACTTACATTTAAGCAAACACAAAAAAGGAGCTGACACTCTACGAGTATCAGCTCTTTCTTATTATAAAGAAATATCAAGAATTACAATCTGGTCATTACAAAGATGTCATAGATAGCACGAATTGCATTTTCAAAATCTGCATTGCTAACACCGATGATAATATTTAGCTCTGAAGAACCCTGATCAATCATCTTAACGTTGATGTTGGCGTGAGCCAAAGCCGAGAAGATTCTTCCGGCAGTACCGCGAGTGGAACGCATTCCACGGCCAACCACGGCAATCAAGGACAAGTCTGCCTCCAGATCAATTACGTCAGGATTTACATGCTGGCGAATGGAACTGATTACCTGCTGTTCCTTGCCTTCGAACTCCTCCTGGTGAACAAATACCGTCATAGTATCGATACCGGATGGCATATGCTCGATGGAAATACCATTTTCCTCGAAGGCCTGCAATGCTTTACGGCAGAAGCCAACCTCAGAGTTCATCATATCTTTATCAATACTTACCGCCACAAACCCCTTCTTGCCGGCGATACCGGTGATGGTAAAGTCTGCCTTCTGACATGTACTTTCAACAATCAAGGTACCCTCATCTTCAGGTGCATTTGTGTTCTTAATATTGATTGGAATACCGGCTTTGCGCACTGGGAAAATAGCATCCTCGTGAAGCACCGACGCACCCATATAGGAAAGCTCTCGAAGTTCACGGTATGTGATTACCTTAATTGGCTGTGCATTCTCAACGATTCTTGGATCTGCCACCAAACAGCCTGATACATCTGTCCAGTTCTCGTATACGCTGGCATGAACTGCCTTTGACACGATAGAACCGGTGATATCAGAACCACCTCTGGAAAATGTCTTCACCTTTCCCTCAGCGTCACTTCCGTAAAATCCCGGAACAACGGCATGCTCCAACTTCTCTAATCTCTTAGACATAGCCTTATCTGTCTTGTCGCTATCAAAGTTCCCTTCCTCATCAAAGAAAATCACCTCAGCGGCATCCACAAACTCATAACCCAGGTAGTTGGCCATAATGATACCGTTTAGGTACTCTCCACGGCTGGCAGCATAGTCAACCCCTGCCTTTTCCTTGAAGTTTTTCTCGATCACCTTGAACTCTTCCTCAAGGGACAAGTTCAAGTTTAACCCATTGATAATGGAGTTGTATCTCTCCTTAATCTTCTTTAACTGGCCCTTAAAATCCTCTTCTGCCTCTGCTAATGCATAGCAGGCATAGAGCATGTCAGTAACCTTTGTATCTTTTGCATTACGTTTGCCCGGTGCACTTGGAACAACGTATCTTCTTGCCTTGTCTGCGCGAATGATATCGCCAACCTTAGCAAACTGCGCTGCACTTGCAAGAGAACTTCCGCCAAATTTTACAACCTTGACCATTTCTTTTGACTCCTTATATTTCTTTTTCAATTCATTCACAATTCCGCGCAATATTATACTACACTTTATGTCAACTTGCAAAGGTTGGTTCCAAACAATTATTAGTAAACGCAAAAACAAGGCAGCCTTGGCTGCCTTGTCTGTCATCTGTCGCTGTCATTTATCTTTGTACTCTAGCGCCTGCACCACCCATAATGGCTTCCACTTCCTTCTTGCTAGCCATTGTGGTATCCCCTGGAGTTGTCATAGCAAGTGCGCCGTGAGCTGCTCCGTAATTAACTGCCAACTCAGCGTCTCCTGTTGTCATCAGGCCGTAAATCAAACCGGATGCGAAGGAGTCACCACCGCCTACACGGTCCATAATCTCAAGTCCCTTATAGTCTTTCGCCTTGTAAACCTCACCATCTGCCCAGCAGATTGCGCTCCAATCGTTGACTGTAGCTGTCTTAACCTCACGAAGAGTTGTTGCTACGGCCTTGAAGTTCGGATATGCCTTAGCAGCCTCGTTGATCATCTTCTTGTATCCGTCGAGATTCAATTCCTTAAGGTCTGCGTCATTCCCCTCAATCTCGAAACCAAGACATGCAGTAAAGTCTTCCTCATTACCAATCATAACATCTACATACTTAGCGATTTCCTTGTTCACTTCCTGAGCCTTAGCCTGTCCACCGATAGCGCTCCACATAGATGGGCGATAGTTCAAGTCATAAGAAACCACTGTGCCATACTTCTTAGCTGTCTTGATTGCAGCAAGTACTGTCTCGCAAGACTGCTCAGACAAAGCTGCATAGATACCGCCGGTGTGTAACCAGCGAACACCCAGCTCACCAAAGATATAGTCAAAATCGAAATCCTCCGGAGTAGCTTTAGAAATTGCTGTGTTTGCTCTATCAGAACATCCAACTGCACCGCGGATGCCAAATCCTCTCTCAGTAAAGTTGATACCATTACGGCATACACGACCGATGCCGTCTGTATCCATCCATTTAATCAAAGATGTGTCAACTCCACCCTGAAGAATGAAGTCCTCCATCAACATACCAACTTCATTGTTTGCAAAAGCTGTCATCACTGCGGTATTCATACCGAAGCATCTGCGAAGACCTCTTACTACATTGTACTCTCCGCCGCCTTCCCATGCACGAAACTGTCTTGCAGTACGGATTCTTCCCTCGCCCGGATCCAGACGAAGCATAACCTCTCCCAATGATACTGCGTCAAATTTACATTCCTCTGCTGGTCTTAATTTCAAATCCATGGTTCTTCTCCTTTTTTACTTGAAAATAAAATATGAATCTATGAGTTAAATATAACACGATTTTTCAGTAGGAAAACCCTTCCCAGCCATTACAACAACTTTCCCAATGTTTGGCACAATTTTTGCAATGTCTGTAAACTATTTACAGCGAAGCAATTCCACTACATAGCGATACATTCTCTCAGTAGAAGAAATGCTAAGTCTCTCCTCAGAAGTGTGAATATCATGCATCTCCGGTCCAATGGATACTGCATCAAGTCCCGGAATCTTACCAGCCAAAATACCGCACTCAAGACCCGCATGGATAGCCTCAACCACAGGTTTCTTTCCAAACATTTCCTCATATACGCGAACCATATCTTCACGCAACGCAGAATCCTTCTTGTACTCCCACGCTGGATACTGACCGGCGAATTCTGCCTTTGCGCCAAGTGCTTTTGCAACATAAGCAATTTTGCTCATCATGGCATCTTTTGCGCTTCCCACAGAACTGCGAAGTGCATAGCGAAGAACCAAAGCATTTTCCTCTAATACTAAAACACCAAGATTCAATGATGTCTCAACAAGGCCTTCAATATCGCGGCTCATTCTCTGGATACCATTTGGCAGTGCCTGAATAAGTGCGATTGCCTTAGCGGTGTCAGCACTAGACAAAGCAGATGCTGTAGCCTCACCATCATTTACCACAGAAATCTCCATCTCCGGATCCGATACCTCGTACTCTCTCTTAATGCCTTCTGCGTACGCATTAACTGCCGCAATGGCAGCGTCCACCTTGTCTGCTGATACCATAACCTCTGCTGCGCAGTCTCTAGGAATGGCGTTATCCTTCTTGCCACCTTCCATAGAAATAAGACGCACGCCTGCTTTTTCATCCATTTCTGCCAAAAGGGCAGCCATTACCATATTGGCATTGGCACGCCATTTATCAATCTCCGCACCGGAGTGGCCACCGGTGAGTTTGTTTACATTTACAGAAAGCTTCACGCCGCATACATTTTCTCTGGAAACAGAAAGGGTTACCTCACTACCGCAGCCGCCAGCACAGCTGGTAAGCAAAATGCCCTCCTCCTCGCTGTCCAGGTTGAGAAGCTTCTTACCCTTTAACATAGACACATCCAGACCGAATGCGCCGTCCATTCCCACTTCCTCAGAAACGGTACATACAAACTCAAGGCGAGGATGCTCTAAGGAATCATCATCTAATATTGCAAGGGCATATGCCACGGCGATGCCGTCATCTCCACCCAGAGTTGTTCCCTTGGCGTAAATGTAATCTCCGTCGATGGCAAGGTCTAGGCCCTCTTCGTCCATGTTCTTAGTGCAGTCAGGCTTCTTCTCGCAAACCATATCCATATGGCCCTGAAGAATGATTGGCTCCACATCCTCATATCCCGGTGTGGCTTCCTTAATCATAATCACATTAAAAAGTTCGTCCTGGTAATACTCCAGATTATGTTCCTTTGCAAACTGTACTAAATAGTTGCTGATTTTCTCCTCCTTATAGGATGGACGAGGAATGTTACTAATATCCTCAAAATACTCGAAAACCTTTGCTGGCTCTAATTGTGATAATACTCTCATAACAATACTCCTTTTATTTTTCTTTGATTTTATTCTTATATACCACAAAGTGGTTCTTGTGAAGAATCTTAATAAATTCGCACAATCTCTCATAGAGAGGTTCCGCTTTTTCTCCAAAATGCTCCTTTACTGCGATTCCAATTTCGTAAATGGTTTTCTGCCCATCCATCTGTCTCCAAATGAAACTGCCGAATTCATCTAACTCGATGTAGCTGTACTTGGGGCGCTTCGCAAACACTTGCGCAATTTTATTAAAAATCCCCTTGTTGTGAACCTTCACCTCAATATTTCCCGCTTTGTTGTCCCGATATTCAAATAAAGAATTATGCTTTGGAACATAATCCAGAAAATTTTCCTGCTGTTTCTTTGCCATATTGCCTCCTAAATTAACAAAAAAATCTGCCGACGGTAGACCGCCGACAGATTCATTGTATCATATTATTTCTTATTTTGTCTTCTTATTCTTCTTGTTCATGAAAAGAACCAAAGTAGCACAAAGTAAGACGAAGAAAATAATTCCTCCGATGTTGCCAAGGTTGATAGAACCTGACAAGTTGATAGCATCACCTAATGTGCCTGCTCCAACCGGAATAATTGCAAATACTGCCAACAGAATACCTACTAAACCTTCACCGGCAATCAAACCTGAAGAGTAAAGGATACCCTTGTCCGTCTTGTCTTTTCTTTCTTCCTCTGAAAGACCCTTCTTCTTCTCGAAGTAGAGACGAATCAAACCACCAACCATCATTGGTGTGCTCAAGTGGATTGGCAAATACAAACCTACTGCAAATGGCAATACAGGAATTCCAAGAATCTCAACAACGATAGCAATTGCTACACCTGCAAATACCAATGCCCAAGGAAGGTTGCCACCCATAACACCTTCAACAACCATCTTCATCAGGGTTGCCTGTGGTGCAGGAAGTTCGGCAGAACCGTAACCCCAAGCTGCATTTAACAAGTAAAGCACGCCACCTACTGCAAGTGCAGATACAACCACACCGATCAATTCACCGATCTGCTGCTTGTATGGAGTAGCTCCAACTAAGTAACCGGTCTTCAAATCCTGTGATGTATCACCGGCAATAGCTGCGATAATACAGATGACAGAACCGATGGAAATAGCTGCAATCATACCAGTCATTCCAACAACACCGGTTGCCTTAAGAATAGCAGATGCAATCAAAAGTGTTGCAATAGCCATACCAGAAACCGGGTTGTTTGAGCTTCCTACCAAACCTACCATACGAGAAGATACCGTAGCAAAGAAGAAACCAAATACGATAATGATGATTGCACCCAAAAGGCTAACCGGAATAGCCGGGATCAACCACATAGCAATGGCAAGAATACCAACGCCAAGTACAACAGCCATCATTGGAAGGTCCTTTGTGAGACGAGACTCTGTTCCGTCTGCCTTCTTACCATAGCCCTTCATTGCCTGTGTAAATGTCTTCACAATCAATGGCAATGACTTAATCAAACTCATAATACCACCTGCTGCAACAGCACCGGCACCTATGTATCTAACGTAGTTTGACCACATTCCCCATGTACCAAGTTCAGATACAGGAACAGTAGCAGGTGCAATCACTGCATCTCCACCGAACATTGCGATCAAAGGCATAATCAAGAACCATGCTACAGTACCACCTGCCAAAAGGTAAGATGATACCTTAGGTCCACAGATGTAACCAACACCAAGAAGTGCTGGAAGAACATCTCCACCAATACCGGAACCCTTGTAACCCTTGATAGAGAAATCTACCTCACTAGGGAACACCTTAAGTCCATCAGCGATGAACTTATACACTGCTGCGATACCAAGACCTGCAAAAACTGTACCAGCCTTTGCACCACCTTCTTCGCCAGCAACAAGTACTTCAGCACAAGCCTGTCCTTCCGGATATGGAAGTTTACCGTGCTCCTGTACAATTAAAGCACTACGAAGTGGAATCATAAATAAAACACCTAAAATACCACCAACTAATGCAATCAATGCAATTTCAACCAAAGAAGGCATTTCTGAACCTTCCTCTGCTGCCCACATAAACAATGCCGGCAATGTAAAGATTGCTCCAGCCGCTACAGATTCTCCGGCAGAACCAATGGTCTGAACCATGTTATTCTCAAGGATAGAATCTCTTCTCATGATCACACGGATGATTCCCATTGAGATAACTGCTGCAGGAATAGAAGCTGAAACGGTCATTCCTACACGCAAACCTAAATATGCGTTTGCGCCACCAAATAATACCGCCAGAAGGACACCGATGATAACAGATGCAACTGTAATCTCAGGCATAACCTTGTCAGCCGGTACGTATGGCTTGAACTCATTCTTTTCGTTCATTTCATTCTCCTCATAATATATTTTTGCGTGCCCATAAGACACCACGATTTCTTAATTATACGTATAATTTGTTAATGAGTCAATTTAGCGTGGTAGCGCGATATTGCGGTAGAAATCACTTCCTCTGACCCAGGTAAGTTTCCTTGTATCATAGCTTCGCTACCGCCTCCGCGAAGTCCCACATTTTGCCGAAGTTCCGTTGCCAAATCTTTGCAATTCAGGGTCTTGCTACCAATGATACACTGGTATCCCTCTCTGTCATTTCCGGAGAACACGCCGCAAAATCCCGGGTGCTTTTCCATAAGTTTATTTACCCCATTTCGCATTCCTCTGACATCTAGTCCATCCATGAAAATGAAAGCATTTTCCTCTTCTTCCGGGGTGTTCTCCACCTGTTCCATCACCATATGCTCTTTGATTTCAGAGAGATGAAATCGCAAGTCCTGGCACTCTTTCTGCAGACGCTGTACATGCTGTGGCAAATCCTCTTGAGATGAACTTAGGTCGTTCATCAAATTCGTCATTGTTGTCTGCTGTCTTTGGATTGCTTCTACTGCCCGTTTTCCGCAAAGCATACTAATGCGAACACCCCCCTTGTAACTCTGATAATTCATTACCTTAAACACACCGATTTCGCCGGTGAAATTCACGTGGGGCGCACAGCAGGCGCACACATCCACCCCGGGGATGGTGACAATGCGAATTGGGCCATCCAGCTCTTTTTTGCTGCGGTAGGGAAGGTCTTTTAGAGTTTCATCATCGGGGAAGGATGCCTCTACCGGGATGTTTTTCCAAATAACTTCATTGACCTTCATTTCCAATTCCTGAATCTGTTCACCGGTCAGTGGTCCGTCAAAATCCATGGTCACTACGGAATCACTGAGATGAAATCCCACATTGTCATAACCATACTTGCCGTGAGTCAGTCCGGAAAAAATATGCTCCCCTGTATGCTGCTGCATATTGCTAAAGCGATAGTCCCAGTCGACCTGGCCCATCACTTCTTGGCCTATGGCTAACGGTTTGTCTGTGAAATGGGTGATCACGCCGTTTTGTATCTGCACATCCAAAACATTGGCGTCTCCCAGGGTTCCTCTGTCCGGGGTCTGGCCCCCCTGCTCCGGAAAAAACTGGGTGGCGTCCAGAACGATTTTATACCTGTCACCATCCTGTTCACAGGATATTACTTTTGCTGTAAATTCTGTTTCGTATGGTTTTTTATCGTATAAGCAAAATGTTTCTGTCATTATATATTTCTTCCTCTTTTTTATGTTCAATTTCTATATTGTATTCTCGCATCCGAGTATGGGATGTTTTTTCTGCACGCTAACATATTCCCTGTGAATATCACCTATTTCTCTAACCGATACGACTCCAGTTGCCGCCACAGGCTCTCCATCTTAGTTGACACGGTTAGTCTGGCTTCCACATAGACGCCCTCATTTTGGTACTCCTGTGCAACAATGGTTCCTTGCTCCGTCAACTGATGTAACAGACTGCCTTCGCTATATGGAAGCATCAGATTCATTTCCCGCTCTGGTGGAAAAAGTCTTGTGATAATCATTTGTAACAGTTCTTCAATTCCAACGCCCTTTCCTGCAGCCATATGAATGTGATTACTTGTCACCATAGGAATATCACCGGCAAATGTTGGAACTTTGTCCGCCTTATTGTAGACAATCAACATAGGGATATCTCCGGCGCCTAAGTCTTTCAGTGTCTCCTGGGTGACTCGCATATGCTCACGGTAGTATGGATCTGATACGTCCACCACCTGTAGCAGTAAATCTGCATTGCAAACTTCCTCCAAGGTAGAGCGAAACGCATCCACCAAATGATGGGGCAGTTTATCAATAAATCCCACCGTATCCGATAGATAAAACTCCGGTCTTCCCGGTGGCGCAATCTTTCTTACCGTAGTCTCCAATGTGGCAAATAGCATATCCTTCTGAAGCACTTTCTTGTGCTCATTGTCTGTAACCTCAGGGTTGCCATAGAAGCTTAACATCTGATTCATCACAGTAGACTTGCCCGCATTGGTGTATCCCACCAGCGACACCTGTGGTATGGCCGACTGGCTTCTGCTCTTGCGCTGGGTCTGTCTGTTTTTCTTGACCGCCTGCAATTCCTTCTTGCACTCGTTAATTCTGTGATTGATATAACGGCGATCCAGCTCCAGCTTCTTCTCGCCGGCACCCTTATTGGATCTCGAGCCGCTGCCGCCACCTTGCCTTGACATGGCGACCCCCATACCTGAAAGTCTTGGGAGCATGTACTGTAATCTTGCAAGTTCTACTTGAAGTTTTGCTTCTCTTGTCTGAGCTCTGGATTCAAAAATCTGTAAAATCAAAGCGGTTCGATCTAAGATTGGCAGGCCAATTTCCATATTTAGATTTCTGGCCTGAGATGGGCTAAGGCTATCGTCAAAGACCACCATGTCCGCATCCATATTTGCGGCCGCCTGCTTTACCTCCCCCACTTTTCCCGTGCCAATATACAAAGCCTGATGCGGTGCATCCAAGGCCTGGGTTATAGTAAACACCGGCTCCAAGTAGCAGGCATCACAAAGTGCTTCCAACTCCTCCATTTCATGGTCAAAGTTGTCATTTCTTCCCAACTGCAATCCTACCAGAATAACGCGTTCTTTATTTTCTTCCATTGTTTGCATCATTTCTTCATTTCTCATAGGGGTAGTATACCATACCCCCATTTTTTCATTCAAGGGCGGGGGCTTTTTGGGCTTTTTTCTTCCTTTTGGCCCCGCTGCACCCTCTTTCCTGTTTCCACTCGTCTTCCCCGCGGGGCCTTTTAGGCTTGTTTTCTTCCCTTAGGCCCCGCTGCACCCTCTTTCTTGTCTCTGCTGGTCTTCCCGGCGGGGCCTTTTTTGCTTCTTTTCTTCCTATTAGCCCCGCTGCACCCTCGTTCCTGTTTCCAATCGTCTTCCCGGCGGGGCTTTTTTGCTTGTTTTCTTCCCTTAGGCCCCGCTACGCCCTCTTTCCTGCTCACAGCGCAAAAAAGACTGCCCATATAAAGGGCAGTCTCACAATTGGTATTAAATATTAAACCCGATACTTTTGTAGGTTCTCGGTCATATTGCTGATGGTTTGCAAGGTCTCTTCCGCTGTTTGCACTTCTGTCTGCATGGTCTGATTCAGAACTTCTAGAATGCTTGAAATGTTCTCCATCTCTGCGTTGTTGGTCTCCGATGCCTCCTGCACCGTCTCCATAGAATCACGAATGGAAGCCACCGCATTATAAAAACCACCCAGGGCATCTAAAAGCTGGTCAATATTCAACTCTAGACTAGTAGTCTGTTCCGAGAACTGATCGCTGGCTGCGGAAAACTTCTCGTAATCTGAAAGAACCGTATCGTGGATAAACTGTAGCATATTACCGGATATCTGTTCCAATCCGCGGATTGCTTCCATTACGCTAGTACTCACCTGCTGTATCTCGTTGGCAGCAGTATTTGTTTCTGCCGCAAGATCGCTTATTTCACTGGCAACAACTGCAAATCCCCGGCCGGCTTCTCCTGCTCTCGCAGCCTCTATTGATGCATTTAACGCTAAAAGATTGGTCTGACCTGAAATATTTAAGATAGCATCGGAGAGCTGATGAATCTTTTCCACAGCTTTGGACTTTTCCTCCTCTATGGCAAGTTGTGCCTGCATCTTCTCCACATTCTGTGTAGCGGTAACAGTAGAGCTTTCTGCAATCTGCTGAAGGTTATGGGCCGACTCCCGATTCGATTGGATGGTATCCTTACTGTTCTTAGCAATGGCGACAATTTGTTGCGTGGTATCATACACGGTGCCGGTCTCATCCTTCACGGCCGCAATGGACACCGCAATCTCCGTGCTGGAATCCACCATACTTTGCATAGTGTCGTTAATCTGAGC
Organism: uncultured Roseburia sp.; assembly: GCA_946002055.1. Classification (GTDB taxonomy): domain Bacteria; phylum Bacillota; class Clostridia; order Lachnospirales; family Lachnospiraceae; genus Pararoseburia. Next base: position 101,469 of record CAMFYL010000005.1, read on the forward strand.
GATATTACCGCCGGAATCAACCATATCACTATTGATAGTCTGCATAATGCTTTGCACATTGGAATTACCATCGGACAAACTCTCGATGGTGGTACGAGTCTTGGAAAGCAGTTTGTTCAGATTATCTGCAATCACCTCGAATTCGTCCCCTGTCTGTATGTTAATTTCTTGGGTCAAATCCCCGTCGTCAGATGCTACCTGCGAGATGACATGATTTACTTTTTCAAAACTCCGTCTCATCTGGCGAGAAATCACAAATGCAAGGGAAATAGCAACAAGCAACGCAATGATTTCCGCAATGATAATGCTGATTAAGAGTTGATTAGCGGCACTCTGAATCATCGATGCATTACAGTCTACACCAACAATTCCAACCACTGTTCCCTTGCTGTCACAAATAGGGGCATAGGCGCTGTACACCGTCCCCCACTCATCTGTGGTGGGTGTGGTGTTCAATGTAGCGGTTCCCTGATAAGCCTGAGTCATCTCATCCTCCGCTTCATATGCTTCTCCAAAATCCGCCGGTTCCTCCGGATCCGCATCCACAACAAATTGGAAGTGGGCATCATCCAGATAGGTCATGGTGTAGATAAAGGAAACCGTATCCACAGACAAGAAGTTGCTCAACTGCTTGTGAATCTCTGCCGCCGCTTTGGAATCTGCTCCCTCCTCTATGGCCTTTGCAAAGATGTCTCCATCAATCGCTGCCGCTGAAGTGATGGCGAAATCCAAGGTCTCCTGCTGAGAAATAGCTGTAAGACGTGATTTCAGTGTGCTGTATGAAATTGCTGTCACTATGCCCATCACCACAATGACAGACGCAATAACATACACCAGAATTTTCTGTGAAAGTGCTATCTTCCGTGTTTTCATGCTTCGTCCCCCATATAATATAAATCAAAATATACCCGTATCTCCTAATATGTGGTCTATTATACTATATTATGACGATAATATCCTCATTTTTTACATACTTTTTGTCATTTGTCTTTGAGTTCCACTCCCTTTTCCCGAATTTTCTTAGGGGTGTTCAAAAGGGGGTTCAAATGACCCCCCTACTAAACGCATTATTTCCTATTAAATTCAATACCCATAACAAAGGTCCAAACTGAAATTTTCAAGTGTTCGACAAATTGAAATTTGTAATTACCTCTCTGTTATTTTAAAATGTCTTATTGTAAAATAAACTATAAAATAACTGATAATACCTGATAGATGCATAAGAGTTGACATCCAGCCAGTAATAATTGGCAAAAGCATTATTAGTGATAGACTAATCAAAATTATATATAACCCTTTTGTTTTAATAGAATATTTTTTCCATAAATCTTTCATATTCATAATTCCACCAGTAACAAATGCATATCCTATTGCTGATATACCACTAGCTACTATATCTTCACTATAAGGCAATGTTATTACTTGAAAAAGAAGTGAGGATATTATCATAGCGACAATAAATGCAATAAATGTATTTTTTGAACCTAGTTTATTTTCTAATATACTGCCAAAAGGAATTATCATAAGACAATTTAAAATTAAGTGAACCCATAAAAACCAAATCGGTGCTTCTTTACTACCATGCATAAAAGTACCACTTATATATTGCCAAATATAAATAGGTTTAGAGTGAAATGCAAATAAATCATACATTTTTCCATAAAAGGAAGAAACAATAGCAAATACTAAACAAATTAGTACTAGTGTAGTAACAACTGGATATTTTTTTGTTAGATTCTTCATTTCTATACCTCCTCAATAAATTCAAATCTTCTGTTGCTTTCAATCTCTCCACAAGGCTGAAAGTTTCCGCCTATTCAATCCATTGAATGAAAGCCGTTTTATCTGAACTGTTATAGCCAGCATTACTATAAAAACGTAATGTTGCATCATTATTCGAACCTGTAAGCAACATCATTTTATAACAGTTTTCTTTCTCTGCTATTTCTTTGGCATAATTCAAACATTTTGTTGCATATCCTTTTCCACGATAATCTGCATGTGTAACAACATTTTCTATAAACGCATACGGTCTAATACTCCTCGTCAAATTTGGTATAATCACACAAACACAAGAAGATATAATTTTATTATCTATTTCATTAACAATAATATGATGATTTTTATCTTGAATAATCGTGTTCCATGTATTTTTTAAATGTGTCGTCTTTTCTGGCACAGATTTTTCATGTAAATTTAAATATAATTCCAATAGCTCGTCTAGCTCATTTTCAAAGACTTCTCTAACCATACAAACCTCCACCAACTTCAAATCTTCTGTTGCTTTCAATCTCTCCGTAAGACTGAAAGTTTGTCGAGTTCTTTTCCGTTACAATTCTTTCATCATGCACAATGATTCTGGCATTGAAACATAAGGACCATAATTATCCATTTTATTAAATCCCACTTTTCGATATACATGACACGATTCTTGTAACAATTCTCCAGTTTCAAGAATCAATTTCCTATATCCTAGTTCTTTCGCCCACTCGATTAATTCAAGAACCAGTTTGGTTCCTATTCCTTTTCCTTGGAATTCTTCTCTGACAAATACTCTTTTCAACTCGGTTGCATTGTCGATATCACCGTACTGATATTCTCTAATCGCTCCAGCACCAGCGGCTTTTCCATCAACATACACAACTACAACCTCCTTTATCTCATCAAGTTGATTATACTGTTTATATTTATCTCTCTTAATAACTCTTCCTACTCGCCTATCTAAATCTATATCTAATAATTGACAGTTTTCGATAAAGTCTTCATTTGTCCCAGAGCATCTAATAAATTCAATATCAGCCATATACAAACACCTCCTAAGTAAAGAAAATTCAAATTCATGAGCGCTTTCAATCTCACCGGAAGACTGAAAGTTGGGCGTGCTCTTAACTATGTATTAGTTCATCACAGTCATAAATATATACCCCATTCCAACCATAAAGAAATTGCTCAATCCGTGCATAATCATGGGGTAAATAATACTTTCTGATTTCACATATGTAAGTCCATACGCTATACCTAATATAAATGCATAAATCAACTGAAACCATGAAAAAGTTAATGAAACAGGAAACAATGTCCATTGGATATGTGCAGCAGAAAATAGTACCGAGGCTATTACAATAATAAATGCATAACCTTTTTTATCTTTGCCTATCACTCCACCAAGAACAGTAATCGGAAGTGCTCTAAACAAAATTTCTTCTGATGTTCCTGATAAAAACAGTTGAAACCCTAAGGTTCCTAAAACATTTGATATATTTAGCTCATATGCGTATGGCACAATTGTATTAAGTGAATATCCAACGATATAACTAATAAGAACATACATTAAAATGACAATATCAAAAATCGTCGTATATAGTATACCGCTCTTATTTAACCTCGGCTTTAACCAAAATTCTAAATCACTTTTCTTACTGATAACAAAAATAAGCACTAAAGCCACTATCATCTGAATAATGTGATGCACAGAGATACTCATAAATGTACCATCTTTATCAATCACTTCATATTGAATTGAATCGGCAATGAAACCACCTAACTTGCTTGCAAAAGTTTGAACAATGAACAAACCTAATATAACAAGTACAATATATACTGTCTTTTTTACCTTAATGTTTTTCATAATATCTCCATCAACTTCAAATCTTCTGTTGCTTTCAGTCTCTTCGCAAGACTGAAATTTACCGGTACTCCTTAATCATCATTAAAATAACGGAAGTTAGGAGTATTGCGGAGACCAAAATCGTTTTTATACCCCAGATATTAGATAGGACTCCACCGATTCCGGCTCCGATTGCAAAAAACACAATTATGCCAAAAAAATGAAGTGCTTTATATAAAGATTCCTTATCCTTATTCCGGAGGTAATGTGATAAGCTTTCTGTTCCACTTCTTAAATTCCCTATACACATAGTGCTCGCATATCCGTATCCATGTACTTTTCTAAAAGTTTGCACCTGCATAGCACATGAAAAGGAAACTAACATATTAGCAATCATATTTAATTTCAGTGGCATAAATCCGACAAGGCCAAGCATTAGTATTTCTATAAACAGAATGATTTGTCTCCAGTGTATGCCCTTACTGTTCTTGAACTTGTTTTCAATTTGCTCGGCAATAAAAATTCCTGCAGCAAATGAAAGCAAAGGAAACATATAATGAACCCCCATAACCGCATTGCCTTGCATAAAATTCTGACTCATCAGAACAACATTACCTGTTTGAGCATTTGCAAAAACATGGTCTCTCATATTGTAAGTATATGCATCCTGAAATCCACCTGAAAACGCCAAGATAGCACTTAATCTAAAGCTCTCTGATGTTTGCAATGTGAATGAACACCTCCATAAATTCAAATAATCACCTGTGTTCGCCCTTCCCAAGATTGAACACAGGCATTAAAATATATTAAACAATTATGCTTGATGCTCCAGTATCCACTTAAGCATATCTTCATATTCCAAACTTCCATCTGCTACTGCGAGAACCATTTCACACAATTCTTTTTGCGTATATCGTAATTCGATTCCATTTAAGGCAAAGAACACAAGCATCACATGTGTTCCTATTCGCTTGTTTCCATCCAACATACAATGATTCTTTATTAAACCATAGCCCAGACGTGTACCTTTTGCTTGGATCGTTGGATATAGCTCTTCTCCGCCAAATACCTGAAACGGAGTCTCTATAGCAGACTCCAACAAATTGAAATCTCTTACACCAGCAGTCCCGCCAGTCTGTTCAATAAGCTGTGAATGAAGCATCTAAATCTGCTCTTTGCTCAGTCTTTTCATTTAGCAAGCACCTCATAAGCCTCTTTATTCTGTGCAAGTAATCTTTTTGAAATTTCAAGCACATCTTCATCCTTAGCTACAGCACTGTCATCTGCTTTGCTAAAATCTATTACCAAGTATCTTGGTGCATTATTCTTAAGTATAACAACTGAGCCAAGCTCATCTACTAATCTTGCAACTTTTGAAAAGTTCTGATTTGCTTCTGTAATTGAAACCATTGTGTTTGTATCTACTGTCATATGAACACCTCCATTTTTTTATATAGATAGTATATTACTTTATCTAGGATAAATTCAACCTATTTTATCAAATTATTTCAACGTCACTTGCAACTCCTACAGAATTTCAACTTTCTCATCCGGAATGGTATCTTTCACAATAAC